>NZ_JBIRSJ010000007.1:566477-622331 GCF_044334165.1 Streptomyces sp. NPDC020845 | reverse complement strand
TGGTGTGCGCCGTGATCGCCTGGTGGCGCCGCTGGTGGGGCTGGGCGGCCCGGATCCACTACAGCGCGGTGGCGCTGGCCGCGGTGCTCTTCCTGGTGGTCGCGGGCAACTACCACCTGGTGGGCTGACGCCCGCTCGTCCTTGCGGCTACGGCCCGCCTGAGGCGCCGCGACATGCGGCGCCTCAAAGGTGTGCGCGTCAAAGAGGTGCGCGAATCGTCAACATCTCTGCGCGGACCGACAAGGCCAGGTGCGGTCGCGCTCGGCACCCTGGATGCCGAAGCCCCGAACAACCCTTGATAAAGGGGGACACATCCATGAGCATCACAGCAAAGATCGCCGCGACTCTCGCGGGAAGCATCCTGGCCCTGAGCGCGGCGGTCGTTCCCGCCGCCGCCTCGTCGTCGACGGCAGCCGCCGCGTCGGCCGGAACGGCGGCCGGTCCGGTGCAGGGCGCCTGGCTCACCGGGCTGCCCGGCACGACAGCCAAAGCGGCCGCCGACGTGCCTGCTTGCTGCTGAAGGCGCATCGGGGATCCGGTGCGCAGCGTCCTTTCGGACGCTTGGCGCGGACGGCGGTACCGGGCACGTCTGCCGGTACCGCCTATGGGCTGTCCGTGTCAGGACTGTCCGCGTCAGGGCCGGACGGGCTTGCCGCGTCCCCAGCCCCAGGCGAGCCGGTCGGCGCCGGACTGGTTGGTGGTGGCCAGCGAGGGCCGGGCGGGGTCGCCGGTCAGGGTCTGCAGGGTGTAGGTGTCGTCGGTACGCAGGCCGGGCCAGTAGACGGAGCCCATCTTGAGCTCGCGGAAGGTGTCCGTGACGGCCTGGACGTAGTTGATGAAGTTGTCGGACGGAGCCGGCTTGTTGTAGTTGAGGCCGGTGGTCATCGGGGCGCCGAACTCGTCGGCGACGGTCCGGTTGGCGCAGTCACCTATGCGCACCTTGAGGTCGGCCACCCACTCGTCGTAGGTGGCGTAGCTCTTCCAGAACCCGTAGTGGTGCAGCGACAGGTACGTGCCGTCCAGGCGCGGGTCGGCGCAGACCGAGGTGACGTGGTCGTTGTAGCCGGCGCCGCTGACGAACACCCGGTTGCGCGGGACCGAGGGGTAGGTGGACAGCCACTTCGCTGCGATGTCGGCCCACTCGGTGTCGGTGTAGCCGTGGGGCTCGTTCATCGGCTCGAAGTAGACCTGCTTGTCGTCCTTGTACGCGTCGACCACGGTGTTCCACATGGGCCAGAAGGTGGCGGGGTCGTCGATGTAGCCGTCCTTGCGCGGGCCCGTACCCTCCCAGTAAGAGAGGATGATCTTGAAGCCCTTGTCCGAGGCCGCGTCGATGACCCCGCGGTACGACTTCCAGTAGGGGCCGTTGACCGTGTACGGGTTGATGGGCAGCCGGACGGTGTTGGCGCCGAGGTTCGCGCGGAACCCCGAGATGATCCGGCTCGCCTTGGCGTACGTCTGGTCATAGCTGTCGGACGTCGACAGGCCGGACAGCACGACCGGGTCGTCGGCGAAGTTGTCGCGGGGATCGGCCCAGTTCACGCCCCGGAACTGGGTGGTGTCTCCGCTGGGCGCGGCGGAGGCGGCGGAGGCGGGGCTGCCGGCCAGGGTGGTGCCGGTGGCCGCGGCGACCAGGATCGCGACGAAGGCGGCGCGCAGCCGGGGGGTGAAGCGCGCTCTGGCGGGGCTGACGGGGCTGACGGGGGATGTGCGCATCGCTTGCTCTTTCGGGAGAGGCCGACTCAGCGCATGGCGGAGCCTGCATGTCTGAGTAGCCGTCGGGGTGTCGTATGGGCGATGTTTACGCAAACATGGGGGGCGCCCGAATCGTGACACCCGGCACAGCGGCCGTCAAGGTTTCCGGCATGTGACCGCCGTGGCCACGGGCTGCCCCGGGCGGACCCGCTGATGACGGCCACCGGTCTGCCCGAACCGGCCGGAGCGGGCGGTTTGCGTGGCCGCGGCGGTCTGAGCCCTCAGCTGGGATCGGGCTGAGCCCTTAACCGGGATCCGGTTGAGCCCTTAACCGGGATCCGGCTGAGTCGTCAACTGGGGTCCGGGTCCGTGAAGTAGGCGGCGGGCTCGTCGGAGAGCTCCCCGTTCATCCACAGGTTCATGCCGTAGACGAGCGGGCGGCCCGGGTAGAGCGTCGGAAGGTCGCTTGTGGCGGCCGCGAAGTCCTGGTCGACGTCCAGCAGCCGCAGCTCCTCACTCCTGCCCAGCAGCGGTCCCCGCAGGTCGGCGGGGACGGCGGCGTCGAAGGCCTGCCAGTCGATCCGCCCTTCGTCGTTCTCGGGATCGAAGACGTCGGGGACGTCGATGAGGGGACGCAGATCGACGTGGCCGATGAGGCGCCCGCCCTCGATCACCCACAGATCGCTCGTCTCGTGGTCATCCACGTGGTCGCTCCGGGTGCTCTCGACGCGGTCCGAATCCTCGGCGTCGAAGAACAACTCGGTGAGCAGAAGCCGGATGTGATCACGCCGGTTGTAGACGAAGAACGTCGTCCAGTCCAACTGGGTGGAGAACTGCCGCTCCAGGATGTAACAGGACGCTGCCGCGCCGTCCCCCGGCATCGAAACCCCTCCGGTAGGTGATCCTTTTCCCGGCCTAGGCTAAGCCCCATGCCAGAAGCCATTGACGCCCTCATACGGGATCTCTCGGACAACGACCACACCGTTCGCAGGGCCGCGGAGGACGGCCTGGTCGCGCTCGGAGCGCAGAGCGTCGACCGGCTCCTGCCGTATGTCCGCGACACGCGACGGGGGAGCCCGAGATTCAGCGCCGAGTCCGTCCTGAAGCGGCTGGGTGACCAGGCGCTGCCGCGCCTTCGGGAGATCCGGCGCCATGGCCCCGGGCGGCTGCGCGGCAAGGCCCTGGAGACGCTGGTCGACCTGGGCGGTACGCAGGTGCTCGACGATGCCGACCGGCGTGCCGTGGAACGCCTCGTACGGATCAAGCTCCTGGACAGACTCCCGGTGGACCTTCCCTCGGAAGCCGGCCGCTGGCTGGCCTTCCCGGCGGACCGGCTCGACGACGCCGTGGCCGCCCTCGGCCTGCACGACCTCCGGCCGGTCACCCCCGCGCTGGGTGTGGAGGCCACCACCCGGGCCGACGACGCCATGGATTTCCAGGATTCCCAGGGGGAGCGGCAGAGGGCCTACCGGGTCTTCATCACCCCGGAGTTCAAGAGCTGGTGGTTCAGGGACATGCCGATCAAGAGCTGGCGCATGGTGTGGGGCAATTCCTTCGTGGACGAATGCGACGGATTCACCCTCGCCGATACGCTCAGCGAGCGATGCGGGGAGGCCCACTTCTATGTGATCGACCCTTACCACTCCGGCTCGGTCTGGTATGTCGCGCGCGACGGTCGCAGGGTGCGCAGCTACGGCACCTATGACTACCCGGAGTTCCGGGGCAAGCCACTGCCCTTCGAAATCAGCTACATCGAAGACGCGGAACAGGGGATCGAGGACGAGAAATACGCCAAGGGCGTGCCCGAGGCGGACGTGGCGGCCGACAACCTCTCCGTCCAGCCCGGCCCCATGTCCGCGGACGACGCCCACGGCCACGGCTGGCTCGCCACCACCCACCCCGATCTGCCCAATTCCCACTTCAAGGGCGCCCTGCCCATCTGACTGAACCTCTTTCATCCTGAGTGTCAGGGGTGAAATGGCCTGGTGGGCGGAGGTCGTGTGCGCGAACCGGACATCACGCGACTACGTCGAAGCCCTGGCTCCCGGACCAGCGATGACAGGGACCACGGCTGCGGTGTCAGTCTGCTGAAGTATCCTTCCCGCCACCGCACACCGACCGGGAGGACCAAAGGAATTGACTGGCCTGTCTGCTTTCCCACTGCCCTTTCATGCTTCCCGTTCCATATCGTTCGCGACTCCCCGAACGCTGAGGGAACTTCAGATGATGCAGTGCAGCGCCCACATTCGGGCGAAGCCGGGGTGGTTCGACAAGATGAACGACGCCGACATCGTCGCCAGGTGGACGCAAGAAGCGGTCGCCCAGGGCCTCACCGAAGCACAGGTTCGTTACGTGCTTGCCGAACTCCAGCATTACGCCGCGCTGCGGGACGGACGAACCGGCGTCGAGGTGTCGGGCGTCGACGGGGTGTGGCAGTCGGACACGCTGGTCGACGACAAGCTCCGAACCCGGCTGCGCGAGGCGGTTCGGGTTCTGGAGCAGGTCCCCGAAGCAGAACAGGACTGGCATCCCGGATCCGATGGCCAGGTACTGGATCTGGTTCATCCCTCGCTGTTCTGCCTGGTGAGAGAGGTGAGCGGAGCGCCCGAGAGGGCTTGGCAGAACCCGACGGACCGCTACTCGAGGTACGAATTCTCGGAGAAATTCCAGTGGCTGCCCACGGACGTCGATGTCAGTGACGACGGCGATGTCGCCTTCCGTTCGTACGTCAACAACGTCCACCCCGAGACTCATCGCGAACTAGCCTCCGTCTTGCCGGACTTGTTCGCGCGCCTTCGCCCGCTGCTGGAGAACGTGCTCACCGATCTGCGCCATCCGCGGCCCCTGCGGATCGAGGCCGATCCTTACGGGTGGTACGACTCGAAGCCGGAGTATCCGGACAGATCCTCCTACAGTGATGATGGGGCCTATACAGAAGCCGTCCGTGCATGGGGAGAGGCCCAGGACGGGTGGTGGGAAAACCGCAGCCCGGTCCTCCCGGACGCCCCGGTCTTCACCCCGCCCGAGTTGCCCGATGAATCCGCCCGGGTCGACCTGCGCGGCCGCCGTCTCCAGGTCATCGTCAAGCTCGCCACCATTCATCTCACCCCGGACAAGCCCGAGTACCCCGGCGGTTCCTGGCATGTCGAGGGGATGTTGAACGAGCGGATCGTCTCGACCGGCATCTACTACTGGGACAGCGAGAACATCACCGAAAGCCGGCTGAGTTTCCGGGCGGCACTCGACGACCCGGACTACGAACAGAACGACGACAACGGCCTGCGTGAGGTCTACGGCCTGGAGGACGAAGACGCACTGAACCAGATGCTGGGATCGACATCGACCCCGGCGGGCCGCTGCCTGGCGTTCCCGAACATTTTGCAACACCGCGTCGGCTCATTCCGCCTCACGGACCCCACCCGCCCGGGATATCGCAAAATTCTCGCGTTCTTCCTGGTCGACCCGTCGGAAAAGATCGTCTCGACATCCGATGTGCCACCGCAACAACCATGGTCCGACACCTCGACCATGACGCTTGAACAGGCCAAGAACTACCGCGAACAACTCATGCAGGAACGCAAGTTCTTCGTCGACGAACACAACGAGCAGCTCTACGAACGAGAATTCTCCCTCTGCGAGCACTGAAGTCACACAGGGTGAAAGAGGTTCACTGACCGCACCACACAGAGGTCAACTAAGTGGTCCGTTTCCGGAAGTCCTTCGGGGGTTGATCATGCTGCCTGTGAGTCGGAGGATTCTTTCTGGTGATCGGCGGTGTGCCGGTCGAGCCTGGCCAGCAGATCGTTTAGGTCGGAGGTGGTGAACCTCCACTGGAACGGCTGTGCCGTGGCGTTGTAGCGGTCTTCGAAGGCTCGGAGCCGGTCCCCGACCTGGGCAAGGTCGGCGAAGTCGTTGGGCGTGACGACCCTGCGCTGCACGACGGAGAAGTAGATCTCGACTTGGTTCAGCCAGGAGGCGTGGACGGGGGTGTGGACCATGACCGCGTTCGGGAACGCTGCGGCGAGTCGGTCGGCGGCCTTCTTGCCGCGGTGGGAGGAGCCGTTGTCGACGATCCAGAACACGCGCTTGGCGCTGGCGTAGGGCTCTTGGCTCATGACCTGGGTGACCAGGTTCATGAACGGGTCGATGCCGGTGCGCGGTTCGGTGCGGCCGAATACCTTCGCGTGGTGGACGTCGTAGGCGGCCAGGTAGGCCAGGGCGCCGCCGCGGCCGTAGGTGTGGTTGACGCGCATGGCGCGAGCCTTGCCGGGGGCGAGAGTGGGGTGGCAGCGGCAGCGTGCCTGGATGGAGGTCTTCTCGTCCGCACTGATGACGTGCTCGTCCGCGCCGAGGGGCCAGCCCTGCCAGGTGCGGGCGTACAGGTTGAGCACCCGTTCGGCCTTGGTGCGGAAGTCGGGGTCGGTGATGAAGATCCAGGAGCGGTAATGCCAGGGCTTGAGTGCGTCCTGGGCCAGCCAGCGGCGCACGGTGGAGGCCGACACGAAGGTGGCGATGCCGCGCGCCATGGCCTCGCGGGACAGCTCCGGGGCTGACCAGCGGGATAGCGGTACCCCGGTCTCGGCGAGAAGTTGGCAGGCCAGGGCCTTGACCTGGGCGGCCTGCAGCGGACTGAAGGCGGGCGGCCGGCCGCTGCGGCTGCGGTCGGTCAAGCCCGGCAGGCCCTGCTCGGCGAAGCGGCCCCGCCAGGTGCGCACGGTGTCCACGTGCAGGCCGGTCTCGCGGGCGATGCGCGCGTTGGAGCGTCCGCACGCCGCGTGCAGGACGATCTGCGCGCGCACGCGCAGACGGTGCTCGGTCTTGTGGCCGTGGGCCATCTTCTTCAGGTGCTTGCGCTCGGCGGCGGTCGGGGCTATCCGGCGGGCTGCAGCAACTGGCATGGATCGAGGGCCCATCAGGAGAAGTGGATCACGACAGGCCGTAGCCTGCCGTGTCCGGTCCACCGCCACCCTCGGGCAGGATGACTGCCATGCCCCCACGTACAGGGCAGCCTTCGGTGTCAGTCCCGGGCGGTAGCGTGCGCGCCACACTCAACCACTCGATTCCGCACCGGGGATGACATGACCGACGCCTACTCACCCATTTCCGAACTGAACTTGCTCAAGGAGTTCTCCGACGGCCCTGGAGATGCCTACTTCTCGGACGGGTTCGAGTTCTACGAGTACGACCGGCCCGACGCCGGTCTGCTGGAGTGGCTGAGCCTGGAGAGGCGGGAAGAGGAGGCGCGAGGCTACCTCGACCGGCTCACCCCGTTCGCCCAGGCCACCGCCTCGGGTTCGTTCTACGCCCTGTGGCACTGCGACGACCGCGCCGACCTCGCCACGCTTCCCATCATCCGCTTCGGCGACGAAGGCGATCTCGATATCATCGAGGGCCTGCGGAACCTGTTCCGGCTGCTTGCGATCGACGACGAGTGGTTCACCCCTTGGGACGAGGAGCGCGAGGCGGACCCCGACGAGGAGCACTCCCCTGGGCACGAGGCGTACGTGGTCTGGCTGAAGGAGACGTTCGGCCTGACCCCTCCCACCGATGCGGAAGCCGACGAGGTCCTGGGGTCGGGCGGCAAGAAGTACGGCGCCCGGTTCGTAGACTGGCTGGAGGAGTTCGCGTCCGAGAAGAACGACTTCGACCCGTTGCGCAAGGTGCTCGGCGGCTCCTGAACGTGAATGCGTCATGCCGGTCAGCCGTCCGCGTTCGTCGGCTCCAGGGGCCGTCCGGGGTGGCGGCGGTTTCGGTGACGTAGTCCTCGAAGTGATGGCCCGGGCGGCCGAGGGCTTGAGGGACGCCGTCGGAGACCGGGGTGGCCCGGCCGTCGCGGATGGCCGTCAGGATGCCGATGCCGGTGCAGCGGCGTACGACGGTGGCCTGGACGCTGGCGGCGGTGCTGCGTTCGATGAACGCCTCCGGGGCGATGTTGACGTGGCGGACCGTGCGCCTGGTGGCTTTGCCGATGAGGTCGGCGGCCTCGCCGAAGCCGATCGCCCGCGCGCCGGTGAGCTGGTAGGTCTGGCCGCGGTGGCGGTCGTCGGTCAGCGCCGACACGGCGACCTCGGCGATGTCCTCGGCGTCGACGAACGGTGTGCGCCCGTCGCCGGTGGGCAGGGCCAGGGTTCCGTTCAGGCTTCCGGGCAGCTAGAAGCTCTTGCCGAAGTTCTGCGCGAACCAGGCCGACCTCAAGATCGCCCAGCCGGCGCCGGAGCCGCGTACGGCCTGCTCGGCGATCTTGAGGGGGTGGCCGTCGTCGGCCTCGCCGACGCCTGCGGCCGACAGCAGACCAGCCGCCGCACGTTGCGGCGACCGATGATCGTCTATGACGCGTCGGCCGCCGCAGCGCCATGACCGGGCTCCCCTGCTCCATCGCCCTCATGGTGCTCGGCGCCGTCGGCATCTTCGGCATCGTGCTGGTCGCCATGGGAAAGCAGAAGGGGGAGGCCGCCGTCAACTCCCTGGAGCTGTACCCCACCGGCCCCATCGACCGGGACGACCCGATCCTGTGGGGCCTGGTCCGCGACGAGGAACCGCTCCACCCCGGCCTGCCGCGCGTACGCCACCGCATCGTCCTTACCGCCCCCAACCAGGGGCCGGTGGTCGCGGCGGTCCTAAGTCACGTCCCGCAGATCTGGCTCGGCGAGTCCCAGCGCCCGGCGGGCCACATCGGCCGCCCCGACCTCAGGGGGCACCGGGAGCGCACGCGAGGTCGTACGCGATGACAGGCGCCGTGGCTGATCGGCCCGCCGGCATTCGACGCGGCCGCTCGCGCTGGACGCGGGGCTCGCCGCCTTGGCCGCGGACGAGAAGGGCCGCGGGGCATCCGGCCTCAGCCGGGAAAGGCGCCGGCGAACCCGGCGAGATTCCGCGGGCAGGTCCATATCTCCCGCGTCATCCGACCCTCGTACCAGGACTGCGCCCCCTCCTCGTCGGGCCAGTTCTCCTCATCGGCCAGGGCCGCCTCGTGGTCGGCGTCCCGCTCCGGATGGGCCAGCATCTCCAGGACGTACCGGAAGTTGTCCAGCTCCGCGTCGAACGGAGCATCGTCGCAAGGATGCTCCTCATGCTCACAGGATGCCTGCCCGAGAGCCCGCTCGACCGCGCCCATCGCCTCCATCACCCGGGCCTCGGCCGCCGCGTCCGGGCGGGCGTAGATCACATAGGGCCCGATCAGCACCAGCCCCAGCGTCCACAGCGCCGTCTCCGACCCGGCCCCGCCGGCTGCCACGCTCGCCTCGAGATTCCTCGCGCACGTCAACACGGTGGCTTGCGGATCGCCGAGGTAGTAGCCGTGACGCATCTCGTCCCAGTCGGCGATCAGGTCATCCCACTCGGCAGGGGTGGTCGGCCCCGGGGTGGGGGGCACCTCGTCGTCGCGCCGGTCCTCGGCTGTCTCCGCATTGGTCACGATCCGAGGATGACATGAAGGACTGACGGCGACGATGCGGGGGCCCCTCTCCGGTTGGGCATCGGACTGAGCGTGACCCTCACGGCGTTCTCGCTGTAAGGGTTGAGATGCGTCAGGCTGTTACAGCAGTCTGGTCGGTATGGGACACGACGCCGGACACCACACCGACGTACGGCTGGCGGCCGAGCACGACATCGCGGAACTCGTACGCCTGCGACAGCTGCTGTTCGAAGACCTCGGCGGTGACTTCTTCAACCCCTCCTCAGGAGACGACGACTGGCGGGACGCCCTTGCCGAGGCCCTCAAGGAACGGCTGACAGCCGACGCCGTACGGATCCTCGTCGTGGAGGCGATCAGGGCCTTGCCGCCTGCGGCATCGGCACCATCGAGCAGCGGCTGCCCAGCCCCCGCCTGCGGAACGGCCGGATCGGGCAGGTGATCGGCGTGGTCACCGATCCGGCATACCGGCGGCGCGGCCACAGCCGCGCGATCATGCGGGGCCTGCTCGACTGGTTCCGGGAACATGGGGTCGCCCGGGTGGATCTGCGCGCCTCCGCCGAGGGTGAGCCGCTTTACCGCGAGCTCGGCTTCGTCAAACTCCCTGCCCCCACGCTGTACTGGCACCCCTGACAGGCGCCGCGTACCGCGGCTCCCGGGCCAACGCCTTTTGTCGACTGGCAGCGCATCCAGACCCTCAGCATCGTCCAACGCGGCTCGTGCCGCCGCGGCAAACTCGCTCAAGCGCTCCGACAGCCGACCCACCTCGACGGCGATCGATCTCTTCCGTATCTCTTTCGCCTACGAACGCGCGCCCGGCCATCTTCGGCGCGTTCTGTGACTCACTGGCTGGGGCAAGGAAGGCGCTGTACGCATCCCGGCGCACCTGCCTGCGCCAGTGAGGGTGCTCGGCCCTGGCCTGTGCGCGTACCTGCTGACGTGTCCTTGGGCCGGTAGAAAAATGCTCCGCTGCGCGTTGGCTTCGCTGCGCTGCGCGGTGGGCTGCGCTTCGCTTCGCCTGCGCCTGTGCGCCGTCTCGCGGCATTCGGCTCGGGCGGGTGCGGGTTTCGTCTCGGACCCTCCGGGTCCAAAGCGCCGGCGAGAAGGGGGAAGGGGGGCGGCCGGCCCGGCGTCCCGATTCCTCGGCCCGGCGGGCGGCTGAGCTCAAAGCAGGCTGCGCTGCGCTCCGCCGCAGCTGCTGCCGCGCGGTGGCCGACCGGTCAGCCCAGCGGTGCGCTCGGCCGGGGCGCGGGAGCGCGACGGACAAGCGAGCACCGGCGGACGGGACCGCCCCTCCCCCACCCGCTCTTAGAAAAACGCTTGATGCAGTACTTGATATAAAGCAAGCATTTTTTTAAGAGCAGGTGGGGGGAGGGCCTGAACCGGACCGGCGCTCACCGCTTCGGGCGACCATCCGCCGTCCCCCCGCCCGCGAGCCGGTGACGACCCCTTGGGTTGGACGGCGACGATGCCCCCGGCGCCCCCTCTCCTTCCCGCTGTTGGCCGCTGTGCGCCGAAGGCGCGAGACGATGTCCGCACGCGGCAACCGGACCATGCCGCCCAGCGGAGCCGGCCTTAAGCTGAGCCACCCGCCGGGCCGAGGAATCGGGACGTTGGGCCAGCCGCCCCCCTTCCCCCTTCTCGCCGGCGCTTTGGACCCGGAGGGTCCGAGACGAAAGCCGCGCCCGCGTGAACCGAATGCCGCGAGACGGCGCACAGGCACGGCGAAGCGAAGCACACCCCTCCACGGGGTACGGCAGTTACATCAATCAGAGTCTGCCGCGGGCTCCTCGAGGCCGGTCACCGTTCCACCGCCGCCTGTTCGCACGTAAAGGGCGGGATGTACGGGGGCGCCGGGTCGAGGGTTCGCATGAGGGGGATGGTCCACTCGACCGGGACCCGCGGTAGTCGGAAGCGCGTCTGTTCCGCGTACGACACCGGGCGTGGCATGAGGTCCGGCCTGGTGGCGGGTGGCGGGGGAGTCGGAACGGGAATGGGCTGCCGTTCGAGGGTGGCGGCTCGGTGGCGGAACAGCGCCCTTTTCACTCGTCCGAGTGATCGTGATACGAACTGCATTGTCGGTCTGCGTCTTTCAGATCGGCCATGCCCCCGGACCGCGGCCACGGTCGCGGGGGTCCTGTATGTCTAGTCAACGGCGCTGAGTCCGGCCTGACTTGCACACTTCTTGCACACTCGCCACGCGTGACGCGGTTGGGAGTGGGAACATGAACGGCGCGAATGTTCCCGGGCCCGGCGCCAATATCGCGGCGCTCCGTAAAGATCGCGGATTGAGCCAGGTCGCTCTGGCTCGCCGGTCAGGTGTTTCCGTCTCCCTCCTCAGCAAAATCGAAGTGGGAGACCGAGCCTTAACGCAGGGCGTAGCCGCATCACTGGCCAGGGCAATGGGGCTGACCCTGGACCAGGTGCTCGGGCGGACGCCCGGTGCGGATTTGTCCGATCTCGGTCATGCCATTCGTCGTTTCGATCTCCCTGGAGAACCACCCCCCAACCCGGAGGGTTTGGTGCTTGAGGTGGAGATTCTGAATCGGCATCGGTGGAACAGCGAGCTGGCCGAGGTGTCGGCGAAGCTTCCGCGATTGCTGGCCAAGGTGACCAACCATGCGCACGCGACGGGGCGTCCAAGCGACTGGACTCTTGTCGCCGACGTCTACAGCGTGGTCTATTGGCTTGCCGCCCGGCACAGGTGGATGCACCTGGCCGAGCTGGCCACCATGAAACAGCGGCTGGCGGCGGAGCGGGCCGATCCGATTGCGGCCATTGTGGCGGCGAGGGACGATGCGGGTACTTTCTTGAACTCGGGCGACTTCGCCGGTGGGCTGGCCATTGTCGACCGTGCCATCGTTCAGGCGGAATCATCACTGCGAGCGCGCGAACGAGCCTTTGGGCTGGGCATTTTGCACCTCCGTGCGCTGACCCTGGCCGGGCGGTTGAGGGACAAGCAGACGACGAACCGGCACATTGAGGCCGCGTGGCGTGCGGCGGAAGAATTCCCGCAGGACGTTGCCGAGCACGGAATCCACTTCGGCCAAGAGAATACGGCCACGCACGTCATCTCCACGGCTTCCGATATGGAGCGACACCGTGAAGCTCTGGGCACCGCGGAGGACTTGATTCGCGCGGGTCTGACACTTCCGGCAACCCGTGTGGGGCCTCTGTACCTGAATATAGGCCGCTCTCAGCTGGCCCTAGGGGACCGTGACGCAACCATTGAGTCCCTTGAGAAGGCGTGGGACGTGGCTCCCGAAATGGCTGCCGTTCATCCGACCAGTCTGGAGCTTACGCGCGTACTGACATCGCTGCATAAGCGCAGCAATCCACGCCTGACCAGGCTGGCGAAGCGGGCCGGAATCATGATGTGAGCCACGTCCCCGGCGGGCTCACCGACCCTCGGCGCCGAGAGGATGCGCTGACGGGCTTGCGGGACCATCCAGGAGGTTGGCGCGCTGGGTTCGCCACCACGGCAGAAGTTGAACGACACCCCACGCCACCTCCACCACCAAGAAGGCCCACAGAACCCGCGTGACACCCTGGGCCAACGCGTACGCGAGCCACATGGAGAACAGCGTGCGGGCGACACCGTCGAACAGCCCGTGGACCGGCAGGGGCTTGACGATACGGAGCAGCGCCCAGACGACCACAACCGAGCCCATCAGATTCGCGTAGAGGATCTGCACGGGGTCGACGGCGGGCAGGACGCCGAGCCCGAGGGCGTCGCCCAGCGAGTTCAGGGCGTCGTGGATCAGCGCATAGGTCCACGGCGTCGCGAAGCCCGCCGTGACGACGAGGTCGTACCAGGCGCTTGCGCGTACGGCGCGGAGATAGGTGTGGCGGGAAGGGGCGAAGAGACGGTTCATGGCGAGGCTCCTGCTGATCTCGGCGGCGACGTGCAGCTGCGGCCTCACGCTAAACAGTGGAGTACGCTCCAAGGTCAAGTCCACCATCGGGCGGAGAGCCATGCGTATCGGGGAGCTGGCCGCGCAAGCGGGCCTGAGCAAGGACACCATTCGCTTCTACGAGAAGATCGGCCTCGTCAGCGGGCGGCGCCTGCCCAACGGCTATCGCGACTTCTCTCCGGAGACCGTGACCTGGCTGCACTACGTCCGCACCGCGCAAACGCTCGGCTTCTCGCTGGCCGAGATCGGGCGGAACTTCGAGGAACTGCGCGATGCCCCGGACTCCGCCGAGGCGTTGTCCGCGCTGTTCGAGGAGAAGATCCGGGTGATCGACGCGCGGATGGCCGAGCTCGCGGCCCTGCGGGCGGACCTCGACGCGCGGGTCGGTACGGGGTGCCCGTTGCGTGTGTCGTAAGTCTGGGGCCGCCCATACGCGCCCATGCGTCGGCACAACATGAACACGACCGCTGCGACCAGCAGATAGCCGGGCACGAGCAGTACCGCGTCGGGGGTCGTCTGGCTCGCCGACCAGCCCGCGTCGCGCCGGTCGCCCTCCAGCGCTACGCGGTTGACGGTGAGAAAGGTCAGGTGGGTGCCGATGGCGGCCCAGAGCGGGGCCTGGCCGACGGCCGTCCGGGCCGCGACGAGGGTCAGCCCGAAGATGGGGAGCAGGATCAGGTAGGAGGCCGCGTCCTGTCCCGGTGGCACGATGCCGATGGGGGCGGGCTCGGCGCCGGTCACGTGTGCGGTGGCCGCGTACGCCACGGTCGACGCACCCGGTACGAGCAGGAAGACGGCCGTCGTGCCGAGTGCCGAGGCGGTGCCGCCGAACCGTTCGCGCAGGGCGGTCCAGGCGTAGCCGCGCAGCGTGGTCTCTTCGGGCAGGGCTTCGAGCAGAAGCGCGATCACCGCATTGGTTATCAGGAAGCCGACAAGGGGCAACGGGTCCGGGCGCGACCAGCGCAGCAGGCCCCCGGCCGTCCCGGCGCCGAGGACGAGCACCGCCGACGCCGCCGTCACGCCTACACCGGTGACAAACGCCCGCAGGCCGGCCCGGGCACCGCCGAGGCCCAGGGCCTTGAGCGATGCGCCGCGCCTCCGTACCGCGAGAGTTACGGGGACGAGGGCCAGCGCGCTGACCAGAACGGCCGGGACCAGCCGGGCCGCCGTCCCGGTGAGGCCGACCCTCTCCGCGGCGACCGAGCCCGCCGCCGTGCCGATGCCCAGCGCGGCGGCCATGACCAGGCCGCCGGCGAGAGCCCTGACCAGGGCGCTGGGTCGGGAAGTGGCGGGTTGCCCGCCCGGGTGCTGCCTCGTCATGTGCCCGTCCTGGCTGAGCTGGTGATCGGTCCGCCGTGCTGCTGCCAGTCTCGGTTCCGTTTCGGCCGCGAACCTCGTGACCGCTGATGAGACGCGCGTACATCCTTCGAGGTATTCCGGATGAGAGGTGTTCCGGGTCGGCGGTATTCCGGGTCAGCGGACCTTGGCGAAGAAGGCGCGCATATCGGCGGCCACGTCGTCGGGTCGCTCCATGGCCACGAAGTGGTGGCCGCCCGGGTTGTCGGTGGGCCAGTGGACGATGGTGTTGTGGCGCTCGGCGAGCCGCCGGATGCCGGGGGCCCCGCTGTAGACGCCGGTGGGCACGGCCTTCTGGCCCTCCGGCCAGCCGAAGCCCGTGCTGTCGTACATGGGCCAGGAGGAGGAGCCGAAGGTGTCGGTGAGCCAGTAGAGGGTTGTGTTGGTGAGGATCAGGTCGCGGTCGATCAGCTCCTCGGGGAGTTTGTCGGCGACGGTGAACTCCTTGAACTTCTGGATCATCCAGGCCAGCGCGGCGACGGGGGAGTCGTGCCAGCCGTAGGCGAAGGTCTGCGGGGCGGCGCGGAGCAGGGCGTGGTGGGGGACGCCGTTCATCCACTCGGCCTGCTGGAGCTGTTCGAAGACCGCCC
The DNA here is from genome assembly GCF_044334165.1 of Streptomyces sp. NPDC020845. Taxonomy (NCBI): domain Bacteria; kingdom Bacillati; phylum Actinomycetota; class Actinomycetes; order Kitasatosporales; family Streptomycetaceae; genus Streptomyces; species Streptomyces sp. NPDC020845. The sequence goes on along the minus strand of NZ_JBIRSJ010000007.1, from coordinate 607,365 downwards.
GTTCGTCGGCGGTCAGCTCGGGGAGGTCGGCTTCGGTGGGGAAGCCGAGCCCGGCGATGATGTAGACGCCGACCACGTGCTCCGGTGCCGCCTTGGCCACTTCGGGGGCGATGTACGCGCCGAGGTCCCCGCCCTGGACGCCGTAGCGGTCGTAGCCGAGGCGCTGCATCAGGCGCACCCAGAGCCCCGCCACCCGGGCGACGGTCCAGCCGGTTTCGCGGGGCGGTGCGGAGAAGCCGTAGCCGGGCGGGGACGGGACGACGACGTGGAAGGCCTGGGACGGGTCGCCGCCGTGTGAGCGGGGGTCGGTGAGGCGGCCGATGAGGTCGGTGAACTCGATGAAGGAGTTCGGCCAGCCGTGGTTGAGGATCAGCGGCAGCGCGTCGGGTTCGGGTGAGCGTATGTGCAGGAAGTGGATGTCCTGTCCGTCGATCTCGGTCATGAACTGGGGGAATTCATTCAGCCGCGCCTCGTGCCGGCGCCAGTCGTAGCCTCCCTGCCAGTAGTCGGCCAGCTCCTTGAGGTGGGCCAGGGGCACGCCACGCCTCCAGCCCTCGCCGGGGAGCCGGCTCGGCCAGCGGGTGTTGGCCAGGCGGTCGTGGAGGTCGGCTACATCGGACTGGGGGATGTCGATGCGGAAGGGGCGGATGGGGCGCGGTTCATCGCTCATGGGGCGACTGTAGGAGTCATCTAGGCCGGATCCTGGCCTAGATGGCCCGGCGCCGCGGTAGCGGTAGCGGGTGGCCGTCACCGCCTGGAGGTCGAACAGTTCAGTCCCGTCCGCCGAGGGCCTTTGCCACCGCCCATTGCGGTCGGTGAGGCGTCGGCGGACGTCCTTCCACTTCCAGCGGTGCAGCGCCATCCACCAGCTGATCACCCGGTGCCAGGTGAAGCTGGCCAGGGAGCTCAGGGGGGCTTTGCAGACCGCGTGCTTGAAGTAGTTGGCCCAGCCGCGCATGATCTGGTTGCGCCTGATCAGTACGTCCCCGGGGTTCTGCTGCGACATTCTGTTCGTCAGGGCGCGGATCTTGTCCTTCAGCTGCCGGATGGGTCGGTCGGCGATGAAGGTGTAGCCGTGCCACTTGTCCGTTCCTCGCTTGCGGGCGCCACTGGATGCGGAACCCCAAGAAGTCGAGCCCCTCCGACATGTGCACCACCTGTGTCTTCGCCTCGGAGAGACGAAGACCGAGCGGTTGCAGCACGTCGGAGATGTCCTCGCGCAGCGCCTCGACGTCGTCGCGTTCGCCGTCGACCAGAACCACGAGATCGTCCGCGTAGCGGACGATTCGCGGGGAGACGCCGGAACGGGAGGCGGGATCGTGCAGTGCGGCGAACGCGGACAGGAACATCGCGCGCTCGAGCTGCCGGTTGCCGCCTCCGGGCGCGTGTTCGCCGTGGATCGAGGTCTCCGACGACCTGGTTGCCGGGGCGAGGCCGGCATAGGAGGCCAGGTGGGCGGCGGTGGGGGAGCTGGTGCCGTCGCCGACGGTGACCAGCAAGGTGGCGGCGGTCCTGACCGCGACCCCCGGTATCGAGGTCATCCGATCGACGGGGGGAACAGTCATGCCGGGCCCGGAGGCCAGCGGCCCTCTTGCAGGACCGCGAAGAACATAACTGTGAGAGATCTTCTGCGGCCCGGGATGGTTCAGCGCACATCGTCGTCCTGTAGACCGGGCGTCCGGCGGAAGGATAGAGTACGAGTTTGTCAACTGAGGTTACAAACGGCGTGAGTCCGTCACGGAACAGGACGACTGAATGACGCATGACATCGTGCCCACTTCTGGTGCCCTGGAGGGCGTCGACGAGATCGGGGCGCTGACTGCGGTCCGGCCCAGTGCGCGACAGGTGGCCTGGCAGTCGATGGAGTTCTATGCCTTCATCCATTTCGGCATGAACACGATGACCGACCGCGAGTGGGGGCTGGGCGGCGAGGATCCGGCCCTGTTCGACCCGTCCGACTTGGACGTCGATCAATGGGTGTCGACGATCGCCGCGGCCGGGATGACGGGCGTCATCCTCACCGCCAAGCATCATGACGGCTTCTGCCTGTGGCCCTCGCGGGTGACCGCGCATTCCGTCGCAGCCTCCGGGTGGCGGGAGGGGAAGGGCGATCTCGTGCGGCTCGTGGCCGATGCGGCGCGACGATACGGTCTCAAGTTCGGTGTCTATCTGTCGCCGTGGGATCGCACAGAGGCCACGTACGGCTCGGGGAAGGCATACGACGACTTCTTCGTGCGTCAGCTGGAGGAGCTGCTGTCCGGATACGGCGAGGTGTTCTCGGTGTGGTTCGACGGCGCCAACGGCGAGGGCCCCGACGGCGCACACCAGCGGTACGACTGGGAGCGCTACTACGCAGTCGTGCGGCGTCTGCAACCCGGCGCGGTGATCTCGGTCTGCGGGCCGGACGTCCGGTGGTGCGGCAACGAGGCCGGACACACCCGGCCGGACGAATGGAGCGTCGTGCCCGCTGCGCTGCGCGACGCCGAACGCGTTGCCGATCACTCGCAGCACGTCGACGACGGAGCCTTTTCGCGGCTCGTCCGGAGCGGCGACGAGGATCTCGGCAGCCGCGCGGCCCTCGCCGGCCGACTCGACGATCTCGTGTGGTACCCCGCCGAGGTGAACACCTCCATCCGGCCGGGGTGGTTCTACCACAAGCACGAGGACGGCTCCGTTCGCTCCGCCGACGAACTCTTCGGTCTGTGGTGTGACGCGGTCGGTGGGAATGCGTGCCTGCTGCTCAACGTGGCGCCCGATCCCCGCGGCTTGCTGGCTGCGCCCGACGTTGCTGCCTTGACGGGGTTGGGCGAACGCATCCGGGCGTTCCGGAACGGAGTGCTGGACGCGGACGTCGCGCTGTCGTCCGGGGCGCCGCGCACACACGCGGGCGAGCCGGTGGCCGACTGGTCGGTACTCGCGCGCCTGGCCGGGGACGCGGCAGCGCCGTGCGTGTGGCGCCCGGAGGCGGGCGATGCCGTGCCGGCCGTCTCACTCGTCCTGGCCGGTTCCACCGATATCGGAGCCGTGGTCATCCGCGAGGACATCACCCGGGGGCAGCGCGTCGAACGGGTCGTGGTGATCGGGGTGGCCGGTGGGCGCGAAGAGGTGCTGGCCGAGGCGGACTCGGTCGGTTACCAGCGCATCCTGCGCTTTCCCTCGCGCGTCGTCGACGAGGTCAAGGTCAGGATCGACGCATCCCGCGGGCTTCCGGCGATCCGTACGGTCGCAGTGATCGATGCCGAGGGTGCGCGGTCCGGTGGGTGAACCCCGTGCGCGGACGGTGCCGTGGCGGGCGGACACCGAGAAGTCCTGTTGGATGTCTTTATGACACGTACGCCTGACGACCCCGCCACACGTTCTGGGGCCGACCTTGGATGGCCGCAGCTGCACCCGACGACGCAGGCGGCATACAACCGCATCCTGTGGAACGGTGGACTCTCCAAGAGCGAGGTGGCGAAGAAGCTCGGTCTGTCCCGCACCCGGATGACAGCGATCGCACGCGATCTCGAGGCCGCGGGTCTCATTGTCGAAGGCGGCAGGGAGCAGAGAGCCAGCACGGGGCGTCCCGCGGACGTACTGCTCGCCAGGACCGACTTCTTCCACTTCCTCGGCGTGCACATCCGCGCGGGCGAACTCGTCGTAGCGGGGATAGACCTGACCAACAAGGTGGTCTGGGAGCGCCGACAGCACGTCGACGAGCTCGGCACGTCGGTCGTCGGTGCGCACTGTCGCACCTGGCTGGACGAGGCGAAGTCGAGCGGGTTGCGCGTGGCCGGCCTGGCCGTATGCGGCTCCACGGAGCGGATCGACGGGGCTGGGGACGGCATGGGCCTCCACGCCGTGGTTCCCGAGGCGGCCCGGTCGGCGTGGGAGAGGGAGTTCGGTATCCCGGTGTGGGCCGAAGACGACGTCGTGGCGCTCACTGCGTTCGAGCAGTGGCCGCGCCTGGCCGAGGGGCAAGACAGCATGGCGCTCATCTCGCTCGGGCGGGAAATCGGCTTCGGACTGGTGGCCGACCGCAAGATCATCCTCGGCGCGCATCGCAGGGCGGGCAGGTTCTCGCACGTCCCGGTCGCGTCCGACGGCGCGTGGTGCCCCCGCGGCCATCGCGGTTGTCTGTGGGTGGAGAGTTCCACGACCTCGATCGTGAACGGTGTCGCCGGCGCGCGGACACTCGGGGAGGTCATCGATCGAGCCGAGGCGGGCGAGCAGACGGCGCGCGAGCGGCTGGCCCGCGCCGCGCGTGGGCTCGGCGCGGCGGCCGGACACATCCTGAACCTGCTCGACCCCGACAAGGTGATCCTGACAGGCGACAGCCCGCCGATCCTCCGCTCGCGTACCGAGGACTTCGAGGAAGGGATGCGCGCGGTGTACACCGTGCCGGACCAGCCGGTCATCGAGGTCACCGTGTTCGACTTCCTCGACTGGGCGCGCGCAGCGGCCGGCCTGGCCCTCTACCGACGGCTCGCCGGAGCCGAGCAGTGAGCGCGCGGGCGGGCCGAACGAGAGTTTGTCACCTCTATTGACAAACCTTCGGTGGGCGGACGATGCTCATCGCCCGTGAGCGGCGGAGCCCGCTCCGGGTCGAAGGAGACTCATGCGCACCACGAAGTCCCGCAAGATCATGGCCGCGGTGGCCGCCATAGCCGTCACCGCACTGCTCGTTTCCGGCTGCTCAGATGAACAGGACTCGACCTCCGATGGTGGGAAGGTCACCCTGCGGTACTGGGCATGGGCGCCCGGAAGCGCAAAGGAGGTCAAGGAGTTCAACCGGACGCATCCGAACATCAAGGTGATCCACACCGACGCCGGCGGTGGCGTGCAGTCGTCCGCCAAGCTGCTGGCCGCGATCCGCGCGGGCAACGCCCCCGATCTCGCGCTCGTGGAGAACACGGCCCTGCCTCGCATGATCGTCTCCGGCGCGCCGTTGGACATCACCGACTACGTCTCCGACGTACGGAACGAGTACTCACGCGGCTCGTGGGCCCAGACGACCTTCAGTGGCCGTACGTACGCACTGCCGCAGGACGTCGGTCCCATGGCGCTGCTCTACCGGAAGGACATCTTCGACCGGTACGGCATCGACGCGCCCGTGACCTGGCAGGACTACCGCGAGGCGGCCGCCAAGATCAAGGCCCGGAACCCGAAGCTGACGATGGCTTCCCTCAGCACCGACGGATGGGGCTGGTACGCCGCCGTGGCGGGGCAGGCCGGCGACAACTGGTGGTCGATCGACGGGGACAAGTGGATCGTCAACATCGACGGTGCGAAGTCCCGCAAGGTGATGCGGTTCTTCCAGAAGATGTACGAGGACAAGCTGATCGCGGCCGATCCGATCCTGACGCCGACCTACAACCAGAAGCTGAACGACGGCACCATGCTGTCCTGGCCCTCCGCCGTGTGGGCCCCTGGTGTCATCTACGGTGTGGCTCCGAAGACCGCCGGGAAGTGGGCTCTCGCGCCCTTGCCCCGGTGGAACGCGGACGACCCGACGGTCTCGTTCCAGGGCGGTTCCTCGGTCATCGTCACCGCCAAGTCCAAGCACCCCAAGGAAGCTGCCGAGTTCGCGAAGTGGCTCAACGCCGGCGACAAGGGCGCGAAGATGATCCTCAACGTGCAGAACGGCTATCCCGCGGCGCTGTCAGGACAGAAGGCCGCCACGTCGCAAAAGCCCCCGGCTCTCATGCCGCAGCAGACCGACTACTACAAGACCGTCGCTGAGATCTCCAAGCACACCCGCCCGGTGACCTGGGGCCCGAACACGGATGTCGCCCAGTCCGCGTTCACCGACGCGATGAACGCGGCCGTTCGGAACGGCACGTCATGGGAGCAGGTCCTGACCACCACTCAGAAAGCCGTCGTGGACGACCTGAAGAAGCAGGGGTTCGAGGTGAGCGAGGGCTAGAACGGCGAGCAGAGATACGCAAAGCGCCAGAGAGGTTATCCATATGACCACCCGAGTCGTTGCCGACAAGGCCGCCCGGTCAGAAACCGTGGACGTTCCGCCGCAAACGCGTCGCCGTCGTCGCCGCAGTATCGCGCCATACCTGTTCAGCGCACCCGCGATGGTGTTGTACACCGTCTTCACAGTGATCCCCGTGGTGTACGCGCTCGGTTCCAGCTTCTACGCCGAGCGGCGGACCGGCGGTGGCCCCCTCGGTACCCGGTCCACGGTGTTCGTCTGGTTCGACAACTACGTCTCGGTCCTCGAAGACGGCCATCTGATCGATGGACTCCAGCGTCTGGCGGTCTACGGGGTCATCGCCGTGCCGTTGACCCTCGGGCTCGCGCTGCTGTTCGCTCTGTTGCTGGACACGCCGGGGGTGAAGCTGCGGCGTTTCGGGCGCATGGCGATCTTCATCCCCTACGCCGTACCGGGCGTGGTGTCCGCGCTGATGTGGGGGTTCATGTACCTGGCGGGGACGAGCCCGTTCTCGTACGTCACCCGATCCCTCGGCTGGGGGGACATCCCCTTCCTCGATACGAGCGGGATCTATGGCTCGCTCGCCAACATCTCCATCTGGGGTGCGACCGGGTTCAACATGCTCGTCATCTACACGGCGTTGCGCGGTATCCCCCACGAGCTGATCGAGGCGGCCCGCCTGGACGGGGCCAGCGAGATCCAGATCGCCCTCCGGGTCAAAGTGCCGCTGGTCAGGCCCGCGCTGATCCTGACCTCGATCTTCGCGCTGCTGGGATCTCTCCAGCTCTACGGCGAGCCGCTGATGCTCAAGCCCCTGACGAACGCCATCTCCAACACGTGGGCTCCGCTCATGTCGATCTACCAGGACGCGTTTGTCCTCGACAATCTCCATGACGCGGCGGCGGCGTCGATCATCCTCGCCCTGGGTACCGCGGTGGTGTCGGTCGGCGCCCTCGCGCTGGTCCGCATCTCGACGCGACGGGGGATGCGATGAGCACGATCAACGACGTGTCGCGCCAACGGACCAAGATCGTCCCCACGCTCATCATGCTGGCGGGTGCGATCTACAGCCTCCTCCCCGTGGCCTGGGTGTTCGTCGCTGCCAGCAAAGCCCCGAACGAGCTGTTCAACTCCTTCACCCTCGCACCCGGAACCGGTCTGCTCGACAATCTCGGCGACCTCTTCTCTCACGACGGCGGCGCCTACGGATTGTGGGCGTTGAACTCGCTCCTGTACGCGGGCGTGGGCGGCGCCCTGTCCACGCTCGTGTCGGCCTCCGCTGGCTACGCCCTGGCGAAGTTCGAGTTCCGAGGTGGCCGGATCTTCTTCGTCGCGATCCTCGTGGGGCTGCTCATCCCCGGCATCACCCTCGCGGTACCGCAGTACCTGCTGCTGTCCGATCTGCAACTGGCCGGCACCCAGTGGTCAGTGCTGCTCCCGAGCGTTCTCAGCCCGTTTGGTATCTATCTGTGCCGGGTGTACGCCGCGAGCGCCATCCCGACGCAGATCCTCGAAGCCGCGCGGATCGACGGCGCCGGCGAGTGGCGAATCTTCCGCAGTGTCGTGTTCCCCCTCATGGGACCGGGGATGGTGACGGTGTTCCTGCTGCAGTTCGTGGGCATCTGGAACAACTTCCTGCTGCCGTACATCATGCTCTCCGACACCCGGACCTTCCCGCTCACGGTCGGGTTGAACTCCCTGCTCGAGCGCGGCTCCGGTTCGCCGTCCCTCTACACGCTCGCCATCACCGGCGCCGCGCTCGCGATCGTTCCCCTCATCGTCCTGGTGCTGTTCCTGCAACGGTTCTGGCGCCTCGACCTCATCGCCGGAGGAGTCAAGGGATGACCTGGTCCCACATCGACAACGCCTGGCCCACGCGCGGGCTGAGCTACGGAGCCGACTACAACCCCGAGCAGTGGGACAAGGAGGTGTGGAAGAAGGACGTTCATCTGATGACGCAGGCCGGCGTCAACATCGTCTCGCTCGGCATCTTCTCCTGGGGCCTCATCGAAGTCGCGGACGGAGAGTTCGACTGGGACTGGATGGACGAGATCGTCGACCTCCTGGCGGACAACGGCATCGCCATCGATCTCGCCACACCGACGGCCGCGCCCCCGGACTGGCTGCTGGCGGCACACCCCGAGATCTACCCCGTCGAACGCGATATGCAACCGCACTGGCCCGGTGCCCGGCTCGGCTGGTGTCCGAGCAGTCCGGTCTTCCGTGCATACGCGCTACGCGTCGTCCGCGCACTCGCCGATCGCTACGGCCATCGAGATCACGTCGTGATGTGGCACGTCAGCAACGAGTTGGGCGGTGGCAACGGCCGTTGCTACTGCGACACTTCGGCAGCGGCGTTTCGCGGATGGCTGCAACGCAAGTACGGGACTCTCGAAGCTCTGAACCAGGCGTGGGGAACCGCCTTCTGGGGCCACACCTACCGCGACTTCGCACACATCATCCCGCCGCGCGGTGATGACGCGAAGAATCCCTCCCTCGTCCTCGACTTCGACCGCTTCTCCTCGGACGAGCTCCTGGCGCATTACCTTGCCGAGCGTGAGGTACTCAAGAGCATCACGCCCGAGCTCCCCGTCACGACGAACTTCATGGTAGGCGCCGAGCCCGATGTCGTGGACTACCCCCGTTGGGCACGGCACATGGACATCGTCGCCAACGACCACTACACGCGCTCATCCGACCCGCTCCCCGAGCAGGACGTCGCCTTCTCCGGAGATCGCATGCGAGCGATGACGACGCAGCGCCGTCCGTGGATGCTCATGGAGCACTCGACCAGCGCCGTGAGCTGGCAGCCGCGCAACCGTGCCAAGACGCCAGGAGAGCTGATCCGCAACAGCCTGAGCCACGTGGGTCACGGCTCCGACGGCGTCCTGTTCTTCCAATGGCGCGCCTCCCGGGCCGGTGCGGAGCAGTTCCACTCGGCGATGGTTCCCCACGCGGGCGAGGACACCGAGGTCTATCGCGACGTCTGCAAGCTGGGCCGCTACCTGCAGCGTCTCGCCCCGGTCATGGGTTCACGCACTCCCCAGGCCCGTGTCGGCATCCTCTTCGACGACGAGGCCGGCTGGGCGATGATGAAGGGTGTCAAGCCGAACAACCACCTCAACTATGGTCGCATCGTCCGCGACTGGCATCACGCGTTCTGGCGGCTGAACGAGAGCATCGAGGTGCTCCCGCCCTGGTCCGACTTCACCGGGTACGAGGTACTTGTGGTGCCGGGGCTCTTCCTGACCGACGACGACACGGCGGCGCGCGTGAGCGCTTTCGCCGAGGCGGGCGGAACGGTCGTGGTGAGCTTCCTCTCGGGGATCGTGGACGAGCACGATCAGGTGAGGCTTGGCGGGTATCCCGGCGCGTTCCGTGAACTCCTGGGCGCGTGGTGCGAGGAGTTCCGGCCGCTGCAGGACGGCGAGACGCTCACCCTCGACAACGGGTGGTCCGGCACGGAGTGGACCGAACTCGTCCACGTGCACGACGCCGAGGTGATCGCTCGGTATGCGGGAGGTCACCTCAGCGGTCGTCCAGCGATCACCTCGCGCTCACTGGGGGCCGGGGGCCGTGCGGTCTACGTCTCGGCCGGACTCGACAGCGATGCGCTCCTCGCATTGGCACGTTCGTTTGTGCCCCCCACCGGCGTGGCGAACGTGCCGAGCGGGGTGGAAGTGCTCGTGCGCCGCAACGACGAGGAGGTCTTCACCTTCTTCGTCAACCACGTCGACAACGACGCGGTCATCACGGCGCAGGGCCGGGAGATGCTCACAGACCTACCGGTCAGCGGGGAGTTGTGCATACCGGCCGGCCAGGTGCGGGTTGTGAGGTCAGATGCCGTGAGCTGAGCTTGGTTCCGCGTATGTACACGACGTGTCACGAACACCCAAGAAGGGGCCGCCATGTGCCCGGACCGCACCGCGGGCCTCTCTACGCGGGCCCCCTGTTGCCGGTGCGCTGTGACGAGCTGCCCGACGCCGTCAGGCGGTGGGAACGCACCGATGCGGTACGCAAGTACGGGGTCCAGCCGGATGCCCTGCTGGGCATAGCCGAGCTGCTGACACGGATTGCGAGAGAAGCTCGCGCGAACAATGAGCAGATGTACTGCAAAGTGTCCCTCTGACGCGTCTTCGGTGGATCGTCGGTCGGACCGTGATCTCCAGGTACATCGCCCCGAACTCGTGGGGCGCGGCCGGAAGATCACCCAGCTTGGGATCGACTGTGGCAGACCCGACACGATATCGGTGCGTTCGCGGTGGGCTTGGTCCGGCCGCACGCCGAAGCCACGGCGTGTCGCTGAGGTGTATCTGCCACAGGCTGGATACCGGGACCCGCGGTCGTCGCGGCGACCGTCGGAGCCGTCCAGGTCGGATCCTGGCCTGGACGGTCCGACACCATGGACGCCATGAGCACCCCATCGGCCCGGCTGCTGACCCTGTTGTCCCTGTTGCAGACCCCGCGCGAATGGCCCGGCAGCGAGCTCGCCGATCGTCTGGGCGTCAGCCCTCGTACGGTCCGGCGGGATGTCGACCGGCTGCGCGAGCTGGGATATCCGGTCGAGGCGAGCATGGGGGCCGCCGGGGGATACCGGCTCGCCGCGGGCAAGGCCATGCCGCCCCTGCTGCTGGACGACGAGGAGGCGGTGGCCATCGCGGTCGCGCTCAGTACGGCGGTCGGCAAGCCGGTGAGCGGTATCGAGCAGGCGTCCCTGCGTGCGCTGGCCAAGCTGGAGCAGGTGTTGCCGTCCCGGCTGCGGCACCGGGTCGGGGCCTTCCGGGCCGCGACGGAGTCTCTGTTCACCGAGAGCGCCACGCCCGTCGACCCGCATGAGCTCGCGATGGCCGCCGCGGCCGTGGCCGGCCATGAACGGCTGCGGTTCGCCTACCAGGCGGGGGACGGCAACCGGACCCGGCGGTTGGTCGAGCCGCACCGGCTGGTGCTGGCGGGGCGCCGCTGGTATCTGCTGGCGTACGACACCGAACGCGACGACTGGCGGATCTTCCGCGTGGACCGGATGGCCCGCCTCCAGCCCACCGGCGTACGCGTCCCGCCCCGCGAGCTGCCCGAGAAGGACGCGGCCGCCTTCGTCACCCGCAGGATGTATTCCCTCGCGCCCACCTACGAGGTGCGGGCCACGCTCTGTCTTCCGGCCGCCCAGGCGGCACAGCGGCTGGGCGCCGCGCCCGGCGAGCTGCGGCCGATCGACGAGAACAGCTGTGAGCTGCACGGACGCGCCGATACGCTGGAGTGGCTGGCGTCCCGGCTGCTCATGCTGGGCTGTGAGTTCCAGGTGCATGAGCCCCCGGAGCTGCTGGCCCATCTGCGCGTGATCGGGGACCGCGCCCTCCGGGCCGCCGCCCCACGACCGTGACGTTGTGGTGGCTTGCGATGGCTTTGGGACAGCGCCACGCCGACGCCACGGCGTGCCGCTGTCCCGTACGCACCGCAAACTCCGGGCCGGGCGGCACCGGGCTCACAGACCGGCGGCCGCCCGCAGCTTCGCCGCCCGGTCGGTGCGCTCCCAGGTGAACTCGGGGCGCCCGAAGTGGCCGTACGCGGCGGTCCTGGCGTAGCCGGGGCGCAGCAGGTCCAGGTCGCGGATGATGGCCGCGGGCCTGAGGTCGAACACCTCGCTGATGGCGTCGGTGACCCGCCGCACGGCCACCCGGGCGGTGCCGAAGGTCTCGACGAACAGGCTGACCGGCTCGGCCTTGCCGATGGCGTACGCGACCTGCACCTCGCAGCGGTCCGCGAGCCCCGCGGCCACCACGTTCTTGGCGACCCAGCGCATGGCGTACGCGGCGCTGCGGTCGACCTTGGACGGATCCTTGCCGGAGAACGCGCCGCCGCCGTGCCGGGCCACGCCCCCGTACGTATCCACGATGATCTTGCGGCCGGTCAGCCCGGCGTCGCCCATGGGGCCGCCGATCTCGAACCGGCCGGTGGGGTTGACCAGCAGCCTTACGTCGTCGGTGGCCAGCCGGATGCCGTCGGCGCGCAGGGCTTCCAACTCCGGCTCGACGACGTGGGCGCGGATGTCGGGGGCGAGTAGCCCGGCGAGGTCCACATCGGCGGCGTGCTGGCTGGAGACCACCACGGTGTCGAGCCGAATCGGCTTGCTGCCCCGGTACTCGACGGTCACCTGTGTCTTGCCGTCGGGGCGCAGATACGGCACGGTGCCGTTCTTGCGTACGGCCGTCAGGCGGCGGGCCAGCCGGTGGGCCAGCATGATCGGGAGGGGCATCAGCTCGGGTGTCTCGTCACATGCGTAGCCGAACATCAGGCCCTGGTCGCCCGCGCCCTGGCGGTCGAGTTCATCGACCACCGGGCCCGAGCTCGCCGGGCCCGTCGCGTCTGAGGTCTCGCGGATCTCGTACGCCGTGTCGACCCCCTGCGCGATGTCCGGCGACTGGGCGCCGAGGGAGACCGAGACACCGCAGGTGGCGCCGTCGAAGCCCTTGGTGGAGCGGTCGTAGCCGATGTCCAGGATGCGTTGCCGGACCAGGGACACGATGTCCACGTCCCCGGCGGTGGTCGAGATCTCGCCCGCGATATGCACCTGGCCCGTGGTGAGCAGCGTCTCCACCGCCACCCGGGCGCGCGGGTCCTTCTCGAGCAGGGCGTCCACGATGCTGTCGCTGATCTGGTCGGCAATCTTGTCGGGGTGGCCTTCGGTCACCGATTCGGAGGTGAAGAGGCGTACGGACATGGTGCGTACTCCCTTGTATGGGATGAGAGAGGTGCTCCCCGGCGCGCGGGGTCACGCCGGGGAGCTGGGGAGGTGGCCTCAACAGGGGGTGGCTGACACGGGGATGGCCGGGGGTGATCAGGAACAACGGGTGATCAGGAACGGCGGGCGAGCAGCACCCGGTGCATCGGGGTGTCGAGCAGACCGATCCGGCGCAGCCCCGCATCGGCGAGCCACTGGTCGTAGTCGTGGACGGTGAAGGCGTCGCCGCCGCCGGTGGCCAGCATCGACGCGGCGAACAGCCGGAAGAACTTGTTCTGGACCGAGCCCTCGCCGCCGTCCTCGTCGACGATGTGGTCGGCGATCGCGATCACCCCGTCCTCGGTGAGCCCCTTGACCGCCTTCAGCAGCAGCTCGCGGGCCGACTCGGGGGTCTGAAGGTGGAAGATGTTGACGAACAGCGCCAGGTCGGTGCCGCTGCCCCAGTCCTCGCTCCAGAAGTCCACGGTCTCGCCCTGGAACCGCTCGGCGACCCCCAGCTGCGTGGCCTGCCGGGTGGCGATCGGGATGATCCGCTCGGCGTCCAGGCCGCGGGCGGTCAGCTCGGGGAACTCGCGCAGGAGCAGGTGGCTGTAGATGCCGGTGCCGCAGCCGACGTCCAGGAGGGTCGCGGAGCGGCCGGTGGTCCAGCCGAGTTCGCGCAGCGCGCCGGCCAGCGAGCGGGTGATCGGCGGCGCCCAGAAGTTGATGCCGCGGACCAGCGAGGTGTAGTCCTCCTCCGATATCTGGTTGAGCTGCTGCGCGCCCTCGGCGGTGCGGGCGCCGGAGCGGACGTTCTCGGCGAGCCGGCGCCACGCGTTCCAGGCCACATTGCGGTCGTGGCCGATCTTCCCGGCGAGGCTGAAGAGCCCGTCGGGGGCGAACACGCCGTGCAGCTCGGCCGGGAGGGTGTAGACGGCCTGGCCGTCCTCCCCTCTGCTGCGCTCGACGACGTCGTACGCGTACAGGCCGTCCAGCAGGACCCGGGTGGCCCGCAGATCGGTGTCCAGCACCTCGGCGAGCTGTGCGGCGGTGGCCGGGCCGACGGTGAGGGCGGCGAAGGCGCCGAGGTCCTGGGCGGCCTCGATGACGCCTGGAGCCCACATGCCGATCAGGTGCTCGTACAGCCGGTGGGCGGCCCGGACCTCGCCGTCCACGGCCTCCGGGAAGGCGGTGGTGTCGACGAGCGGGGTGAGGTTGGCGGAGGCGGTGGTGGCAGTGGTGGCGGTGGTGGCGGTGGTGGCGGGAACGGTCATGAGGCCGGCTCCTTGGAGTGTCGAGTGGGGACATGGCTGTGGGGGGCGGCAGCGCCGAAGTCGGCGGCGGTGCGGTGGAGCGTGGGCGGGGGTGTCACAGAGGGCGTCACAGGGGGCGTCACAGGACGATCCCGCCGTCGATCTGCAGCACGGATCCTGTGATGTACGCGGACTTGTCGGAGGCCAGGAAGGACACGGCCTCCGCGACCTCCTCAGCGGTGCCGAACCGGCCCAGCGGGATGGCCGCCACGGCACGGTCGCGCTGGCTTCCGCTGAGGGCGCCGGTCATGTCGGTGTCGATCATTCCGGGGGCCAAGGCGTTGGCGCGGATGCCGTAGCGGCCAACTTCCTTGGCCAGCGCCCGGGTCATGGCGACCATCCCGGCCTTGGAGGCCGAGTAGTTGCCCTGGCCCGGGTTGCCGTAGACCCCGGACACCGACGAGAGGGTGATGATCGAGCCTGCCTTGCGCTTGACCATCGGGAACAGCACGGCCCGGCAGACGTGGGCCGCCCCGTCCAGGTTGGTGGACACGACCGCCCGCCAGTCCTGGTCGGACATCATCAGCATCGGCTTGTCGCGGGTGATGCCCGCGCTGGCCACGGCGACGCCGACGGGGCCCAGTTCGCGCTCGGTGCGCGCGACCCATTCGCGTACGGCCTCGCCGTCGCTGATGTCCAGGCGCTGGGCGAGGGAGCCGACCCCCAGCTCGGCCAGTTCCTTGCCGAGCTGCCGGGCCGCCTCCTCGTCCGAGCGGTAGCAGAAGCTGATCGCGTAGCCGTCCTGGGCCAGCCGCAGCGCGGCCGCCCGGCCGATGCCCCGGGAACCGCCGCTGACCAGCGCGACCGGCGGGGGCACGGGGGCCTCGGCGGCTACGGCGACCCCCGCGGCCTCGGCGGCCCGAGCGGCCTTGGCGGCAACGGGGTCCGCCGGGGCCGTACCGGGTGGCTGTCCCGCACCGGACGTCGGGGTCGCGCCGCTCATCGGGCACCGCCCAGCAGCCGCAGCACCCCGCAGGCCACCAGGCCCTCGCGGTCCACCGAGGTGATCACGGCGGCCCGACCCGTCGAGGCCGGGTCGGCCCCGGCCGTGACGAGGACCGCGGCGAGCTGGAACGCGGCCTGGGCCGAGGCGGTGTCGCCGATGAGCTCGTGGCACATCCCCCGGGTCGCGGCCTCGCGCCCGAACAGCTCCGTCAGCAGGGCCTGTTCGTGGTCGCCCGCGTCTCCGCTCAGCCCGCCCCCGGACGCCACCCATACCTCGGCCGGGGCGATCCCGGACTCGGCGAGGGCGTGGCGCACGCTCTCCCGCAGGGTGCCGGGCAGATCGCCGCGGACGTCCACCCGTACGTCGATCGCCAGGAGTTCGGCGAGCGCCGGGCGGTCCTCGGGGAGGGTGTCGGCGGGTTCGATCAGCAGCACCGCGCAGCCCTCCCCTAGCGGCGCGGTCTGCTCCTCGTCCGCGCCACGGCTGTGGCGCTCCAGCCAGGAACGGGCCCCGGAGTACTCCTCCACCGCCCCCACCAGCGCCCGCTCGGCCCGGCCCGCGGCCAGCAGCCGGCGGGCGTAGGCGAGGGCGAGCAGCGCGGTCGGACGGCCGCCGGCCACGGTGGTGTTGGGGCCCTTGAGGCCGAAGCGGATGGCGCTGGCCCCGGCCGGGCTGTTCATCAGGGTGTTGGGCATCAGCTGGGCCGGTACGTCGTACGGCTTCTCCCCGAGATACGAGGCCCGGCTGAAGTTCTGCTGGCTGGCCGCGCTGCCCAGGGTGGTGCCGAGGACGAGCGCGGTCCCGGTCCCGCGGGTCACCGGGCGCTCGTCGGCCTCGGCCTCCTCGAACAGCTCGCGTACGGCGGTGACCGCGAGCCCCATGGCCCGGTCCATGGTGCGGGTGCCCGCCCGGCCGAGGATCTGGCGGATGTCGAAACCGGGCACCAGGCAGGCGGCGGCGTCCGGCGTCTGCCAGGCCGCCGGGTCCGGTACGGACTCGGTGGGGCGGCGCCCGGTGATCCCCTCCGCGTACGCCGTACGGCCCATGCCGTACGGAGAGACGGCCGACCAGGCGGTGATGACGGCGCGGTCGGTACGGGCGGGCGGCCGGGTCTCGGTGGTGACCTCCTCGGTGGGTACGGGGGTCATCGCTGGTCCTCCTCATAGCGGCCGAGGACGACGGAGGCGTTGTTGCCGCCGAAGGCCAGGCCGTTGTTGACCACGATCCGCAGCGGTGCCGAGACGGCGTGGTTGGGCACGCAGTCGATGCCGCACTCGGGATCGGTGGAGCGGTGGTTGACGGTGGGCGGGATGAAGCCGTGGGCCAGGGCGACGGCCGAGGCCGCGGCGCCCAGGGCGCTGGCCGCGCCCATGGAGTGGCCGAGCATGGACTTCAGGGCCACGGTGCGCGGCGGCCGGTCGCCGAACAGCTCGCGGATCGCGCGCGTCTCGGTGATGTCGTTGGTCTTGGTGCCCGTGCCGTGCGCGGACACCAGATCGACCTCTTCCGGTTTGATCCCGGCGTCGGCGAGCGCCAGGCCCATGCAGCGGGCGACGCTCTCCTGGTCGGGCGCGGTCGGGTGGTGGGCGTCGCAGTTGAGGCCGTAGCCCAGCAGCTCGGCGTAGATCCGGGCGCCGCGCGCCCGCGCCGACTCCAGGGTCTCCAGCAGCAGGACGCCGGCGCCCTCGGCGGTCAGCAGCCCCTCCCGCTCGGCGTCGAACGGCCGGCACCGGTCGGAGGCGACCAGGCCGAGCCGGGAGAACCCGGCGAAGGTGCGGCGGGCCAGCGCGTCCGACCCGCCGACCAGCGCGTAGTCGGCCTCGCCGAACCGTACGGCGTCGAAGCCGTCGCCGATGGCGTAGTTGCCCGCCGCGCAGGCGGTGCCGAGTACGGAGGGCACCGCCTGCGGGAGCCGCAGTTCACGGACGACGGCCAGCGCCAGCCGGTGGGCCGGCAGCCGCCGTACCGCGGTCGGGTCCAGACCGGCCATGCCCACGGTCAGCTCGGACTCGACGAGCTGGTCGAGCTCCCTGGCCTCGCCGTCGGTGGTGCCGATGGTGACCAGGCCGCGCCGACCGCGCAGTTCCTCCAGGTCGAGCCCGGCGTCCTGGACGGCCAGCCGGGTGGCGGCCACGGAGAACTGGCTGGCCCGGCCGAGCTCTTCGAGCGGGGTGTGGCGGATCCACTCGGCCGGTTCGAAGTCCTTGACCTCGTGGGCCAGTTGGCGGCGGAAGCCGGTGGCGTCGAAGAGAGTGATCTCCCCGGCGCCGCACCGGCCTTCGCGCAGCCCCCTGGTGAACTCGGTGACGCCATTGCCGATGCTGGACAGGACGCCGAGTCCGGTCAGCACCACTCGCTGGGCGGTCATCGCGATTCGGCCCGGGAGAGCACCTCGAGGACGGCCTCGAAGTGGACCATGTTCTCCAGCTCGTCCTGCTCGATGGTGACGCCGAAGGCCACCTCGAGGGCGGACAGCATCTCGATCGCGCACAGCGAGTCGGCACCGTACTCGTCCACGAAGAGCCCGGTGCGGGTCAGCTCCTCGCCGTCCAGGTCGAGGGAGTTGGCGAGGATGTCACGGACCTTGGCCTCGGCGGTGGCGTCGATGGTGATGGCGCTCATTGCGAATTCCTCCGTCGGGAAATTGATGTGCGATGAGGTGGGGGGTTGGGTGGTGCCCTCGGGCGGACCGGCCCGGTTGGGACCGGTCCGCGTCGGTCGGGTATCGGTCGGGTGTGAGCGGGCTAGGCCGCGTCGATCAGGCTCTTCGGGCGCAGATCGGTCCAGGTGCGCTCGACATAGGCCAGGGCCTCCTCACGGCTGGTCTCGGCGAGTACCGCCGTCCAGCCGGCCGGGACCTCGGCGAACGCGGGCCACAGGGAGTGCTGGCCCTCGTGGTTGACCAGGACCAGAAAGGTTCCGGTCTCGTCGTCGAAGGGGTTTGTCATATCCGGATGCTTTCCTCTCTCGCTGCTCGATTTCTGGCATGGGCATCCCTCGGAAGAAATTCACCATTCTCTTCGGGAAGTCTTCTCGGCTAGCCGCCGAGCGCTTCGGAAATGACTTTGGCGATATGGGAGGCGGGCTGTGGGGCCAGCATTCCGTCGTGGTCGGCGTCGACCTCGTGGCGGACGATGGCGCCCTCGATATGCGCCGACCAGAGGTCTTCGGCCGGTGCGGACGGGGCGAGCCCCCGGGTGGCCGCGAAGAACAGCAGCTCCCCGCGGTAGCGGTCCGGCCGGTGGGCCGAGCCCAGGGCGCTGAAGTGGCGGATCACCCCGATGAGATGGCCGAGCTGCGCCTCGTCGAGCTCGGCGAGGGGATTGCCGTCCCGGGCGAGCAGCGCCAGCACCCCGGCGGCGTCCAGCTTGTCCCCGCCCTCGGCGCCGCCCTGCGGATCGAGGCCGCAGCGCAGCAGGATCTGGGCCAGCAGGGCCTGATCGCTCAGGTCCTCCTCCGGGTCGGACTCCGTCGCCGGGAAGCCGTCCAGGTTGGCCAGCAGCGCCACTTCGCGCCCCTGCTTCTGCAATTGGACGGCCATTTCATGGGCGACCAGCGCTCCGAAAGACCATCCAACAATATGGTAAGGGCCATTGGGTTGGATTTCCACCAGTCTCCGGATGTATTCCGCAGCCATTTCCCGTACGGAGGCGGGCTGTTGAGTCGGCGACAGAATTCCGCCCGCCTGGAATCCGTACACGGGAAAATCGGTGAGCGCACCGGCCAGTTCCAGGAACGGCCAGGAGAGCCCGACCCCGCCGTGCACACAGAACAGCGGCGGGCGCGTCCCCTGGGAGCGGATCGGCAGCACCCGGGCGAAGGCGTCGGGCACATCCGGCGCCGAGCCGGCCGCGGTGGCCGCCGTGGCCAGGCCCGCCACCGTCCGGTGCAGGAACACGTCGGCGGGGGTGAGCCCGACGCCCAGCTCACGGGCGCGGCCGACCAGGCGGATGGAGCGGATGGAGTCGCCGCCCAGCTCGAAGAAGCTGTCCTCGGCGCCGACCCGATCCAGGCCCAGTACGTCGGCGAAGGCCTGGCACAGCGTCTGTTCCAGCGGGGTGCGCGGCCCGCGGCCGGTGGCCGCGCGGGGCAGCCCCGGGGCCGGCAGGGCCTTGCGGTCCACCTTCGCGTTGGGCGTCAGCGGCATCCGCTCCAGCTCGGTGAGGAACGCCGGGACCATGTAGTCGGGCACCGCGCCCGCCACATGGGCCCGCAGCTCCGCGAGGTCCAGGCCGGGCTCGCCGCGCGGTACGACGTACGCCGCAAGCCTCGGCTCGCCGGGTGTGTCCTCACGTACCGCCACCGCGGCTTGCGCCACCCGCGGATGGCTCAGCAGCGTGGTCTCGATCTCGCCCAGCTCGATCCGGAAGCCACGCACCTTGACCTGGTGGTCCGCCCGGCCCAGATAGTCGAGCGTGCCGTCCGGCCGCCGCCGCACCAGATCGCCGGTGCGGTACATCCGGGCGCCGGGCACCGGGGAGTACGGGTCGGCGACGAACCGCTGCGCGGTCAGCCCCGGCCGGTCGTGGTAGCCGCGGGCCGGGGACGCCCCGCCGAGGTACAGCTCGCCGGTCACCCCGGCCGGCACCGGCCGCAGCGCCGCGTCCAGGACGTACGCCCGGTTGCCGGCCAGCGGGCGGCCGATGGGCGGGGTGCCCGTGCCGTCCAGCTCGGCGGCGGTGGACCAGATGGTGGTCTCCGTCGGCCCGTACAGATTGGTCACCTTGCGCGCCGCGTCGCGCAGCGCGGTGGCCAGGTCCTGGCCGATCGCCTCGCCACCGGTCAGCGCGTGCACCTCGCGCAGCGCCCCCGGATGCCCGCTGACCAGGGCGTGCCACAGCGTCGGGGTGGCCTGCACGACGGTCGCGCGGGCCTCGACCAGCAGCGCGGCCAGCGCCTGCGGGTCCCGTACGGCCGCGGGCGGGGCCAGCACCAGGGTGGCGCCGGACAGCAGCGGGACGAACAGCTCCAGGTTGGCGATGTCGAAGCCGAAGGTGGTCACCGACACCAGCCGGTCGTCCGCGCCCAGGTCCAGCAGGCGCGAGGTCTCGGCCAGGAAGTTGGCGAAGGCGCCGAGCGGCACGACGACGCCCTTGGGGCGGCCGGTGGAGCCCGAGGTGTAGATGACGTACGCGGTGTGGTCGGCGCTCGGCGCGGCACGGCGCTCATGCGGCCGCAGATCGTCCCCCGGGAGGGCGGCGATCTCCGCCACCGCCTCCGGGTCGTCGAGCAGCAGATGCGGCGCGGCGGCCAGTCCGGGCACCGCCCGCGCCACCTCACGGTCGGTCAGGGCGAGCACCGGCCGGGCGTCCTCGGCCATGTAGCCGATCCGGTCCGCCGGGTAGGCCGGGTCGATGGGCAGATACGCGGCGCCCGACTTGAGCACGGCGAGCGCCGCCACGACCATCTCGGGGGAGCGCGGCAGGGCGATGGCGACCAGCCGGTCGGGGCCCGCGCCGCGCGCGACCAGGGCCCGCGCCAGCCGGTTGGCCCGCTCGTTCAGCTCGCGATAGCTGACCTGATGGCCCTCGAAGAGCAGCGCGGGATGGTCGGGCGTGGCGGCCACCCGGGCCTGGAAGCGCTCGTACAGCGGCGGTTCGGCGGGGTGCGCGGGCGCGCCGTTCCAGTCCACCAGCAGCCGCTCCCGCTCGCCCGGCAGCAGCGCGTCCGTCTCGGCGAGGCGGCCGTCGGGGGCGGCGGTGAGCCGGTCCAGCAGATGGGCCAGGCGGGCGGCCAGCGTGCGGGCGGTCTCCTCGGTGAACAGATCGGCGCTGTACTCCAGGCGCCCGGCGATCCCGCCCGGCGCCCCGGCCTCGGTGTGCTCCTCGGCCAGGTCGAAGGCCAGGTCGAACCGGGCCTTGCCGGTGCGCGCCGCCCCGACCTTCCCTTCCAGCCCCGGCAGTTCCAGCTTCGCCGCCGCGTTGTTCTGGAACGCCAGCATCGTCTGGAACAGCGCGTGCCGGGCCATCGACCGGGCCGGCGACAGGGCGTCCACCAGCCGCTCGAACGGCAGGTCCTGATGGGCGAAGGCGGCCAGCGACGCCGAGCGCACCCGGCCCACCAGCTCCCGGAAGGTCGGATCACCCGACAGATCGCCCCGCAGCACCAGGGTGTTGACGAAGAAGCCGACCAGGTCGTCCAGCGCGTCATCGGTGCGCCCGGCCACCGGGGTGCCGACCGGGATGTCCTCCCCGGCGCCCAGCTTGGACAGCAGCGTGGCCAGCGCGGCCTGCACCACCATGAACAGGCTCGCCCCGCACTCCCTGGCCAGCGCGGCGGCGCGGGCGTGGGTGGCGGCCGGGATGGTGAACTCCACCGTGCCGCCCCGGTAGGAGGGCAGCGCGGGGCGCGGGAAGTCGGTGGGCAGCTCCAGCTCGTCCGGCAGTCCGTCCAGCGTCTCGCGCCAGTACGCCAGCTGCTTGGCGGCCAGGCTTTCCGGGTCGCTCTCGTCGCCCAGCAGCTCGCGCTGCCACAGCGCGTAGTCCGCGTACTGCACCGGCAGCGGGCTCCACCGCGGCTCCTCGCCGCGCAGCCGGGCCGCGTAGGCGCGGTTCAGGTCCCGGGCCAGGGGGGCGTTGGACCAGCCGTCGCCCGCGATGTGGTGGATCACCGTCACCAAGACGTTGTCGTCCTTGCCCAGTGCGAACAACGCAGCCCGGAAAGGCAGTTCTCGGGACAGGTCGAAGCCGCGCGACGCGAACTCGCCGACAGATCGCTCCAGTTCGGTCTCGGTGACATGGTGCACCGGCAGGGTGATCCGCGCCCGGCGGCGGATGCGCTGGTACGGGCCGTCGGCCGCCTCGGGGAAGACGGTGCGCAGCGCCTCGTGGCGCATCACCACATCGCCGAGCGCGGCGCGCAGCGCGGGCCGGTCCACCTTCCCGGTCAGCCGCAGCGTCCACGGCAGGTTGTAGGTGCCGGACGGGCCCTCAAGACGCCCCAGGAACCACATGCGCCGCTGGGCGAACGACAGCGGCAGCCGCTTCGGGCGCGCCGCCGCGGTCAGCGCGGGCCGGGCCGCGTCCGCGCCGGTCAGCCGGGCGGCGAGCGCGGCCGGGGTCGGCGCCTCGAAGACCGTACGCAGCGGAACCTCGACGTCCAGCAGCGACCGCACCCGGCTGATCAGCCGGGTCGCGAGCAGCGAGTGGCCGCCGAGGTCGAAGAAGTCCTCGTCGATGGAGACCTGGTCCAGGCCCAGCACCTCGGCGAACGCCTGGCACAGCAGCTCCTCGCGCGGGGTGCGCGGGCCGCGCCCGGCCGAGGTGGCGATCTCGGGGGCGGGCAGCGCCTTGCGGTCCACCTTGCCGTTGGCGGTCAGCGGCAGGGCGTCCAGCAGCACGAACGCGGACGGCACCATGTACTCCGGCAGCCGCTCTGCGACCGACGCGCGGGCCGCCGCCGGGTCCGCCGTGCCCGCCAGATAGCCGACCAGCCGGCCCTCGCCCCGGGTGTCCTTCGCGACGTTCACCACCGCGTCGGTGACCTGGGGCACGGTGCGCAGCACGGCCTCGATCTCGCCGAGCTCGATGCGATGGCCGCGGATCTTGACCTGGTGGTCGCGCCGCTCCAGGAATTCGAGCCGCCCGTCGGCCCGCCGTACGACCCGGTCCCCGGTGCGGTACATCCGGGCGCCGGGGAGCGGCGAGTACGGGTCCGCGATGAACACGGAGGCGGTGCGGCGCGGGTCGTGCAGATAGCCGCGGCCGACCCCGATCCCGCCGACGTACAGCTCGCCGGGCACCCCGGCGGGCACCGGGCGCAGCCCGTCGTCCAGGACGTACAGGCCGGTGTTGCGGACCGCCGATCCGATCGGGGCCCGTACCCCGGGCACCTCGTCGGCGTCATGGATCACGGCGTGGGTGACATCGTCCGAGCACTCGGTGGGCCCGTACGCGTTGACCAGCGGAATGCCGGGGAAGTACGCGAACCAGCGGCGGCACAGCTCGGCGGGCAGCGCCTCGCCGGTGACCACCAGCCGGCGCAGCCGCGTCAGATCGGGCACCGCCGCGCCCGCGTCCCAGCTGTCCAGGGCGGCCCGCAGCAGCGAGGGCACGACCTCCAGGATGCTGATCCGCTCCGGGCCGACCATCCCGAACAGCTCGGCCGGGTCGGCCGCCGTCCGCTTGGGCACCACGCGCAGCAGACCGCCCACGACCAGCGGGGACAGCATCTGCCACACCGAGATGTCGAAGGTGACGGGCGCGTTGTGCACGACCGTGTCACATGCGGTCAGATCCAGGTCCTCGACCTTGGCGAGGAGGTGGTTGACCATGCCCCGGCGGTGCACCATCGCGCCCTTGGGGCGGCCGGTGGAGCCCGAGGTGAAGATGACATACGCCAGGTCGTCGCCCGCCCCGGCCACGGGTGCGAGGTCACCAAAGGTGTCGCAGTGGCCGTTCACCGTCAGGACGGGCAGCGCGCCGCCCACCTCGGCGGCGAGCGCGGTGTGTTCGGCATCCGTCAGCAGCAGGGCCACCCCCGCGTCCGCGACCAGCGCGGCCGTACGGGCCATCGGCGCCGTGACGTCCAGCGGCACCCACGCCGCGCCCGCGCCCAGCGTGCCGAGCACCGCCGTGACGAACCGGGCCCCGGGCGCGGCGAGCACGCCCACGAGCGAGCCCGGGCCGATGCCACGCCCGGTCAGCTCCCGGGACAGGGCGCTGCCCCGGCCCACCAGCTCGCGGTAGTTCAGGGTCTCCCGGCCGTCGGTGACCGCCGGGGCCTCGGCCTGCTCGCGGGCCAGCGCCCGCACCCGTTCGACCACATCCGCGAACGGGTCCGCGGGCGCCGGGTCGGCGGGCAGATCGAGCACCCGCTCGCGCTCCCCGGGCAGCAGCGCGTCGAGTTGCCCGAAGGGCCGGTCGGGGTGGTCGAGCAGGGTGCGCAGCAGCCCCGTGAGCCGGTCCATCACCGCGGCCGCCTCCTCGGCCGTGTACAGGTCGGGGGCGTAGCCGACGTCCAGCCGCAGCCGCTCGCCGGGCAGCGCCATCAGGCTCAGCGGGTAGTGGGTGGCGTCCTTGGCCTCGAGCCCGGTGATGCGCAGCCCGGGGGCGGGCTCCGCCATCTCGGAGGGGTCGAGCGGATAGTTCTCGAAGACCAGGACGGTGTCGAAGAGTTCCCCGGCGCCGACGGTCTGCTGGATACGGGTGAGGCTCAGATGCTGGTGCGGCAGCAGTCCGGTCTGCCGGTCCTGGAGCGCGGTGAGGATGTCGGCGAACGAGCGGGCCGGGTCCAGGTCGACCCGGACCGGCAGGGTGTTGATGAACAGGCCGACCATCGTCTCGACCCCGGGCAGCCCCGGCGGCCGGCCGGAGACCGTGCCGCCGAAGACCACGTCGCGCAGCCCGGTGAGGGTGGAGAGGGTGGCCGCCCAGGCGCCCTGCACCACGGTGTTCAGGGTCAGGCCCCGGCCGCGCGCCCAGGCGGTGAGCTCGGCGGTGAACGCCGCGGGCAGCTCCACCGCGTGGTGTCCGGGCAGCGCCGCCGCGCGCCCTGCCGCGCCAGGGGCCACCAGGGTCGGCTCGTCGAGCCCGGCGAGCGCCCCGCGCCACGCCTCCTCGGCCGCGGCCCGGTCCTGCCCGGACAGATGCGCCAGATAGGACTTGTACGGGGCGGCGGGGGCGAGAGCCGCCGTGTTCTCGCCGTACAGGGTGAACAGCTCGCGCACGATCAGCGGCATGGACCAGCCGTCGAAGAGCATCTGATGGGCGGTCAGTACGACGCGGTGCGCGCCCTCGCCCAAGTCCATCACGATGAACCGCAGCAGCGGCGGGCGGTGGACGTCGAACCGCCGCACCCGGTCCTCGTCGGTGAGGCGCCGCGCCTCGGCGGCCCGCTCCTCGGGGGCGAGCGAGCGCAGATCGGTCTCGGCCCACGGCACCTCGACGGTGCGCGGGATCAGCTGCACCGGGTCGCCGTTCTTGCGGTAGCGGAAGGCCGCCCGCAGGTTGGGGTGGCGCTGGAGCAGGGCGGTGGCCGCGGCCTTGAGGCGGCCCGCGTCCAGCGGGCCCTCCAGGTCCAGCACCAGCTGGATGGCGTACACGTCAAGATCGGCCTGCTGCTCGTACACCGCGTGGAAGAGCAGCCCTTCCTGCAGCGGGGTCAGCGGCAGGACATCACTGAAATTGGACCGTTTGGGCGGCCGGACGGCACCTCCGTCCGGCGCCCGGCGAGCGGTCTCGCTCGCTGCTTGAATCGGAGTTCCGGTCACCGAGTCTCCTTCGAGGATGCCCCAGGCTTTGGCCCGGGGAGGAATCGAACCCCTGCGAAACAGGGCAAGACCGCCCATATAGTCGGGTAAGCTGTGTGTTGTGCGTTGCGAGAACCAAGCGCGCATACCGCGCTGATCGAGAACCAAGACGGCGCAGCCAGGCTTTGCTCAGCAAACCGGGCAGGTTCCGTCCCGGCTGGTGTTGAGGGAGTAAGACCTTGCAGGCCGCTGGTCTGCGGGGCTTCCTGAGCCAGGAATCCCCCTGCTTTGGCTGGGGGAGGGTTCAAAGGGACCACTCATCCATCTCGTCTTCGAACTCGTCGATCTCGTCCTGGCTCAGCTCCACCAGGTCGACATCGGAAGGGGTGTGCCCGCCCGAATCCGGGCTCTGGGCGTGCAGGGCCAGGGCCTTGAGCGCGCGGAACCAGCCCTCGGCGACGGCTCGCGCGTCGTCCTCCGCCAGGAGCTCGGCGGCCCAGGTCCAGGCGGCGACCAGCCGCGGCCCGTCCGGGCCGTCCTCGGTGAGGGCGTTGAGCCCGAGTACGTGCGGCAGCGGCAGGGACGGGTCCGCACCGGCCGCGACCAGCGCCGCCTCGGGGGCGACGGACCAGTCCTCGGCCACCGGGGCGGGCAGCCGCCCCAGGTAGTTGAAGCCCAGCTGCGGCGGGTCCGCCGCGACCAGCTCGGGCGCGGTGTCCGGGGCGAGGCGGCGCAGCAGACCGTGGCCCAGGCCGTGGTCGGGCACGGCGCGCAGCTGCTCCTTGACCGCCTTGAGGACCAGACCGGCCGCGGGCCCGCCCGACCAGGCTTCGGCCCAGTCGGAGTCGTGCACGAGGTGCGAGCCCACCTCCAGCCGGATCGGGGAGGTGGTGGTGAACCAGCCGACGGTCCGGCTCAGGTCCACCCCCTCCGTGAACTCCTCCCGACCGTGGCCCTCCAGCTCCACCAGTACGGCCGAGCTCTCCTCGCCCCTGCGTCGCCGCCAGTCGGCCACGGCCAGCGCGAGTCCGGCCAGCAGCACGTCGTTGGCCTCGGTGTGGAAGGCGGCCGGGACCTCGGTCAGCAGCGCCGCCGTGGTGTCGGTGTCCAGGGACAGCCGCAGGGTGCGCGCGGTGGCCGTGGTGTCCCGGGCGCGGTCGAGCGGCCGGGTGCCGAGCGGCGGATCGCAGGCGGCCACCACCTCGCGCCAGTACGGCAGTTCGGCGCCGCGGCGCACCGTGCGCGCCTCGGCCGCCAGCAGCCCGGACCAGTGGCGCAGCGAGGTGCCCACCGGCTGGAGCGCCACCGGGGTGCGGTGGGTGACCGCCTCGTACGCCTGGGCCAGGTCGGGCAGCAGGATCCGCCAGGACACCCCGTCGACGACCAGGTGGTGCATCGTCAGCAGCAGCCGCCCGGTGCGCCCGGGGCCCGCGTCGAACCACACCGCCTGGACCATGACGCCCGAGCGCGGGTCGAGCCGGGCCTGGGCCGCGGCGGCCGAGCCGGTCACCGCCTCCGCCCAGGACTCCTCGGGCAGCGAGGCGACACCGACGCGGCTCAGCAGCTCCTTGGCGCGCACCGCGCCGGGCTCGGCGATCCGCAGCGTCCAGCGCCCGGTCGTGCTGTTGGACTCGAGGCGCATCCGCAGCGCGTCATGGTGGTCGAGCAGGGCCTGAAGCGCCGCGGCCAGGGTGGCCTGGGTGGCGCCGGCCGGGGTGTGCACCACGACCGCCTGGTGGAATCCGGCGAACTCCGCGCCCTGGGACAGCTCCTGGAGCCAGTGGACGATCGGGGTGGGTGCCAGGGCGCCGACGCCGTCGTCCGTGCCGAGGACCACCTGTTCGGCGGCGGGCTTGGCCGCGGCGGCGAGCGCCGCCGGGGTGCGGTGGGTGAACACGTCCTGCGCGGTGATCAGCAGCCCGGCCTTACGGGCCCGGCCCACCAGCTGGATCGAGACGATCGAGTCGCCGCCCAAGTCGAAGAAGCTGTCGTCGGCGCCGACCCGCTCCAGGCCCAGTACGTCGGCGAAGACCTGGCACAGCGTCTCCTCCTGCGCGGTGACCGGCGCCCGGCCGGTGGCGCGGGCGGTGAAGTCGGGCGCGGGCAGCGCCTTGCGGTCCAGCTTTCCGTTGCCGGTCAGCGGCAGGGCGTCCAGGGTGACGAAGGCGGCGGGGACCATGTAGTCGGGCAGCCGGTCGGCCAGCCGCTCCCGCAGCCGCGCCGCATCGGGGACCTGGTGCGCCTCGTCCCCGGCCGGTACGACGTATCCGACCAGGCGCTTCTCGCCGGGGCGGTCCGAGCGCACGATCACCGCGGCCTGCGCGATACCGGGGTCCGCGAGCAGGGCGCTCTCGATCTCCCCGGGCTCGATCCGGAAGCCGCGCAGCTTGACCTGGTCGTCCGAGCGGCCGACGTAGTCCAGCGTCCCGTCGGGCAGCCAGCGCACCAGGTCCCCGGTGCGGTACATCCGTGTCCCCGGCTCCCCGTACGGGTCGGCGACGAACCGTTCGGCGGTCAGCCGCGCCCGCCCCAGATAGCCGCGGGCCAGCCCGGCGCCCGCCACGTACAGCTCCCCGGTGACCCCGGCCGGCACCGGCCGCAGCGCCGCGTCCAGCACCCGTACGTGGGTGCCGGGCAGCGGGCGGCCGACGGGCGGTTTGACGGCCCCGGAGAGCGGTTCGCTGAGGGTGGCGCACACGGTGGTCTCGGTGGGCCCGTACGCGTTGATCATCCGGCGCCCGGCCGACCACCGCTCCACCAGCTCGGGCGGGCAGGCCTCGCCCGCTGTGATGACCGTGATCCCCTCGGGCATGGGCAGGTCTTCGGGCCAGGCCGAGAGCACGGTCGGCGGCAGGCAGACCACGTCGATCCGGGCCTCGGCGATCAGCGCGGCGAGCGGTTCGCCGGGCGCCCGGTCCTCCTCGCCGGCCAGCACCAGCACCGCGCCGGTCAGCAGCGAGGTGCAGACCTCCCAGGCCGCGGCGTCGAAGCTGAACGAGGCGAACTGGAGCACCCGGACGCCCTCCCGCACCCCGAACGGCTCGCCCTGCGCGGCCAGCACCGCCACATTGGCGTGCGGTACGACCACGCCCTTGGGGCGGCCGGTGGAGCCCGAGGTGTAGATGACGTACGCGGGGTGCTGGGGCGTCAGCCGCGCCCGCCGGTCGGCGTCCGTCGGGTCGTGCGCGGGGGCCGCGGCAAGCCGGGCGGCGGTCTCGGGCGAGTCCAGCGCGAGGATGCCGGCAGCTGTGCCTGACGGCACGTGGAATGCCCCCGCCCGCTCCACCGTGGTAAGCACCGCGGCCGGCCGGGCGTCTTCGACAACGTAGTCGACGCGGTCCTGCGGATACGCGGGGTCGACGGGCAGATACGCCGCACCCGCCTTGAGCACCGCGAGCACCGCCACCACCGCCTCGACGGTGCGGGGCAGGACCAGCGCGACGGTGTCCTCAGGACCCACGCCGAGGGAGATCAGATGGTGGGCGAGCCGGTTGGCCCGCTCGTCCAGCTCCCCGTACGTGACCGGGCCGACGCCCGTGGCCAGCAGCGCCGTACGGTCCGGGTCCAGCGCCACCCGGGCGGCGAACAGCTCGGGGAGCGTGCCCGCTTCGGGGACCTGGGCGTCGCTGCCGGCCCATGTGCCGAGGAGGTGCGTGGCCTCCTCGGGCAGCAGGGCGTCCAGCCGGCTCAGCGGCCGGTCCGGTTCGGCGGTGGCCTTGCGCAACAGCTCGACCAGCCGCTCGGCGATCACCGCCGCGCTCGCCTCGGTGAACAGGTCGGCGCTGTACTCCAGCTGTCCGCCGATGCCGCCGGACACACCTTCTGTGCTGTGCTCCTCGGTCAGCTCGAAGGCCAGGTCGAAGCGTGCGGTGCCGGTGGGCACCGGGGCCATCGTGGTGATCAGGCCCGGCAGCCCGAAGTCGGCGGGCGCGTTGTTCTGGAAGGCCAGCATCACCTGGAACAGCGGCTGCCGCGACAGCGAGCGGGCCGGGCTGACCGCGTCCACCAGCGCCTCGAAGGGCACGTCCTGGTGGTCGAACGCCGCCAGGTCGGCGGAGCGCGCCCGCCCCACCAGCTCGCGGAAGGTCGGGTCGCCGGACACATCGGTGCGCAGCACCAGCGTGTTGACGAGGAAGCCGACCAGCCCCTCGAGCGCGGCTTCGCCGCGGCCCGCGACGGGTGTGCCCAGCGGGATGTCCTCCCCGGCGCCCAGCTTGGACAGCAGCGCCGCGAGCGCCGCCTGCAGCACCATGAACACACTCGCCCCGGAGGAGCGCGCCAGCGCCACCACGGCCGTGTGCAGCTCGGGCTCCAGGCGGAACTCCACCGTGCCGCCCCGGTAGGAGGGCAGCGCGGGGCGCGGGAAGTCGGTGGGCAGCTCCAGTTCGTCCGGCAGGCCCTCCAGCGCCTCGCGCCAGAACTCCAGCTGCCGCGCGGCCAGGCTGTCCGGGTCCTTCTCGTCGCCCAGCAGCTCGCGCTGCCACAGCGTGTAGTCGGCGTACTGGACCGGCAGCGGCCGGAACGCGGGCGCCCGGCCGCGCAGCCGCGCCGCGTACGCCTCGCGCAGGTCCTGCGCCAGCGGCAGCACCGACCAGCCGTCCCCGGCGATGTGGTGCAGCACCACGAGGAGTACGTGTTCCTCTTCGGCAATCCTGAACAGCTCCGCGCGCAGCGGCAGTTCCGCCGCCAGGTCGAACGGGCGCGCCGCCCGCTCGGCGAGCAGCGACTCCAGCTCGTCCTCGGCCGCCTCGGTCACCGGCAGGCCAGGACGAGCCACCTCGGCGGCCAGGACGACCTGGGTGGCGCGCCCGTCCACCTCGGGGAAGACGGTGCGCAGGCTCTCGTGCCGGGCGACCACGTCGGCCAGCGCCTCGGCCAGCGCCGCCGGGTCAAGCTCGCCGGACAGCCGCAGCGCCCGGGGGAGGTGGTAGGTGGCGCTGCGGTTGTCCAGGTGGCCGAGGAACCACAGCCGCTGCTGTGCGAAGGACAGCGGCAGTTCCGCGGGGCGGTCCGCCGCGACGAGCGCGGGCCGCGCCTGGCCGGCGCCGTCCAGCGCGGCGGCGAGCCGTTCCACGGTGGGCGCGTCGAACAGGGCCTTGATGGGCAGTTCGATGCCGAGCAGCACCCGCAGCCGGCTGATCACCTTGGTGGCGAGCAGCGAGTGGCCGCCGAGCCCGAAGAAGTCGTCGTCGATCGACACCCGCTCCAGGTTCAGCACATCAGCGAACAGCTGGCACAGCACTTCTTCGCGCGGACCCCGCGGGGCGCGGCCCGAACCCGCCGCCGCGGCGGCGAAGTCCGGCTCGGGCAGTGCCTTGCGGTCCACCTTGCCGTTGACGGTCAGCGGCAGGGCGTCCAGGACGACGAAGGCCGCGGGCACCATGTAGTCGGGCAGTGCGCCCGCGACCCGGTCGCGCGCGGCGACCACATCGGCGGTGCCGGACAGGAAGGCCGCCAGCCGGGAGTTGCCCTCGCGGTCCACGGCCACGGTCACCACGGCGTCGATGACGCCGGGCACATCGCGCAGTACGGCCTCGATCTCACCGAGCTCGATGCGATGGCCGCGGATCTTGACCTGGTGGTCGACCCGCTCCAGGAACTCCAGCTGCCCGTCCGGGCGGTGCACCACCCGGTCACCGGTGCGGTACATCCGGGCGCCGAGCACCGGCGAGTACGGGTCGGCGACGAACACGGAGGCGGTGCGGCGCGAATCGTCCAGATAGCCGCGGCCGACCCCGAACCCGCCGACGTACAGCTCGCCCGGCACTCCGGCGGGCACCGGGCGCAGCCCGTCGCCGAGGACGTACAGGCTGGTGTTGCGTACCGCCGAGCCGATCGGCGCCCGCACCGGGCCCAGGTCGTCCTCGGAGCGGATGAAGGCGTGCGTGACGTCGTCCGAGCACTCGGTGGGCCCGTACGCGTTGACCAGCGGCACACCGGGGTAGTGCGCGAGCCAGCGGCGGCACAGGTCGACCGGCAGGGTCTCCCCGGTGACCACCAGATGGCGCAGCGCGGTCAGTTCGGGCCGGGCCGCCCCGGCGTCCCACTCGTCCAGGGCCACCCGCAGCAGCGAGGGCACCACTTCGAGCACGGTGATCCGCTCGGCGTCGGCGAGCGCGAACAGCGTCTGCGGATCGCCGGCCACCTCGCGGGACACCACCCGGGTGCGACCGCCCACGACGAGCGCGGACAGCATCTGCCAGATGGAGATGTCGAAGGTGACGGGCGCGTTGTGGATCACCGAGTCGGCGGCGGTCAGATCCAGGTCCTCGACCTTGGCGAGGAGGTGGTTGACCATGCCGTGGCGGTGGACCATCGCGCCCTTGGGGCGGCCGGTGGAGCCCGAGGTGAAGATCACGTAAGCCAGGTCGTCGCCCTTGCCCGCAACCGGTAGAAGATCCGCCGCAGCATTCCCGGAGCCATCCCCGGACCCTTCCAGTTCGATCACCTGGGGCCAGCTGCCGCAGGCGGCCAGCACCTGATGGGCGAACTCCTCCTGGTCGCGGCCGAACAGCAGCGCCTGCGCCCCGCTGTCGGCCAGCAGCGCGGCCCCGCGGGCGACGGGGGCCCGTACGTCGAGCGGCACCCACGCGGCCCCTGCGCCCAGCACGCCGAGGACCGCGGTCACAAAGGCCGCGCTGGGCCCCGCGGCCAGCGCGACCAGGGAGCCGGTGGAGAGCCCGGAGGTGGTCAGGGTGCGGGAGAGGGCGTCGGCGCGGGTGACCAGCTCGGCGTAGCTCAGCCGGGTCGTGCCGTCGTCGACGGCCACCGCGTGCGGCGCGAGACCGGCCAGCTCCCGTACCCGCTCCACCACGTCCGTGAAGCCGCCGGTGCGCTCGGTGGCGTTCCAGTCGACGAGCAGCCGCTCCCGCTCGGCGGGCAGCGTGACATCGACACGGCCCAGCGGAAGGTCGTCGGCGCCGTGTGCGAAGGACTCGATGGCGGTGAGCAGCCGGTCCTGGTGGGCGGTCAGCTCGGCGTCGGTGTACAGGCTGGGGTTGGCGTCCAGGCGCAGCGTCCAGCCGTCCCCCGGTGCGTCCAGATAGATGATCTGCAGATCGGGCACCGGCCCGGTGGACAGGTTGTGCAGCCGGCCGGTGCAGGCGTCGCCGAAGGTGAAGTCCACTCCGGACTCCAGCACATTGACGGTGGGCCCGTACGTGGTGTCGGCGTCGCCGGTGAAGCCCAGTTCGCGCCGCAGCTCGTCGCCGCGGTACCGCTGGTGGCGGACGGTGGCGCGCAGCTCGGCCGCGGTGTGCCGCAGCAGATCGGCGCGGGTCATCGAGGGGCGCACCGACAGGGCGAGCGGCAGGAAGTTGGCGCGCATCCCGGGCACGGCACGCGCGGTCGCCCCCGTCCTGGCGGGCACCGGCAGGGTCAGCAGCACCTCCCCGTCGCCACTGGCCCGGGCGGCCCAGGCGGCGGTGGCCGCGATCAGCGTGGTGGGCCAGGTCACCCGCGCCT
The DNA here is from genome assembly GCF_044334165.1 of Streptomyces sp. NPDC020845. NCBI lineage: Bacteria > Bacillati > Actinomycetota > Actinomycetes > Kitasatosporales > Streptomycetaceae > Streptomyces > Streptomyces sp. NPDC020845. The sequence goes on along the minus strand of NZ_JBIRSJ010000007.1, from coordinate 574,815 downwards.
GCCAGGCCAGTTCGCTCAAGCGCGCCACGGTGGCCTCGGGCAGCGGGGCGGTGCGGCGCAGGGTGTGGTGGGCGTGCGCCGGGCGCCGCCGGGACAGCCGGGTGGGCTCGGGGGCGGTGTCGAACCGGCCGGACCAGAACCGCGCGTCGCGGGTGTGGGCGGGCGAGGCGAGGTACGCCTCCTCGTCGGCGAGCAGATCGGCCAGCGGCGGCAGCGCGCCGTGTGCGTCCCCGCCGTCCTCGTACAGAGCGGCGAACCGCTGGTAGAACACCGAGCGGCTGTAGCCGTCCATCTGGATGTGGTTGGCCCGTGCGTAGAGCCGGGTGCGCCGCGGCCCGAGCAGATGCAGCTCGCTGTGGAACGCCTCGGCGCCCAGGGACGACGGGAGCCGCAGGTCCTCGTGCATCCGGTGGCGGGAGGCCGCGTCGGGGTCGGTGGCGGCGCGGTAGTCCCGTACCGCGAGCGTCCGCTCCCCGAGCGGATGGACCGTCTGTACGGGCTCGCCGTCGCGCTCGCCGAACCGGGCCCGTACGCACTCGGTTTCGTGGATCAGCTGCCACCAGGCGCGCTCGAACCGCGCCAGGTCCAGCGGCCCGTCCAGGTCGAGATGGTCGGCCATGGTGTAGACGGGGTTTCCGGGGTCGAGCGCTTGTGCGTACCACATCTCCCGTTGCGCACCGGAGAGCGGTAGCTCGAAAAGGTCGGTCTCTCTCATCGTCAGTGCACTCCTGATGTGACGGCGCCCGGACGGGGAGCCGGCTCCAGCGCGTCCAGGCCGTAGACGTCCTGGACCCAGGTGGGCCGGTAGATGGTGTCCAGGTAGCGGTCGCCGAGATCGGGCGAGATGGCCACGGCGGTGACGTCCTGGCCGGGGCGGTGTTCGGCCAGCCACTTCACGGCGCCGTTGACGACGGTGCCGGTGGAGCCGCCGAACAGGAAGCCGCCGCGGGCCAGGGTGTGACAGGTGCGGATGGTCTCGATCTCGGGGACCAGCACCATGTCGTCGAGGTACCGCTGGTCGAACAGGGCGGGCCGCACTCCGGCGCCCAGGCCCGGGATCATGCGGGGGCCGGCCGGTGTGCCGAAGGTGACCGAGCCGACGCTGTCGATGCCGACGACCGTGACGGGGGAGTTCGGCTGCTCCTTGAAGTAGCGCGCGCAGCCCATCAGGGTGCCCGTGGTGCCCGCCCCGACGAACAGCACTTCCAGGTTGGGGAACTGCTTTTCAATGGCGGGCGCGGTGGTGCGGTAGTGCGCCTTCCAGTTGTTCTGGTTGGCGTGCTGGTTCAGCCAGACGTAACGCGGATCCGTGGTGCAGAGACCGCGTACGAAATCGAGGCGCGCCCCGAGAAAACCGCCGGTGACGGACGGCTCGGTGATGACATGCACCTCGCTGCCGAGGGATTCGATGACCTGCCGGGTCGACAGGTTGGTCCGTGAGTCCACCACGCAGATGAACCGGTAGCCCTTGGCGGCGGCGATCATGCTGAGCGCCATACCGAGGTTTCCCGAAGAGGACTCGACCAGGATCGATTCGGGGCCCAGAAGCCCGCCGCGTTCCGCCGCTTCGATCATGGATGCGGCGGCCTTGAGCTTGATTGAGCCGGCGAAGTTGAACCCCTCGCACTTCAGGTAGAGCGGATAACCGAACATCTCCCGCAGGTCCACGAAGAGGTCTTCTTCGTTGAACTCCTGCGGCGTCGTGATGATGGGCACGAGACCTTCCCCCTGATCGCCGTATCCGTACCGCTGCTCAGTCCCAGCCCACGTCGCCCACGTTGTCGGTGCGGGGCTTGCGGTCCCAGCCGACGCCGGGGTCGTGGGCCGGGGCCAGGTCCCAGCCGACGTCCGTGCGGTCGGCGCCCGCGCTGTCCCAGCCAGCGTCCGGGGCGCCGGCCGCCACGTTGTCCCAGCCCACGCCGGGGTCATGGGCCGGGGCCAGGTCCCAGCCGACGGCGACTTTGTCCCAGCCGACCTCCGGGCCGAACGCGCCGGCTCTGTCCCAGCCGACGCCGGTCCCGGCCGGGGAAGTGGCGAGAATGACGGCTCCGAAAGCGAGCGAGATGAACGCATTCATGCGGGCGGAGGAGTGGTTGATGGCAGGCATGAGTATTCCCTTTTCGCTGAGGATTGGTTACTCTCGAGTTTCGGAAGCGGGAATTCCAGAATGTTTTGAATTCCTGTCCGGTGTTATGAGTCTGTACTGCCGTAGACCCGGTGTCATGTGTTTACGCTGTCAGGGTCCTGCGATGGCCGGAGAATGCCAGGGATTATTTGGGATCTCCCTAGACTTCGCCTCGACGGCCTTCCCATTCCCAGCCCCGGAGTTCATCCTGGGCGAGCAGCCGGTCCACGATACGGACGGCGGTGGCCTCAGCTCGTTCTGCGGAAGTGGCACACAGAAAGAGGACGGTACCGGCGCCATCCAGATCGGTCTCGGCGTAGACGTGCTCGAGACCGTCCTCCGGTTCGGCGGCGGCGTACACCAGTGCTCGTAGCTGCCCTGCGTCCACGATCGTACGGCCGCGCAGCATGCGTCCCATGACGATGTACATGGCCACCTCTCACGGTTCGATGCCGGGCTGCCGAAGGACAGGTGAATTAATCAACTACCGCGCGGTCGCACCCCGTTCGTGCCGTAACATGCAGTGATCGGGACGTAGGGGTGGGTTTCGATCACGCGCGGGGGCGCGCGGGGGGACGAGGGAGTACACACGTGCTGGAGATCCTCGGTGTCAGTTCCGCGGCCGAGAGCGTCTACCGAGCGATGTTGGGCCGGCCCGAACTCGGCATATCAGGCCTGGCCGGACAACTCGGCTGGAGTGAGGAGAAGGTCAGGAGCGCCCTGGACGAACTGGCCGGGCTCTCCTTGGTGCGCGAGTCCGACCAGCGGCCTGGCGGGCTCTTATTAATCAATCCCGAGATCAGCCTGGTGTCTCTGCTGGCGCGCCAAGAGGTGGAACTGACCCAGCGGCAGCAGGAGATCACCTCCGGCAAGCTCGCCATCAGCAAGATCGTCGCCGAATACGTCGACTCCGTCCAGAACAAGCGCCGGGTGGACGTCGAGGAGCTGAACGGCATCGACATGGTCCGGGTCCGGCTCGAGGAGCTGGCCCATGACTGCACCTCCGAGATCATGGAATTCACCACCGGCGGGGGGCAGTCGGCCGAGTCCCGGCAGGCCAGCAGGCCGATCGACCAGGCACTCCTGGAGCGCGGCGTGCGCATGCGCTGTGTCTATCTGGAGAGCGTGATCAACCACCCCCAGACCGTGTCCTATCTGGACTGGCTGACCGGCCTCGGCTGCCGGGTCCGGGTGGTCCCCTCGCTGCCGCTGCGCATGGTCATCTTCGACCGGCAGGCGGCCGTCGTGCCCAGCAACCCCGAGGACACCGCCGTCGGGGCGCTGCTGCTGCGCGGATCCGGGCTGGTCTCCGCCCTGTGCGCGCTGTTCGAACACATCTGGGAGGAGGCCCCGCCGTTCGGGGCCACGCGCCGGCGCGACGAGGACACCGGGCTCACCAGCCAGGCCCGCGCCGTGCTGAGCCTGCTGGCCCAGGGCCACACCGACGAGGTGGTGGCCCGCAAGATGGGCATCTCCGTACGGACCGCCCGCCGGATCACCGCGGAACTGATGACCCAGCTCGGCGCCCGCAGCCGTTTCCAGGCCGGGGTGATCGCCGGCGAGCGGGGCTGGCTGCAGGGCAGCGCGGACGGGTCCTCGGAACCGGAGTGACCGGCGGGCGGCCGCCATGGTCAGCGCACGGCGGCCGTGCGGAAGGTCCGCAGGGCCACCGGGATCAGTACGGCGATCAGCGCACCCACCGTGATGGCCGAGACCAGCACCGGATGCTCCATCGGCAGGCTCCCGCCCGAAGAGGCGGGGGCGTTGCCCCACAGCACCCGGCAGGCCTCGGACACCGTGCTGACCGGGTTCCACTCCACCACCGTGCGCAGCCAGCCGGGCAGCCCGGACAGCGGCATGAAGGAGTTGGACATGAACGAGAGGATGACCAGGGCCAGGGCCGAGATGCCGTTGATGGCCTCCATGTTGCGCAGCACCATCCCCAGCAGCGCGCCCAGCCACAGCATCGCGTACGCGAAGGCGAGCAGCAGCGCGAAGCCGCCCGCGATGGGCAGCAGCCCCGCATCGGTGCGCCAGCCGACCAGCAGACCGATCCCGCCCACCGCGACCATGCTGATCGCCACCGGGGCGAGATCGGCCGCGGTGTGGCTGACCAGCACCGATGACCGGGCCATCGGCAGCGAACGGAATCGGTCGATCAGCCCCTTGCCCATGTCCGAGGCCACTCCCAGCGCGGTGATGCCGATGCAGGTGAGCCCGATCTGGGCGAAGACCCCGGCCATGACGTAGTCGTGGTACTCGACCCCGCCACTGTCCTTGATCGTGATGACGCTGGCGAACAGATAGCCCAGGATCACCACCATGGCCACCGGCGTCAGGGCCACCGCGATCAGCTTCTCGGGTGTTCTGCGCAGATGCCGCAGATGCCGCCCGGTGAGGGCCAGCACATCTCCGACAGCCGCGAAGCGGCCCCCCGCCGCAGCCGTCCCGGCCGCCCCCGCACCCAGCTCGGCCGGTCCCGTCACGCTGCTCATGACCCGTCCTCCGCCGTGGTTGTGGGGTTCTCGCCAGACTTGTTCGGATCCGGCTTGCTCTCCCCGGTGAGATGGAAGAACACGTCGTCGAGCGAGGGGCGGCGCAGCGCGAAGTCCACGACATCGGCCCCGCAGCCCTCCAGCGCGGCCGCGGCGGCCGCGATGGAGCCCATCCTGTCCGCCAGTTGGACGGAAATCCGGTGGCTCGTCTCGTCCACGGTGGGGCTGGCGCCGGCCACCGGACCCAGCGCGGAAAGCGCCGCGGGCAGGTCCTCGGCGGTGGCCACGGCCACCTCGAGCCACTCCCCGCCGACCTTCTGCTTGAGCTCGTCCGGAGTGCCCTCGGCCAGGGTGCGGCCGGCGGCGAAGACCATGATCCGGTCGGCCAGGAAGTCCGCCTCCTCCAGATACTGCGTGGTCAGCAGCATGGTCACGCCCTGGGCGACCTGCTCCCGCACCATCTTCCACAGCACCATCCGGCTGGCCGGGTCGAGCCCGGTCGTCGGCTCGTCGAGGAACAGCACGGTCGGCGAGGCGATCAGACAGGCCGCCAGGTCCAGCCGGCGCCGCATCCCGCCCGAGTAGGTGCGCACCGGACGGTCGGCCGCCCCGGTGAGCTCGAACGCCGTCAGCAACTCCTCCGCCCGCTGCCGCGCCCGTCTGCGGCCAAGGCGCAGCAGGGTGCCCAGCAGGACCAGGTTCTCCCGGCCGGTCAGCAGCTCGTCGACCGCGGCGTACTGGCCCGCCAGGCCGATCCTCCGGCGCACCTCGCGCTGTTCGCGTACGACGTCGAAGCCCGCGACCCGGGCGCTGCCGGAGTCCGGTTCCAGCAGCGTGGCCAGCATGCGGATGGTGGTGGTCTTGCCCGCCCCGTTGTGCCCGAGCAGTCCGAGTACGGTTCCGGACCGCACTTCGAGATCAACTCCGGCGAGCGCCTGGTGATTTCCATAGCGTTTTCCAAGATTCTCTGCCGCGATGGCGATATCCACGAATCCCCCTCTCCCAGCTTTCCCTTTCGATGGAAATCCGAATTCCCTTCGAAACATGGGAGTTCGGGTATCAAGCTGCTGGGAAATGTAGCAGCGGAATCGCCTGCCTGGTGCCCGATATGTCCGGATCCTGGTGGCAGTACTCTGCAGGCGCAGCTTGCTGCAAGCTCCACGGGCTCCATGGCCCCTGCGCAGCGCCTAGCGTTTTGGTCAATCCCCCACGGCCTCCGCGGCTACGGGGCAAACGCCGCTGACCGCAGGAGAGGTAATGGCACGTCATCGAAATTTCGCCGCCGCGCTCGGTGACTGGAGCGCCCGCCATCGAAAGACGGCCGTCTTCGGCTGGCTGATCCTGGTCGTCCTGGTCACCGTCGTGGGCGGCGCCGCAGGACAGAAGACCTTGACCAACGCCGACTACGGGACGGGGGACTCCGGTCGGGCCGAGCGTATCCTCCAGGACGCCGACCTGGCACCGCCCGCCGCGGAGCTGGTCCTGGTCCACAGCGACAAACTCACCGCCGGCGACGCCGAGTTCCAGGGCGCCGTCACCGCCACGGTGAACGCGCTCAAGGAAACCGGGCTGGTCAAGAACCTGCACGACCCGAACACCACGCATGTGGTCTCGCAGGACAAGCACTCGGCCCTCATCCAGTACGACGTCAAGGGCGACCCGGACACCGCGGCCGACCGCATCCAGCCCGTCATTGACGCCGTCGAGAAGACAGACAAGGCCCATGAAGCGGTGACGCTCGGCCAGTACGGCGCCGCCACCGGCCTCAAGGGCATCAACGACAGCCTCGGCGAGGACTTCGCACGGGCCGAGATGACCGCGCTCCCGGTCGCCCTCGGCATCCTGCTGATCGTCTTCGGCGCCTTCGTGGCCGCCGTGCTGCCGGTGCTGCTCGCCGCAACCGCCTGCGTCGGCGCCATGGGCCTGCTGGCCCTGACCAGCCAGGTAGTGCCGGTCGACGGCATGACCAGCTCCGTGATGTTCCTCATGGGCCTGGCCGTCGGGGTTGATTACTGTTTGTTCTATCTGCGCCGGGAGCGGGAGGAGCGGGCCGCCGGGCGGGACAAGGAATCCGCCCTGCACATCGCCGCCGCCACCTCCGGACACTCGGTGCTGATCTCCGGCATCACCGTCGTGGTCGCCATGGCCGGTATGTTCCTGTCCGGGCTGACCGTGTTCAAGGGCTTCGCCTTCGCCACCATCGAGGTCGTCCTGATCGCGGTCATCGGCTCCATGACCGTACTGCCCGCCATGATGGCCATGCTCGGCGACCGGGTGGAGAAGGGCCGTATCCCCTTCATCGCCCGCCGCCGCCAGGCCCGCGCCGCGGCCGCCGCGGCCGTCGGCGGCCGTCGTACCAACGCCCTGCTGCGCGGGGTGCTCGCCCGGCCCGGTGTCTTCGCCGTCCTGGGCGCCGCACTGCTGCTCGCCCTGGCCGCGCCGGCCCTGGGCATGAAGACCGAGAAGCTGGGCACCGACAAGCTGCTGCCCGCCGACAACCCGATGGTGTCCATCTCGACACAGATCGGAAAGGAGTTCCCCGGCGCCCCCGCCCCGGCCGGAGTGGTGATCAAGTCCAACGACATCGACTCCCCGCAGGTCACCCAGGCCATCGCCGACTTCAAGAAGGCGGCGCTCGCCTCCGGGCAGACCGGTAAGCAGATCGACGTCACGGTGCACGCCAAGCAGAACATCGCCGAGATCAGCGTCCCGCTGATCGGCAACGGCACCGACGCCACCTCCAAGAAGGCCCTCAAGGAACTGCGCGACACCCTGATCCCCGACACTCTCGGCAAGGTCTCGGACACCACCACGCTCGTCCGCGGTGACCTGGCCTTCTCCGAGGACTACAACGACCAGCTCAAGAGCAGCATCGTCCCGGTCTTCGCCTTCGTGATGGGCGTGACCTTCCTGCTGATGCTGGTGTCCTTCCGGTCCCCGGTCATCGCGCTGACCTCGATCGTCCTCAACCTGCTGTCGGTGGGCGCCGCGTACGGCGTGATGACCGCCGTCTTCCAGCACGGCTGGGGCGCCTCCCTGGTCGGCACCGAGGCGCCGGGCGCCCTGGAGTCCTGGATGCCGCTGTTCGTGTTCGTGGTGCTCTTCGGGCTCTCGATGGACTACCACGTGTTCGTGGTCTCCCGGATCCGCGAGGCCTACGACCGCGGCGCCACCACCCGGGACGCCATCGCCCACGGCATCCGCTCCACCGCCGGGGTGGTCACCAGCGCCGGCCTGATCATGGTCGCCGTGTTCGCGGTCTTCGGCACCCTGGCCATGCAGGACTTCAAGCAGCTGGGCGTGGGCCTGGCGGTGGCCGTCCTGCTCGACGCCACGGTCGTCCGGGCGATCCTGCTGCCCTCCGTGATGGCCCTGCTGGGCCGGGCGAACTGGGCCGCACCCGGCTTCCTCCGCAAGTCCCGCCCCGCCGAGGCCGGCTACAGCGGCCCCAGCCACGTGGCGGCGCGCGACACCCAGGGCGTGCCGGTCACGTACTGAACCACACCCCTGAGTGAAAGTGACATCGACACATTCCGCACCACGAAACGTACAGAGGTACTGAGGTGACGACAGCGGGCGGGGGGGGCGGCACCCCCCCCCCCCCCCCCCCCCCCCCCCCCCCCAAACCCCCCCCCCCCCCCCCCCCCCCCCCCCCCCCCCCCCCCCCCCCGCGGCCGCCCCCCCCCCCCCCACCCCCCCCCCCCCCCCCCCCCCCCCG
>NZ_JBIRSJ010000007.1:557080-566468 GCF_044334165.1 Streptomyces sp. NPDC020845 | reverse complement strand
TTTTTTTATTTAGATTGTAATATACTCCTAACAACAAACAGAACTTCTTTTTTCTTGGTAAAAGCCGGGTGGTGAGGGCCCCCCCCAGCCACCCGCCCGCCCCCCACGCCACGCAATGCCACCCACAGCCCGCCCGACGACCGGAAGGAAACCCGTGTTCGAGTTCAGCGTGATCGGCGGCAAAACGGCCCGCGACATCATCGGCCGCAGCCGCCGGGAGATCGTACGGGAGGTGAAGGAAACCTATCTGACCCACGGCGACGGCGACTCCGTCAACCCGGACAGCTACTTCCTGCGCTTCCCCGAGAAACCGGACAGCCGGATCATCGCGCTCCCGGCCTACCTGGGCGGCAAGCACGACGTCGCCGGGATCAAGTGGATCGGCAGCTTCCCCGGCAACATCAAGAACGGCATCCCGCGCGCCTCCGCCGCCCTGCTGCTCAACGACTACGCCACCGGCTACCCCTTCGCCGTCCTGGAAGCCTCCCAGATCAGCGCGGCCCGCACCGCGGCCTCCGCCGTCCTCGCCGCCGAACAGCTGACCGGCGGCCGCACCGCCCGTCGGCTGGCCGTGGTCGGCGCGGGCATCATCGCCCGCAACATCCTGGAGTTCTTCGCCGCCCAGGAGTGGGACATCGACACCGTGGTCGTCCACGACCAGCACCCCGAATACGGCCAGGCCCTCGCCGGATACGCCACCGACTCCCTCAACTACCGCGCCGAGACCACCGACGACCTGCGCACCGCCCTTGAGGTGGCCGACGTCATCGTCTTCGCCACCACCGCCGGCGAACCCTACGTCCTCGACCCGCGCGCCTTCGCCCCCGGCCAGGTCGTCCTCAACATCTCGCTGCGCGACATCGGCCCCGAGATCATCCACGACTCGTACAACATCGTCGACGACGTCGACCACTGCCTCAAGGCCAACACCTCCCCGCATCTGGCCGAGCAGAAATACGGCAACCGCGACTTCGTCACCGGCACCCTCGCCCAGCACATCCGCGGCGAGGTCACCACGGGCCCGGACAAGCCCGTCATCTTCTCCCCCTTCGGCCTCGGCGTCCTCGACCTCGCGGTCGGGGCGCATATCTACCGCGTCGCGACGGAGGCGGGGGAGGCCACCGCGATCGACGACTTCTTCGGCGAGACCACCCGCTGGTAACCCCTTTCGTTGGGACCCTCGTCCGCTTGGGCCACCGGCCGCCCCGTCAGCTCACCGCCACCCAGGAGTAGCGGTGCTCGGGGCGGCCGGTGTCGCCGTATTTGCGGGTGAGACTGACCCGGCCCGCGTCTACGGAGCCCGAGCACCTCTGGGCGGCATTCGGCTCTGAGCAGGCCGAGGCGTACGGGAAGTTCGCCGAGGCCCGAGCCGGAGAGGTTCTTCTGCCTCGATGAAGTCGACCGTGCGCTGATCGGCAAGCGGCGCGGAAATCAGATTCGCGACGCCTACGGCTACCACCAGTACGAGGACCCGGAGTGGGGCCGGCTGTCCCGTACGTTTCTGCACGGCCGGGCGTGGACGAACGCCGAGGGGCCGGTGACTGTTCAATCAGTCGGTGCACTGGCTGCGGCGGAACCGGGCGCTGCTGCCCGGGGCGAGCGTGCTGGCCCGGCAGGTCGCGGAGGTGCGCTCGATCGCCGAGCGGCGGCTGTACGCGACGGTGGAGGAGCTGGTCCCGCCCGGGGACGACGCGGTGCCGCCGGTCTGGCGGCGGGCGGCGTTCAACAACGCGGACCTCCCGGCCGGGACGTGTTCGCGTCGCCGTCGAACCGGTGGTCCGACCCAGGGCGCGGCTGCTGGACGGCAAGGTGTGGGAGGCGGTGCGCGAGGACATCGTGGTGGGGATGAGCTTGAACGGCAGCTGCGCCATGCGGGCGCGAGTGACCGGAAGCGAAGCCGCGGGCAGGCAGCGGGGCCCGAGGACCCCGGCTGCGTGCCCGCTGGGACGGTGTGTCAGAGCATGGCGAGGCGGTCCACCAGCAGTTTCACCCTCTGCTCGGTGTACTCCGGCGGCAGCCGTTCCGTCCGGGTCAGGGTCGCGATCCCGTGCAGGGCCGCCCAGAACGTCTCGGTGAACAGCCCCGGGTGGACGCCGTCCCCGGCGACCTCGCCGAGGGTCTCCAGCAGGGCGGCGAAGGCGTCCTTGAGAGGTTCCGGGGTGTCCTCCTGTGCGTACGCCAGGCCGCCGTCGAGCTGGAATATGGCGTCGTAGACCGCCGGGTTGCGTGCGGCGAAGTCAAGGTAGGCACGGGCGAGGGCGGCGACCCGCTCGCGCGGGCTGTTCGCGCCGGCGGTCGCGGCCCGCACCGCCACGGCCATCTCGGTGGCGCCCGCGAGGGCGACGGCGCCGATGATCTCGCGTTTGCCGCGGAAGTGGCTGTAGAGGACGGGCTGGCTGTATTCGATGCGCTCGGCGAGTAGGCGGGTGGTGACCGCGTCCCAGCCCTGCTGCTCGGCGAGTTCGCGGGCCGTCGCCACGATGAGGCGTTCGCGGTCCGCCCGTTCGCGCTGCTTGCGTTCCTGTACCGACATGATTCGATCCTAGCATCGCTAGACAATCGAGCGGCAGTAGTACTAGCGTTGCCTCATCAGCTAGCAACACTAGATGCCAGGAGGGGTATCGTGCTCACCGCACTCGAGGTCTTCACTACCGTGGTCGTCGGCCTGATGGTGGGGGTGGAGTTCTCCGTCGCCTTCATCATGAACCGGATCCTCAACGCCCTCCCCGGCGACAGCGGCCAACTCGGCCACGCCCACGGGGGCCGGATGCTCGGCGCCGTGATGCCGTTCTGGTACATCGGCTCACTCGCACTGAGCGCGGTCTGGGCCATCGCCGGGTGGCACCACGACGGCGCCGGCCTCGTCGTCACCGCCGCCGCGCTGCTGATCCTCAGCGTGATCATGTCGATCCTGCTGCTCGTCCCGATCAACAACCGGAACAAGGCATGGACCCCCGAGAACCGGCCCGAGGACTGGAAAGAGCAGCTGAACCGCTGGGAACGCTTCCACTATGTCCGCGTCGCCGTCATCATCGCCGCCTTCACCCTGCTGGTCGCCGCCCTCGCCTGACCCCGCGGGCTGACCCCGCGGCTGACCCCGCGGGCTGACGCCGCGCCGGTGGCGCACAACCCCACTCCCCGGGCGGCAGCGGGCCACCGAAATCCCGATATCCGGGAATGCGGCTGCCGCTCGGATCCCACAACTGCGATCCCGACGAGCCACGCCCGCTCGCTCAGCCGCGTCCGCGCGGCCTGATCAGGCCCCGCACGACTCAGCAAGCTCCACGAAGCTCACCAAGCTGACGAAGACTCGCAAGGAGAAGAACAGTGTCGCTGAAGAAGATCAACACCGTCCTGGCCGCCGCCTTCATCCTCTTCATCCTCTGGTTCGGGACGGAGTTCATCCTGAGCCCGGAGACGACGGCGCCGGGCTTCGGCCTGCCGAGCTGGCCGTCCGGCGACGGCGACGGCGGCGGCTTCCTGATCATCAAGGGAATCCGCGACGTCGTCCTGGCCCTGGTCCTGGGCATCCTGCTGGTGACGGGCCACCGCCGGGCGCTGGGCTGGGCGCTGCTGGTGGAGGCCCTCGCCGCGTACGGCGACATGGCCACCGTGCTGGCCCACCACGGCTCCGTGGCCACCGCGCTCGGCGTCCACGGCCTGACCGCGACACTGATGGTGGTCAACGGCCTGCTGATGATGCGCGAGACCGGCAAGGTCGCGGCCGCTCCGGCAACGCCCGCCCCTCAGCCCGCCTAACGCGCCATGCCCGCGTGTTGCTCGGCGACCGGAAAGCGGACATCGGGGAAGTGCGCTTCCTGGCGGAGCCCGACGGCGCGCCGGAGTGCCGTCAGCTCACCGCCACCCAGGAGTAGCGGTGCTCGGGGCGGCCGGTGTCGCCGTATTTGAGGGTGAGACTGATCCGGCCCGCGTGTTCCAGATACTTGAGATAGCGCTGGGCGGTGGAGCGGCTGATACCGGTGCGCTCGGCGACCTCATGCGCGGACAGCGGATGGTCGGCCTGGTCCAGGGCGCGGCGGATGAGGTCGACGGTCGGCGCGGAGTGGCCCTTGGGAAGCGCCGAGCGGGCGGTCGCGTCGGCGGTCCGGAACGCGCCGAAGATACGGTCCACCCGCTCCTGGCCCGTCTCACCGCGCCCGCCGACCCCCTCCAGCGTATGACGCAGCGTCATATAGCCGTCGAGCTTGGCCCGCAGCCCCGCGAAGTTGAACGGCTTGACCAGGTACTGCAGCGCGCCATACCGCATGGCGGCCTGGACGGTGGCGACATCGCAGGCCGCCGTCACCATGATCACATCCGCGTGGTGGCCGAGCTGCCGCATCCGGCGTACGAGGGTCAGCCCGGTCTCGTCGGGGAGGTAGTGGTCGAGCAGGACGAGGTCGACGTGGATGCGCTCCAGTGTGGCCAGGGCCTGCGCGGCCGTATGGGCACGGGCGGCGACCCGGAAGCCGGGCACCTGGGCCACATACGCGGAGTTGATCTCGGCGACGTGGAAGTCGTCGTCCACGACGAGGACGTCGATCATCGTGACTCTCCCGCTGCGGTGAGCTGCTGGATGGGGACGTTGGCTGCGCGGATGCCGTCGGCGGGGGCAGGAACCGGAGCCGGAGCCGGGTCTGGATCTGGGCCCGGGTCCGGGTCAGGGGCTCCGTCCAGATCGAGCGCTTCGGGGAGGATGACGGTGAACACCGCGCCCCCGCCCGCCCGGGCGGTGACCCGGGCCATCCCGCCGTACCGCTCGGCGAGCCGCCGCACCAGGGCGAGTCCGATGCCCCGCCCGCGCGGGGTCGGCACAGGGGTGTCCTGTTTGGTGGACCAGCCCTCGGTGAAGATCTGTTCGCGCATCTCGGGCGGCACCCCCGGCCCGTTGTCGCTGACGCGCAGTACGGCGGTGGTGCCCTCGGCGCGCAGCTCGACCTCGATGAACGGGTCGGGGCGGGGCTGCGAGGCCACGGCGTCCAGCGCGTTGTCGATCAGATTGCCGAGCACGGTCACCAGGTCGCGCGGGTCGACCACCCGCTCGGACAGCAGCGACTGGGGCGAGACGCGCAGGGACACCCCGCGCTCCGCCACGATGGCGGCCTTCCCGACGAGCAGCGCCGAGAGCAGCGGATCGCGCACCCGCTCGGAGATCTGCTCGGCGGAGGCCCGGTGGGTGTCGGTGAGGCCGGCGATGAATTCCGCCGCCCGCTGGTGGAGCCCCAGTTCGAGCAGTCCGAGCAGGGTGTGCAGCCGGTTGGCGTGTTCATGGCCCTGGGCGCGCAGCGCGTCCAGCAGCCCGCGGGTGGAGTCCAGCTCCCGGCCCAGCAGCTCCAGTTCGGTACGGTCGCGCAGCGTGGCCACCGCACCGCCGTCCTTGGTCGGCATGCGATTGGCCACCAGGACCCGGCCACCGCTGACGGTCAGCAGATCGGCCCCGTCCGCCCGCCCCGCCAGCACCTCCGTGGTACGGCCCGGGGGCAGCGCCTCCTCCAGCGTGTGGCCGGTGGCGTCCGCGCCGACGCCGAGCAGCCGCCGCGCCTCGTCGTTGATCAGCCGGATCCGGCCTTCCCGGTCGAAGGCGACGACGCCCTCGCGGATGCCGTGCAGCATCGCCTCGCGCTCGTCGAGCAGCGCCGAGATATCGGCGAACGCGACCCCGTGCGTACGGCGGTGCAGACTGCGCGAGACACCGATCGCGGCCAGCACGCCGACGGCGAGCGCCATGCCCGCGTACAGCAGCAGCCGGGGCAGCGTGGCGAGCAGCTGGTCGCGGACGCTGCCGTAGCCGATGCCGACCGAGACCGCGCCGACGATCTTCCCGTCGGCGGTGCGCAGCGGCACCTTGGCGCGGGCCGAGCGGCCCAGGGTGCCGACGTCGATCTGCATGACCTCCTGCCCGGAGAGCGCCGCCTCCGGATCGGTCGAGACATGTTCGCCGATGCGCCCGGTGTTGGTGTGCGACCAGCGCACCCCGCGCCGGTCCAGCACCACGACGTACAGCGCCCCGGTCGCCCGGCGGATCCGCTCGGCCGTCTGCTGCACCGGACCGCGCGGGCTGGGCTCGGTGGTCAGCAGATCGTGGGCGAGGCCGGGGTCGGCGGCGGTGGCCTGGGCGATGGAGAGCGCCTTGTGCATCGCCTGGTCGTCGATCTCGGAGCTGAGCGGGGCGAGAAAGAGCCCGGTGGCGAGCACCATCACCCCGGCGGTGAGGGTCAGCTGTACGGCCAGCACCTGGCCGGAGACGCGTCTGGGCCAGCGGATCCGCATCTCGGTCACCCCCGTCTCCAGGCCCTCCGCGTATGCGGTAGGAGCTATTCCGTTTACGTCGCTGCAATCGCACGGTAAGGGCGCTCTGCGCTGGTTGCACAGGGTCCGTAGCGGATTCGTTGCCGTAGCGCGAGCTAAACGAGCAGAACGGGGCTTGTGCGCACAAGAGCGCGTTGTGCCCATAAGGCTGCCGGTGTGGCCCGCGCCACTCCTAGCCTCCTCGGCCATGAGCAGACAAACGAGCCCTGCCATCGAGTTGCGGGGCGCTAGCAAGGTGTTCCGGACTCCGTCCGGTGGCCTCCACACCGCCGTCAGGGATCTGGACCTGATCGTCGGGCGGGGCGAGTTCGTCGCCGTGGTCGGCCCCACCGGATGCGGGAAGTCCACGACGCTGACGCTGGTCAGCGGGTTGGAAGAGCCCACGGAAGGCGATGTGCTGGTGACCGGCGAGCCGGTCAGCGGCATCGGGTCCAAGGTCGGCTTCGTCTTCCAGCAGGACGCCGTCTTCCCTTGGCGCAGCGTGCTGTCCAACGTGATGGCCGGGCCCCGCTTCCGCGGCGTACCGAAGGCGGAGGCGAAGGAACGGGCGCGCGAGTGGCTGGCCCGGGTCGGGCTCGCGTCCTTCGAGGACCGCTATCCGCACCAGCTGTCCGGCGGCCAGCGCAAGCGCGTCGCGCTCGCGGCCACCTTCGTCAACGACCCCGAGATCCTGCTCATGGACGAGCCGTTCTCGGCGCTCGACGTCCAGACCCGGGCGCTGATGTCCGACGAACTGCTCGAGCTGTGGTCAGGGACCGGCGCCTCCGTCGTCTTCGTCACCCATGACCTCGAGGAGTCGATAGCCCTCGCCGACAAGGTCGTGGTCATGACGGCCGGCCCGGCGACCGTCAAGGAAGTGTTCGAGATCGATCTGCCACGGCCCCGCAAGGTCGAGTCGGTGCGGTTGGAGCCCCGGTTCATCGAGATCTACCGCGAGATCTGGGCCTCGCTCGGCGAAGAGGTACGGATCACCCGCGAGAGAGGAGCCTCGAATGGCTGAGACGACGACCGCCGTACGCAAACACAACGCGGCCAAAGAGGGCGCGAGCCGTACGACAGCGAGAGCCCGCGCCGCCCGCAAACGCGCGATCCTCGTCCAGAGCACCCGCGCGCTGGTCCTGGTCGCGGTGCTGGGGCTGTGGGAGTGGTTCGCCCGTACCTCGGTCATCGACCCGTTCAACTTCTCGATGCCCTCGAAGGTCTGGGACCAGCTGAAGGACTGGATCCAGAACGGCACCGCCCAGGGCCCGCTCTGGGAACAGGTCTGGACGACGCTGCAGGAGGCGCTGATCGGGTGGGCCATCGGCGTGGCCGCCGGCGTGGTCCTGGGCATCGGCCTCGGCCGGGCCCGCTTCCTCGCCGACGTACTCGGCCCCTACATCAAGGTGCTCAACGCACTGCCCCGTATCGTCCTCGCCCCGATCTTCCTCATCTGGTTCGGCCTCGGACCGGCCTCGAAGGTCGCCTCGGCGGTCGTACTGGTCTTCTTCCCCGTGTTCTTCAACGCCTTCCAGGGGGCACGGGAGGTCGACCGCAACCTGGTGGCCAACTCCCGCATCCTCGGCGCGAGCAACCGCCAGGTCACCCTGCAGGTCGTGATCCCCTCCGCCACCTCGTGGATCTTCACCAGCCTGCATGTCAGCTTCGGCTTCGCGCTGATCGGCGCGATCGTCGGCGAGTACATCGGCGCCACCAAGGGGATCGGGCTGCTGGTCGCGACCTCGCAGTCCACGTTCAACGCGGCCGGGGTGTACGCGGCGATGGTGATCCTCGCCGTCGTGGCCCTGCTGGCCGAGGGCGTGCTGACCTTCCTGGAGCGGCGGCTGTTCCGCTGGAAGCCGGCCCAGCCGGGCGCGGACCACTGACGCGCCCTTCTCCCTCCCCCTTCTGAAACCCTCTTTCTCCCAAGGACGTGTGACATGCGCAGCTACGCCAAGATCTCCGCGGTGGCCGTCGCCGCGGCGCTCTCCCTGACCACCCTCACCGCATGCGGCAGCGACTCCGGCGGGGACGGCAAGGACGGCAAGGTCAAGATCATGGTGGGTGGCCTGGACAAGGTCATCTACCTGCCCGCGATGCTCACCCAGCAACTCGGCTACTTCAAGGACGAGGGCCTCGACGTCCAGCTCCTCAGCGAACCGGCCGGTGTCCAGGCCGAAACCTCCCTGGTGGCCGGCGAGGTGCAGGGCGCGGTCGGTTTCTACGACCACACGCTGGACCTCCAGGTCAAGGGCAAGCAGGTGGAGTCCGTCGTGCAGTTCTCCCACGCACCCGGCGAGGTGGAGATCGTCTCCAACAAGGCGGCGGGGGAGATCACCTCGCCCAAGGACTTCAAGGGCAAGAAGCTCGGCGTCACCGGCCTCGGCTCCTCCACCGACTTCCTCACCAAGTACCTGGCCGTGAACAGCGGCGTGAAGACCAGCGAATTCACCCCGGTCGCGGTCGGCGCCGGCCAGACCTTCATCGCGGCCCTGAAGCAGGGCGCGATCCAGGGCGGCATGACCACCGACCCCACCGTCGCCCAGATCACGGACCAGAAGCTCGGCAAGATCCTCCTCGACATGCGCACCCCCGAAGGCTCCAAGGCCGCCCTCGGCGGCCCGTACCCCTCCTCCAGCCTCTACATGAACACGTCCTGGGTGAACAGCCACAAGGACACCGTCCAGAAGCTGGCCAACGCCTTCGTGAAGACCCTCAAGTGGATGTCCACCCACACCCCCGAGGAAATCGCCGCCAAGATGCCGGCCGACTACGCCCAGGGCGGCAAGGAGCTCTACGCCCAGGCGATCAAGTCCACCCTGCCGATGTTCACCAAGGACGGCGTCATGCCGGCGGACGGCCCGGCGACGGTCGAGCGCGTCCTGAAGTCCTTCAACCCGAACCTGAAGAACGCCAAGGTCGACCTGAACAAGACCTACACCACGGAGTTCGTGAAGAAGGCGGGCTGACACCAGGCCCCGAACGGCCGGGGGGGGGGGCGGGGGGCGCCCGGCGCGCGGCCCCCGGGGGGCCCCGCGGCGCCGCGGGGGGAGGGGCGGGGCGGGCCCCCCCCCCCCGGTGGAGACCAAGCGCGCGGTGG
>NZ_JBIRSJ010000007.1:0-557070 GCF_044334165.1 Streptomyces sp. NPDC020845 | reverse complement strand
TCTTCATCCCCCCCCCCCCCTGGGGTGGGGGGGGGGGGGCGGGGGGGGGGGGCCGGGGGGGGGGGGGGGGGGGGGGGGGGGGGGGGGGGCGGGGGGGGGCCCCCCCCCCCCCCCCCCCCGACGCCGTCTCGGTGCACGCGTCTTGCCGCCCGCCTCCCCGGAGTACTCATACAGGCCGAAGCGGGTCCCGCTGAGGCATCTTCTTGTCCAGGACGACCAGTACCTGGCGGTCGGCCAGCAACGAACGGTACAACGCGGCGGCGGCCGCCGACCGCCTGAGACAACGCCACAGCACAGCCGTTTCAGTGGAAGTTCACCACCTCCGACCTGGACGATCTACTGGCCAGGATCAACCGGCACACCGCCGATCACCAGGAAGAATCCTCCGCCGAGCCAGCTACATGATCAGCCCCGGAGGACTTCCGGAGTCTCGATGTCCTTGTCCCGGTCGCTCATCGGCAATAAGCGCAGAATGGCGAACGTGTTGGTCACGGCGAGGTAGGCCAGGCGCAGCAGCACGGCGGACCATGATGTCGTGCGACTGGCAGCAGAGCTGCCCCCACTGGCGCAGAGATGCCCCAATGGGGGCGTTTATGCCACGAATCGCCGAAAGGCAGCGATCGCCCCCTGTTACCCCAGCGTAAATACCCCCCCCAGGTACTTGACGTCCCTCTGCAGTAAGGCGCACTCTCTGGATGCACCCCTAACCCTCAGATCAGCCGCAGCCCTCCACCCACCCCCACACGCGACCTGCCCGTCATCGAGGACGAGGCGGCTTCATGCCACCGCGTAATGGCCACGACTGCTGCGCACGAAGGACTGCGATCATGATCACCACTCTGACCTCCTCCCCATGCCGGCGGCTTGCGGCACTGCTCGTCTCCGGCGCGGTGTTGACCGCCGGCTGCTCGGCCGACTCCCCCGCCAACATCCTCGACAAGGCGCGCTCGAATGGCACCCTGAGAGTCGCACTCACCGAGGCGAACCCGCCGTGGAACTTCCTCGAAGACAACAAGCCCGTCGGTTATGACGTCGACGTGGCGCATGAGCTGGCCAAGCGGCTCGGCATCGACAAGGTCGAGTTCATCGGATCGGACTTCGGCAGCTTCATCGGCGGTGTGCAGGCCAATCGGTTCGACATCGTCATCTCGGGTCAGACGATCACCTCCGAGCGCAAGAAGCAGGTCGATTTCTCCCGTCCCTACGAGGTCAACGGCGTCTCGGTATTCGTGGGCAAGGGCAACACGTCCCTCACCGGCCTTTCCTCCCTGCGCGGAAAGCGCATCGCGGTGACGGAAGGCACCACCCAGGCCGAGTACGCCCGCACCAAGATCCCGGGCGCGCAGATCAAGACGTACAAGAACGCCACGCTCGCGCTGACGGACGTCGGGCAGGGCCGGGCCGACGCGGCACTCGTCTCGAAGTTCCAGGGCGCCTATCTCGCCGACAAGAACAACCTCAGTGTCAATGCCGCAGGAGCGTTGCTGGAGACCGAAGTCAACGGCATGACGTTCCGTAAAGGCCAGAAGGACTTCAAGCAGAAGGTCGACAAGGCCCTCAACGACATGATCGACGATGGCACTCTGTCGGCCATCTCGAGCCGCTGGCTCGGCGGCCTCGACATGGCCGAAGAGCTCCGCAATCTGCCCGCGCACCAAGCGGGCTGACGAAGAGGAGGAATCCGACCATGGACCTCATCGTCCAAAACTTCCCCGACCTCCTTAGAGCCATGGGCGTCACCCTTGAGCTCGGCGTGGTGTCGTTCGTCCTCGGATGCGCCCTCGGCCTGCTGGTGGGGCTGGCCAGGATCTCCCGGTTCCGGCTGCTGAAGGGGCTCGCCATCGTCTACGTGTCGCTGTTCCGGGGGACACCGCTGCTGATCCAGATCATGCTGGTCTACTACGGTCTCCCGCAGATCGGCATCATGATCGAGCCGATCCCGTCGGCGATTCTCGCGCTCACGGTGTACGCCGCCGCCTACCTCAGTGAGAACTTCCGCGCCGGCATCATCGCCGTCGACCGCGGACAGTGGGAGGCGGCCCACTCCATGGGCATGCCGTACTGGAAGATGCTCCGGCGGATCGTCGCGCCGCAGGCGGTGCGGGTCGCCATGCCTCCGATCGGCAGCCGGTTCATCGCGCTGATGAAGGACACCTCGCTGGCCTCCGCGGTCACCGTCGTCGAACTCACCAGGGTTGCGGAAAGCATCGGCAGCTCGACGTTCCGCTACATGGAGGCCCTTCTCGTGGCAGGTGCCGCTTATTGGCTGATCAACACCCTCCTGTCGGTGGGGCAGGGCGCTCTGGAGCGCCGGTTGGGGAAGGCGTACGCATGAACCAGACAGACCAGATAGACATACGCGGCCTGCACAAGCGGTTCGGCTCGCTCGAGGTGCTGAAGGGCGTCGATCTCACCGTGGCCCGCGGGGAGGTGGTCGTGGTGATGGGGCCCTCGGGCTCCGGCAAGACCACGCTCATCCGCTGCATGAACCTGCTGGAGGAGCCCGACGCCGGCACGGTGGCCATCTGCGGCTGCTCCGTGGAATGCGGCGGCGCGATGCGCAGGCAGGAGCGCATCCGGCAGGTGCGGATGATCCGGCACCGTACAGCAATGGTGTTTCAGCAGTTCAACCTGTTCCCGCACATGACCGCCCTGGGCAATGTCGTCGAAGGACCGCTCTGCGTGCGGCGCATGCCCAAGGACGCCGCCGTGGCGCTGGGCAGGGAACTGCTCGACCGCGTCGGCCTCGCCGACAAGGCGGCCGAGTACCCCTCACGGCTGTCCGGCGGCCAGAAGCAGCGGGTCGCCATCGCACGTGCGCTGGCCATGGAACCGGAGGTCGTCCTCTTCGACGAGCCGACCTCGGCACTCGACCCCGAGCTGCACGCGGAGGTCCTGGAAGTGATGCGCGAACTCGCACACGACGGCATGACCATGGTCGTCGTCACACACGAAGTGGAGTTCGCCCGGGAGGTGGCCGACCGGGTCGTCTTCATGGACGGCGGCATCGTCCTCGAATCCGGGCCGCCACAAGATTTCCTGAACCATCCGGTCCACCCTCGCGCGAAGGCGTTCCTGCGCCTCGTCGCGCACGATGTGCCTGGCCCGGAGACCGGGGAGGAAAGGCCACAGAAGCCAGCACGGTGGGAGCAAGCGAGTTGACGGCGACACAAAGCGCAGGGCAGGCGGCGTTGTACAGGGACTACTCGCCGGAGGACGTCGCCCGGGCGCGCGCCGACACCCCGGGGTGCACCAAGGTGGCGCACTTCAACAACGCGGGCGCCGCACTGATGCCCCAGCAGGTCATCGACGCTGCCACCCGCCACCTGTACTTGGAAGCGGACATGGGCGGCTACGAGGCGGCCGCCCATGCCTCCGAGAACATCGAGGCGGTGTACGACTCCGCAGCGCGGCTCCTCGGCTGTGACCGCGACGAGATCGCACTGGTCGACAATGCCACCCGCGCCTGGGACATGGCCTTCTACGGCATCCCGTTCCGCCGCGGAGACCGCGTCCTCACCAGCATGGCCGAGTACGGCAGCAACTTCATCGCGTATCTGCAGGTCGCCGAGCGGTACGGGGTCCAGGTCGATGTCATCCCCAATGACGAGTACGGACAGATATCGCTCGACGCCCTGCGGGCAGCAGTGGACGAGCGGGTCCGGGTCATCTCGGTCACCCATGTCCCCACCAACGGGGGCCTGGTGAATCCCGCGGCCGAGGTCGGCAAGATCGCCCGTGCGGCGGGGGCTCTGTACCTTATCGACGCCTGCCAGTCGGTGGGGCAACTCGTCGTCGATGTGGAAGAGGTCGGCTGCGACCTGCTCTCCACGACCGGCCGCAAGTATCTGCGCGGACCACGAGGGACAGGGCTGCTCTATGTGCGCAGGGCCGTGCTCGACCAGCTCGTCCCGCCGGTTCTCGACCTGCATGCCGCCACCTGGACGGCGCGTGACCGATACGAAATGCGCCCGGACGCACGCAGGTTCGAGACCTGGGAGGTCAACTACGCTGCTCAGCTCGGCCTTGGCGCCGCCATCGACTACGCCCTCGCCTGGGGTCTGCCACGGATCCAGAGGCGCGTCGCCGCACTCGCGGAGGCTCTGCGAGGGCAGCTCGCGGAGATCCCCGGCGTGCGTGCCAGGGATCTGGGTGTCCAGCGCTGCGGCATCACCACATTCACAGTGGACGGCGGCGACGCGGCTCGGGTGAAGTCGTCCCTGGCCGAACAGGGAATCAACATCAGCGTGTCGCGCACGGCCTCCACCCGCCTGGACATGGACGAGCGCGGCCTCAGGGAGCTCCTCAGGGCATCGGTCCACTACTACAACACCGAGGAGGAGATCAGCGCCCTGGTCCGGGCGGTCCGCACCTTTACCTGATCAAGGCTGCCGCCGAGCCTGCGGTCGGGTGATCTTCCGGTGGCCGCGGCATGAAGGCAGGGCCTCCAGGTAGCTGGGTGCGAACCCGCACCAAGCACCAGGAGGCCCTGATTCGCGGGACGAACGCCTCAGGAGGCCCGGACCTCGACGTCTCAACAACAGAGCGGCGGCGTCCCGCGTCGCCGTGGCCCCCACCGTGAAGCGAGGGGCTGGCGTCCGTGGGCGCCGGACCGGGGTGCCGGTCCCGCGGGCGATGCGTGCGTTGGAGCGGCCCCGCGCCGCGAGGAGCACGACCTGCGCGCGGATCCGGGCCCGGTGGGGAGGCGCTTGACAGCGATAAGTGGCAGGTGTGGAAGGACGGCCGCACCACGGGGAACGACACGCCGTTGCCGCCGCCCGCACCGATCCATGTAGGTCCATCCTCGTAACCCCGCCACTACGCAAAAGGGACCTCGACGAGACCGGAGCCGGACCCGGAGGCGGGTCGGCAGCCCGGTACGCCCCTGAGCGCGTACCCGCCGCTGTCCTGGCGGCGGGTGTCCGCCGAGGGCCCGGTGTCGGGCGCGGATCTGTCAGCGGACGTAGTTCTTCAGGATGTCCGTGTCGAGGGTGATGCCGACCGGCTCGGGGAGCGCGACCTGCTCGCCGAAGGGCGCCTGGTGGATGTCGAGGTACCAGCCGCGCTTCGGGTCGGGGTTGGTGTGCACGATGACCACGCAGGCATCGCGGGTCCACGAGGAGGTAGACAGGGATGTCCGCAGCAGCGTAAGCGGCCGGTTTCTCCTGCCGGTCGCGGCGGTCGGTGTCCCAGTCGTACGACGTGACCTCGACGGTCATCAGGACCCCATCTGGGTTTCTCCCCCATCCGTCCGTTGATGAACTCCAACCTGACGGTTTCGGGTGCGGTAGAGGCGAGCTTCTCAAAGGCCTCCACCAGCGTGTAAGACGTGCACTCAGCCACAACCGTCATGTTGCCCCCTTTCCTGGAGGACGCCAGTGTCCCCGGGCACCGGCCCCGCTGGGGCACGGTCTGTAGCGGATCGCCTCAATAGGTGACGGACCAGGGCACCGCCCGCGTACGGGTGAACTCGTGCACCGACGGACGTGGTGCCGCTGCGGCGGGGGAGAAGTCGGGTCACCGTGAGAACGGGCCGCTGCTGTCCCGAAGGCGCCGTAAGACGTCACATGACGAGACCTGATCACGAAGGGCCAGGAGAAGCATATGGAAATGCCCGCTGTGGACGAGTGCGAGGTGTGGGACTGCGCTTACAACAGGGACGGCGGCTGCCATGCGCTGGCGATCACGGTCGGCGATCCACCACGCGCTCAGTGCGACACGTATTTCAACGCCCTGCACAAGGGCGGCGATCCCTCCGCGGTCGGCCATGTCGGTGCCTGCAAGATGGCCGACTGTCGGCACAACGTCGACTTCGAGTGTCAGGCTCCCGGCATCTCGGTGGGCGCCGAGAAGAACGCGGCGCACTGCCTGACGTACACCACGGGTTAGCCATCAGTGCCGTGCGGGCGACGTTCGGGCTGGGGCGGATCGCAGGGGTCCGGGTCGGGGTGCACTGGAGCGTACTGCTCATCTTCGCCATCATCGCGTTCGGCCTCGCGGAGGGCCGCCTTCCGGCGGTGTACCCAGGACATCCATGGGTGGCGTACTGGGCGGTCGGGCTGTTGGCCGCCGTGGTCTTCTTGGCCTCGCTCCTCGCGCATGAACTGGCGCACGCCGTGCTGGCCCGGCGCAATGGCATCGATGTCGACGACATCGTGCTGTGGCTGCTCGGCGGGGTGGCCAGGATCAAGACGGAGGCGCCGAACCCGGCGGCCGAGCTGCGGATCGCGGGCATCGGGCCGCTGGTGAGCCTGGCTCTGGGAGGGCTGTTCACGCTGGTCGCGTGGTTGCTCAAGGTGGCGTCCGCGCCGGGACTGGTGGTCGAGGCGGTGGCGTGGCTCGCGGGGATCAACATTCTGCTGGCGATCTTCAACGCCATCCCCGCCGCTCCACTCGACGGTGGCCGGCTGCTGCGCGCCTTCCTGTGGTGGCGTACGGGAGACCGGTTGCGCGCGACCACCGGGGCGACCGCGGCGGGCCGCGTCTTCGGCTGGTTCCTGGTGGTGCTGGGCCTGCTGCTCTTCCTGCGCGGGGTCGTCTTCAGCGGGCTGTGGCTGGTCCTGATCGGCTGGTTCCTCGTCGGGGTCGCCACGGCGGAAGGGCGGCAGGCACAGCTGCGCGGGGTGCTAGCCGGTGTTCCGGTGCGGCACGCCATGACACCGGACCCGGTCACCGCGGCCGGGGACCTCACCGTGGCGGATTTCCTGGCCGGCCCGTCCTACCGCTACCGGCATTCGGCGTTCCCGGTGGTCGACGCCAGGGGGACTCCGGCCGGCCTGGTGACCCTGGACGCGGCGAGGCGCGTGCCGGAGGCGCTGCGGGACACAGTGTCGATGCGGAAGATCATGCTGCCGCTGTCGCAGGTCACGGTCGTAGGGCCGGACGACCCGCTGGCGGATCTGCTGCCGCGTATGGAACCCGGTGCCGAGCACCGGGTCCTGGTGGTCGACCGAGACCGGCTCGTCGGGATCGTCTCGGCGTCCGACATCAGCCGTACGGTGACATGGCTGATGACGACGAGAGCGGAGACGCCCGGCCGCCGGCGTCGGTAGCGGGCACGACCTGGATCAAGGCCCACCTCCCGGGCTGGAACTCGACCTCCAGCTCCTTCGGCACGGCACGGGGCTCTCCTCGCTGGTCGGCGTGTTTCGCGACGACGGCTACGTACGGGATGTCCGGTGCATGCTGGACCGCCAGCGGCATCGCATCCGGCAACTCGGTGAACGTGGCGACTTCCCCCGTCGGCGGCTCGGGCAGTTCCTCCGCCAGCAGCAGTTGACCATGGCTCGCGAAGATGGCCTGCCCGTGCCGCCCGGGGAGGTCGCGGTCGGTGCCCACCGATCCGGCGACGGCGGCCAGGGTGGCGGCGTCGGTGCCCTGTGCGGCCAGGGTGTCCTGCAGGTGCCGCCGGCGCAGCCCGATGGCCTTGTCCGGATCGTCGATGTCGCGTGAGGTGTCCAGGTAGGCGCAGGCGACGGGAGCCGGCCGTGCGTAGAGCTTCTCGAGAAATGTCAGCTTCACGGGCCGCTCCTGTGTGGAGAGTCTTCCGGCGGACCATGCCTGTCGTTTCCAGTAGACCCTCGGGCCTCGGTCCCCGCACGCGGTCCGGCATACGAAAAGGGCCCCTCGGAAAACCGAGGAGCCCCACGTCAGCTCTTGATCACGAGTGCGCCGCCAGGGACTCGAACCCCGGACCCGCTGATTAAGAGTCAGCTGCTCTAACCAACTGAGCTAGCGGCGCCTGCTGACGTCGTAAATACTACCCGCCCTGGAGGGGTGGTCCTGACCGCCCAGCTCGCGGCCCCTCAGATCGTGAGGGACAGCAGCACCGGCGCCGCCTCCCGGTTCAGGGTGTACGCGGCCTGGCGCAGGCGGTGGGCGTGCTCCAGGGGGAGGGAGAGGGCCAGACAGCCGGCGGCGCGGCCGGCGGTTATGGGGACGGCGGCGCAGACGGTGCCGACGGCGTATTCCTGCAGGTCGAGGACGGGGACCGTGGCGGGTTGGCTCTCCAGTTTGCGGAAGAGGACCTTTTCGTTGGTCGTGGTGCGGGAGGTGAACCGCACGGTCTTGTGGCGGGAGAAATGGTCGCGGCGGCCGTCATGGTCGAGCTGGGTCAGCAGGCACTTGCCGACGGCAAGGGCGTGGGCCGCGGAGCGGAAGTCGACCCACTCGTTGACCTTGGGGGTGTGGGGGCTGTCGGCGTACTGGGTGATCCGGACCTCGCCGTCGATATAGCGGCTGAGGTAGATCGCCGCGCCGACCGAGTCGCGCAGGGCGGCGAGCGACTTCTGGAGCTTGTGCTCGACCGCGGTCTGGCGGTCGGGGCCTGCGGAACCCAGGAGGGACAGGGAGGTGCCGGCGACATAGGCCCCGTCGGCGACCTGCTCCACATAGCCCTCGCGGCGCAGCATCCGCAGCAGCTGGGCGAGGTGCGCGGGTGGGAGGCCGGTTTCGCGGGCGATGCCGGCGTCGGTCACGCCGTTGGTGTGGTGGGAGACGACTTCGAGGACCCGGAGGGCGTGCCGTACCGAGTGGAACGGCGCGGTCGACTCGGGCTTGAGCGCCACGGTTTCCCCCCTAGCAGGTTGTGACCGCTTGCGTCGGCGCCGTCGCCGCAGGTCATGGCCATAGGGTCAGCACCTTAGGACACCGAATGGCAGCTTTACGCGGCGCGGCTTCGTACCACGATAGCCGCCAAGCGGGCGATTCGGTGCGGGTGTTGAGCATATTGATGGTGTGCGACGGGCCCGCTCAGCAGCGGTGCGCCACCCTGGCATATGCCATAGGCATGCTCTGTGGGAGGCGGACCGGCGGGGCTGCCGGTCCGCCGCCATCGCGCCCGCTAGAGCACGGCGCTCAGGAATTCCCGAGTACGCTCGTGCTCCGGCTCGGTGAAGATCTTCTCCGGCGGCCCGGCCTCGATCACCCGGCCCGAGTCGAACATCAACACCTCGTCGGAGATGTCCCGGGCGAAGTTCATCTCATGCGTGACGCACAGCATCGTGATGTCCGTCGTGTGAGCGATATCACGCAGTACGTCCAGCACCCCGGCCACCAGCTCCGGGTCGAGCGCCGAGGTCACCTCGTCGAGCAGCATCACCCGCGGCCGCATCGCCAGCGCCCGCGCGATCGCCACCCGCTGCTGCTGCCCGCCCGACAGCTGTGTCGGGTAGGCGTCGCACTTGTCGCCGAGCCCGACCAGGTCCAGCAGCTCGCGGGCCCGCTCCTCGGCCTCGTCCTTGCTCAGGCCCAGCACATGGACCGGGGCCTCGGTGATGTTCCGCAGCACCCGCATGTTCGGGAAGAGGTTGAACTGCTGGAAGACCATCCCGATCTTCTTGCGCACCTCGCGGGTGTGCTTCTCGCTCGCCTCGACCAGCTTCCCGCCGCGGTTCTCATGGGTGAGACATTCGCCGTCGACCTGGATCTTGCCCTGGTCCGGTTTGATCAGCGTCATCAGCAGCCGCAGGATCGTGGTCTTGCCGGACCCGGACGGGCCTATGAGGGTCACATGCTTCCCGGAGGACACCGAGAAGTCGAGGTCGTCGAGGACCGTGTTGTCGCCGAAGCGCTTGGTCACCCGGTCGAATCGGATCAGTTCACTGCCGTCCACGGCAGGGTTCTTGTGCTCGGTTTCAGTGGCCAAGGCGACGCTCCAGGGCTCGCATGAGAAGGGATGCCGGATAGGCGATGAGGATGAAGGCGATGCCGACCATCGTGTAGGGCTCGATGTACTCGAAGGACGTGGCGCCGTGCGCCCGTGCCTTCTGGAGCATGTCGACGACCCCGATGAGGGCGAGCATCGGCGAGTCCTTCAGCATCGCGATCACGTAGTTGCCGAGGGCCGGCACCACCCGGCGGATCGCCTGCGGCAGGATCACCGAGATCCAGGTGCGGCCGCGCGAGAGGCTGAGCGCGGTGCACGCCTCCCACTGGCCCTTGGGCACCCCGTCGATACCGGCCCGGTACACCTCGGCGGTGTACGTCGAGTAGTGCAGGCCGAGCGCGATCACCCCGGTGGTCAGCGCGGAGAACTTGATGTCCCAGGTCGGCAGCACGTAGTAGAAGAAGAACAACTGGACCAGCAGTGGGGTGTTGCGGATGAACTCCACCACCGCGGCCACCGGCCAGCGTACGAAGCGCGTCGGCGAGCGGAAGGCCAGCGCCCACACCAGGCCGAGCGCGAACGAGAGCACCGAGCCCAGGGCGGTCGCCTCGAGGGTGATCAGCAGCCCGTCGCCCAGCTCGGGGAGGAAGTCCTTGGCGACGTCCCAGTCCCAGTTCACTGGGCACCTCCTGCCGTGATCAGGTTGGTGGACTGCTCGGTCTCCTGGGCGGCGGACAGCTTCCGGGTCACCAGCGGGCCCTTCCTGCGCTGTTCCGGCGCCTGCCCGATGCCCGCCTTGGCGCGCCGCTCCAGCAGACGCATCAGCCGGGTGAGGACGAAGGCCAGCACGAAGTAGAGGGCGAGGATGATCGAGTAGATCTCCAGGCTGTCACCGGTCGCCAGCCGCGAGAGCTGGGCTGCGAAGGTGATGTCCGCGACGCTCACCGCGGAGACCAGCGCGGTCGCCTTCAGCAGCTCGATCAGAAGGTTGTTGAACGGCGGGATCATCTCGGGGATCGCCTGCGGCAGGATCACCCGCCGCATCCGCTGCGCGGGCGTGAAACTGAGCGCGATCGCCGCCTCGCGCTGCGCCGGGGCCACGGCGGCGATCGCGCCGCGCACGATCTCGGAGCCGTACGCGCCGTACGTCAGGCCCAGGGCGAGCACCGCCGCCCACATCGGCAGCAGCTGGAACTGGAACCCCAGCGGCATCACGAAGAACAGCCAGAACATCAGCACCAGGGCCGAGGTGCCCCGGAAGACCTCGACATAGAAGCCCGTGAGGAAGCGGACGATCCACAGCCTGGAGGTACGGGCGATGCCGACGCCGAAGGCGACGACGGTGGCGAAGAGCGCGCTGTAGAGGGTGAGCTGGATGGTGATCCAGACCCCCGGAAGGAGCCATTTCTCCCACAGTCCGGACGTCATCGGCACAGCTCCTTGGCGGTCAGATCCGTCATCTCGGCCTTGGTGAAGCCGAACGGCCGGACGATGCGCAGGAGTTCGCCGCTCTTCTTCATCTTGTGCAGCTCGACGTTGAAGGCGTCCCGGAGCTTGGTCTCCTCCGGCCGGAAGGCGAAACCGCCCGCGCCGATGTCCGGTTTGCCGTCGAGCAGCGCCTGGAACGGCTCGGTCGCCTCGACCCGGCGGCCCCCGCTCTGCCGGATCACATTGCGCACCGTCACCGCCGTACCCGCGAAGGCGTCCGCGCGGCCCTGCTCGACCGCGAGCAGCCCGGCCAGCTGGTCGGGGAGCACCATGATGTCGCTCTCCTTCACCCCGGCGTTGACCGCGTAGCCGATCTGGGCGTACGCGGAGCCGCTGGCGAGCTTCGCCCCCGATTTGGCGAAATCCTCGTACTTGTGCAGGTTTTTGGGGTTGCCCTTGCGTACGATGAACGAGTCACGGACGCGGTAGTCGGGGTCCGAGAAGATCACCTGCTGGCAGCGGTCCGGATTGATGTACATACCGGCGGAGACCACGTCGAATTGCTGCGAGCGCAGCCCCGGTATCAGCGACGCGAACTCGGTCGGAACCGGCTGGACATGTGCCACCCCCAGCCGTTTGAAGATCACCTTCGCGATTTCCGGCGCCTCGCCGGTGAAGTCGCCGTTCTTGTCGATGTAGCCGAACGGGATCTCACCCGCGATACCCAGGCGTACCGTCCCCTGCGACCGCAGGCGACTCAGCAGGTTTCCCCCGTCCTTGGAATCGGCGCTGGACACCCGGCTACAGGCCGTGGCGCCCAGCAGACCCATGGCCGCCCCGCCCGCCAGAAGCGCGCGGCGGTTCAGCCGTCTTCCGCTGATGTCCTTGTGTATCCCTCGTGGTGGAGCCATGGGCGCGCGGCTACCCGACCGCGCGGAATATATGCAGATCCTTTTCGGCCCTTGACGCTTGGCCGGTCTGGGTAGGGGCTCCCGGCAACTGGTCCGGAAACGAGTGGGAGGAATGTCATGGCTGACCGGTTTATCGAGGTTTCGCTCGCTAAGCGGGGCGTGAGCTGTACGGCGAAACTCCTCGACGACCGCGCGCCCATCACCTGTGAGGCGGTGTGGAACGCGCTGCCTCTGGGCGGCGACGTCTACCACGCCAAGTACGCGCGCAACGAGATCTACGCGCTGCTGCCTCCCTTCGCCCCTGAGGAGCCGCCCCTGGAGAACCCGACCATCACCCCCATCCCCGGCGACCTGTGCTACTTCAGCTTCACCGACACCCAGCTGGGCACCGCCTCCTACGGCTATGAGCAGCAGGCCAAGCACCAGGGGCAGCAGCGGGTCGTCGACCTCGCGCTCTTCTACGAGCGCAACAACCTGCTGATCAACGGCGACGCGGGGTGGGTGCCGGGCATCGTCTGGGGCGCGGTCGTCGACGGCCTCGACCGGATGGCCGACGCCTGCCAGGACCTGTGGCGGGCCGGGGCGCTGGGGGAGACGCTGAGCTTCCGGCGGGCGTAGGCGGCCCGTCTCGTCCCATCCGGGCTGTGCGGCCCGGGTGGGACGGGACGGCTGGGGTCGCCGTCGTCAGCCGGCCCTCGTCGTCAGTCGGTCGGCGGGGCGTCCTAAGCCGTCCGTCGTCAGCCGAACACCCTCGTCAGCCAGCCATTGTCGGCGGCCTGACGCCGTCCGCGAGACCCGCCTCGTACAGCGCGTGCGCCGCCCGCAGCACCACCGCGTCCGCGTGGCGGGCGGCCACCAGCTGCACCCCGATCGGCAGCCCGTCGGCGGACAGCCCGCAGGGCAGGCTCGCCGCGGGCTGCTGGGTCATGTTGAAGGGGTAGGTGAAGGGCGTCCAGCCCGTCCACCGCGTGTGATCGGACCCCTTCGGCACCTCGACCCCCGACTCGAAGGCGGTGATCGGCAGCGTCGGGGTGACCAGCAGGTCGTACGCGGAGTGGAACCGGCCCATGGCCTTTCCGAGCGCCATACGCACATCCACGGCGGCCAGATAGTCCAGCGCGCTGTACGCGGCACCCTGGGCGCAGATCTCGCGCAGCCCCGGGTCCAGCAGCTCCCACTTGTCCTGCCCGAGCGGCTGCACCACCCGCGCCGCCCCGCTGAACCACAGCGTGTGGAACGCCTCGACCGGGTCCTCTATCCCCGGATCGATCTCCTCCACGGACGCGCCGAGGTCCGCCAGCAGGTCCACCGCCCGCCGTACCGCCGCCGCCACCTCCGGATCGACCGCCGCGGACCCGCCGAGCGCGGGGCTGTAGGCGACGCGCAGCCCGTCCACGCCGCCCCCGCCCGCCGTGATCGCCTCTTGGAAGCTGCCTTCCGGGGGCGCGAGCTGGGACCAGTCGCGCCAGTCCGCGCCGGAGATCACATCCATCAGCAGAGCCGAGTCGGCCGCGTCGCGGGTCATCGGACCCACATGAGCGAGCGTTCCGAACGCGCTCGCCGGATACAGCGGAACCCTCCCATAGGTGGGTTTCAACGCGAAGATGCCGCAGAAGGACGCCGGGATACGCACCGAACCGCCGCCGTCCGTCCCCAGGCTCAACGGCCCCGCGCCCAGCGCCACCGCGGCGGCGCTGCCCCCGCTGGAGCCGCCCGCGGTGCGCCGCGGGTCGTACGGGTTGCCGGTCACCCCGTACACCGGGCTGTCCGTGACGCCCTTCCAGCCGAACTCCGGGGTCGTCGTCTTGCCCAGGAACACCGCGCCGTGCTCGCGCAGCCGGGCCACCGAGGGCGCGTCCTCGTCCCACGCCTGGCCGTCGGCCGCGACGGTCAGCGAGCCGCGCAGCGTGGGGCCGCCGCGCTGCAACAGGATGTCCTTCACGGACACCGGCACCCCGTCCACCAGACCGGCGGGTTCGCCGCGCCGCCACCGCTCGGCCGACTCCTCGGCCTGACGCAGCGCGGCCTCCGCGTCTACCCGGCTGAACGCGTTGACCTCTGGCTGGATCTGTTCGATCCGGTCCAGTGCGGCGCGGGTCGCCTCGACGGGGGAGAGGTCGCCGGAGGCGTACCGCTCGAGGAGTTGAACGGCTGTCAGATCGTGGATATCGGTCATCCACCCTCTCCTTCTAGTCGACCGGTACGTATCCCAGGCGCTTGTCGACCACGTTGAGCAGCGGTTCTCCCGCGGCCCAGCGGTCGTAGTTGTCCTGGAACTGCTCGGCGAGCTGGTCCCGCCAGCCGACCGTGTCGCCGCTCATATGGGGCGAGACGAACAGCCCCGGAACGTCCCACAGGGGGTCGTCGGCGGCCAGCGGCTCATGCTCGAACACATCCAGCACCGCGCCCGCGATATGCCGCGCGACCAGCGCCGCCACCAGGTCGTCCTGGACAACCAGCGGACCGCGCCCCACATTGATGAACACGGCGCTCGACTTCATCCGGGCGAAGGCTTCCCGCCCGAACATGCCGCGTGTGCCGTCGGTCAGCGGTGCCGCGCAGACCACCCAGTCGGCCTCCGACAGCAGCCCGTTCAGCTCGTCGGCGCCGCGCACGCCCGCGCGCGCCGTACGCCCCACCAGATCGACCACGATGCCGAGTGCGGCCAGCGTATGGCCGATGGCCCGCCCGATCGGGCCGGCGCCGATGACGACCGCACGGGTCCCGGCGAGCCGCATCGTCTCGCGGTGGCGCCAGCGGCGCTGCCGCTGGAGCTCCCAACTTCCGTAGAAGTCCTTGGCCATGGCGATGACGATCCCCGCGACATATTCGGCGATCGGCTGTTCGAAGACGCCCCGGGCGTTGGTCAACACCGTTTCGGATTCGATCAGTTCAGGACACATCAGCTGGTCCACGCCCGCGCTCGCGGTGTGGACCCAGCGCGGCCTGGGCCCGCTGCCGGGCCAGGCGGCGCGAACCGCGTCGGAGGTGAAGTCCCAGACGAGCAGGGCGTCGGCGACGGGGAGCAGTTCGGGCAGCGAGGACTCGTCGCACACAAGGATCTTGGCGCGGCCGGCCAGCCGGTCGAGACGGACGGGAGGGTCGTCGCCGAAGACGACCACAGTGCTTTCGGTCATGGGCGAGAAACCGTTTCGAAACGTAGGTGCGCTTGGCTGTCGAGGGTGTCGGGAAGTCGCCTCAGAGCGAGGATTGACCACGCTAGGCAGCGGAAACTACCGTCGTCAATAACGGCATCGCTCCGGCTTCTGTCCCGACGTCCCGGCATTAGGCCGGCTCTTTCCCTCTGGCCAATGGTCCAGCCCTCCGTTGTGTATTGGGGCTCGCTCATGGACGTCTCTTTTCTGGGTGGCCCACAGCCGCAGCGCGGCGTGGGCGTCGTAGCACCATTCGATTTCGCACTCGATCGTGAGCTGTGGCGCTGGGTGCCCGATGAGGTCTCCTTGCATCTGACGCGCACTCCGTTCGTTCCGGTCGAGGTGAGCCTCGATCTGGCGCGGCTCGTCAGCGAGCATGAAACTCTGCACGATGCGGTGCGCGCCCTGTGCGCGATCGCGCCCGAGGTGGTGGCGTACGCCTGCACTTCGGGCAGCTTCGTCGGCGGCGTCGCCGGTGAGCGCGCCATGTGCGCGGCGATGACGCAGGCGGGCGAGTTGCCGTCGCTCACCACGTCGGGGGCGCTGCTCGACGCGCTGCGGGAGATCGGCGCCCGGCGCATCGCCGTGGTGACGCCCTATACGAAGTCGGTGACCGACTCCCTGGAGGAGTACCTGGGCGAGGCCGGGATCACCGTGACCGGGCGGGCGTACCTGGGGCTGACCAGGCACATCTGGAGGGTGCCCTACCGCGACGTGGTCGACATGGCGCGGCAGGCGGTGGTCGGCGCGGCCGACGCGCTCTTCATCAGCTGCACCAACCTCCCCACGTACGACGTGATCCCGCAGTTGGAGGCCGAGCTGCGGATGCCCGTGCTCTCGGCGAACCAGGTGACGATGTGGGCGGCGCTGCGGGCGGTCGGCGAACGGGCGGTCGGGCCGTACCAGGCCCTGCTGGACCCGGCGGCGCGGCGCGGCCCGGCGGGGATGTCGGGTCCGGCTGGGCTGGCCGACTCGGCCGGTGCGGCTGATACGTCGGGGTTGGCGAGTACGTCGGGGTTGGCGAGTACGTCGGGGCTGGCGGGTCCTGGCGGTCCGGTCGTCGATCCGGTGGAAGCCGCCGCGGGGGCGATGGATCACCTGGTCGGGCCGGTGGAGCCGGTGGTGATTCCCTCCGTGCCGCTGACTGATCCCGCCCCGTCCTTGCCGCTGCCGGAGCCCGAGGCGGCGCTGGCCGGGCCGCCGTCGGCGCCGGACGGGGAGCCGGGCAGCAGTGGTGGCGGCCCGGACTCGGCGTTCGGCTCCGGGATGGGGGATGCCCCGTACCGGGATGAGTCGGGAGGTAATTCGCCGACGGTGTGAGGGAACGCGATGGGCGGCCGCGGTGTATGAGAAGTGTCAGGCGAACGGGGCGGCGCCGGTGGGGGTCGCTTGAGAGGGAGGCAGCCATGGTGGAAGCGGCGACGGGCAGGGCTGAGGGCGAGTCGGTGGGCGACACCGTGGGCTTCCTCTACCCGGGATATTCCGCCGAGGACGACTATCCGCGGCTCGAAGCCATCCTCGATGCCGGTGTCCGGCTGCCCCTCGTCCACACCGACATCGGCGAGGACGCCCATCGTGTGGACGCCCTGCTGGAGATGGGTTCGGCCGCCCGGCTCGCCGCCGGGGTGGGGGAGCTGAAGGCGCGCGGCGCCCAGGCCGTGGTCTGGGCCTGCACCAGCGCCAGCTTCGTCTTCGGCTGGGACGGCGCGCATGAGCAGGTGCGCGAGCTGGCGGAGAGGGCAGGGCTGCCCGCCTCCAGCACATCCTTCGCCTTCGCGCGCGCCGTGCGGGCCCTCGGGGCCGAGCGGGTGGCCATCGCCGCGACCTATCCGGAGGATGTCGCGGATCACTTCAGGGCCTTTCTCAAGGCGGCGGGCGCGGAGGTCGTCGCGATGCGCGGCAGCGGGATCATCACCGCCGCCGAGGTCGGCACCTGGGGCCGGGAAGAGGTGCTGCGGCTGGCCCGCGCCGGCGACCATCCCGACGCCCAGGCGGTGCTTCTTCCGGATACCGCCCTGCACACCGCCGCCTGGATACCCGACCTGGAGGGGGCCGTCGGCAAGCCGGTGCTCACGGCGAACCAGGTCACGGTCTGGGAGGGGCTGCGGCTGCTCGGGAGGGAGGTGCCGTCCGACCGGCTCGGGGAGCTCTTCCGCGCGGCGTGAGACGAGCACGAGCCCCGCGTGAGACGAGTCAGGAGCCCCGCGTGAGACGAGTCAGCAGCCGCGCGGGAATAAAACGGAGCCATTCTCCGGTTGCCAGTCTGCGGTGCGGAATGACGCACACTGAGCGGCGCAGACAGGGCGACAGGGAGGCGGGCCACCGTGGCCGACGAGCAAGACCGGCAGGGCGAGCAGCAGAACCAGCAGGGCGAGCAGAACCGGCAGCAAGGCGCGGAAGGACGAGCAAGCGCACAGGGCGGGCGCGACCCGCAGGGTGAGCAGGGCGGGGCGCAGGACCACGGCGTCTATGCCACGCCCCAGGGAAGCGCCCCCATTCCGCTGTCGGTGCTGGACCTGGCGACCGTCGGCAGCGGGCTGACCGCCGCCCAGGCGCTGCGGAGCACCGTGGCGCTCGCCAAGCTCACCGAGCAGCGGGGCTTCCACCGGTTCTGGGTGGCCGAGCACCACTCCATGCCCGGCGTCGCCAGCTCCTCCCCGGCGGTGATCCTGGCCCACCTGGCCGCGCATACGGAGCGGATCCGGCTCGGTTCCGGCGGGGTCATGCTGCCCAACCACGCGCCGCTCGTCATCGCCGAGCAGTTCGGGACGCTGGAGGCCCTGGCGCCCGGGCGGGTGGACCTGGGGCTGGGGCGGGCGCCGGGGACCGACGGGGCCACGGCCGCCGCGCTGCGCCGCACCGAGCGGCTGAACGAGGGCGCCGACGACTTCCCGCAGCAGCTCGCCGAACTGCTCCGGTTCCTCGACGACGACTTCCCGGACGGTCACCGCTACGCGCGCATCCACGCCGTCCCCGGGCCGGTGCAGGGCACGGCGCCCGGCGGGGTGCAGTCGGCCGACCGGCCCTCGGTGTGGCTGCTGGGGTCCAGCGGCTTCAGCGCCCGGCTCGCCGGGGCGCTCGGCCTGCCGTTCTCCTTCGCCCACCACTTCTCCGCGGCGAACACCATCCCCGCGCTCGACCTCTACCGCCAGTCCTTCCGGCCGTCCGCGATCCTCGACCGGCCGTACGCCTCGATCGGGGTCTCGGCGTTCGCGGCCGAGGACGAGAAGGAGGCGCGCCGCCAGGTGCTCACCGGCGCGCTGTCGATGGTGCGGCTGCGCACCGGGCGGCCCGGTCTGATACCGACCCCCGAGGAGGCGGAGGCGCATGAGTTCAATGTCATCGAGGAGGACTTCGTCGACAGCTGGCTGACCAACGTCGTGTACGGCACCCCGGACGCGGTGCGCGAGGGGCTTGACGGGCTGATCAAGCGGACCGGTGTGGACGAGATCAAGATAACGGCCAACGTCCATGGCCCCGAGGCCAAGCTGCGCTCGTACGAGCTGATCGCCGACGCCTACGATCTGCCGACGGCCACAGCCTGACCGACGCTCACCCCTGCTTCACTCCTTACCGCGCGACTTCACCGCTTACTGCGCGCTCGTGGCCGCCGGATGGCCGCCGATCATGGCGGAGATACGGTCCGGCGGCACCGGGCGGGAGTAGAACCAGCCCTGTCCGGTGTCGCAGCCGATCCGGGCCAGTCGCTCCGCCTGCTCGGCGCTCTCCACGCATTCGGCGGTCACCGTGAGACCGAGCCGGTGCGCGAGCTCGACGAGCGCCTGGACGATCGTTTCGTCTGCCGGGTTCGGGTGTTCCTCCGCCCGGAACCCCTGGACGAACGATCCGTCGAGCTTGAGCGTGGAGACGGGGAGCCGGCTCAGATAGGCGAGGTTGGAGTAGCCGGTGCCGAAGTCGTCGATGGCGATGGCCACCCCCATCTCGCTGAGTTGCAGCAGCGCCTGGAGCGGCCGCCCCGCCGAGCCCATCACGGCGGACTCGGTCAGCTCCAACTGGAGCAGATGCGGCGGCAGTCCGGTCTCGGCGAGGATCGAGCCGACCTCCGCGACCAGATCCGAGTCCCAGACCTGGCGGACCGCCACATTGACGCTGACGATCAGCGGGTTGAGGGGGTGGGCCAACTGCCACTCGCGGGCCTGGCGGCAGGCCGTCCGCAGCACCCAGCGCCCCAGGGGGACGATCGCGCCGTTCTCCTCCGCCAGCGAGATGAACCGATTCGGCGACAGCCTGCCGAATCGCGGATGCTCCCAGCGCACCAGCGCTTCCACGCCCTTCACCACGCCGTCGACCAACCCGACCAGCGGCTGGTAGTCGAGCACGAACTCCTCCCGCTCGACCGCCGGACGCAGCGTGCTGGACAGCGCCTGCCGGGTCATCCGGTGGGCGTTGCGCTCCGGGTCGAAGAGTGTCCAGCGCGCCTTGCCGTCCTCCTTGGCCCAGTACAGCGTGGTGTCCGCGGCCTGCATCAGCCAGGTGGTGTGCGTTCCGGCGGCGGGCCGCTCCACCACGCCGATGCTGGCCGACACCGACAGCCGCTGCCCGGCCACGTCGAACGGCCGCTGCAGCGCCGCCAGTACGGACCTGGCCAGTTCGCACAGCTGCTCCGTACCGGTGGAGTCCCGGACCAGCAGGGCGAACTCGTCGCCGCCGAGCCGCGCCACCAGATGGCCGTCGGGCGCGGCGCATTCGGTGAGCCGCTGGGCGACCGCGCCGAGCAGGCGGTCTCCGACGCGGTGGCCGAGCGTGTCGTTGATGGCTTTGAAGCCGTCGAGGTCGAGGTAGCACAGCCCGATCCGCCCGGTGCCGCCCCGGTCGTATGCGGCGGCCTCCAGCGCGGAGGCCAGCCGCTCGAAGAAGAGATTGCGGTTGGGCAGCCGGGTCACCGGGTCGTGCATCTGCAGATGGCGCAGCCGCCCCTGTAGATCGCGCCGCTCGCTGACGTCGGCCATCGACAGCAGCACACTGCAGCTGTCCGGCACCGGCTCGACGGTGATCTCCGCCCATAGGGCATGGCCGTCGGGGCGTTGCAGCCGGCGGGTGCAGCACAGCCGTCGGCGGCGGCCGTGCAACACATCGCGGTACTCGCTCCAGGTGCGCGGATCCTCGCGCAGATCGGCCAGGTCCGCGGCGTTGCGCGCGATCAGCCGGGCCGGCTCGGCGCCCAGCAGCGCGCCGAGCGCGGGGTTGGCGTCGAGCACTATGCCCTCGCGGTTGATGACGGCCATGGCGAGCCGCGCCGCGTTGAACGCGGCGCGGTAGTCATTCGGCGCGGTGCCGGGCGGTGGCGTGCTGCCGGGCGGCCCGGCGCTGGGCGCCGCGTTACGTTCCGTGATCGTTGGCAGAGTCGCGCCGGGCGCGCGGCCCTGGCCGTCAGGGGATCCGCTCACCGCTCGCTCCCGCGTGGCGCTCGTCTCGTACAGGTCTGTCGTACACATCTTGTGCATGTCTCACACCGGGTGCCGGGCGGGCCCTGAATGCCTGCCCGAATAGGGAGTCCCCGCTGGAAATGTGCCGATCATAGAGGCTCATGCTCCGGCCGTTCCAACCATGCGATCGCGACTATCGTTGCCTTGTACATGTGTTTGGTCGTATCTGTTCGACTCTGCACGGACCCACTGCCCTCACGACCGACTGTGACCGTCTGTTACGTACCCGCATCGGGGCCGGTTCACTCGACTGGGCCAGCCGAACAGGGCGTACCGCACACATCCGCCTCAGGGTGGATGGGGTGGACGGTCTAGGTCCGGGAGGTCGACATGGCGCGTCCTCAGCCGCCCGAAGGGGTGGACCCACTCCCCGCGGGGGTAGGTCGACTGCCCGAGGGTATGGGGCGCCCGCCTCGGCTGCGCCGCACCGGGGCCGTGCTCACCTCCCTCAGCGCCATGATCGCCACCACCGTGGTGTCCGGCCCCGCCTTCGCGGCGGGCGCGGGCGGGCCGTGCACGCTCGAACGCACCGGGGCGCACCACTCCGAGGGCGTGGACACCTGGAACGCCGGCTACCCCCGCCCCGTCCGCACGCTCCACGCGGCCATGGTCTTCCTCTCCTTCCCGGACGCCACGCCCAAGGTGACTCCGCGACGGCTGGCCACCGATCACATCCCCGCGACCACGGCATTCTTCCGGCGCGCCTCATACGGGCAGTTCAGGCTGCGGGTGCACGCCGCGAAGCGATGGATCACCATGCCCGAGGCGTCCACCTCGTACGACATAAAGCGCGACTGGAACGCCGGGCGGCGGGCCGCGTATCTGCGCGACGCCATCGCCGCCGCCGACCCCTCGGTCGACTTCGGCCGCTATGACGTCGTCTACCTTGTCGCCGACCCAGACGCCCCAGGCGTGGACGCCGACGCGACAAAAGTGGTCAACTTCGAGCAGCCGCTGCGCGCCGACGGGGTCGAGCTGCGCCGGCTCGTGACCGTATTCGAGAACCACCCGCCGGACCGCAATGTGCTGGCCCATGAGACCGGCCATGTCTTCGACCTCCCCGACCTCTACCACCGGCCGAAGAGCTCCGACGGCGAGGGCGACTGGGACACCTATGTCGGCGACTGGGACCTGATGGGCAGCCAATTCGGGCTGGCGCCCGACCCCTTCGGGTGGCACAAATGGAAGCTCGGATGGTTGCGCCCGCGCCAGGTCCAATGTGTGCGCGCCTCCGGCGCAACCCTGCACACCCTCGAACCCCTCGACGCGCCCATGGCGGGCGGCAGCCCGGCCGACGACAGCCGCACCCGCCTCGTCGTGGTGCGCACCGGCGCCACCACCGCGCTGGCCATCGAGGCACGCGGCGCCTACGGCAACGACGCCGCCACCTGCACCGAGGGCGTGCTCATTTACCGCGTGCGCAATGACACCGCCTCGGGCGACGGCCCCATCGAGGTGCTGGACGGCCACCCCGGCAGCGGGGCGTGCTGGAACGAGTCGGTCTATCCCGAACTCGCCGACGCCCCGCTCGGTGTCGGGGAGACCCTGTCCGTGCGCCAGGACAACGTGCGCGTGAGCGTCACCGGGCGCACTACGGGCGGTGGCTGGACTGTGAAGGTCGACCGCAAGCCCCGGCCGACCTGACAGGGGGCACCTCCCAGCGGTAGCTGGGGGAGAACCGAGCCGCGAAAAAGGGGGGAACATCAGCTCACCTGGTGTGGGTGCTCCTCCGGTACGCGGCCGCCGCATACGCGCCGAACACCGCGAACCACCCCGCCAGCACCGCCACCGCTCCGACCGCCGGCAGCGCGCCCTCGGACACATCCCACCCCAACTGCGCGAAGCGATTCGTGGGCGTCCACTCGGCGATCGAGCCGAACCAGTCCGGGAAGGCGCTCAGCGGAATCCACAGCCCGCCGATGATGGACAGCCCCATACTGGCCGCCGTGTTGACCATGCCCGTGCTCTGGGCCGACAGACGGTAGCCGTTGCCAAGGCCCAGCAGCGTGAACGGCAGGGTGCCCAGCCACAACACCGCCACCAGGGCGAGCGCCCGCAACACCGGCATCCGCACCCCGTTGACCAGGAACCCCGCTCCCATCACCGCCACGATCGACGGCAGCACCACCAGCGAACCGGTCACCGCCCGCGCCCCCACCACCTCCAGCGGAGTCAGCGGCGTGATCCGCAGCTGCCGCAGCCAGCCGCGCCCCCGGTCCTCCGCCACACCCGTGCCGTTCGCCAGGGCCGCGCCGAGCGCGCCGTACGCCGCCATCCCGATCATCGCCGCGGTGTCATGGGAGCCCTTGTCACCGTCCCCGCCGCCCACGTTGGTGAAGAGCAGATACATCACCACCGGCAGGGCCACCCCGAAGACCAGAAAGGCCAAGTCACGGGTCATCCTGCGCAGCTCCAACGCGATGGACGTCAGCATCAGACCACCGCCTCCTCTCGCTCGTCCTTGCCGGTGGTGAGCGCGACGAAGGCGTCCTCCAGCCGCGACACCCGCACCTCCAGATTCCGCACATCCCCGCGCTCGGCGAGCGCCAGCACCGTCGCATCCGATTCGGCGCTGCGCAGATACGCCCGGTCGCGCCGGATCTCGACGCTCGTCACCCCCGGAAGCAGCTCGAGCCCCTCGGAGGAGCGGTCGCCCAGGTCGAAGGCGACGACATTGCCGCCCACCGTCCGCTTGATCTCCTCGCCCGTGCCGTCCGCCACCTTGCGGCCCTTGTCGATCACCACGATCCGGTCGGCGTTGTCATCGGCCTCCTCCAGATAGTGGGTGGAGAACAAGACCGTGTTGCCCCGCGCCGCGTAGGAGTGCATCGCCGCCCAGAACTCGCGCCTGGCCCCCACGTCCAGCGCCGCCGTCGGCTCGTCCAGCACCACCAGCTCCGGCCCGCCCGCCATGGCGAGCGCGAACCGCAGCCGCTGCGCCTGCCCGCCGGAGAGCCGGTCCGCCCGCCGCTCCGCGAGCTCGGTCAGCCCCGCCAGCTCCAGCGTCTCGGCGATCGGGAGCGGCCTCGGGTAGGTGCCGGCCACAAAGGCGACCAGCTCACGGACCGTCACACGGGTGATCAGCGCACCCTCCTGCAGCATGGCGCCGATCCGCCCCGAGCGGACCGCCGCCTCCGGCGCGCCGCCGAAGAGCCGCACCCGGCCCGAGCTCGGCGGCAGCAGCCCGAGCAGTATGCCGATCGAGGTGGACTTGCCCGCGCCATTGCGGCCGAGCAGGGCGATCGACTCGCCGCGCCGGATGGTCAGATCGATGCCCTTGACCGCGCGCACCCCGCCGTAGTGCTTCGCCACACCGGCGAACTCCACCACGGGCGGGTCCGCCGCCGTCATCGCTGTACTCGTCATGGAAGAAACGCTACGGACCGTGACCGGGTGGCGACAGTGCCGACAGTCCGCAGTCCGGCAGGACAAATGTCATGGTGCGAGATATGAGCCGCACAGGTTTGCTGCTTGTCCTATGACCTGCCCAAGTTCGAGCCGCCTTCGAGTCGCCGCCCCGACACTCCCTTTCAGGCCGTCCGGGAGTAGGGAGCGCGGGTGAAGGAGGGGGTACCGCCCAGGCCCGCCAGGGCCTGGGGGGAGGGTCGAGGGGCAGGCATGGGCGTGCCCCATGAGGAGAGCGCGCGGCTCCCCCAGCTACCGCTGGGAGGTACCCCCTGCGTGCGACGAGCGGGGTGCGGCTGAGGGCACCTCCCGTGCGGAGTTACGGGGGAGCCGCCCATCGGCACGCGACGCCGCGGACCCTACTGCTGCACGGCCTAAGCCGCCGCCTCGCTGCCTCGACACCTCGATGCCCCATCTACCGAGGAAGCGAGGCGGTGTGGGGCCGGGTCCCGTCAGGCGCTGGGGAGAAGAGAATGCACCGACATACGAATCTGGCCGAGGCCTTGATGGACCGGGCCATGCTGTGCGCCGCCGACGAGGCGCTGGTGTACCCGGCCGAAGGCGGTGGCGAACAGCGGATCAGCTACGCCGCCCTCGACGCCCACGCCCGCGCCGTGTCCGCCTGGCTGCGCGCCCGCGACGCGCCCGGCCGCCGGGTGCTGCTCGCCCTCGACCCCGGCCCGCACGCGGCGGCCGCGCTGCTCGGCTGCCTGTACGCGGGGGCGGTCGCGGTCCCCGTCCCCGCGCCGACCGCCTCCCGCACCGAGGCGGAGCGCACCGCGGCCATCGCCAAGGACGCGGCCGTGGACCTGGTCCTGACCGAGACCGCACACGCCACGGAGACCTCCCGCAGGCTCGCCCTCATCGGCCGCACCGGCATCACCTGTCTGGCCGTGGACGGCCTCAGCCCACACGCCCACCCGGCCTCACACGCCCACCCGGCCTCACACGCCCACCCGGCCCCGTACGCCCCCGCCACCCCGCACAACCGCACCGCCCCGCACACCGCTTCGGACGCCCACGCCGCCGCACCCGACACCACACCCGCGCGCACCACACCCGGCAGTCTCGCCCTCCTCGCGTACGACGCCGGTCCGGCCACCGCGCCGCGCGGGGCGCTGATCACCCACGGCAACCTCCTCGCCGCCATGCCCGCCCTGCGCCAGGCGCTGGGCACCGGCCGCCGCTCCCGGATCGGCGGCTGGCTGCCGCGCCATCACACCCCCGGCCTCATCGGCCAGCTGCTGCACCCGCTGTGG
The DNA here is from genome assembly GCF_044334165.1 of Streptomyces sp. NPDC020845. Lineage (NCBI taxonomy): Bacteria > Bacillati > Actinomycetota > Actinomycetes > Kitasatosporales > Streptomycetaceae > Streptomyces > Streptomyces sp. NPDC020845. The sequence continues at coordinate 531,858 of NZ_JBIRSJ010000007.1, read as the reverse complement.
CTCGGCGCCACCGCCGTACCCCTGCCCGTACGCCCGCACCTCGCCGACCCCGTGGCCTGGCTGCGGGCCCTCAGCCGCCACGGCATCACCCACACCGTGGCGCCCGACACCTGCTACGCCCGCTGCGCCGCCGAGGCCACCGACGAGCAACTGGCCGGGCTCGACCTCTCCCGCCTCCGTACGGCGCTCAACGCCGCCGAGCCGGTCTCGGCCGCGACCATGACGGCCTTCCACCGCCGCTGCGCGGCCGCCGGGCTGCGCCCCGGCACGCTGGTCGCCGGATACGCGCCGGCGCAGGCCGCGCCGTTCCTCACCGCCGAGGGCCGGGGCCCGGTGCCCGGTCTTGACCTCCGCGTCGTCGACCCGGCGACCCATCGGCCGCAGCCCGACGGTATGGCCGGCGAGATCTGGGTGCGCGGCCCCGCCGTGGCCGCCGGCCACTGGGGCCGCTCGCGCGACACCGAGGCCGCGGGCGGGTTTCTGCGCACCGGCGACCTGGGCATCGCGCGCGACGGCGAGATCCGGATGACGGGCCGCACCCATGAAGGCGGCCTCGCCGACAGCCTCATGGTGGACGGGATGACCCTGCATCCACAGGATGTGGAGCGCGAACTGCTGCGCTGCGGGGGGCCGTTGGGCTCCGCCCGGGTGTTCTGCGCGGGGCCGGGCACCGGGCCGCTGGTGGTGGTCCAGGAGGTCGGTACGGCGGGCGGTTCGCGCGCCGCGCTCGCCGGGCTGGCCGGGCGGGTACGCGAATGCGTGGCGGAGGAGTTCGGCGCCGCCACGGGCGGGGTGTTGCTGGTCCGCCCCGGTACGGTCCGCCGCGCCGGATCCCACAAGGTGCCCCGCGCCACGCTCCGCGAGCAGTTTCTACGGGGCGAAGTCCGGCCGCTGTACCAGGACTTCGTCCCCTTGCCGCGTGAGCCCGCCGCCGGAGGCGTGGTGTGACACCCGACGGTCCACCCCCGTCGCCCCTCCCGCTGACCGGGCCCGACGGCCCCTGGAGACCGGTGCGCCAGGCGTACGCCGCACGCGGCCGGGCGGTCGTCCACGGCCGGTGGCGGGAGTGGCTGCCGCTCGACCCCCAGGATCTGGTGCTCGATCAGGACCTGCGCGGGATGCTCGACGAACGCGACCGGCGCCGCCTGCGCACCCTGACCCGCCCGGCGGCCCGCGGACGTTTCGTGGCCTCGCGGCTGCTGCTCAAACACCTTGTCGCGGCGGTGTCGGGCGCCGCGCCCGAGGCGGTGTGCCTCGCGTACGAGCCGGGCGGACGGCCGTACGCCCGCTGCGCCGGGGCCGGCCGGGTGGAGCTGAGCCTCAGCCACACCGGGGATCTGCTCGTCGCGGGCGTCAGCCGGCGCGAACGCATCGGGGTGGACGTCGAGGCGTCCGGGCGGCCGATGCGGTACGCCGATGTGGGCCGGCGGCTGTGCGCCCCCGCCGAGCGCGCGGCGCTGGCCGACCTCGCGGAACCGGAGCGCGAGCGGGCGTTGCTGCGGCTGTGGACGCTGAAGGAGGCATACACAAAGGCGCTGGGGTGTGGAATGCGACTGGCGTTCGCCGAATTCGAGTTCGATGCTGTCGTATCGGGCAGCGGATGGCGATTCTCTATTTCGGAAGTTAACGGCGATCATTCAGCAGCAAGTCATTTTATAAGCTCGGTCTGGCGGCAGTACGAGTGTTCGGTGGGCGGATTCGGCCGAGAATTGGTGGAGCGGCCGAGAAGATTTGGGAATAATCGTATGCGGGTATACGACGGGGGTTGAGCAGGCAGGGGCAGGGGCGACGTGGTCAGAGTGCTGATAGCCGAAGACATGCACATGCTGCGCAAGGCACTTGTCGCACTGTTGGAATTCGAGCCGGACATCGAAGTCGTCGCCGAGTTCTCAAGCGGCGCCGAAATCCTGCCGCGTGCGAAGGAGCTCCGCCCGGATGTCGCGGTTCTCGACATCGACCTCCCCGGGGTGGACGGCCTGACGGCCGCCGGTGAGCTGCACACCGCCGTGCCCGAGTGCCGGACGATGATGCTCACCAGCCTCGGCAGGCCCGGCAATCTGCGCCGCGCCCTGGCGGCCCATGTCTCCGGCTTTCTGCTCAAGGACAGCACCCCGGACAAGCTGTGCGACGCCATCCGAGCGGTCGCGAAGGGGGAGAGGGTCATCGACCCGCAGCTCGTCCTGGCCGCCCTGGACGACAAGCCGCAGCCGCTGACCCCGCGCGAGCTGGAAGTGCTGCTGCTGGCCTCCCAGGGGGAGGACTCCGCGCAGATCGCGGCCCGGCTGTATCTGTCCGTGGGCACGGTGCGCAACTATCTGACGTCCGTCGTCACCAAGTTGAACGCGCGCAACCGGGTGGATGCCATCCGGATCGCCCGCGAGGCCGGCTGGCTGTGACGGCGACGCCGCCGCGCGGGTACGGGTCCTGAGGCGACGCCGCCCGTGCAGGCGCAGGCCCTGACAGCGGCGTCGCCGCATAGGCGCGGGCCGTGCAGGCGCGCGCCGTGACGGTGCGCAGGCCGTCACGGCGATGCCGCTACGCCGTCACAGCCGGGCCGTACTCGTCCTCAGAGCCACGCTCGCGCCCCTCCGGGGCCGAATCCACGGGCAGTTCGAGCTCGGCCCGCAGCTCGAACCGGCCATCGTCCCGTACGCCCGCACGCAGCCGTCCGCCCAGATTCTCCAGCCGGACCTTGAGGTTGCCGATTCCACTGCCGCCGTCAGACCTGTCGGAGCTGTCGGCGCGCAGAATGGTCGAGGGCTTGCCCACCCCGTCGTTGGTGAGCGTCAGCAGGACGGTGCGGTCGCTGCGCCGGGCCTCGATCGTGCAGTGCTCCGCCTTGCTGTGCCGCAGCACATTGGTCAGCCCCTCCCGCAACACGCTCGCCAGCACGGTGTCCACCAGGTCGGGCAGCTCCCCGCAGTCGACCTCCGCCGTGGTGCTGATACCGACCGCGGCCAGCATGGACTTGGCCGTGCCCGCCTCCGCGGACAGCGACATCTTGCGGTATCCGCTGGCCACCGCCCGTACGTCCGCGAGCGCCTGGCGCGAGGTCTGCAGGATCTCGGCCAGCTCCTGCTGGGCGCGGGAGTTCTGCGGGGGCACCAGGCGGTGGACGAGTTCGCACTTGAGGGTGATGGTGGACAGGCTGTAGCCGAGCAGGTCGTGCAGATCGCGGGCGAACCGCAGCCGCTCCTGGGCCACCGCCAGCCGGGCCAGCTCGGCCCGCGACCGGGACACCTCGGCGACCAGCCCGGACAGCCGTGAGAGGCCGAAGACCACCAGACCGGTCAGGGCGGTGGAGACGGTCGTGTACGCGACCTCGCCCCAGCCGAACCCCACCTGGAACAGCAGTACATCGGTGCACCCCATGATGGCGGCGAAGGCCACCCAGGACAGCGGCGGCGGCAGCACCAGCAGCGAGGAGCCCGCAAGGAACCCCGGCATACCGAGCCAGGCGTGCTTGAAGACCGCGAAGGGGAGGAAGGTCAGCAGCGCCTGTAGCGCCAGCGTCCAGTGCCGGGCCCCGCTGAGCCGGGGCGCGAGCCCGGGGAAGGAGTGCGTGAGCTGGAGCCCCAACAGGGCGGCCAGCACGGGGAGCAGCGCCAGCATCAACAGCGCGGCGTCCAGGGCCCGTCCCGACGGGCGGGCGTCGACCACATAGGTGACCGCGACGCAGAAGTAGCCCACGAGCACCACCGCAGTGATCACCACGGCCAGCCGTGGTGCGAGATCGTCGCGGTGACGAGCCGAGTCGCTCCCGGCATCGCCGGGCAAGGAGGTGCCCTGCACTCGTCCTCCGGATGGTCGGGCCGGATTGGGTAACTTGCCCGAGAGTATCCGAACTTTTCCGGTCGTGGAGAGGTGGCGTAGGACGCTGACATTACACAGAGGGTTACCGGTGCTCACAGTCAATCACAAGGGATTACAGAAAAAGAGGGACAGGGTTGAGGCGGTGGTACGGAGTGGGTTCGGCCAGCCGCCCCAGGGCCACCGGCACTTGGAAGAGCCGGCCGGGAGCGAAGCGGGCCCAGTGCGGACGCAGCCCGGGCACCAGCACCTTCGCCACGGGCAGCCCGACGTCCGGCCGCGTCTGGTCCAGGACGAGCAGCTCCATGCCGTGCCCGCGGACCAACTCGGCTATGAGGTCGAGGAGGCCGAGGAGGTCAAGGGCGTCGGTGCCGTGCGGACCGGAACCGGATGCGGAACCGGACAGGGAACCGGATATGCCCGCGCCGTCCGCCGCGACCCCTGACGGGGCCAGATACGGCTGGTTGGCGACGGTCGCGGTGCGGAACCAGCACAGCGCCTCCGGGTCGGCCGTCACCCCGTACCCGTCGCCGTCGGCGCGGGCCTCGACCACGGGGGGCAGCATCTGGTTGAGCTCGGCCAGGGCGTGACGCAGCGCGGTGTGCCGGTCGAAGTGGGCGCCGAAGCCCAGGGTGATGTCCTCGGCGGACTTGTCGGTACGGCGGGAGACGGCGGCCACTACGGGGATGCCGAGGTCGGAGGTGAGGTCGAGCGCCCACACCTCGCGGCGCAGTTCGCTGTGGACGCGCCGCAGTTCGGCGATCCACGGGTCGTCGTGGGCGTCGAGGTCGAGCGCCGGCTGACGGGTGCGGTTGTACCACCACAGCGCGACCGCGTCCCGCTCCACCAGCTCCAGGAAGCCGCGCAGCACCGCATCGGCCAGACTGCCCCCGGCGGCGGCCCCGTTGGAGTCGGCCCGGCAGTAGCGCCGCCCGGTCGGCTGGGGCGTGCCGTAGTACAGCAGGGCGGTGGGCAGCAGCCGGTGCCGCTGTGCGGTGATCGACCACACCGGGGTCCAGTCCAGCTCCGCCCGCTCGTCGAACGGATCACAGACCCGGTGGCGCGCGGATGTGCCCCGGTCGCGGAACTGCCGTGGGTCGAAGAGCTGCACCGCGTTCGGATGCACGGCGTCCTCGGGGTCCAGATCGCGGTAGCGGGCGCGCTGCCGCGGCTCGTCCCCCTGGAAGTGGCCGCTGTAGTGCTCCAACGCCTCGCACAGCGCGCTCGCCTGACCCTGCTCGGACGTCATGCCCTTGCCATGGGCTGCGGTGCGCAGCCCGGCCCGTACGGTGTCGAGCCCGGAGGGCACCGCGGGGCCGACGGGGCCGACAGGGCTGGTTGGGCTGGTGGGGCCGGCGGGTCTGGCGGTGAGGTCGACGGTGGCGTACGCGGGGTGTGTGGCGTGGAAGCAGTTGAGGAAGGCGGGCCCGCGCGGGTCTCGGCGGATCTCGCTCACCAGCCCGGTCACGGGGCTGATCAGATGCCCGTACGTCTCCATGATCCGCCGCGGTGGGCTGTCGGCGATCTGCCACGGGGCGTCGTCGTCGCGCGTGACCAGTGTCAGGGGCGCCCGTATCCGCGCCGCGACCAACCGCGGGTCGCCGCAGGCGGGGCACTGCGGGCGGCGGCTGACCGCGTGGTGCTCAAGGGCGGAGGTGAGGGTGTCCAGGGTGCACAGCGCGCGCTGCCCCGGGTGGCGGTGCCCGGCCAGCCAGGTGGCCGCCTCCAACGCGGCCAGTTGCAGCGCGGCCGCCCGGCTGGCGGCCAGCGACGCGGGCGGGCGGGGCACCGGGCCCTCACGGCCGAGTCTGTGCTGGAGGTGCGCCTCGGCCTGCCGTCGCCGCCACAGCCGGTCGGCCAGGCAGGACCAGCACGGGTCGTCCTGGGCGCCGAGGAACGGGCCGATCCACGCCGTCGTGCCGACCGGCTTGACCGGCAACCAGCGGCGGCCGGACGCCCGGTGTTCGGCGTCGAGCGCGGCGAGGCGTGGATCGAGGTAGTCGTCACAGACCACAAGAGTGAGATACGCGTCGCCGTGTTGACGCTTGTCGATTTGACATGCCCCGTGCCCGTCCCCGGCCCCCGCCCCGATCTCGTCTCCCTCCATGGCGCGGATGCCCGCCGCACGCAGCGCCTGGACGGCCTCGTCCAGCTCGGTGCAGCCGAGGGCCACAGGGGCCACGACGGCGGACCGCAGGGCCCCGGCGCAGGGTGTCATCGGGAGGGCGACCGCGGGCGGGGCGGGGGCGGCGGTCACGCCCGCAAGCCCCCAGTACGCGTCCTCGGGGCGTGGATAGCGTCCGCGCTCGCACACAAGACCCGCCTCGCACAGCCGGGCGATGACGCGGGTGACCAGCGCCGCGGCAGCGGCGGGATCGGTGCGTACGTCGGCGAGATCGGTGCGTACCCCGGCCTCGGCGAGGATGTGCTCCAGGTCCCTGGAGCCGTCGAGCAGCGGGGCAAGCGTCTCGGCCGTCTGGCCGTGCAGCGCCGTGACGCCGCGCTCCGAGACGAGATAGACGGCCTCGCCCGGCACCCGCTCGACGCGTAGGTGCGGGGAGAAGCCCAATGTGCCCATCAGCCGACGCTGATGGTGCAGATGCAGATGCCCGGGGTGGGGGCGGGCCATGGCTCGGCGGAGAGGTCCTCGATGACCAAGTCGTCGACGCCTAAGCGGCCTCGGGGAGGTGGGGTGCCTTCCCGCGTCGTTCGGTGCAGGGGGCCCCTCTCAGCGGTAGCTGGGGGAGCATCGCAAGGCGGAGCGGCGCCCTCGTACTGGGCGCTGCGGTCGATATGCCTCCCCCAGCTACCGCTGGGCGGTACCCCCTGGCGCGGCGTGGCGGGTGCTGCGACAACGCGGCCGGGGGCGCCCCCAGCGGTAGCTGGGGGCGCCGTGCCGGGCGACGCGGGGGCGTGCCTCACTTCCCCGAGGTCGCTTGGGCCGGCGGGGCCGGGGCCCGCGGCGCACAGGGGCGAAGGGCTCGCGGGGAGGGGGGATGTGTCGGTCATTGTGGGCTCTCCTCGGGGTGAGAGGCGGTCCTGGCAAGGAGTCTGCGATGACGGATCCATGGCTTGCCAGTGCTTTCCTCATAACCAGGGTGTGAACTTGTCATGACCTCCGCCTCACAGGACTCATGCACGGTTCGGGAGTCCGGCACTGGCCCTGTCCACCACCCGCACGCGAGGCTCATATGTGCCTCAATGGCAGGGCCGCGCGGCCAAAGAGGCACCTGGTGGACCGTCTGACGGAGGTGTGACAGGACCATGGAAATCAAGGTGTTGGGGCCGCTGAGCGTCGAGGCCTGCGGTCAGTCGATCGTGCCCAGCGCGGGCAAGCCGCGGCAGATCCTTGCACTGCTTTCCGTGTACGCCAACCAGATGCTCCCGGTGCCCACCCTTATGGAGGAAATCTGGGGCGCGCAGATGCCGCGCAGCGCGTTGACCACGCTCCAGACGTACATCCTTCAGCTCCGGCGGAGACTGGCCGCGGCGTACGGGCCGCAGGCGCCCGAGGCATCGAAGAGCGTGCTGGCTACGCGGTACGGCGGATATGTGCTGGAGGCCCAGCCGGGCGCGGTGGACATCCATGAGTACGACCGGCTGGTGGCCGCCGGGCGGGACGCGCTCGACGTCGGCGACGATGTCGAGGCCTCGTTTCTGTTCCGCGAGGCGCTGGCGGTGTGGCGCGGTCCCGCTCTCGTGGACGTGCGGGTCGGACCGATCCTGGAGATCGAGCTGGCCCGGCTGGAGGAGAGCCGTCTTGGGGTCCTGGAGCGTCGGATCGAGGCCGATCTGCGCCTGGGCCGCCACGCCGAACTCCTCACCGAGCTCACCGAACTGACGGCCCGACATCCGCTCCACGAAGGGCTGCACGCCCAGTGCATGGCCGCCCTGTACCGGTCCGGCCGCCCGTGGCAGGCGCTGGAGGTGTACCAGGGGCTGCGCGGCCGGCTCGTCGAGGACCTGGGGCTCGAACCCTCCCCGCGGCTGCAGAAGCTGCAGCAGGCGGTGCTCGCCTCGGACCCCGCGCTCGACCTGGAGTTGGGCGGGCAGTGGCGCCGCCCGGTGCTCGACCTGTTCGCCGCGTAGGTCCCTGCCGGTTCACCACCCGATCGCACCTCCCCTGAACGCCCGGCGCCGCCCTTCTTGCCGGGTCGGCTACGGCTCCGCTCCCCGACACCCCCCGCGCGGGCGAGCGGAGCCGTAGTGCTGTCCGCGTGCGTTTCCGGGCCCTTCAGCAGGTCCTGTCGCTCCTGTCGCCCCTGTCGCCCCTGTCGTTCCAGCCGTATTCCAGGGGCTCCTGGCACCGTCCGGCGGACGATCTCGCCCGACACCAGCCGTAGGGGGCCGCATTGCGCATCATCGACCTGTCGACACCGGTGGACGCCTCGGGCTGGGAGCCGGACCCGCTGGTCCACGAGATCATGACGCCGGCCGAGGCGGCCCACCATATGAGCGAGGAGATGCGCGAACACTTCGGCATCGAGTTCGACCCGTCCGAACTGCCGGGCCAGGAACTGCTCTCCCTGGACACGCTCACCCTGACCAGCCACACCGGCACCCATGTCGACGCCCCCGCGCACTACTGCTCCACCGGGGCGTACGGAGTGCCCCGCACCATCGACCAGATGCCCCTCGACTGGTTTCTGCGCCCGGCCCACGTCCTGGACATCACCGAAGCCGATCCGGAAACCCGCACCGTCGGTGTCCCGCATATCGAGAAGGAGCTGGCCCGCATCGGCTGCCGGCCGCAGCCGCTGGACATCGTCCTGCTGCATACCGGCGCCTCCCGGTGGGTCGGCACATCCCGGTACTTCACGGAGTTCACCGGCCTCGACGGGCCCGCCACCGACTATCTGCTCGACCTCGGTGTCCGCGTCATCGGCACCGACGCGTTCAGCCTCGACGCCCCGTTCTGCGACATGATCCGCCGCTACCACGCCACCGGCGACCAGTCGGTGCTGTGGCCCGCCCACTTCGCGGGCCGCCGTCGGGAGTACTGCCAGATCGAGCGGCTGGCGCGGCTGGAAACGCTGCCGTCCACCGGGTTCCGGGTCGCCTGCTTCCCCGTGAAGATCGCGGGCGCGGGCGCGGGCTGGACCCGGGCGGTGGCGTTGCTCGACGAGTGACGGCCCGCCAGCCGCCGTCGTGGCCCGCCTCCCGCCACCGTGCGGGGCTCCGTCCCGAGTCGAGCGCGGGTTGAGAGCCGGGCGGCACTGTGACGCGGCGGCACTGTCACACGGGCGGCACCGTCGCACGGGCGGTACCGAGCAGGGAGGTCGAACCGACGTGATGCATCAGCGCGTTATCGATCGACGGGGGAGGCGTCGGGTGGCGATCACCGGCATAGGCGTGGTGGCCCCGGGCGGCGTGGGGACCAAGGAGTTCTGGTCGCTGCTGACCGAGGGCCGCACCGCCACCCGTGCCATCTCCCTCTTCGACGCCACCCGCTTCCGCTCCCGGATCGCCGCCGAGGCCGACTTCGACCCGCACCACGAGGGCCTGACCCCGCAAGAGGTACGCCGGATGGACCGCGCCGCGCAGTTCGCGGTGGTCGCTGCCCGGGAGGCGGTGTCCGACAGCGGCCTTGAGGCCGCCGGAGCGCTGGGGGCCGGCGGGCCCGACCCGTACCGCGTGGGCGTGACCGTCGGCAGTGCGGTCGGCGCCACCACCAGCCTGGACACCGAGTACCGGGTGGTCAGCGACGGCGGTGCCAAGTGGCATGTCGACTACACGTACGCGGTGCCGCACCTCTTCGACCACTTCGTGCCCAGCTCCTTCGCCGCCGAGGTCGCCTGGGCCGTGGGCGCCCAGGGGCCGGCGTCCGTGGTCTCCACCGGCTGCACCTCGGGCCTGGACGCGGTCGGCCACGCCGTCGAGCTGATCCGGGAAGGCAGCGCGGACATCATGGTCGCCGGGGCCACCGACGCGCCCATCTCCCCGATCACCGTCGCCTGCTTCGACGCCATCAAGGCCACCTCACCGCGCAACGACGACCCCGAACACGCCTCGCGACCCTTCGACCGCACCCGCAACGGCTTTGTCCTGGGCGAGGGGTCCGCACTCTTCGTCCTCGAGGAGCTGTCCCTGGCGCACCGCCGGGGGGCCCATGTCTACGCGGAAATCGTCGGCTTCGCGTCCCGCTGCAACGCGTACCACATGACCGGGCTGCGCCCCGACGGCCGGGAGATGGCCGAGGCCATCCGCGTCGCCCTCGACGAGGCCCGGCTGCCGGTGACGGCCGTCGACTACATCAACGCCCATGGCTCCGGCACCAAGCAGAACGACCGCCACGAGACCGCCGCCTTCAAACGCGCCCTCGGCGAGCACGCCCGGGCCACGCCGATCAGCTCGATCAAGTCGATGGTCGGCCACTCGCTGGGCGCCATCGGCTCCCTGGAGATCGCCGCCAGCGCCCTGGCCATCGAGCACGGTGTCGTACCGCCCACCGCCAACCTCCACGAGCCCGACCCCGAATGCGACCTCGACTACACCCCGCTGGTCGCCCGCGAGCAGCGCGTCGAGGTGGTGCTGAGCGTGGGGAGTGGGTTCGGCGGTTTCCAGAGCGCGATGGTGCTGGCCCGGACGGACGCGCACGGGGCCGAGAGGAGTACGTGGTGAGCGCCGTCGCCGTGTTCACCGGCATCGGCGTCGCCGCGCCCAACGGGCTGTCGACCCCGGTGTGGTGGAAGGCCACCTTGAACGGCGAGAACGGCATCCGCCCGGTCAGCCGCTTCGACGCCTCCCGTTACCCGGCCCGGCTCGCGGGCGAGGTGTACGGCTTCGACGCCGCCGAACACATCCCGAACCGTCTGCTCCCGCAGACCGACCACATGACCCGGCTCGCCCTGGCCGCCGCCCAGGAGGCCTTCGACGACGCGGACACCGACCCCGCCCAGCTCCCCGAGTACGCCGCCGGGGTGGTCACCGCCAGCTCGGCCGGCGGCTTCGAGTTCGGCCAGCGCGAGCTGGAGGCGCTGTGGAGCAAGGGCGGGCAGTACGTCAGCGCGTATCAGTCCTTCGCCTGGTTCTACGCCGTCAACACCGGCCAGATCTCCATCCGGCACGGGCTGCGCGGGCCCAGCGGCGTTCTCGTCACCGAGCAGGCGGGCGGCCTCGACGCGGTGGCCCAGGCCCGCAGGCGGCTGCGCGGCGGCAGCAGGCTCATCGTCACCGGCGGCGTGGACGGGGCGGTCTGCCCATGGGGCTGGACGGCGCAGCTCGCGGGCGGCCGGCTCAGCCTCGCCGACGACCCCACGCGCGCCTATCTGCCCTTCGACGCCGCGGCCCGTGGCTATGTGCCGGGTGAGGGCGGGGCGATCCTGATCCTGGAGGAGGCCGCCGCGGCCCGCGCCCGCGGCGCCCGCGTGTACGGGGAACTGGCCGGTTACGCCGCCACCTTCGACGCCAAGCCCGGGAGCGAGCAGCACCGCAGCGGCGTCCCCGGCCTGCGCCGCGCCGTCGAACTCGCCCTCGCCGACGCCCGTCTCGCCCCCCACGACATCGACGTCGTCTTCGCCGACGCCTCCGGCGTACCCGACCTGGACCGGGCGGAGGCGGAGGCCATCACCGCCGTCTTCGGGCCCCGGCGGGTGCCGGTCACCGCGCCCAAGACCATGACGGGGCGGCTGTACGCGGGAGGGGCCGCCCTCGACCTCGCCGCCGCCCTGCTGGCGATCCGCGATGCGCTGATCCCGCCGACCGTGAACGTCACCCGGCTTGCCGAGGGTCTGGAACTCGATCTGGTGGGCGCCGAGCCGCGGCCCTGCCCCGTACGCGCCGCCCTGGTGCTGGCCCGTGGCCGCGGCGGTTTCAACGCGGCGGCCGTGGTCGTCGGTGCCCAATCCCACTGAGCGCAACTTCACTGAGCCCGACCCCGCTGAGCGCAGCCCCCGCTGTTCGCCATCCCAAGAGAGAGGCATCACGAGATGACACAGATGACCCAGATGACGCTGGCCGAGCTGACCACCCTGCTGCGTGAATGCGCCGGCGAGGACGAGACCGTCGACCTCGACGGAGATGTGCTGGACACCCCCTTCACCGACCTCAACTACGACTCCCTCGCGGTTCTGCAGACGGTGGGCCGTATCGAGCGCGAATACGGGGTGCTGCTGGCCGACGACACGGTCGCCGAGGCCGCCACGCCCCGGCTGCTGCTGCAGTTCGTCAACGCGGGTCTGACCGAGGCGCGCACCCGCCCGGCCCAGGCCTAGGGGGCCTGTTATGCGCGTACTCATGGTCGTCACCCCCGTCAGCAGCCATCTTCAGCCACTCGTCCCCCTGGTCTGGGCGCTCACCGGCGCGGGCCATGAGGTGATGTGCGCCGGGGAGCCCGGGGCCGTGGAGACGGCGCGCGCCGCCGGGCTGCACACCCTCGCCATCGAGGCCCAGCCGCTGCCCGCCGACGCCCCGCCCCCGGCTCCGGCCCGGCGGCCCATGGACGGGGAGCCCGCGGCGGTGTGGGAACCCGACTGGGAAGCGCTCGCGGTCCGCTGGCGGGCCCGGGTCGGCCGGGTGCTCGACGGGTATCTGAGGTTCGCCCGCGAATGGCGGCCCCACCTCGTGTTGTCCGATCCGGTCGAGTTCTGCGGGCCGATCGTCGCGGGCGCGCTGGGCGTACCGTCCGTCGTCCACCGCTGGGGCACCGACGTCCTGACCACCCTGGCCCGCGGCCCCGCCCGCGCCGCGCTGCGGTCCGTCTGCGAGCGGGCGGGCATCCCCGGGGGCCTGCTGCCCGACCCCGATCTGCTGCTCGACCCCTGTCCACCGCTGCTGCGGCACCCCCGGGCGGCCCCGGCCAGGCCGGTGCGCTTCGTGCCGTACAACGGCCCCGGCAGCTACCCCTCCTGGGGGCCGCTGCGCTCGCCGGAGCAGCGGACGATATGCGTATCGTTCAGCGCCCAGACGATCGAGCGGTCGGGCATGGCCACCCTGGCGGCGACGGCCGCCGCGTTCGAGGACCTGGAGGGCGTAAGGGGCGTGTTCACCTTGTCCCGGGCGCGCGCCGAGGAGCTTGGAGCGCTGCCGGCCAACGTACGGGTGATCGAGCCCACCCCGCTGTCACAGCTCCTGAGGCGCTGTACGGCCCTGGTCCACCACGGCGGATCCGGCACCGGGCTGACGGCCCTGCACCACGGGCTGCCCCAACTCGTCCTGGCCCCACCGCTGCCCAGCCTCGGTGTCTACGCCGAACGGATCGCGGCCTGCGGCGCCGGCCGGTCGCTCGACCCCGGTGAGCAGCGGGACCCCGAGGCGATCCGTACGGCGCTCCGCGAGCTGCTGGACGACCGGTCGTACGGGGCGGCGGCGGGCCGGGTGCGGGAGGAGATGGCCGGCATGCCAGCCCCTGCCGAAGTGGTCGGCGAGCTGGAGGAGTTGGCCGGGTCGCGCATCGGCGTATCGCGGGTCGCCGGTTCCCGCGCGGCCTGAGGACGGACCCGCGCGGCCTGAGGACGGGCCCGCGCGGCCTGAGGACGGACCTAAGTGGTTGCCGGTACCGCACGTCTTACGGCCGTCGCCAGGCCGGCGAGGGCGGCGGCCTCCCGGCTCCCTTCGTCGGCGCCGAAGACATGCATCACCAGGCCCGTCTCGCCGGGTGTGGCGGGCACGTGCAGCGTCTCGTAGTCCAGGGTGAGCAGCCCGGCCTCGGGGTGGCGCAGCTGTTTGCGCCCCGCCCCGCACATCACGACCTCGCCGGTGGCCCAGACGCGCCGGAAGTCGGCGCTGTGCGTGGACAGTTCGGTGATGAGCGTGGCCAGTTCCGCGTCGTCGGGGTACCGGCCCGCGGAGACCCGCAGCTGGCCCACGCTCTCCGCCGCCCGGTCCTCCCATTCGGGGAAGACGGTCCGGGAGGCGGGGTCGAGGAAGAAGTACCTGGCCTGGTTGTGGTCGCGGCGGCCCGGGCCGGCCAGTCCGCCGATCAGCTCGCCGCCGAGATCGTTCCAGGCGAGCACGTCGAGGCGGTGGTTGGTGACGTAGGCCGGGACGGGGGCCATGGCGTCGAGGATCTGCCGCAGCAGGGGGCTGACCCGGGCCTCGGGCGGGGGTCCGCCCCGCGTGCCGGTCAGGGTGGCCAGGTGCTTGCGCTCCGCCGCGTCGAGGCCGAGGGCCATGGCGAGCGCGTCGAGCACTTCGAGGGAGGGCTGGGTGGCGCGGCCCTGTTCGAGGCGGACGTAATAGTCCACGCTGATCCCGGCGAGCTGGGCCAGCTCCTCGCGGCGCAGCCCGCGCACCCGTCGGCGCCCGCCGCCGGCGATTCCGACGTGCTCCGGCGCGACGCGCCCACGGCGGGCGCGCAGAAAGCCGCCGAGCGCCCGCCGGGTGTCCCCGACGCCGTCGATGCGGTCGATGCCGTTGCTGTCCATGCCTTCCAGTATGGGTGGTCCTCGCAATACCAGGATTCCCGTTCCGCCGGTCACACAGGGTTCTGGCTAGGGCTCCGCGCCCGGGAGAACGTGGTGCCATGAGCGAAGCCACGCCGCAGCCGCGGAAGAAGATCCTGATCGTCAGCGCCCACCCCGAACCCCGTTCCCTCAACGCCTCCCTGACCTCCTTCGCGGCCGAGGAACTGCGCGCGGCGGGGCATGAGGTGCGGGTGTCCGACCTGTACGCGATGAAGTGGAAGGCGGAGGTGGACGCCGACGACTTCCCCGACCACGTCGCGGACCGGCGTCTTGATGTGCTGACGGTGTCGGGAGAGGCCACGCTGGCGGGGCGGCTGTCGCCGGACATCGCGGCCGAGCAGGAGAAGGTGCGCTGGTCGGACGCGGTGATTCTGCAGTTCCCGATGTGGTGGTTCTCGGTGCCCGCGATCCTGAAGGGCTGGATCGACCGGGTGTTCACCTTCGAGTTCGCCCACGGCCCGGCCGTCCCCCCGCCGTACAGCGAGGGCGCCCTGGCGGGTCGGCGGGCGCTGCTGTCGGTGACGGTCGGCGCCCGGGAGTCGGCGTTCGCCGACCGGGGCATCCACGGGCAGCTGTCGGACGTCCTCTTCCCGCTCCAGCACGGCCTGTTCTGGTTCACCGGCATGGCGCCGCTCGAACCGTTCGCGCTGTACAGCTCGCTGGACGTCTCGGAGGAGCGGTTCGAGACGGTGAAGCGGGAGTACGGGCAGCGGCTCGACCGGCTCTTCATGGACGAACCGGTCCCGTTCCGGACGCTCACCGGCGGCGACTACGGCCTCGACATGCGCCTGCTGCCCGGCGTGGAGGCGCGGGGGACGAGCGGGCTCGACCTCCACGCCCGCCCGCGCGGCTGAGCCCTATAGAGCCGCAGCCTCCTCCAGGGCCGTGACCCGGTCGGCGGGGCTCGGCATGCGCAGCATGTCCGTACGGAGGCGGGCGGCGGCGCGGGCGTGGTGGGGGTCGTCCACCAGGGCCTCGACCGCTTCGCTGACGGCGACGGGGTCGGACTGGCGCTCGGGCGGCAGGATGAGCCCGGCGCCATGGCGGTGGAGGCGTTCGCCGATCTCGGCGGTGACCGGGATCTGGTCCAGCACCAGCTGCGGGGTTCCGGCCGCGGCCGCCGTGAGGCCGGTGCCCGAGCCGCCGTGGTGGACCACGGCCGCGCAGGTGGGCAGCAGCTCGGACATGGGGAGGCCCACGGCGACGCGCGCTTTCTCCGGGGCCGCGGTCAGCGTCCGCGCCTGGTCGGCGCTGATCGCCAGCACCACCTCCAACCCCCGGCCGGCCAGTGCGTCGGCGGTCTGTGTCAGCAAGGGGGGCAGGGCGCCGGGGCGGACCTTGTGCCCGGAGACCCCCGCCGTGATGCACACCCGCGGCCGGGCGCGCTCCTCCAGCACCCAGCGCGCCACGTCCCCCGGGCCGTTGTACGGGACGTAGCGCATATCGAGCCGGGGCCGCGGCGCCGGGTCGGGGAGGCGCAGCGCACGCGGGAAGGGGTCGAACCAGGCGCTGGGGCCGGAGCGCGGGGGCACGCCGTGGCGCTCGAAGAGGCGCCGGTAGCCCGGCAGCGGGCGGGCGCCCAGCTCGTGGTTCTCCACGCGCATGATGGTGGCCGTGCCCCAGCCGTGCCCGTACGCGGGGACGCCGAGCGCGGCGGCGGCCACCGTGCCCGCGAAGCACAGCGCGTCATGGACGACCACGTCGGGCCGCCAGTGGCGGGCGAGGGCGAGGAGGTCGTCGGCCATCGCGTCCGCGACCGTGAACTGCTTGTCGGCCAGCGCGCGGAGCACCGCGTGCTGAGCGTCGTCCAGCAGACCGGGCCGCGACGCCCAGCCCTCCGGCCAGCGGCCGGGGCTGCGCCAGGGCGCGAGGTCCGCGCGGTTCCTGATCTGCTCCACGGCCACGTCCCGGCCGACGGGCACCCCGGTCAGCCCGGCGCGCGCCGCCGAGGCCATGCACGAGGGCGGGGCGGCGAGCCGTACGTCGTGCCCGGCGGCCCGGCAGGCCCAGGCCAGCGGCACCAGGCTGAACAGATGGCCCGGCTCGGCCCATGTGGCGAACAGCACCCGCACCTGATCAGTCCAGGTCGTCGCGGTGGACCCGGCGGTCGAGCACCAGCCAGTGGCCGTCGCGCCGCACCAGCAGGTCCGCGCAGGTGGTGGACGCCCGCAGCACGGCCTGCCCGGCGCGCGGGGTCTCCAGGACCTGGGCGTACGAGCGGACGAAGACGGTGTGCTCGTCCTTGGGTTCGAGCGAGAGCATGCCCAGCCAGTGGCGGCGCCTGATGCCCCGCGCGGCGAAGTCGTCGGTGGCCTGACGGGCGCCGGCGGCGATGGCCGCGCGGCCGGTGAACGGCTCGGGGTGGGCGTTGGCGGCGAAGACGCCGTCCTCGGCGAAGGTCTCCGCCCAGGCCTCGGCCTCGCCGTCGTCGAGCAGCTGCATCTGGCGGGCGTAGAACTGCTGGATCTCCGCGTACAGCTCGGCGGGTCCGGCGGGTCCGGCGGGTCCGGCTGGTCCGGTGGGGTCGGCTGGTGCGCTTGCGGGGTGTGCCGCGACGGTCATGGCGGTCGGTCCCTCTCTCGCGTCCTGTCTGTCGTGCGGCAGCGTCGCCGCGAGCCCTCGTACGCCCCTTGACGGGCGGTCGAACGGCCCGCTCGACCGCCGTGCGATCGAGGATCGAGAGCCCACGGTCACTCTTCGGAGCAGACAACGCATCCAAGGAGCCCGGGGAGGACGACGCGCATGGCGAGCGATGAGCGGCGGGTGGCGCTGGTCACGGGAGGCACGAGCGGAATCGGTCTCGCGGTGGCGCGGGGCCTGGCGGCGGCGGACTTCACGGTCTTCATCTGCGCGCGGACCGCCGAGTCCCTGGAGATGACCGTCAAGGAGTTACGGGCCGCGGGCCACGAGGTCGACGGCGTCCCCGCCGATGTGAGCAAGCGGAAGGACGTGCGCGATCTGGTGGCGGCCGCGACCGGGCGGTACGGCCGGATCGACGTCCTGGTCAACAACGCCGGGCGCAGCGGCGGCGGCGAGACCGTCGGGCTGGCCGACGAGCTGTGGTACGACGTGATCGACACCAACCTCAACAGCGTCTTCCTCACCACGCGCGAGGTGCTGGCCGAGGGCGGGATGCGGGAGCGCGGCTGGGGCCGGATCGTCAACATCGCGTCCACCGGAGGCAAGCAGGGCGTGGTGCTCGGCGCCCCGTACTCGGCCTCCAAGCACGGCGTGGTCGGCTTCACCAAGGCGGTCGGCCTGGAGCTGGCCAAGACCGGCATCACGGTCAACGCGGTCTGCCCGGGATATGTCGAGACGCCGATGGCCGAGCGTGTCCGCCAGGGGTACGCGGCGGTGTACGACACCACCGAGCAGGCCATCCTCGAACGCTTCCAGGCCAAGATCCCGCTCGGCCGCTACTCCACACCACAGGAGGTGGCGGGCCTGGTCGGCTATCTGGTCACCGACACCGCCGCGTCCATCACCGCCCAGGCGCTCAACGTCTGCGGCGGGCTGGGGAATTACTGACGAGAGCGGGTGCCGTGACCACCACCGAGACATACCTCACCACACACGCCATCACCGTGCTGGCGCCGGCCCGCACCGTGTACGGCATCATCGCCGACGTGGCCGACTGGCCCCAGCGCTTCGCCCCCAATGTGCACGTCGAACCCCTGGAGCGGACGCCCGGCGGCGAGCGGATCCGGATCTGGGCCACCGCGGGCGGCGTGGTGAAGAACTGGACATCGCGCCGCGAGCTGGACCCGGACGGGCTGCGCGTCACCTTCCGGCAGGAGGTGTCCGCGCCACCGGTGGCGGCCATGGGCGGCGAGTGGATCGTCACCGCCCATGGGGAGAATGTGTCCCGGCTGGAGCTGCGCCATGACTTCCGCGCGGTCGACGACGACCCGTCGGGCGTCCGCTGGATCACCGCGGCGGTGGACCGCAACAGCGAATCCGAGCTGGCCGCGGTGAAGGAGCTCGCCGAACTCGGCAGTGAATTAGGCGAGTTGGAGTTTTCCTTCGAGGACACGGTGTTCACATCGGGTGACGCCGCGCTGGTCTACGACTATCTGTACCGCGCCGATCTGTGGCCCGAGCGGCTGCCGCATGTGTCCCGGCTCGACCTCAAGGAGGACCCAGCCGACGACACGGCTGGTGTGACCGAGCCGCGGGTGCAGGTGATGGCGATGGACACCCGTACCGCCGACGGCTCGGTGCACACCACCGAGTCCGTACGGGTCTGCTTCGGGGCGGACCGCATCGTCTACAAGCAGACCACCGTGCCCGCGCTGATGACCGCGCACACCGGAAGCTGGACGATCACCCCGGCGGGCGACGGGTTGGCCGTCACCTCCCGGCACACCGTGATCCTCAACCCGGCGGCCGTGGAGCGGGTGCTCGGCCCGGAAAAGACCGTCGCCGACGCCCGGAGCTACGTACAGCGCGCGCTGAGCACCAACAGCACCACGACGCTGCGCCACGCGCGGGCGTTCGCGGAGGCGGCGGCCGCTCGTGGGTGAGGCGAGCGGCGGGGCCGGCGCCGCCGGCGGGACCGAACGGCTCGACGGGCTGTCGGCCGAGGCGGCCCGCGCCCACCCCGCGCGGACCGCACTGGTGTGGGACGGGGCCGCCCCGGACCGCGGGCCGGCGGTAAGCGGCCTCGGGGAAGTGAGGCACGCCCCCGCGCCGCCCGGCACGGCGCCCCCAGCTACCGCTGGGAGGGGCCCCCTGCACCGGACGACGCCGGAACGCACCCCACCTCCCCGAGGCCGCTTGGACTTCGCGGGCCTCGATCTGCGGGTGTCGCGCGCCGCGTACGCCCTGCGCCGGTTGCTGCCGGGGCGGGAGCGCGCGACGGTGGCGGTCGCCTCCGTGCTGCACCCGGACTTCGCCGTGGCCTATTACGCGGCCGCGCGCAGCGGAAACGTGGTGGCGGTGGTCAATCCGCTGCTGCGCGAGGAGGCCGTGCTGCACACCCTGTCGGTGAGCGAGGCGCGGCTGGCGCTGGTGGACGCCGGGCTGTACGCGCGGCTCGCCCCGGTGCGCGACCGGCTGCCCGCGCTGCGGGAGGTGGTGCTGATCGGCCCGGTCGCGCCCGGGGCCTACCCGGGCGTGGCGCGCCTCGACGACGTATTGGAGAAGCGGACGCTGGTCGGGCCGCCGGGTGCGGTGAGCCCGGACGACGTGGTGTGCGTCCAGTTCACCAGCGGGACGACGGGGCTGCCCAAGGCCGTCCGGCTCACTCATCGCAACCTGGTCGTCAACGCCGCGCAGATCGCCGAGGCACACCGCCTCGGCCATGGCTCGGTCGCCCTCAACCACCTGCCCACCTACCACCCCATGCACCTCAACTCGGCCCTGTTCGCGGGCGCCACACAGGTGCTGTGCGCCGCACCCGACCCGATCGACGCGGTCGAGGCCGCCAACCGCCACTCCGCCACGCACTTCTACAGCCTTCCGGTCCGCCTCGTCCGGCTGGCCGCCGCCCCCGCCCGCGCCCTGGACGGGTTACGGCTCGCGACCGTGCGGCAGATCGCGTCCGGCGGGTCGGCGCTGCCGGTGCGGGACGCGACGCGGCTGGCCGAGCGGTTCGGGGTGCCGGTGTTCCAGGGGTACGGGCTCGCCGAGACCTCCCCGCTGACCCACAGCGACGACCCCGGCCGCCCGGTGCCCGGCTCGGTGGGCCGCCCGGTGGCGGGCACCGAGTGCCGGGTCGTGGACGTCGAGCGCCGTACGGTGCTCGCGCCCGACGAGGCGGGAGAGGTGCAGGTGCGCGGCCCGCAGGTGATGAAGGGCTACCTCGGCGGCCCGGACGGCACCGGCCTGGAGGACGGCGGCTGGTTCTCCACCGGCGACGTCGGGCGGATCGACGGGGAGGGGCGGCTGTTCCTGGTCGACCGGCTCGGGGACACCTTCAAATGCGACAACTTCCTCGTCGCGCCGACGGAGATCGAGCAGGTGCTGCTCGGCCATGAACTGGTCCGCGAGGCCGTGGTCTTCGGCCTGCCGGACGCCGCGCGGGGCGCGCTCGCCGCCGCGCTGGTGGTGCTTCAGCCGCGTGTGACCGGCCTGGACGACACCCGCCTGGACGACACCCGCCTGGACGCCATCGCGGCAGCCGTGGCCGATCAGCTCCCGTACTACCAGAGGCTTCACCACATCGAGGCGGTGGACGCCATCCCGCGCAACGCGAACGGGAAGGTGCAGCGCCGCGCTCTGCGCGACGCCCTCATCGCACGCCTCCAGTTGCTCGCCCCCTGACCACGCCCCTGACCACGCCCCTGTCCGAACCCAGGAAGGCCGTACCGTGGACCACCCGACCGGTCTGTTCACCGTCATCAACACCTTCACGCTCAAGGACCACGGCCGCGCCGATGAGTTCGAGCGGCGCTTTCTCGACCATGTGGCGTGGATGCGCGCCCAGGAGGGCTTTGACTCGCACCAGGCGGTGCGGCTGGTGGAGCGGCCCGGGGTGTACATCAACCTCGGCCGCTGGCGCTCGCCCGAATCCTTCCAGCGGGTGCGAAGCAGCGAGGTGTTCCAGGCACACGCCAAGGAGTTCCACGAAGTGGTGGAGGTGGACGCCGACCCCTCCCGCAATGTGCTGCGTACGGGCGGCGATGTCACGGAGGGCGCGCCGGTGGTCGTCGTCGAACGGCTGGGCATTGAGGGGGCTGGGCTCAGCCTCGACGCGTTCGACGACTCCTATCGGGAGTACGCCCGTGCCCTGACGGCGCGGCCGGGCTTTCTGCACGCCGACTTCAGCCGGTCGCTGACGCGGCCCGGCAACTACACCTTCGTCACCTGGTGGTCGGACGCGGAGGCATGGCGGGCGGCCCGCGCCGACGCCCCGGCCTTCGGCATGGCCGAGTGCGCCGTGCACCTCGCCGCGCAGGCCGCGGTGGAGAAAGCGGCGGATCGTGTCGGCTGAGGCGACCAGGCCCGCAGAGGCTGAGCCAGCAGAGGTTGAGCCAGCAGAGGTTGAGCTTGCGGAGGCCGGTGCTGAACCGGCCACGCTGGGGCTGGACGGCAAGGTCGCGCTGGTGACGGGGGCGACGCGCGGCGTCGGGTTCGCGGTGGCCCGCAAGCTGGCCGCCGCGGGCGCCCAGGTGATCCTCGACTACGCGCACAGCGAGGCGGACGCCGAACGCGCGCTCCGCGACCTGTCGGGGCTCAAGGGCAGCGCGATCGCCCGGCGGGCGGATGTGACCAGCCCCGAGCAGCTGCACGCGCTGCTGGCGGAGGTGGGCGAGCGGTACGGCCGGTTGGACATCTTCGTGCACAGCGTCGCGTCCTGGCACCCGATGCCCGCCGTCGGGGCGCGCCCCGACGGCGTACGGGCCGACCTCTCGGCCGCCCTGGACCCGCTGCTGCACGGCGCCTCCGCGATCGCCGACCTGATGGCGGGCGGGCCCGGGCGGATCGTCGCGGTGTCCAGCAGCGGGGCCCACCGGGCCGTGCCGCGCTACGTCGGCCCCGGTATCGCCAAGGCGGCGCTGGAGAGCCTGGTGGGCTATCTCGCCGTGGAGCTGGCGGGCCGCCGGATCGCGGTCAACGCGGTTGCCACCGCCAAGCTCGACAAGGGTCCTGACACCCCCGACCCGGCGACCGCCGCGGCGCTGGCCGCGCGCACCCCGGGCGGCCGGCTGACCACGCCGGCCGATGTCGCCGATGTGGTGGCCCTGCTGTGCACGGCGGAGGCGGGCTGGATCCAGGGCCAGGTGATCACCGCGGACGGCGGTCTGGGGCTGCGCGCGTGAGCGTACCCGCGGCGCGTCAGAAGGGAGCGCAGGTGGCCGAGGAGGAGTTCGACACCGATGTGTGCGTGGTCGGCGGCGGCCCGGCCGGGCTGGTCCTGGCGCTGCTGATGCTGCGCTCCGGGGCCCGGGTGACGGTGGTGGAGCGCTCCCGTACGCACCACCGGGAGTTCCGCGGCGAGATCCTTCAGCCCGGCGCGATGGCGCTGCTGGACGACCTCGGGGTACTGGCCGGGGCCCGGGCGCGCGGCGGACATGAGCACGACCGGTTCCGCCTGGTCGAGGGGGACCGTGTGCTGCTGGAGGCCGACTACCGGCTGCTGCCCGCCCCGTACGACCACCTGCTGAGCATCCCGCAGGCGCATGTGCTGGACGAACTGCTAGCGCACTGCCATCGCTTCACCGGTTTCCGCTGGCTGGACGGGCGGCGGGTCGGCGGTCTTGTCCGCCGGGAGGGCCGCGTCGCCGGCGTCACGGCCGCCGGGCCGGTGGGCCCGTGCACCGTACGGGCCCGGGTGGTCGTCGGCGCGGACGGCCGCTATTCGCGGATCCGGCGGCTGGCGGGCATCGGGGCGGGGCGCACGGAGGCGTTCGACCACGATGTGCTGTGGTTCAAGCTCAAGGAGAGCGAAAGCCGGAGCGAGAACCAGGGCAAGAACGACCGTGTTGAGCCGCCCGTCCGCGATGTGCGGGTGTTCCGCGCCGGCGGCAGCCCCGTACTCGTCTATGCCTCCTGGCCCGACCGCATCCAGGTCGGCTGGACCCTGCCGCACAAGGGCTATCGCGATATCGCCGGACAGGGCCTGCACCACGTCAGGGACGAACTCTGCCGCGCCGTGCCGCCGTACGCCCACCTCATCCGCGAACAGGTCCGCTCGCAGGGCGACCTCAGCCTGCTGGACGTGTTCTCGTCGCGGGCCGAGCGCTGGGCCGACGACGGGCTTGTGCTGATCGGCGATGCCGCCCACACCCACAGCCCGATCGGCGCCCAGGGCATCAACCTCGCCGTCCAGGACGCGGTGGTGCTGCACCCGGTCCTGGTCGGCGCGCTGGCCGCGGGCGACACCGGCGCGGCGCGCCTCGCGGCCTTCGAGGAGCGCCGGAGCCCCGATATCGCGGCCGTCATGCGGCTACAGGCCCTGCAGAGCAAGGCGATGCTCTCGCAGGGCCCCTTTGCCACCCGGGTGCGCCCCCGGCTCGCGCGGGTGCTGCGGCACACCCCGCTCTACCGCAAGATCCTCCACCGCATCGCGTACGGCAATCCGTCGATCCGTATCTCGGACGGCTCGGAAGAAAGGGTTATGTCATGCCGGAGAAGAAGCACGGCCCCGCCCCTGTGACGGTGGTCGCGCGCTTTGTGCTGACGGACAGGCACAAGCAGGACACGGAGGCCTTCGAGGAGGCGTTCGACGGCTACCGCGAATACATGACGACCCAGCACGGTTTTCTGCACACCTCGCTGCTGCGGTCGCCCGACCACTCCGACCGGCATGTCATCGTCACCGAGTGGCGGGACAACTCGGCCTACAAGGCCGCCGTCATGGTCCCGGACTTCCTCCTGCTCACCGCCGCCGGGCTGATGGAACTCGCCGACCTGGACAACGACCACGGCCCGGTGCTGGCCTCGGCCCGCGTTACGGAGGCGGATGCGGCGGGGGTGGTCGGCGACGGGGCCGGGCAGTACTGCGTGGTGACCTCCCATGAGCCGGGCGACGAGGCGCCGCTGGTGGCGCGGCTCGACGCCGCGGCCCGCTGTGAGGGCTTCGTCTCCGGCTCGGTCGTCGCCTCCGACCGCCGCAAGGGCGGCTGTGTGAGCCTGATGCGCCTGCGGGACGCGGAGGCGGCGCGGGCCGCGGGGGCGGGGCCGGACGAGGAGATCTACGAGGTGATCGCCGAGGCATCCATGGACGGAGCGGCCAGCCGCGCGGCCTGAACCGGCCTGAGTGGTGGAACAGCTGAGGGCCGGCCCCCGCGGGGTCGGCCCTCACACATGGCCACTTACACGCGGCCACTTACACGCAGCCACTCACACCGGCTGCAACTCGGCCAGCTGCTCCAGATCGGCCACGACCCGCGAGGGCACCGGCATCCGCTCCATGTCCTGCCGCAGCTCCCCGGCCGCCTTGGCGTAGCCGGGCTCGGACAGCAGCGTGGTCAGGGACTCGCGCAGCACCTCGGGGTCGTCCTGGCGGGCCGCGTCGTCGAGCGTGATGCCCGCGCCCACTGTCGCCAGCCGGTCGCCGGTGGCGAACATGCAGGCCAGTTGCGGCAGTACGAGCTGCGGCAGACCGAAGGCCGAGGCGGTGAGCGCGGTGCCCGCCCCGCCGTGGTGGATCACCGCCGCACAGCTGCCGAGGAACAGATGGAGTGGCGTGGGGTCGATGATCCGTACGTTGTCCGGGACGGGGCCCAACTCCTCGCGGTACTCCTGCTCGACGGTCGCGACCGCCTCGACGTCCGGCAGCCCGTCGAAGGCCCGCAGCACCTGCCGCAGATGCGGGACGCCGTTGAGGACGAGGGTGCGCAGCCCCATGGAGATGGCCACCCGCCGGGGCCGGGAGCTCGCCTCGGCGACGCTCTCGTCGCGCAGCCAGTCCGGCATGACACCGCTGCCGTTGGCGGGTACGTACCGGATCGGGGTGCCCTGCTCCGCCGTCGGGAGCTGGAGCGCGGGCGGGCAGGGGTCAAGCAGCACGGTGGGGTCGGGCAGCCCGTCCAGGCCGAGGCGTTCGCACACCCCCTGGAGGGCGAGGCGCGCCGCCGGGCGTGCGGGACGGGTGTACGGATCGACGCCCCAGCGGTAGTGCACCACCGGCACACCCAGCACCCCGCCGAGGATCGGCGCGGTGTACTCCAGCAGATCGGAGACGATCAGGTCCGGGCGGTAGGCGCGGGCGAAGTCGAGGTAGTCCGGCAGCAGGTACTTGGTGTGCACCATCCACATCCGGGCCGCCCCGGCCACCTGCTCCGACGCCGGGCGGCCGAGCGATTCGACGAGCCGTTTGCCCTCAGGGAGGCCGCCGAGCAGCAGGTCGTCGACGTGGAACCAGTCGCCGATGCTCACGGCGCTCAGCCCCGCAGAACGGGCCGGACCCATCACATCCGGCTGCCCGGCCACCAGCACCTCGTGTCCCGCACTGCGCAGCGCCCAGGCCAGTGGCACCAGGGGCGCGAAGTGGGAGGACACGGGGGTGGACATCATCAGGACGCGCATCTGCTCTCCTCAGGTGGACGGTTGCGGGGCGTCGGCGGTGGCGGAGGAAGTGGGTGCGGGGGTGGTGGCAGGGGATGTGGGTGCGGGGGTGGCGGCAGTCGCGGGCCGGGGGTCGGGGGCGCTCAGCCGTACGTCCGGGATGAGGAGCGCGAGCGCGAGACCGGCCAGCATCACCCCGGCGGCGCACCGGAACACCGTGTCGGTGGCCAGTACGTAGGCGTGCACCGCGTGTGCCGTCCCCGGGTGTCCGGAGTAGCGGTGGTCCAGGACCGCGCCGAGCACCGCGGCGCCGCACGCCTTGCCCAGCATCAGAAAGAACCGGGTGCCGGTGGTGATGACACCGAGGCTGCCGGGCGGCGCGGCCGCCTGAGCGGTCTGCAGCACGACCTGTACGACCCCGCCGAGCCCGATACCGAGCAGCACCAGCAGCAGTCCGAGCGTCAGGCCCGAGGTGTGCGTGTCGACCGTGCCGAACAGGGCCAGGGCGAGCGCCGCGATGGCGGTGTTCGCGATGAGCAGCGGCTTGTAGCGCCCGAGCCGGGTGATCACCAGCCCGGACACGCCCATGACGACCATCACCCCCGCGGCCACCGGGGCCAGCCGCAGCCCCGCGTCGCCCGCCGGCACACCGCGGGCGATCTGCAGATACGCGACGATGAACAGCGGGGAGGCCAGCACCGCGAAGCCGCCGATGAACTGGAGCGGCGCGGCGATCCGGAACACCGGATCGCGGAAGAGCGACATCGGCAGGATCGGCTCCGCCACCCGCGTCTCCCACCAGCAGAACACCACGAGCAGGGCGGTGCTCCCCGCGCCCAGCGCGAGGATCGGCGCGGAGGACCAGGCGTAGTGCGAGCCGCCCCACTCGGCCACCAGCAGCAGCCCGGTGGCGCCCGCCGTGACCAGCGCCGCGCCCGTCACATCCACGCGGTGGCCGGTGGTGCGGTGCGGCAGCCGAAGAGTGGCCAGGGTGATGGCGACGGAGACGGCGCCCAGCGGCAGATTGACGTAGAAGATCCAGCGCCAGGACAGATGCTCGGTCAGAAAGCCCCCGAGCAGCGGACCCGCGAGGATGCCGAGGGCCACCAGTCCGCCGCCCATGCCCATGCCACCGCCGCCGCTGCCCTGCCGGGGCGGGTAGACGGTGGCGAGGATGATCAGCGTCAGGCTCATCAGCCCGCCGCCGCCCAGGCCCTGCAGCGCGCGGTAGGCGATCAACTCGCCCATATGGCTTGCTGTTCCGCACAGCGCGGAGCCGAGGAGGAAGACGAGGACCGAGAAGAGGTAGACCCGCCGGGGGCCGAGGGTGTCGCTGAGCTTCCCGTACAGCGGCTGGGACGCGGTCGCGGCCAGGGCGTAGGCGGTGATCAGCCAGGGGATGGCGCCGACGCCGCCGGCCGGATCCAGGTCCTGGGCGATCGGCCAGGCGGCGGTGGCCACGATGTTCTCGTCGAGCAGCGAGAGCAGCATGGTCAGCAGGGCGCCCAGCGAGAAGAGGTGGATCTGCCCCTCGGACATGGGGGGCCGGTCGGACCCCGTGTTCATGACGCGGCGGCCAGGGCCGGGGTGTGGGCGGGGACCCGGTCGGTGGTTGTCGCGACGAGTTGTTCGAGATCGGCGGCGACAGTCGCGGGCGAGGGCATGTTCCGTACCTCATCGGCCAGTTCGGCGGCGGCCCGGCGGTGTCCCTCGTCCGTGAGCAGGGCGGACACCGCGGCCCGCACCCGCTCCGGGTCGTCCTGCGCCGCCGCGGTGTCCAGGCTGATCCCGGCGCCCACGTCGGCCAGTGCGTCGCCGACGGTGAACTGGTCCAGGAGCTGGGGCAGGACGAGCTGGGGCAGCCCTGCCGCGGTCGCCGTCAGCGCGCTGCCGCAGCCGCCGTGGTGGATGACCGCGTCACAGGTGTGGAGGAACAGATTCAGCGGGGTGGGGTCGACGATCCGTACGGCGGAGGGCACCGCGCCCACCTGGTCCCGGAAGCGGGGGTCGACGGTCACCACGGCCTCGACGGCCCCCTCTCCCTCGTCGCTCTCATCCCGCAGCCCGTCGAACGCCTCCAGCACATGGCGCAGCAGCGGCAGCCCGTTCGTCACCAGGGTCTGCCGGCCCAGGGTGACGCAGACGCGGCGGGCGGCCCGCGGTTCGGTGACCCAAGTGGGCCTGGTGCCGACGCCGTTGAACGGCACGAACCGGATCGGTGTGCCGGGCGCGGCGTCCGGGTCCTGGAGCGAGGGCGGGCACGGGTCGAGGACGGCGTGCGGCTCGGGCAGGCCGTCCATGCCAAGCCGGCGGCACAGCCCGTCCAGGAAGATGGCGGCGATCGGCCGGGCCGGGCCGGTCAGCGGGTCGACGCCCCAGCGGTGGTGTACGGCGGGCACGCCCAGGGCGCCGCCGATCATCAGCGAGGTGTAGTCGAACTGCTCGCCCACGACCAGGTCAGGCCGCCACTCGCGGGCCACGTCGAGATAGCCGCGGACCATGTAACGGGCGTGGGTGGCGTACACCTTGGCGGCGCCCGGCAGGACCTCCTTGTTGTTCCGCCCCAGGGCCTGGAGCGGCCGGATACCCGGTGGCAGATACGGCAGCACCGAGTCGTTGCCGTAGTACGGGGCGCCGACGCTCACGCTGGTCAGCCCGGCCGCGTGGGCCGTCTTCTGGATATCGGGCTGCCCCATCACCAGCACCTCGTGGCCCGCGGCCCGCAGCGCCCAGGCGAGCGGGATCATCGGGGCGAGATGGGACGGCGAGGGCGTGGTCATCATCAGGACGCGCATGTGGGCTCCCCCTCGGAGGTGACCGCGTCGTCCGTGCGCTGCGCGGCGAGTACGCGCCACAGCGCGTCGGGGGTGGCGAAGGTCTCCCCGCTCAGCGTGGCGTCGGGGAAGTCCACTCCGTATGCCTCCTCCAGGCGGACCAGGAGCTCGACGGTGGCCATGGAGTCGAGCCCCGCCGTCTTCAGGTCGAGGGCGGGGTCGAGCGGCGCGTGGCGGGAGTGCTGGGGAAGGACGCCGAGGACCAGGTCCTCGAAGCGCTGCTCCCAGGGGCCGGACGAGCCGGACGGGCCGGAACGATCCGAGTGCATGGCGGTGACCTCTTCCTTCTGTCCTTGAGAGAAGTTGTTCTGCTACTGGGGCGATGTGCCGAGCATCTGCCGCAGCCGCTGCTTGTCCGTCTTGCCGTTCGGGGTGAGCGGGAGCGCGGGGAGGACCCGGCAGTCGGCCGGGACCTTGGAGCCCTCCAGCCGTTCGCCGAGTGAGCCGAGCACGCGCTCCGGCGTCAGCTCGGTGACGGCGAAGAGCGTGAGGTCCGCATCCGGGCCGGGCGGGAGTACGGCGGCGGCGGTGACCCCGTCGATGTCCAGCGCCGCCGCCTCGATCTCCAGCGCCCCGGTCAGTACGCCGCGCCGCTTGAACAGGTCGTCGCGGCGCCCGTGGAAGTAGAGGTGGCCGTCGTCGTCGAGGTGGCCGAAGTCGCCGGTGTGCAGGGTGGTTTCGCCGGTCAGCGGATCCGTACGGAACCGGGCCGCGGTGAGCTCCGGCGCCCGCCAGTAGCCCCGCATGACATGCGGGCCGCGGACCGCGATCTGCCCGGTGTGCCCGGCGGGCAGCGGCTGCCCCGCGTCGTCCAGGATGGCCAGGTGGGTGCCCGGCAGGGCGGTGCCGACGGAGTCCGGTTTGGCGAGGTCGCCGTCGGGTTCGAGCACGGTGATCCGTTTGCACTCGGTGATGCCGAACATCGGCGCCACCGCCGCACCTGGGAACGCCCGCCGCAGCCCCGCGATCAGCGGGGAGGTGAGCGCCGCGCCGGTGTTGGTGAACAGCCGGACGGGCCAGGCGGCGGCGGAGCGCTCCCGGCCGGCCAGCCGGAGCAGTATCTCGGCGAGCGAGGGCACCACCGGGACGACGGTGACGCCGTGTTCGCGCACCGTGGCCAGCAGCCCGATGTGGTGGTCCGGCTCGGTCAGGACGACCTCGGCGCCCGCGAGAGCGGCCAGGAAGATCTGGTAGAGGCCGTAGTCGAAGGAGAGCGGTAGGGCGGTGAGGACGACGTCGTCCGCGCGGTAGCGGAGCCGGGAGGCGATGGCGCGGGCCGCGAAGCAGATGGCGGTGTGCGGGCACATCACGGCCTTGGGCGCGGCGGTGGAGCCGGAGGTGTAGATGAGCAGCGCCAGGTCGTCGGGGGACCCCGGCTCGGCCTCACGGCCGGCGGCGGTGTCCGCCTCGTCGGGTGGTGGCTGTAGCGCTAGCGCTTCTACACACCGCCACATCGCGTCCAGGTCATGGACGGGGCGGCCGGTCACCTTCCGCAGCCCGGGCAGTGTCGCGGGGTCGTCGGCGCGGGCGACGACGAGCGCGGGGTCGCAGTCGTTTGCCACCGTGGTCAGATGGAACGGCCGCATCGCCGGGTTGACCGGGACGAACACGGCCCCGTGGCGCACGGTGCCGAACAGCATGGCGGTGAACTCCCGCCGGTTGCCGACCCGGACCAGTACCCGCTCACCGCGCCGTACGCCCCGCTCGTCCAGCCACGCCGCGAACGCCGATGCCTGTTCGGCGAGTTGGCGGTACGTCCACGCGCCCGTACGGTCCCGGACCGCCCAGGCGTTCGGCCGGGTGGCCGCCGCGGTCTCCAGCAGCGCGTGAACGGTGCCGGAGGTGGCCCGGGGCGGGCTCGGGGCGGCGGTCATGTCCACTGCGGGACCTCGGTGATCTCCAGCAGGGCGGTGGTGCAGGTGAACCCGGAACCGCCGCCGAACAGCAGCACCCGATCACCGGGACGGACCGCCTCCGTCTCCACCAGATGGGCCAGGCCGGCGGCCAGGTCCCCGCCGCCGATATGGCCCGTGGTGCGCCCGTACTCCCAGGTGGTCTGGTGCTCCTCCACGCCGAGCAGATGGTGCAGCTGGTACTCGCCCTTGCGCCGCCCCGTCGCCGGGATGACCACCTTGGCCAGGGCGGAGGAGGGCATACGGGCCGCGGCCAGCGCCTTGACCTTCGCCTGGAGCATCACCCGGGCGTGCCGCAGCGCCGCCTCGTCCTCGTCGTGTTCGGCCTTGTACTGGCGGGACCGGCGGGTCAGGTCGAGTGGGGTGTGGGCGGCAGGGGACACCGGGTGGAACGGCTCGTCGCCGCGCGCCATCGGCTCCAGCGAGTTGTCGGCGACGGTCGCCGTGGACAGCAGCCGGGCGAATCCGCCCCGGCGGGAGAGGACCATGGCGGTGGCGCCGTCCCCGTACACATGGTCCTCGTGCAGGGACCACCGGTTGACCCCGCCGTCCCAGCGGTCCGCGGTGGTGAGCATCACCGCGGAGCCACGCGCCCCGGCGGCCAGGTGGGTCGCGGCGAGCTCGATGCCACCGACCCCGACGTTGCAGCGCTGCTGCACATCCAGCGCGGGGACGGTGCGCCCCACGGTGCGCTGGGCGATGTACGAGCCGACCGGCCACACGTCCAGGCCCTGGAACCACAGGCTGCCGTGGAGCAGCAGCCCGAACTCCTTGGGGGCGATACCGGAGCGCTTGAGCGCCGTCTCGGCGGCGTGCACGGCCATGTCCGGCGGAGCGATCCCGTCGGGGGCGATGAGCACCGACCGGTAGCCGAAGACCTCGCACCGCTCCGGGGTCAGCTCCCCTGACCGTACGGCGGCCTCGACGGCCACCGGCTCCGGAAGCCAGGTGCCGACCGCGGCGATGTGGATGTTCTCCCAGCGCATGGACTCTCTCTCCTCCGACGCCCGACGCCGCACTCGATGTGCTCGATGTGCTGGACGCGGGAGATGGTCGGCAATGCGGCTCAAGCCGGGCTGGAGGTCCGGTACATGGCGGACCCGCGGCAGGGGTTCACCGGTCTTCGAGGGGTCCTCGACCGGGCGCTCACATGCTCGCGCTGTCCGCTAAGGAGGACTTACATGAAGGCTCTCGTGCTGTCCGGCGGGTCGGGGACCCGCCTGCGCCCGTTCAGCTATTCAATGCCCAAGCAGCTCATCCCCATCGCCAACAAGCCGGTCCTCGAACACGTCCTGACGGCGATCCGCGACCTCGGCGTCACCGACGTCGGCATCGTCGTCGGCAATCAGCTCCGGGCGATCTCGGCGGCGCTGGGCGACGGTTCCGACCTCGGCGTGCGGATCACCTACATCCCGCAGGACGAGCCGCTGGGTCTTGCCCACTGTGTCGCCATCGCCCGCGACTTCCTGGGCGACGACGACTTCGTGATGTACCTCGGCGACAACATGCTCCCGGACGGGGTGGCGGACGTCGCGGCCGAGTTCCGCGCCAGGCGGCCGGCGGCGCAGGTGGTGGTGCACAAGGTCCCCGATCCGCAGGCGTTCGGGGTGGCGGAAGTGGCGGTGGACGGCTCGGTGCTGCGGCTGGTCGAGAAGCCCGCCCGGCCGCGTTCGGATCTGGCCCTGGTCGGCGTGTATTTCTTCACCCCCGCCATCCACCAGGCCGTCGCCGCGATCGCGCCGAGCGCCCGTGGCGAGCTGGAGATCACCGACGCCATCCAGTGGCTGGTGGCCCGGGGCGAGACGGTACGGGCGAGCGAGTACTCCGGCTACTGGAAGGACACCGGCCAGGTCGAGGACGTCCTGGACTGCAACCGCGAGCTGCTGCGCACCCTCACCCGCTCGGTGGCGGCGGACGTGGACGAGGCCAGCGAGATCACCGGCCCGGTCGTGGTCGAGTCCGGCGCCCGGGTGGTGCGCTCCCGGATCGAGGGACCGGCGATCATCGGCGCGGGCACGCTGGTGGAGGACAGCCACGTGGGGCCGCACACCTCGGTCGGCAGCGACTGTGTGCTGCGGGACACCCGGCTGGACGACTCGATCGTGCTGGACGGCGCCTCCCTGGTGCGGGTGCGCGGACTGTACGGCTCGGTCATCGGCCGCTCGGCGGCCATCGCCACCGTCCCGGCCCCGGAGACGGCCCCCGAAACGGCCGAGAACACCCCCACCAACACCCCCACGAGCCGCCACCGGCTCGTCGTCGGCGACCACACCCGTATCGAGGTGGCCGCGTGAGGATCCTGGTCACCGGCGGCGCCGGCTTCATCGGCTCCACCTACGTCCGCACCCTGCTCGCCGACGGCTACCCCGGCTGCGCGGGCGCCCGGGTCACCGTCCTGGACAAGCTGACCTACGCCGGACACCGGGACAGCCTCCCGGCCGCCGATCCGCGCCTGACCTTCGTACGCGGCGACATCTGCGACGCCGCGCTGCTGCACGAGGTGCTGCCGGGTCACGACGCGGTGGTGCACTTCGCCGCCGAGTCGCATGTCGACCGCTCCCTGGAGGCCGCCGCCGACTTCGTGACCACCAACGCCTGCGGCACCCAGATCCTGCTCGACGCCTGTCTGCGCGCCCGTGTCCCCCGGGTGGTGCATGTGTCCACCGACGAGGTCTACGGCTCCATCGAGCACGGTTCGTGGACCGAGGAGTGGCCGCTCGCGCCCAACACCCCGTACGCGGCGTCCAAAGCGGCCTCCGACCTGATCGCCCGCGCCTGCTGGCGCACCCACGGCCTCGATGTGTCGATCACCAGGTGTTCCAACAACTACGGCCCGTACCAGCACCCCGAAAAGCTCATACCGCTGTTCGTCACCAACCTCCTGGAGGGCAAGCAGGTCCCGCTCTACGGCGACGGCTCCAACATGCGCGAGTGGCTGCACGTCGAGGACCACTGCCGCGCCATCCACCTGGTGCTCAGCCGAGGCCGGGCGGGCGAGATCTACAACGTGGGCGGGGGCAACGAGTACACCAACGCCGCCCTGACCCGGCGGCTGCTGGAGCTGTGCGGCGCCGATGAGCGCATGGTGCGCCACGTCCCGGACCGCAAGGGGCACGATCTGCGCTACTCCCTGGACGAGACGAAGATCCGCGAAGAGCTGGGCTATGCGCCACGCGTGCCGTTCGACACCGGCCTGGCCGCCACCGTCGCCTGGTACCGCGACAACCCGGGCTGGTGGAAGCAGGTGACGCGCGGATGAGTCCGACGCGGCAGCACCACCCGGGGGACGCCCCGGGGTCGTTGGACCACGTCGCCACCCAGGCGCTCGTGGTCGGTGCCGGGCCCGTGGGGCTCACCATGGCGCATGAACTGGCCCGGCACGGCGTGCGGGTACGCCTGGTCGACGGCGCCGCGGGCCCGGCCACCACCAGCCGCGCCCTGGCCACCCATGCGCGCACCCTCGAGACCTACGACCAGATGGGCGTGGCCGACGAACTGATCTCCCGCGGACAGCGGGTGGAGCACTTCACCCTGCACCAGAACGGCCGCCGCCTCATCCGCCTGGACACCGACTACAGCCGGCTGCCCACCCGTTTCCCCTTCACCCTCATGGTCGACCAGGTGATCACCGAGGAGGTGCTGCGCCGGTCCGCTGCCCGGCACGGGATCGAGGTGGAGTGGGGCGTGCGGCTGACCGGGTTCGAGGACCTGGGCACCGCCGTACGCGCCCGGCTGTGCCATCCGGACGGCCGCGTGGAGGAGGCGCGCGCCGGGTGGCTGGTCGGCTGCGACGGCGGGCACAGCACGGTACGGAAGAAGCTCGGGCTGCCGCTGCTCGGCGACTCCAGCGAGACCTGGCTGATCGCGGACGCGGAGGTGGACTGCGATCTGCCGCGCGACAGCATCCACTGGATGCGCACCCCGGCCGGGACCGTGATGATGGTGCCGTTCCCGGAGCCCGGCAAGTGGCGGCTGCTGGACACCACGGACGTCGAGTACGACGGCGGCGAGGCGCAGGACGCGGCGGTGGCGCGGCGGTTCGCCGCCAAGATCCGGGCGGGCACCGGCCGCGCCGCGCGGGTTTCCACCCCCACCTGGGTGTCGGTGTTCTCCATCCAGCAGCGCATGGTGCCGCGGATGGGCGCGGGGCGCGTGTTCGTCGCGGGCGACGCGGCCCATGTACACAGCCCGGCCTCCGGGCAGGGCATGAACACCGGGGTCCAGGACGCGGTCAACCTCGCCTGGAAGCTCGCCGCCGTCATCCGAGGCGAGGCGGGCCCGCGGCTGCTGGAGTCCTACGGCGCCGAGCGGGTGCCGGTCGGCGAACGGCTGCTGCACTCCACGCGGTTCGCCACCGCCCTGGTGCAGCTGAAGAGCCGTACCGCCGCCTCGCTGCTGCGCACCGCGTTCGGCGTGGTCCGCGCGCTGCCGCCGCTCAAGGCCCGGATCCAGCGCCGGATCATGGGCGGTATGACCGCGCTCGACCTGGCGTACGGGTCCGGGCCCGCGGTCCTCGGGGAGACGGCGGGTACCCGTGTGGCCACGGTCGGGCCGCGGCGGGTGGCGCAGAGCCCCGGCTGGCGGGAGCTGATCGCCGAACTGTCCCGGCCCGGCTGGACGCTGCTCGCCTTCGCCACCTCGGACCAGTACCCGTCGCTGTGTGCGCTCGCCGAGGCGTACGGGGGCTATCTGAGCGTCCGTACGGTCGTGACGGCCGTGCCCGAAGGCGCTGTGGAGGGCGCGCCGGGCCCGTTGGCCGACCCGGGCGCGCGGCTGCGGGCCGATCTGCGCGCGGCGCCCGGCGGCTGGCTGCTGATCCGGCCGGACGGCTATGCGGCGGCCCGCGGCACGGCCTCGGACCGCCCGCGCGACGCGCTGGGGGCCCTGGGGCTGCGGCCGGTGCTGCATCTGGTGGCGCCGCCGGCCGGGCAGCGGCCCGAGGCACGGGGAGGCGAGCGCTGATGCGTGTTCTCTTCGTGGTGTCCAACTGGCCCGGCCACTGGTTCTCCATGGTGCCGCTGGGCTGGGCGCTCCAGGCGGCCGGACACGATGTGCGGGTGGTGTGCGCGCCCAGCCAGGCGGAGCCCGTCGGGCGGGCCGGACTGACCCCGCTCGCCGTACTCGACGCGCCGGACCTGGCGTTCATGGCCCGGCTGCTCAACTACTCCGCCGCACAGGGCGGGCGCTGGCCCTACCGGGAGCTTCCGCCGCACCCGGTCACCGGCCACCCGGTCGCCTCACTCGACGAGTTCGAACCGGGTGCCTGGCTGCGCGACCACCACGAGCAGCTGATCGACATGGCACGCCGCTCCACCGACGCGGCGGTGGCCTTCGGCCGCTGGTGGCGGCCCCAGCTGGTGGTGCACGACCTGCTGAGCCTGGAGGGACCGCTGGTCGGACGGGTGCTGGCGGTGCCCGCGCTGCTCCATCTGTGGGGCCCGGTGGGGCCCGACGACCGGGTGCGCGGGGTGCCCCTGGTGCCGTTGGACACCAGCCGGGCCTTTCAGCGCTACGAGGTCGGGGCGCTGCGGCGGGAGACCTACGAGTACGCGATCGACCCCTGCCCGGCCGGCGCCGCCCCGCCGCTGACCGCCCACCGCATCCCCGTACGCCATGTGCCCTACAACGGGCCCGGGGCCATGCCGCCGTGGCTTCAGGCGCTGCCCGAGTCGGGTGCGTCGTTCGGGCGGCCCCGGGTCTGCGTGGTGTGGGGCACCTCGGTGAGCGTCACCTTCGGGCCCGGCTCCTTCGCCGTGCCGAAGGTCGTGGAGGCGCTGGCCGAGCTGGACGTCGAGGTGCTGCTCACCGTCACCGGCGCCGACCGGGAGCGGATCGGCACCCTGCCGCCCGGGGTGCGGCTGCTGGAGCACACCCCGCTCCATCTGCTGCTGCCCTCCTGCGATCTGGTGGTCCACCACGCCGGCGGGGGCTGCGCCATGACCGGTCTTGCCGCCGGTGTGCCGCATCTGATGCTGCCGTGCGGCCTCGACCAGGAGACGATCGCCGACCGGATCGTGGCAGCAGGCGCGGGGATCGCCCTGCCCAACGCCACCGCGGACGTCCCGGCCATCCGCGCGGCCGCCCGGGCCCTGCTGGGCGACCCGTCGTACCGGGCCACGGCCCTGCGGCTCCAGGAGGAGATGGCGGCGGGCCCCCACCCCTCGGCGCTGGTGTCCCGGCTGGAAGAGCTGGCCGCGGGCGCGCTGCTGGTACGCGGCTGACCGCACGCGCACCCGCACCCCACCCCCCTCACCCACCACACGCCCCTCACCCCCCGCACCGACTCTCGACTTCAGGACGTGGCATGGAGATTGTGGGAAACGGGTTTCTCGCCCGGAGCCTTGAGCCGATCGCCCATAAGCACCCGGACACCGTGGTCCTCGCGGCCGGTGTGTCCTGGGCGAGCGGCACCTCGGAGGCGGACTTCGCGCGGGAGGCGGCGCTGCTGCGGGAGGTGGCGCACGGATGCCGGGCCACCGGGCGGCGGTTGCTGTTCTTCTCCACCGCCGCCACCGGGATGTACGGCGCGGTGGACGGCCCAGGGCGGGAGGACAGCGCCATCGTCCCCTGCACCCCGTACGGGGAGCACAAGCTGGGACTGGAACGGCAGTTGCACGCCTCCGGGGCCGACTGGCTGGTGCTGCGCCTCGGCCATCTGGTCGGCCCCGGGCAGCCGCCGCATCAGCTGCTGCCCGCGCTGGTGCGGCAGATGCGGGAGGGCCTGGTCCGTATCCACAAGGGGGCGGCGCGGGATCTGATCGACGTGGTGGACGTGGTCCGCGTGATCGACCTGCTGCTGGCCCAGGATCTGCGGGGCGAGACGGTCAATGTGGCCTCCGGGGAGGCGGTTCCGGTGGAGCGGATCGTCGACCATCTGGAGGGACGGCTGGGCCTGGTGGCCGACCGGGAGTACCGGGAGGCCGGGGCCCAGCACGTCATCTGCACCGAGAAGTTGCGGGCCCTGGTCCCCCAGACGGCCCGCATGGGCTTCGGCCCCGGCTACTACCGGCGGGTCCTCGACGCCTTCGCGAAGACGTGCGCGGTGGGCTCGGCGGCGTCGGCGGCGCGCAGCTGCCGTTCGTAGTGGGTGCGGCAGGCGTCGTAGGTGGCCAGCAGTCCCTGGTCGACGGCCTCGGCCAGGGACGGGGCGCGGGCGTCCTTCTCCGAGATCAGGGGCTCGTCGGTGAGCCCGAGATGCCACGGCAGCCCGAGCGCGGGGTCGAGCGGCTGGAGGTCGATCTGGGTGCCCGGGACGTACTGCGTGGAGCACAGATAGCTGATGCAGGTGTCGTCGGTGAGCGCCACGAAGCCGTGGCCCAACCCCTCGGCCACGTACATCGCGGTGCCCTGGTCGGCGTCGAGCATGTTGGTGTCGTACGCGCCGAAGGTGGGCGAACCAAGACGCAGGTCCACCACCACGTCGAGCAGCGCCCCGCGCACACACGTCACGAACTTGGCCTGCCCGGGCGGCAGCCGCACACCGTGCACACCGCGCAGCGTATTGCGGGCCGACACCGAGTAGTTGACCTGTAGCGGGACGAACACATGGCCTGTCTGCCGGGCCAGCTGCCCGTACGCGTACGACTCGAAGAAGCTGCCCCGCGCATCGGTGTGGTGGCGCGGCACGATGCGGTAGGCGTCCGGTACGGCGGTCTCATGGATCTCCATGGTCCCCCGACGGTAGGCGGTGCGGGTCGAGGAGGACTCGAGTCGCGGCGAGCACGATGGCGGCGCCGTCAGATGATGTCGACTGCCGTGAGGAGACGCCGATGGTGTCGCAGGCTGCCGGGGTGTCGGTCGCTGCCGGGGTGTCGGTCGTCGTACTCGGGGGCACCGGCTCGCTCGGGCGCCACATCAGCGAGGTGTTCGAGGCCGAGGGCGCGCGGGTGCTCACCGTCTCCCGCGCCACGGCCGACCGGCTCGCGGCCGGCCGGGGCGGGAGCCACATCTGCCTGGACCTGACCGGCACCTCGCCCGCGCGCCTCGCCGGGGTGCTGGCCGGGGCGGGGGCGGACATCGTCGTCAACGCAGCCGGGCTGGCCTGGGGCGGCGGTGAGGAGGAGCTGGGGGCGGCCAACGCCGGGCTGGTGCGCGGTCTTGTGGAGGCGGTCTCCGGGCTGGCACACCGGCCCCGGCTGATCCAGCTGGGCACGGTCCACGAGTACGGCCCGGTGGCGCCGGGCACGGCGATCACCGAGGGGCTGCCCCCCGCGCCGGTGTCCGCGTACGGGCGTACGAAGCTGCTCGGAGCGGAGGCGATGCTGCGCGCGGCGCGCAGTGGCGCGGTGGACGGGACGGTGCTGCGGATCGCCAACGTCTACGGCCCCGGAGCGCCCCGCACCAGTCTGCTGGGCGCGGTCGCCCACCACCTGGCCGAGACGGCGCGCGGCCGGTCGGCGGAGGGCGCGCTGCGGCTGGCGCCGCTGACCGCGCGGCGGGACTTCGTGGACATCAGGGACGTCGGGCAGGCCGTACTGGCCGCGGCGGTCGCGCCGAGGGTGGCGCGGACCGGTGCCTGGATTGTCAACGTCGGCTCGGGGCGGGCGAGGCCGGTGCGTGAGCTGGTCGACCGGATGATCGAGCTCAGCGGGGTCGAGGCGCCGGTGGTGGAGCGGGCGGGCAGCCGCCCCGAGAGCCCCGGCAGCCGTGGCGGCCTGGGCGGCCCGGGAGGCCCGGGAAGTCCGGGGCCGGCCGGGAGCGGCGCCGACTGGCAGTTGCTGGACATCTCCGCGGCGCGCCGGCTGCTGGGCTGGCGGCCGAGATACCGCGCCGACCGCTCGCTGCGGGACCAGCTGACCGCCGCGGGGCTGCCGCCCGACCGGGTGTCGAGAGCGCTTCGAGCCGGGGGCGGAAGTGTCCGGTCCGTACGGAACGGATGACGGATGACGGTACGGATGACGTCACAGCGGTGGCTGGTCCCCTAGCGGTGAGCGGTTACGGACAGGCAGGAAGGACATGGCGATGAGCGACCACAGGGCGCTTGTTCTCGATGAGGTCCGCAAGTACCACCAGGAGCGGGAGCAGCGGGAGCCCCGCCGGGCGTTCGTCCCCGGAGTCACCGAGATCTGGCCGTCCGGCGCGGTGCTGGACGAGGACGACCGGGTGTCGCTGGTGGAGGCCGCCCTGGAGATGCGGATCGCCGCGGGGCGCAGCTCGCGCAAGTTCGAGTCCGCGTTCGCCCGCAAACTGGGGCTGCGCAAGGCACATCTGACGAACTCGGGCTCCTCGGCGAATCTGCTGGCCGTCGCCGCACTGACCTCACCGCAGCTGGAGGACCGGCGGCTGCGGCCGGGCGACGAGGTGATCACCGTCGCGGCGGGGTTCCCCACCACCGTCAATCCGATCCTGCAGAACGGCCTGGTGCCGGTCTTCGTCGATGTCGACCTCGGCACGTACAACACCACCGCCGAGCGGGTCGCCGCCGCCATCGGCCCGCGCACCCGCGCCATCGCCGTCGCCCATGCGCTGGGCAATCCGTTCCCCGCGACCGAGCTGGCCGAACTCGCCGAGCAGCACGAGCTGTTCCTCATCGAGGACAACTGCGATGCGGTGGGCTCCCGCTACGACGGACGGCTCACCGGCACCTTCGGCGATCTGACCACCGTGAGCTTCTATCCCGCGCACCACATCACGATGGGGGAGGGCGGCTGCGTGCTGACCTCGAACCTGGCGCTGGCGCGGATCGTGGAGTCGCTGCGGGACTGGGGCCGGGACTGCTGGTGCGAGCCGGGCGAGTCCAACAAGTGCCTCAAGCGCTTCGACTACCAGATGGGGACGCTGCCCGCGGGCTACGACCACAAGTACATCTTCTCCCACGTCGGTTACAACCTGAAGGCCACCGATCTCCAGGCGGCGCTGGGGCTGACGCAGCTGGCCAAGCTCGACGACTTCGGCGCGGCGCGGCGCCGCAACTGGCGGCGGCTGCGCGAGGGCCTGGACGGTGTGCCGCATCTGCTGCTGCCCGAGGCCACTCCGCGCAGCGACCCCAGCTGGTTCGGGTTCGTCATCACGGTGGCGCCTGACGCCCCGTTCGGCCGCGCCGAGCTGGTGGACTTCCTGGAGTCCCGGCGGATCGGCACCCGTCTGCTGTTCGCGGGCAACCTCACCCGCCACCCGGCGTACATCGGGCTGCCGCACCGGGTGTCCGGGGACCTCCGCAACAGCGATCTGATCACCGAGCGGACCTTCTGGGTCGGGGTCTATCCCGGTCTGACCGAGGAGATGCTGGACTACGTCGCCGCGTCCATCCGCGAGTTCGTGGCCACCCGCGGGGCGCTGCGGACTCAACCGGCGCCCGGACACCGGGCGGCCACGGCGTGATGGACCTCGGCCTGGAGGGACGTACGGTCCTGGTCACCGGCGCCACCGGCGGCATCGGGCGGGCCACCGCGCGCGCCTTCGCCGCGCAGGGCGCGCGGGTGGCGGTGGCCTACCGC
Source organism: Streptomyces sp. NPDC020845 (assembly GCF_044334165.1). Lineage (NCBI taxonomy): Bacteria > Bacillati > Actinomycetota > Actinomycetes > Kitasatosporales > Streptomycetaceae > Streptomyces > Streptomyces sp. NPDC020845. Next base: position 491,509 of record NZ_JBIRSJ010000007.1, on the reverse strand, counting down.
CATCAGCGCGAGGCGGCCGAGGCGTTCGCCGCCGAGCTGTGCGGGGCGGCCGGCCAGGGGCAGGCGTTCGCCGTGCCGTACGCGCTGGACGACCCCGCCTCACCGCGCTGGGTGGTGGCCGCGGTGGAGCGGCGCTGGGGGAGCCTGGACGTACTGGTGGCGGGCGCATGGCGGTGGGGGGTGCGGCGCGGGCCGCGCGAGCGGTTCGAGGACGTACCGGAAGAGGAGTGGCTGCCGATCGTCTCCGACAACCTGGCCCCCGCCATCCGTACGGTCCAGTGCGCCGTCGCCGGGATGCGCGAGCGCGGCTGGGGCCGGATCGCCCTGCTCTCCTCGCACAACGCGCTGGACGGCGCCCGCGGCCAGGAGTTCTACGGCGCGGCGAAGGCCGGGCTGCACGGTCTGGCCCGGAGCCTGATGTGGGACCTGGGCGGCGACGGGGTGCTGGTCAACGTCGTATGCCCGGGGCTGACGTCGACCGAGCGGGTGCTCGCGGGACTGCCGGGCGCGGTCCGGGAGCGGGAGCTCGCCGCCACCCCCACCGGGCGGCTGAGCACGCCCGAGGACATCGCCCGGACGCTGTTGTTCCTGTGCTCGGCGGCCAACGGCAACATCACCGGCGAGGTTTTGACGGTGTCCGGCGGGCGGTGAGCGAGCCATCTCAGGGCCTGTCGTCGAAGGGGGCGTCCGGCCGCGAGCGGCGTCTGGTGCGGTGCCTCGCGGCGGTAGCTGGGGGAGGCTGATGTCACTGCGGCGTCGGGAGCAGGGCGCCCCCTTCGACGACAGGCCCTGGGCCATCGCGCTCTCGAACTTCCGGAGGAGTCCTGTGCGTGTTCTGTTCACCACCTGGTCCTCGGGCGGGCATCTCGCCCCGATGGTGCCGCTCGCGCGGGCGTTCCTGGCGGCCGGCCACCAAGTGCGGGTCGCGGTGCCGTCCGGCTGCGCGGCGGCCGTCGCCCACGCCGGTCTGGTCCCCGTCCCGGTCGGCCCGCTGCCCAAGGCGTCCGGGGCCGCGGGCGCGGTGCCCCGCCGGATCGGAAACTGGCCCGCGGACTGGCCGGTGCGGCCCGCCGGGCTCGGCGCGGAGGAGCGCGGCATGTTGCGCGCGCTCGGCGAGAAACAGGTACGGATCGCCGAGGCGATGGCGCAGGGCCTGGTGGCCTTCGCCCGCTGCTGGCAGCCCGGCCTGGTGGTGCACGACGCGAGCGCGTACGCGGGCACGGTGGCCGCGGCGGTGCTGGGGGTGCCCGCGGTCGGCCAGATGTGGGGGAGCGCGGCCGTACTCCGGCTGGACCGGCAGGATCTGCACGGCCCGCCGCTGCCCGGCTACGCCCGTCTGATGCGGCGTTACGGCGTGGACCCGGCGTACGAGCCCGGCCTGTGGCTCGACCCGTGCCCGCCCAGCCTAGCCCTGCCCTCGTCGGCGCGGCGGATGGCGGTGCGCTTTGTGCCGAACGGGCAGGACGGGCAGGGCGGGCCGCACGGGCAGGACGGGCCGCACGGGCAGGACGGGCCGCACGGGCAGGGCGGGCAGGACGGAGCGCCTGGGGAGGGCAAGGCCGCGTATCGGGTCTGTGTCGCCTGGGACGACCCCGGCGGTCCGCCGAAGCCCGTACGCGCAGCCCTGCGGCACGCCGAGACACGCGGCACAGAGGTGGTGTTGTGGCCGGGAGTCGCGGCCGGGCCGCCGTACCGGCTCCCGGCGGGCTGTCGGGCGGTGCTCCACCAGGGCGGCGGTACGGCCGTGGTGGCCGCCGCCGCGGCGGGGGTGCCGCAGCTGATCGTCGCGCCGCGCCCGGAGCAGCAGCTCAACGGGGCGCGGCTCGCCCTCGTGGGCGCCGGGCGGCTGGTGCCGGTGGACGCGTCGCCCGCCCGCCTCTTCGCCGAGTTGTCGGCGCTGCTGGAGCAGCCCTCGTACGCCGCCGCCGCGCGCGAACTGCGCGGCGAGGTGCTGTCGATGCCGGGGCCGGACGAGGCGGTGACGAGGCTTGTAAGCCCGGCGCAAGCGTCACATGCACCATAGGCACACGACACCAGGCCACATCCAGGCCACACCGGCACCGCCGACCCGAACCCATGTATCTCCAGCCCGAGGAGCAGCCCCGTGTCGACCACCAGCCTGCCGACCCGCCCCGTACTGCGGCCCCGGGAGGACGCAGGGCTGCCCGCCCGGCTGGCCCGGTCGGCCGCCGCGAACCAGGGGGTCCAGCTGCGCACCGAGGATTTCGGCGGCTGGCTCGCCGACCGCGGGCGCGCGCATGACTTCAGCGTGGACCGCATCGCGTTCGCCGATCTTGACGGCTGGTCGTTCGAGTCCGGCACCGGCAATCTGGTGCACCGCAGCGGGCGCTTCTTCACCGTGGAGGGGCTGTCCGCCGCCACCGACGAAGGCCCGCACCGCGGCTGGCACCAGCCGATCATCGTCCAGCCCGAGGTGGGCATTCTCGGCATCCTGGCCAAGGAGTTCGACGGGGTGCTGCACTTCCTGATGCAGGCCAAGATGGAGCCGGGCAACCCCAATCTGCTCCAGCTGTCGCCCACCGTGCAGGCGACCCGCTCCAACTACACCAAGGTGCACAAGGGCCTGGACGTGAAGTACCTGGACTACTTCGTCACCCCCGGGCGCGGTCAGGTCCTGGCGGATGCCCTGCAGTCCGAACACGGCTCGTGGTTCTACCGCAAGAGCAACCGCAACATGATCGTCGAGACGCTGGACGACGTCCCGCTGTACGACGACTTCTGCTGGCTGACCCTGGGGCAGATCAATGAACTGCTCCACCAGGACCTGGTCATCAACATGGACGCGCGCACGGTGCTGTCCTGTATGCCGGAGTACGGACAGGAGCTCGGGACCGAGCACGGGCCGAGCGCCGCTGAGCGCGCGCTGCACACCGACGCCGAGCTGCGGTCCTGGTTCACCGGCGAGCGCTCCCGGCGCGAACTGCGGGCCGAGCGCGTCCCGCTGGCCTCCATCCCCGGCTGGGTGCGCGGTGAGCGCTCCGTCGACCATGAGGAGGGCCGGTACTTCAAGGTGGTGGCGGTGTCGGTGCGGGCCGCCAGCCGCGAGGTGAGCACATGGACCCAGCCGCTGTTCGAGCCGGTGGAGGCCGGGGTCACGGCGTTCGTGGCGCGGCGGATCGGCGGGGTGCTGCATGTGCTCGCGCACGCACGCGTCGAGGGCGGCTTCCTCGACACGGTCGAGCTCGGCCCCACCGTCCAGTGCACCCCCGGGAATTGGGACCACCTCCCGGCCGCGGACCGGCCGCCCTTCCTCGACCTGGTCCTCGCCCCCCGCGGCGGCCGGGTGCGGTACGAGGCGGTGCACTCGGAGGAGGGCGGGCGGTTCCTGAACGCGGACAGCCGCACCCTGGTCGTGGAGTGTGACGACGCCCCGCTCGACCCGCCGCCGGGATACCGCTGGGTCACCCCGGCCCAGCTGCGCTCGCTGGTCCGGCACGGCCACTACGTCAACGTCCAAGCGCGTACCCTGCTGGCCTGCTTGGGAGCGATGGGAGGGGACGGCCGATGAGTGACGCCGCGCTGCGCGTCGGGGTACTGGGCTGTGCCGGTTTCGCGCGCCGCCGGATGCTGCCGGCCATGGTGGCCGCGCCGGGCGCCGAGGTCGTGGCGGTGGCCAGCCGGGACGCGGCCAAGGCCGTGGAGACGGCGCGGACGTACGGCTGCCGTCCGGTGACCGGGTACGCGGAGCTGCTGGCGCTGGAGGAGGTGGAGGCGGTGTACGTACCGCTGCCCGCCGCCCTGCACGCGCCGTGGGTGGCGGCGGCGCTGCGCGCGGGCAAGCATGTGCTGGCCGAGAAGCCGCTCACCACCGACCGGGCGCGCACCGCCGAGCTGCTGGCCCTCGCCCGCGAACTGGGCCTGGTGCTGATGGAGAACGTGATGTTCGTCCACCACGGCCAGCACGAGGCCGTGCGCAAGGCGCTCGCCGAGGGCGCGATCGGCGAACTGCGCGCGATGCACGCCGCGTTCGCCATCCCCCGGCTCCAGGACACGGACATCCGCTACGACCCCGGCCTGGGCGGTGGCGCGCTGTGGGACGTCGGCGTGTATCCGGTGCGCGCGGCGCTGCACTTCCTGGGCCCCGAGCTGCGGGTCGCGGGCGCGGTGCTCACCCAGGGCGAGGGGCGGCGGGTCGACACCTCCGGGGCCGCCGTGCTGCACACCCCCGAGGGGGTCACCGCCCAGCTGACCTTCGGACTCGACCACCCCTATGTGGCCAGGTACGAGCTGTGGGGCACCGAGGGACGGCTGAGCGTGGAGCGCGCCTACACCCCGCCCGCCGACTTCGAGCCCCAGGTCCGGCTGTGGCGCGCGGACGGCGACCAGGAGCTGCCGGTGGCGCCCGACGACCAGGTGGCGAACACCCTGGCCGCCTTCGTACGGGCCGTCCGGGACGTCCAGGGCGGCGGGGAGGCGCCGGACGGGCGGGCCACCGTGCTGCGCCAGGCGGAACTGCTCCACGACATCCGGGAGGCGGCGAGGTCGGCGGCCTCAGACCTGGGCGTCCGCCGCGAGGACGGTGAACGCTGACCAGGCTTCGCGAGACACCACCAATGAGCCTATGTGTGTGTCCTTGGAGTCGCGGACGTGCACCTTGTCAGGACGTACGGCGACCTCGACGCAGTTGCCGCCTCCACCGCCGCTGTAGCTGCTCTTGAACCAGTCCAGTTCAGTGGTGCTCATAGCGCTCCTCGCATCTGCTCGATCAGGCTCGTGGTGGCCTGACGACCCAGAGCCTGTGAGCGCATCTTGCCATAGCGCTGAAGCATGGCACTGACGGATTTCGGGTCGGTGATCAGCATGCTGGCGTCGTGTGCTTCTACGTAGCCGACCCAACGGTTGTCCGCGGTTTCGGCAAGGTACATCGGCCCCTCGAAACCGGAATGGTCCTCCTGCCGCAGAGGCATGACCTGGATCTCCACGTTGCGGTGGCACCCCTGCTCCAGCAGGTGGTCGTACAGAGCCTTGGTGACGTCAACGCCGCCGAACCGGCGTTCAAGCAGGGCCTGTTCGATGATGAAGGAGAACGTTGTGTTCGGGCGCTCCGTAAGGAGTTGCTGCCTCGCCAGGCGAGCAGCCACCTGGTTCTCGAACTGCTCCTCTGTGAGTGGAGGAAGGCGGCGTTCGAAGATCTCTCGGATGTACGGCTCGGGCTGCAACAGCCCTGGTACGACGCTCGATTCGTACGCATACAGCGACACCGCCTCCTCCTCGATCCCCGCCCACTGCCGGAACCACGACGCCAGTCCCGCCTTGCGCGTCAGGCTGCGGGCCGCAGCCGCCAGGACCCGGGCGGCCGTCGGGCCCAGCACCCCCTCCGACCGTCCGATGAGGTCCCTCGGAGGGAACCGCCTCCCCTGCTCGATCTTGGCGATGTAAGCCGCCGAGTACCGCACCTGTGGTGCGAACTCCTCCTGCGTCAGCCCCGCCTCGTCCCTCAGCGCCTTCAAAACCGCGCCAAAGGTCTTGAGACTGTCCGACATCTCAGGTTCGCTGGTTGTGTTGTTGCCGCCGTTGTCCGTCGCCATCGCCGCGCCGCCTCCTGTGCACCCCCGCGCCGTTACGATCCAACTCCTCATCCTCACAGAAAGTCACTGACCCAGTCCACGGCGTGAACCAGTACAGAGCGATCTGGGTGAGTGTCGTGCCTGTAGAACGACCGGCCTTCGCCACAACGCTTCCGCCATGACTGCTCCACAGGCCCAAGTGCCCGTCACCGTACGCACGTTCGCTCAGCGCTTCTCCGCCACCCGCCGTGGCGCCCGGCTGGCCCGGCTCCTGGCCGCGCACCAACTCATCGCCTGGGGGATTCCCCGGGGCAGTAGCGGTTTCGAGGCTGCTGCCCTGGTCGTCGCAGAGCTGGCCGCCAACGCCGTGGTGCACGGCCTCGTCCCGGGGCGGGACTTCGCGCTGCTGCTCCGATACGACGACGAGACCGGCGTCGTACAGATCGAGGTGTCGGACACGCACGACAGGCAGCCCGCGCGGGTCGTGCCCGATCGGGACGACGAGCACGGCAGGGGCCTGCTCCTGGTCGATGCGCTCGCCGACCGCTGGGGTGTGCGGGAACGCCAAGGGCCGGGCAAAACGGTATGGGCCGATGTGAAAGCGCCGCGTCAGCGGGATGGGCGGATGACGCACGGCACCGGGGCGCTCGTGAAGCGGTCAGGGTAATCGGCAGCTTCAGGAAGCTCAATGAGGCTGGGGCAAGGCCAGGGCGTAACCATATGAGGTGTCTGTCGTTCTGCCTGGTGTACCCGCCGCGTGCCGCTTCCACCCCTCCGGGCCACGCGATAACCCAGGAGAAAAGGCCCAGGGTCAGAACGAAGTAGACGCCGAACCGGGACGGGAGCGTCCGTATAACGGAGGGGAGCGGCGGACTAGCGCGCTCAGCCGGTCCCAGATTTGCCGTCCCATCTCGCCACCCGGGCCCCCGGCCACCGCCACCAGCAGCCCGCCAGAACCGGATCCATGTCGCCCTCCCCGCTCCTAGGTCCCGTGCTCACGTATACCTCGCGGGATGCTGTCCACCAGCCTATGCCGCATCCTTCCCGGCCTCCAGAATCTGCGAAGTGAGGTCAGCCGCCGCTGAATAGGCGGTGTGTCACCGGCCTGGGCGAACGCCAGGCGGGGTGTCCGGACCGGCGGACTGCTTCGCTGCCAGTCGAGCATTCCAATATGTGACCGCGCTCAGAAACACCGTGCCGGCGGCGAAGACCCAGCATCCCGCCGTCTCTCCGGCGAGGATTGCGTACGTGGCCCCCGCCACCATGGCCAGTGGGACGGCCGCACCGTCCCACGCGCGTTCGAGGGCTGTGAGTCGGGGCGCGGTCGTGGCGCTCACACTTGCGGCGAGGGTCATATCGGGCACCTTGCGAGGGGCGGAGATCGCTCCCGCGAAGACCAGCAGGGTCGCCACCGCGTATCCGGCGAAGGCCACGGCGCCGTGTGAGGCTGCCGCGGCGGGAGCTGCGGAGCAGCCCGCGAGCACCGTGCCGAACCCCACGATGTTGTACTCAAGGCCGTGCCTCTGTCCAGACCTGGCGTACCCGACGCCATATGCGAAGAGGAGCCCTCCGATGCCGAGCACCACCATCCCTAGGATGTCTGCCCATGTCAGCGGACGCGCTGGCACGGTCACCGACAGCACGGCGCCCAGCGACAGGACGGAGGCAAGGCCCCACAGGCGTCGCAGGAAGACCGCCGGTCTTCCCTCGTGTCCGAGCGGGCCGTAGCGGGTAAGCACCGGCTGTCCGATCACGTAGATGACCATTGTCGCCCACGGCACTCCGGATGAACCGCCGACGAGCCAGCGCCCGGCCATCACAGGGACCGTCGCGGACGCGACGAGCGTGAAGGCGAGGATCCCCTTGATCCAAGCTCCCTGGGTGTCCGGCAGCGTTTCTTCAGCAGCCCGTGAGAGTTGCTGGCCAGGCTCGCCACCCGGTGTGGGTGCGAATGCCGGGACCGGGGGCGCGTCGTCCGGTGCGGGCTGCGGTTCCCACTGGTCGGACAGCTCTGGGGACAGGGGGGAGAGCAGCGGATGCCGCCAGCGCGCCTCGGCGAAGTTGCGCAGAGCCTCTTCCAGTTGGGGTGGCACGACCGGCCGTGGCCCCAGCACGCAGACGAGGTACCAGCCGCCGTCGCTGTGCTGGAGGGACCGCTGGCGGGAAGCCTCGGGGTGCAGCCGTAATTGGATGCTGTACAACCCAAACTCGAAGCCCCTCCACTTGGTTTCCCGGACGGTAATCGCGTCGACCTGGGTCCAGTCATAACGAGCACGCTGCTTCCAGTTGATCACCCATTCGATGTGATGTGGGGTCAGTTTCAGGTCGACGGTGCCGCGCGGCCGCAGGCGGGTCAGTGCGGAGAGCACGACCCCGACGAGGAGGAAGAACGCGGCCGGGAGCCAGAGGACCGGCAACGCGTCGACCCCTCCCCACACCGCCACCACCAACACATACAGAGTGGCCAACGGGACAGCCGCTTTGAGGGGCCACCGATAGGCGACAGGGGGCTTGAGCCGGACGGCGATTCCTCCGTCGGGCGTATGCAGGATGCGGGACGGCGACAGCAGACGCCGGTCGGGCACGGGCTGGGGCCCGGCACTTGCTTCGTCGTAGCCCCGCCCGGCGAGCCGCTCCTGGAGACGGATGTTGCGGAACTGGTAGGTCCCGCCGGTCTGCCGCAGTACACCTTGGCGGTGTGCGTCACGCAGGAAGCGCATCAGCGACCAGGGGGCCCGGCCGGTCAGTGCCATGCTGGTCCTGGCGAGCGTCCAGCGGCTCCATGGGCTGACCAGGAGCAGTATCGCGGCCGCGCCGACCCACGCGGCCGTTCCCGACAGGACGGCCCAGGAGCCGGATTCCGTCCAGAACTCCAGGCCGACGCTGATGCCGATCAACGGTGCGATGACCAGGAGAGTGACGAGGGCGGCGATGCGCTCCCCGCGCATCAGGTCCTGTGGCGTGGTCGCCCCCTCGGCGGTGTCGGACGGCGCGGTGAAGAGGATGGCGACGACGAAGGCCAGCGCCATGCACCCAGGCGCCAGATACCTCCATGCCGCTGGGCCCGCCTCGGGCGAAGTGCTTGCGACGAACCACAGGTGGCTTCCGACAGATAGGAGGGGAATGGGTGCCGCCGTGAGCATCCGCCTCGGCGAGGTGGCCCTCACAGCAGAATGCAGCGCCGCGACCGGCCGTGACAGACCCCTCCCCCGCCGGGGATCGCCGAACCGGAACGTGGGGTACCAGTTGTAGATCAGCAGCTGGACCGCGAGCCCCACCACCACACCTCCCCCCAACTGGGACGTGATTCCCGGGCTCACGCCCCCGGCCCCTTCGAACAGTCTTCCCAGCATGGTGACCGCCTCGGAGACGAGGACACCGAGAACGGCGAGCGTGGGCAGCGCAAGCAGACGGGGCGCGGTCGCCCGGTGCAGCCGCCACCATGCCAATTCGGTGGTGCGTTGCTGGTGCAGGTGGCGGGCGAGGGCGTGCAGATACCGCCGTGCACGTACGGCCGACCAGCGGTGAGGGGGTTCCCAGCGATCATCGGAGGGGATTTCCCCCGTGAACACCGACGGTACGAAGCCGTCGAGGAGATGGTTCTCTATCGACTGCCGAGACGGGAAGCGGGCCTCTTCAGTCAGCTCCGCCGGGTTCGTCCACTCCTGCGCGTAGACCGTACGGGCCAACCAGAGCATCAACGGAGTGGACAGAGCGGTCGCCATCGCGCCGTCCGGACGCCCAGATATCTGGGCGAACACCGTGTCCCATCGTCTCAGCAGCTTCGGCGCGATGCTTAGCGTCAGGTACCTGACAGCTTCGTCGACGGCGATCGGCCGGGCTTCGATGACGGCCGCGGACCTGAGCACGACCTCGCTCCAGAGCCCGTCGAACTCCGCTGTGCGGCACGTCAGGATTAGTGGCCTGCCGTCGTACAGCGCCCGGTTCAACGCCTTGACAGCCGTCGACCGGCGTTCACCCGGCATCTCGTCCAGCCCATCGAGCACGGGCAGCAGCACGGAAGCGCTGCCGCTCCACAGCTCACGTGCCGGGTGACGCCCCTCCACACGCGGCAGGCCCGGGTAGTCCTCCGCCAGTCTCCGAGTGAACCATGCGCCGAACTCCTCACGGTCCGGGACCCATGACGCCAGCGACAGCAGCACCGGGACGGGAAGCCGCTCGCCGCCGCCCGTCAGCCTGCGCCTGAGCAGGTCCAGAGTGAGCAGGACGGCGAGCGCCGTCTTTCCCGAACCGGCGTCACCCAAAATAGCGAGACGGCGCTGCCTCAGCCCAAGGAAGGCCGTGAGCAGGTCTTCAGGACGGTCTCCTTGCCCCCGTACCGTTCCACCGACGTTCTCCGTATGGTCAGCTCGTCGCGTCCGGGGCTTCCAGTGCACCGCGAGCGCGGGACGGTCGCCGCCCACGTCCCACACTTTGGCTTCCTCGCGCCACTGCCGGAACACAGCTTCGGCAAGCGCGTGCGCGGCCCGCTCGACCGGTGTCGGTCTCGGCGGAGCACTGAGGTGGATATCACCGTAGATATCACGAAACTGCACGACAATCTCGGCATCGCCGTTGAAGATGTTGACCGTGTCGCCGCTGCCGAGCGAGTGTCCCCCGTCGACCATTACTGCAACCTCTGATGAGTGTCCGTGATGTGGTCCCGCAGCCAATATCCCCGTACGGAAGGCCGCCTGCCTAGAGGACTCATGAAGATCTTGGGTTCTGGCCCCGCCGTGTGGTTGTCACGTACTGCGGCGGCGATCTGGCTGAAGCTCGGCAGGCCGAGGTGGACCACGGTCGATGCGCGGGCCTGCTGAGCGTCGAGCTGGGCGAGCTTGTCCTCGGCAGACCGTCGCGCCTGGCTTCTTTCTGAAGCGTGGCCACGGAATCTGACACAGACTCCTACGACCGGCCGGGCACACCCGGGCGGCTTCAGGCGGTGAAGTACACTGTCGGGCTGTTCACGGCGTAGTGGTACGTGTTATCGCACTTGTAGATGGTCACGCGGGTGTACGCGTTCTGAGCCTGGTTCGGCAACTTGTCCACGTTCTGTCGCTCCGGCCCGTACCTGCCCTTGCCAATGAGCGTCTTGAGCCCGGAGTCGTACGTCACGCTGCCGTTCCGGTAAATCTGGTGCCGGTACTTGCACCGGGCGGAGTCCGGTGCAACGTTGAAGTAGAAATCACTGGAAATATAGTTGGACGCGTAGCTGATGCACGGTCCGAGCGTCGGACTGGCACTGGTCGGTGTGCATCCGCCACCGCTGGCGGCCTGGGCCGGCTGCGAACTTACCGCCATGCCCGCTGTCAGCAGCGCCGCCACGGCGCCGCCGGTCACCAGCTTCTTGATACCTCGCATGGTTTCCTCCCCGTCATCGAAGACACACCGGGCCGCAGTGCCAGGTGCAGTGCCGAACTCGGTTGAACCGACCACCTCGGCCTCCCACCGCTCACCTCTCCTACTGGGGGAAGCCCGTTGTTGGTGTGCCAGTGCGTCCAGTCTCGGTGCGGGACAGGCGCCCGGTCGTTGTCTGTGGGTGCCGTGCGGTTGAGGATCCGCGCCCACCATGCCGGCCCTGGGCGAGATGGCGCAGGTCGCCCGGCGGCATGCCGTAGGCGGTGCGGAAGGCACGGCTGCATTGGGCCTTATCTGTAAGACCCCAGCGTGCGGCGACGGCCTGAACGGAGCAGTGATTGTGGAAGGGGTCGGTCAAGTCGCGGTGACACATCTCCAGCCGATGCCGGCGTGTCCAGCGAGCCATGGTCACCTCCTGGGCTTGGAAGGGGCGGTGCAGGTGGCGAGCGGAGATGTGGTGGGCAGCCGCGACCGTCGCCGGGGTCAAGCCCGGGTCGGCGAGGTGCTGGTTTGTGCCCGGATAGACCAGTCGCGCCATTCACGCTGTTGGGCCGACTTGCTGGTTCTGTGTGCTGCGCCGCCGGAGGTCCCCCGGTGGCATGCCGTACGTAGCGCGGAAGAGGCGGCTGAAATGCGCCTTGTCCGTGAACCCCCACCGTGCAGCGATCGCTTGAGCTGTGCGATGGCTTTGGCGCGGATCGGTCAGGTCGCGGTGGCAGTTCTCCAGTCTTCGCTGACGTATCCAGCCGGCGACGGTCAGGCCCTGGGCTTGGAAAAGGCGATGCAGGTGCCGCGCGGAAATGTTGTGGGCTGTCGCGACGGCTTGCGGGGTGAGGCCCGGGTCGGGCAGGTTCTGCTGGATGAAGGCACGGATCCTCAGGAGGAGCGCGTGGTGGTGGGTCTCGGGTGGCAGGAGCCTCTCCGCTTCGAGATGGTGTGCGCACACGGCAGCCAGCAGATCGATCGTGACGGCCGCCAGCCGAGAAGCGTCCGCAGGAGTATAGGAGTGGGCATCAGCTGCCATCTGCCTGAGGAAACCGGCCAGCAGCCCGCCCATACCCCTGCGGCAACCTAGCCGCAGGGCGCTCATGGAGCGGACCTTGTCCTCTGGCAGAGGCAGTAGATGTCTGGGGAGCTGCATATAGATCGCTTCAGCCTTGGATGCAACGTCGGCCTGGATGTGCCATGGGCGGGAGGTATCGGCGAGGATCAACTCGCTGCCGGAGCCGGTCGCTGACCGGCCACCTTGAGTCAGCGTATAGACCCCACGACTGCACAGAACCACTTGATACAACTCAGGGTCCGACTGCCTTATCAACTTCGCGGACCTCCACGACTCCAGCGACGGGCAGCTGAATGCCGACACCGTCAAGACACCGAGATCAATCAGGCACAACTTGGCCTGGAAATCCAATGCGTGATCGCTGCGCAGCATGTTGGGAATCAACGTGTCGACCGTCATGTTGCGCCAGTAGTCGAACCGCTCCACCGTCGGTAAGGAGTTCGTGCAAATCTCCGTGACCAGCCCCATGAGTCCCCCACTGAACGTCACCGTCGGCCCAGGGCCGTGTCCTTCTGCCCTGGGGATCACGGCGTGTGATCCTGCACTGATATTCCCCAACTTCGCCAGCGTGCATTGCGGGACAGGCCCCTATCTGAGAAGGCTTTGAGCGGGTCGGGGCTTGCCGCGTCATGGTGAAGCACTCTCCGTGCGGATCATGCGACGGATACTGGCCCGCGCCGTAGCCAAGTCGTCCTGTGCTTCGCTGAGCTGGTTGGCCAGTTCAACAACGTGGGCCAGAGCCTGGGTGAGCTCGTCCTCAGACGCTGGTTGTCCGCAGTGAGCTCGTCGATGCGGGCGCCGAGGTCGGCGGCGCCGAGCTGGTCGAGCTGCATGCCGAGGCTTCGGCGGACGGCGCTCTTGAGGCGCGCTCGGTCTCCTCGCGCAGGCGCCGGTTGTCCTCCTGAAGGAGCTGCTCGTCGACCCTCTATCCGGCTGGCGCCTTGGCGCCGACTCGGGTGTCGTTGGCCGCAGCGCGGCCCTGGCGGCGGCGGGCGGCCTTGATGTGTCTACGCACGCTGTCGGCGTGGACGAGCCAGTGCGAGACGTTCGCGGCGCGGGCCACGCCGGTGAAGGTGATCGGCTCGTCGTCGGCGAGCAGCTGGTTGACGACCGACCGGACGTGGGCGCGCTTGTCTCGTGACTCCTTCTGCCGGGCCTCGCGCAGGACCGGGGCGGCCGCGGACAGCCACCGATAGATCGGGCAGAACAGGTCACCGAAGATTCCGCCGCCCCTGCCGCCCTCAGTGCCCCCGGCGGATGTCCGCGCGACACGCCGTATCGTGACCGCCGTCGCACGGCGCATGGCGGCCTCGGCGACGGTGCCGCCCTCGCCACCGACGAGGGCCACGAACCGGGCCATCGCCTCGTCCCCGACGTCCCCGGCCCACTCCGCCGCGCCGAACTCCTCCATGGCCTCGGTCAGTCGCTCGCCAGCGGTGTGCGCTGCCTCGTAGAGCCCGAAGGCATCGGGATCGTCGCGCATCGTCCGGTGCAGAACGCGCAGATGGTCGTCTGCTGCCTCATCCAGCCTTCGGAGTGCGTCGCCTCGTTCCGGCCGCCAGGCCGATACGTCCTTGCTGATGCGGCTCCACTCCGCGGCTATGCTGTCGCTCCCGCCAGGACCCGGCCACGGCTTCGATGTCCCCATGCTCCACCCCCGGATTGGGCGACCCGCCTCCGGAGCGGTCCGTCCTCTCCAGGGAAAGAAAGGGGGCGAGGAGGCGAGTGGAGCACAGGCGGACCCGTCTCAGCTCATACAGCCCCCGAAAACGCGACTGGGGTTTCTCGGAGAACCGAGAAACCCCAGGTCAGTGGCTGTAGGAGCCAAGGTGCGCCGCCAGGGACTCGAACCCCGGACCCGCTGATTAAGAGTCAGCTGCTCTAACCAACTGAGCTAGCGGCGCCTGCTGACGTAGAAGACCTTAGCACCCGGATCCGGCGGAGTGAAAATCGATATCCCGCAGCCGTCCGTCAGCCCGGAAAAACGGCGGGTGTGCTGGTCACAGCGGTGCGGCCGAGGAGCTGGGACGCCGCGCGGGCGGCCCTGACGCAGGCCCACAGCAGCGCCTCGGGGCCGGGCAGCCAGGGGTGCCGGACGTCGGGGGCGACCAGCCAGCGGCCCTCGGTGGCGGGTGTCTCCTCGGGGTACGGCGGCGGGACGGTCACCGCGTCGCCCCAGCTGTAGCAGAGCAGCGGTGGGGCGGACGCCGCCCACTCCTCCCAGCCGAGCAGCGCGGCGAGCCGCCGGGCCGCGCCCGGAACGGCGAACAGCATGACGCGGCCGCGCTGGGTGGCCACCGGACCGGAGCCCGGCCCGTCGGTCCATAACCGGCTCACCACCCGGCGGCCGAAGAGGGCGTCCATGCTGACCACGTCGAAGGCGGTGCCGCACGGCAGGGTGACGGGCACGGTGGGGCGCTGCGCCCACAGTGTGTGCACGCTACGGGGGCAGGCGCTGGCCGAGGCGAGCCAGTCCGCTCCGGCGGGGGTGACATAGGCGGCGGCGTGATGTGAGTCCCGAGGCCATTCGCTCATGTTTCTACACTTACCGGTGGATGACATGACGTAGGGGAATGAGGGAAAACCGGTACGTGACGATGAGGGGTTGCGGTATCTTCCGCCCGCATATGCCAACGGCCACATAGCGGCTGGGTCGCGATCACTCCGTCGCGTCGCCGCCGCCCCGCATCAGCTCGCGGCCGAATTCGACCATCTTCTTGGCGTAGTCCTCGGTCCACTCCGCCCGCTCCGCGATCACGGCCGGGGTCAGCCGGTCGAACCGCCGCGGATCGGCGAGCTGGGCCGCGGCCATCGCCTGGAACTCCATGGCGCGGTCGGTCGCCGCTCGGAAGGCGAGCACGAGTTCCGTGGAGCGGGACAGCAGCTCACGCGGGTCCTCGATGGACTCCAGATCGAAGAAGTGCGCCTCGTCCGCGACGGCCGCGGTGGGTTCGAAGAGCAGGGGTGCGGGTTTCAGTCGCCGGGGCGCGGTGCCGTGCGGGCCTTGAGCCGGATGCGGCTCGGGCATGTGATCTCTCCTCGTGAATCGTCGAACCCGTTGCGGGGCTTATCGGCCGAGCTGTCTCGTTCTCTCCCCCCATTGTCGCGCGCGGGGCAAGAGCGCCTTAGGACATACCCGATGGCCGCCGGCTGACACGGTCATGGCCGCCAGCTGACACGGTGTTCCGCCAGGTGGGCAAGGACCGCGTGGTTGGCCTCCCACCCGTCCGGGAACTTCACCGTGACCCCCAGCTGTACCGGCTCCGTCGACGGATGCTCGTCCAGCAGCTCGGTCACGCCCGCCCGGCACACCACGATGCACGCGTGCCGGTGCCGGGAGGCCAGTACGCACAGCCGGCCGGTCTCCAGATGGAACTCCGTCGCGTCCGGCCGCCCCGACAGCGGGTGCAGCACCACCGTCACATCGAACTCACGCCCCTGGAGCCGGTTGGCCGTGTCGACCGTGACCCCCACCACCCCCAGGTCGGCCAGCGCGGCCCGGACGGCCGCCGCCTGGTCCCGGTGCGCGGTGCCCACCGCGATCCGGTCCGCCGTCAGCGGCACCGGGTCGGCCGACCGCTCGCTGACCGCGGCCCCGCCCCGGTCCAGCAGCCGCCGCGCCACCAGGGCCACGGCGCCCACCGCCTCCGGGTCCGTACGAGGCGTCCGCCGGGTGGGCAGCTCCAGCAGCCCCCACCCCGTCTCGGCGGCCTCGTCCAGCACCCGGTCCGGGCCCGAGCCGTCGGACGGGACGCCGAAGCTCAGCCGCCGGTCGCCGTGGCCGGTGCCGCTGCGGAACGGCGTGTACGGATAGAAGGCGTCCGAGACCAGCGGCGCGGCGGAGGCGGGCAGCCGCCAGGACACCGGCAGCCGGTGCTGCGGAAGGTGCGGGTTGTGCGCCAGCAGCGTGCTCACCGCGCTCGCCGACGGGTCGTACGACAGGCCCGCCCACTGCTCGGCGCCCACCACGCTGAACGGGTCCAGCTGCCCGGGGTCGCCGACGAACAGCGCCCGCTCGAAGAGCCCCGCGACGGCCAGCAGCGCGTCCGACCGCATCTGGTACGCCTCGTCGACGATCGCGTGCCGCCACGGCTCCACGTTCTTGACGTGCGCCCACTTCGCGGCCGTGGAGACGACGATGTCGAGCCCGGCGAGGTCCGCGACCTTGGCCGAGGCGCGAACGGCCGGGTGCCCGTCGAGCACCGGGTCGTACGGATGCGGTTCGCTGCTGTGCAGCCGCCCCACGGGCAGCTCCGGGTCCTCCCGGGCCAGCCGGTCCACCAGATCGTCCACCTGCGCGTTGGTCTGCGCGACCACCATCAGCGGCCGACCGGCCGCCGCGAGCTCACGGGCCGCGCGCACCACCAGCGTCGACTTGCCCGCGCCGGGCGGGGAGTCCACGACCACGCCCCGGTGCGGGCCGTGCAGGGTGTCGTGCAGGATCGCGTCCGTCGCACGGGCGGCCGCCTCCGCCGGGTCGAACGCCTCGGCGCGCCCGGCGGAGGCTCCGCCGGGCGCGCCCTCTGTGGCCGGGTTCGGGGCGGTCACAGGAAATCCTCCTCGGTCACCGGGTCGGGGGCCTGCGCGGCGTCCGCGCCGGGCGGGCCGCCGTGGGTCCAGGGCGTGGCCTCTACGTCGGGTAGCTCAGGGCCGCCGCGCGGGGCGTGCTCGAACAGGGTCCAGCACACCCGGTCGCCCGGCTCCGGCACCGAACCCTGCTCCGGGGTCTTGCCCCGCCCCATGCCGCCGGTCAGCCGCACGACCAGCGCGCCCGCACCGCCCGCACCGCCCTCATCAGGGGCATCGCCCTCACCAGGGGCATCGCCCTCATCGGGGTCGGCGGGCTCTGCGTGGCCCGCGAACTCCCCGGTCTGCGTCCTGCCGTCGGCCAGCACCCGGTACAGCTTCACGCCCTCGCCCAGATGCGGGCGGTCCCCGGTGCGGACCGTGACCAGCGGGCGCGGGCGCGGGACCTTCGCCTCCGACCAGGCCATGACCACCTCGGCGACCTCCCCGGCGAACGCCTCCCCGGCCAGCCGCCGCCCCGCCATCACCAGCGGGTCGTCCAGCGCCTCCTGCGCCTCCAGCTGCGCCTGCGCGGTCTCGCGGGCGGCCAGCTTCTGCGCGGCGGTCACCGCGTCGTCCAGCTTGGGCTGCGGCGGCTCCCCGGCGCGCACCCGGTCCCGGTGGCCGGTGTACGACCAGCGGTCCCGCTTCCACCGCTCGGCCACCCGCGCCCCCTCCGGGAGCGCGCGCAGCAGGTCAAGGCCCCGCCACACCGCGTCCCAGGTGGGCCGCATCTGGGTGGCGATCAGCTCGCGGATCTCGGCCTCGGCGCGGTGCAGCTCGGCGTGGTGCCGCTCCGCGCGGGCCCCGTCCACGGCCCCGGCGGCCGCCATGCGCGCGGCGTCGTACCGGGCCATCGCGGGGGCCAGCAGCTTGTTGTCGAAGGCCGGGTCGGTGGCCGGGCCCGCGGGCGGGCACAGCAGCTGCCCGGCCGCGTCCCGCTCCGACTCGGCCCGCAGCGCCGCCCGGTCCCCCGGCTCGCCCTCCGGCGGGTCGATCCAGGCCAGCAGCGCGCCCAGGTGCTGGTCCTCCAGGTTGGACTGCCCGGTCGCCCAGTGGCGGGTCAGCAGGTCCGTCATCGCCGTCAGCAGACACGAACCGGGCACCCGGGACCGCTCCCCGTAGTGCGTCAGCCACCGCCCGAGCAGCGGCACCCGCGCGGGCGCGGGGAACGGCGTCTCCGGGTCCTGTTCGGCCGTCCGCCGAAACCGCATCGACCGGCCCAGCAGCCGGACGAACTCCACACCCGCGCCGCTGGGCACCACCAGCTGCGGGGCGTCCGCGCACAGCTCGACCTGGACCGGCACCTTCTTCCCGGTCTCCGGGTCGGTCTCCTTGCGCTCCTCCAGGTCGACCTCGTCCGCGTACGAGTCCAGGTACGGCAGCACCACCTCCGCAAGCTCGGCGAGGAACGCGAACCGCAGATCCCGGTCGCGCGGCTGCGCCACGGCCAGCAGCCGCGGCGCGTCCCGCTCGGTCCCCACCAGCGCGCCCAGCGGGGCGCCGGCCTCGCCCGCGGTGGTCAGCGGCACAAAGACCAGCGGCCGGTCGGACAGATGGCGATGGCGGACCGTCGCGACGGGCCGCGCCCGCCCGTCCCGGACGGCTTCCATCCGGGCCAGGGATGTGATCAGCGACACACCGCCTCCTGGGCGGTCGCCTGAGCTGCGCCCAGCGCCTCGGCGCGCAGGGCGGCCGCGCGGCGCAGGGCGTCGACGGCGGGGTCACCGGTGGTCGGGGCCAGGCGGTCGGTGCCGTGGACGCCCTCGCCCTCGCCCCCGCCGTCTTCCCCGGCCTCGGCCTCGCCGAGGGCCGCCGCGAGCACCGCCTCCACGGTCGTGAGCCCGCCCAGCTCGCCCCGTACACCCCGGCCCAGCGACTCGACGCCGCCCGCCGCCCGGCACCGCGCCCGGCAGTGGACGGCCAGCTCGCACGCGGACAGGCACTCCGGGGCGTAGGCGGCGTCCACCGCCTCCACGGCGGCCATCAGCTCGTCGACCGGCCGGGTCACGGTGCGGCCGTCGTCCGAGAGCCGCAGATCGAAAGTGAGGTCTTCGGGGAGCGCGGCGGCGATCTCCTCGATCCGGGTGAGGCGGGCCAGCTGCCGCCGGGTGACGGCCAGCTGCTTGCGCACATCGACGAGTTCCGCGGTGGGGAGGTTGGAGAAGTCCTTGGGGCACACCAGCAGCACCTCATGGCGCACCCGGGCGTGCGCCTGGGCGGCCACCCGCTCCAGCGCCAGCGCGTACACCGCGGCCTGCCGGGCCGCCGCGCCCACCTTGGCCGGGTCAGCCGAGCCGTCCACCATCGGGAAGGACTTGATCTCGACGACCGTCCACGAACCGTCGGGGTGCACCACGACCGCGTCCGGCTCCAAGAAGGCGGGGGAGCCGGCGATGTCCAGGCTCACCATCGGGTGGTCGAGCAGCGCCCAGCCCTTGGCCTCCGTGGCCTCCCGCAGGGCCAGCGCCGTACGCGCCGTACGGCCCTGCGGGCCGAACGCGGTCAGGTCGGGGACCGCGGTGGTGCCCGGCTCGGGCGCGGGCGAGCCGTCGCGCAGCCGCTCGTACAGCAGCCGCATCAGCGCCTCGCCGCCGTCCGCCTTGGTCCGGGCCTCGAACGTATTGCCCCGCTGGTGGGCGAACTGGGACTGCCCGAAGGACCCGGGCGCCCCCAGCGCCTGGGCGAGGGCGAGCTTGTCGACCCCCGCGCCGTCCAGCAGCGCGCGGCGGCGGCAGCCGGGGTTGGCGGCCAGCGCGGCCAGCGCGCGGGCGTCCAGGGGGTGCGGGGTGGTGGTCGGGCCGCGCAGCTCAGCGAGCCGCTGCCGCAGCGCCGTCCCCGGCTGCGGCGGTCTTGCCGCCGCTGCCGCTTCGGACCGCCGCGCCGGCCTCCCTACCGCCGCTGTCGCCGCCCGTGCTTCTGTCCGCGTCCCTGCCCTGCTGTCGAGGGATCCGTTCCCGTTCACGCGCCGAAGTCTCGCACTTGTCACCGACATTCGCCGCGACATTGAGGTTTGAAGCGCCGTTCGCGGCCGGAGCAGCGGTTCCGGCGGTGGTTCCGGTGGCCTCGTCGGTGGCCGAGCTCAGGCGGGCCCGGATCCGGGCGGTGAGCCGCAGCGCGGGCTTGGCCAGCAGCAGTCCGAGCCCCATGACGGCCGCCCCGGCGACCGCGTCGAGGAAGTAGTGGTTCGCGGTGCCCATCACCACGAGGACGATGCCCAGCGGATAGGCGACCCCCAGGGCCTTGATCCACGCCGAGCGCGCGTGCCGCCACAGCACCACGCCGCACCACAGCGCCCACCCCACATGGAGGCTCGGCATGGCCGCGAACTGGTTGGTGAGCCCGCCGAGCCCGCGCGGCGCGCTCGCCTCGCCGCCCCACCAGCCGTACGAGCTGTACTGCGCCATCGTGTCGACGAAGCCGTGGCCCGCGTCCAGCAGCCGGGGCGGACAGGTCGGCATCAGCGTGAAGCCCACCAGCCCGATGAGCGTGGAGACCAACAGCCAGGTGCGCAGCAGCCGGTAGTCGGCGTCCCGGCGGCGCTTCCACACCCAGACCAGGATCGCGGGGGTGACCACGTAGTGCAGCGAGGCGTACGCGAAGTCGGCGGGTATCCCGATCAGCTTGTGGGCCGTGAATATGTTGTTGAGCGGGGTCTCGAAGTCGATGTTCAGCCGCTGTTCGAGATGGAGTATGCCCAGGCCGTGGTCGACGGCGGTGGACACGTCGCCCCGGGCCAGCAGCCGGCCGGCCGAGTACGCCGCGTACACCACAGCTATCAGGGGCAGTTCGGTCCACCAACGTGGCCTACTGCCCTGCCATGTTCCGGCGCGGGGCGCGGTCTGGGGCATCCGGACGCTCTCCAAAAAGATCAGGCGGCCAAGAAATGGCGCGCGGTCAACCGTACGGTGTAGGCCAAGCGACTCGCGCACCGCCCCCAAGATGCGTCCGGAAAACGCGGGTCGTCGCTGCTGGAATGCCCCGACATCCCCCTGCCCGACTTCCCCCCGCGGACGGGTGCGCGATCAGGAAGACGCCGAGATCGCCCCCGGGGTTGCGTCCGGAACGGGTGAGCGATGATGGGGCGGTACGGCGCTGCCGCCCCGGTGAGGCGCTCCCGATCCCGCTCCCGATCCGGTGAAAGGCAAATCCCCCATGGCACCACGCATCCTCCTGGCCCGGCACGGACAGACGGAGTGGTCGCTGTCCGGGAAGCACACCGGCCGCACCGACATCCCGCTCCTGGAAGAGGGCCGGCGCGGCGCCAAGCTGCTCGGCGAGCGGCTGCACCACGGGCCGTGGGCGGGCCTGCCGGGCGTCGAGGTGCGCACCAGCCCGCTGGTCCGGGCCAAGGAGACCTGTGAGCTGGCGGGGTTCGGCGACCGGGCGCGGGACTGGGACGCGCTGCTGGAGTGGGACTACGGCGCTTACGAGGGGATGACCCCCGCCGAGATCCAGGCGATCCGGCCCGGCTGGCTGATATGGCGCGACGGCGTCCCGGAGGGCGAGACGCCGGCTGAGATCGCGGCGCGGGCGGATGTGGTGGTGGAGTGGGCCCGCTCGGCCGACCGCGATGTGCTGGTCTTCGCGCACGGCCACATCCTGCGCACGCTGGGCGCGCGCTGGCTGGGCCTGGACGTCTCCTTCGCGGCCCGGATCCGCCTGGAGCCGACCTCCCTGTCCGTCCTGGGCTGGGCGTACGGCGGACCGGCCATCGAGCGCTGGAACGACACGGGTCACTTGGGCTGACGCGCGGCAGCCCCCTCTTTCGTCGGCCCCCTCTTTTCCGCGCTCGCCTCCGGGTCGCCTCAGCCCCTGTCGACGGTCGACCACGCGGCGGTAGCCGCATATTGATCGCAGCCTCGGCCCTCCGCGCGGCGGCGGCCGACTGCAATCGATAATGCGGCTCCGCCGCGTGGTGAACGCAGCCTCAGGGCCTGTGCGCGCTCTCCCTTTCGACAGGGTCGCGCCCCTTCGGCTCGTAGCGGGCGAGGAAGTCGGCCACCACCGCGTTGCGGCCGTGCGGGAGCAGTACGCGGGCGGTTTCGTCGAGCATCTGCCGGATGCGGGCGGACTTGACCTGGTCCATCAGCTCCAGGGCGCGGCCCGCCGCGACGGCCGCCGCGTCCGGGGCGCCGTCCGCGAGCAGATCGCTGGCCAGCTCCGTGGTGAACAGCGCGATGTTGCGGGTGAAGTGCGGGTTCTGCAGGGCGACCGCGCGGCGGGCGTGCTCGACGGCCCGGCCCCAGTCGCCGAGCGCCGACCAGCACTGCGCCTCCAGACCCTCCAGCTCGGCCTCTCCGTAGAAGGTCATCCACTCGGGGTCGGCGTCGGACGGGCCGCGGCTGAAGAGCGCCTGGGCGCGCAGCAGGGCGCGTTCGCAGCCGGACCGGTCGGTGAGCCAGGCCCAGCCGCCCGCCTCGCGTAGCGCGATCAGCGACAGCAGCCGCGGTGAGGCGAGGCGTCCCGCCGCCCGCTGCGCCGCCTGGGCGGCGCGTACGGCCTCGCGGGGGCGGCCCGCGTCGCGGGCGAGGAAGGCGGCGTTGCAGAAGGCGTGTGCCTCCAGAGCCGGGTCGCCGGTGACGCGGGCGGTGGCCAGGGCCTCCGCGTAATGCGCGCGGGCGTCGGCGAAGCGGCCCGAGTCATGGGCCAGCCAGCCCACCGAGATGGCCAGTTCCCCGGCGCCCGCGTACAGCCGGTCGGCGATCGAGCGGCGCCGCGCGCCCGCGTCGAGCAGGGCGTACGCGGCGTTCAGCGGCTGGGCGGTGTGCGGGTAGATGCTGTCCGCGCCGTGCCGGTCGTCCAGCAGCCGGATGCGGCGGACGGCCTCCTCGACGGCGGCGGCCTCCGGCTCGCCGATCCGGCCGCCGGGCCCGCCGACCGGCTCCTGGAACAGGAAGGGGCGGCGCAGCGGGTCGCCTTCGCCGTCCTGGGCGGGGGCCGGTGCGGGGCTTGCCACAGGGGCTGCCGCGGGGATCGTCTGTGCGGCGGGCCAGGGCTGGCGGCCGCGTACCGCCTCGCGCGGTGAGAAGCCCAGGTCCGTCAGCGTGCGGCCGGGAAACATATGACGGAAGACGCGCTCATACGCGTAGTTGGGGCAGCGGATCGCCCCGGATTCGACGCGGCCGATGTAGCGGGCGTCGCATGAGACCTGCTCGCCGATCTCCCGCGCGGCTCTTCGTACGGCCGCCGCGAACTCGGACGGGGAAAGCTGTCCGCGCAGCCGCCGGAAGGCGGTGTTCGGCCGGGGCGACGAAGGCCGCGGTGACGAAGACTGTGGCGGCGAAGACGCTGGAGGCGGCGTCATGGCGGCCCCTCCCTGACGGTGCTCCCGTGTGGGCGAGAGGAGAACCGTACCGGCTGGGGCGCGCCCGACACTCGGACGATAGGGGTGAAAGCTAGCAAATCGCCCGCGTTTTGCCATGAAGTGCCATCCTTTATGGCGGCATTCGGCCGTAGCCGTTGACACTGTCATGCGTTGAGCTCTTTGCAACCCGTCGAGAGGGAGGCCGGAGTGGACATCAGTGGCTCGCGGACGGCTGCTCAGCATCTCCCGTGTCAGGACTGTGACCTCGTGACCGTGCCCGCCCGTCAAGGGCTGGAGGCGGTGGACATCCTGCGTCGCGTACGTGACGGCGTCGGTCCCGTACTGCATGACAACGCCTGTGACACGCTCGGTTTCGTGGTGCCCGCCGGCACCGCGGCGGGCTGGGACCTGCCGGGCAGCGAATGCGCACAGACGCCTGGGTGCGGGGTCCGGCTGAGCACGGGCGGCGCCGCCGAGGACGGCGACGAGGAGGGCGGCGGCGGCACGGTGTCACCGCCGCTGACCGGCACCGGCTGGCTGGTGCCGCCGGGCGATACGTACACCGGAGTGACCGACCCCGCCGAGCTGCGCGCCGCGCTCGGGGAGGCCGCCCGCCTGATCGAGGCCGTCGACCGCTGCCAGTGACCGGCGGTCGCCGCCGATGAGTCGGTTCAGGCGAGGTGGAGGTTGGTCATCATGCCCATGTCCTCGTGCTCGGCGTTGTGGCAGTGGAACAGGTAGCGGCCCCGGCAGCCGTCGAAGCGGGTGATGATCTCCGCCGATTCGCCCGGCCGTAGCGAGACGGTGTCCTTGAGGCCCGCGTCGTGGGGGAGCGGCGGGCGCCCGCCGCGGGAGAGGATCCGGAAGCCCACCAGATGCAGATGTACGGGATGGCGCACGTCCGCGATCAGCCGCCACACCTCGACGTCGCCGAGGCGGGTGGTGACGTCCGCGCGGGCCGGGTCGAACGGCAGCCCGCCGATGCCGAGCGCCCGGCGCCGCGTCAGATCACCTGTCCGCAGTGGAGGCAGCTCACGCATGCCGCACCTCCGTCCCCTCCGCCTTCTCCGTCACCGGACGGCGCCATACGGCGATGAACTGCACCACGAGCCCGGCGATGGTCATCACCCCCAGCGGCAGATGCAGCCACAGCGCGCCGTCCATCCCGGCGAAGTACTGCACGGTCTCGGCCGCCGCCAGCGCCGGCGTCGCCAGGAACGGCCAGGCCCGGCGCAGCCGCACCCATAGGACGGCGGCCACGATGAGCTGCGCATGGCCCAGGGAGGTGACGACATCGGCGCCGTCGGCATGCAGGCGCAGGCCGTCGTAGTTGCCGCTGAGACAGATGCCGGCGAACACGGGTTGCCCGACGATCGCGACCAGATGCGCGCTGACGACGGCCCGCAGTGTCGCGGTGGTCATATGGCGTCCCCTCACTTTCTCTCCTCGAAGCGGGGACGCCCGTGACGCTATAACTCGTTGTCTATGGCGTCTAAGATCAATATCGCTATACTGCTATGGCCGTGCGGGCGTGACGGCAGAAGGCGAAATGGAGAGGGGCAGGGCCGTGGACCTCACCATGCTCAGACAGTTCCTGGTCGTGGCGCGGCTGGAGCACCTCAGCCGCGCGGCCGGAGAACTGCGCATCGCTCAGCCGTCGTTGAGCCGCACCATCGCCCGGCTCGAGGCCGAGCTGGGCACCCCGCTCTTCGACCGGGCCGGACGGCTGCGGCTCAACGACGCGGGGCGGGTCTTCCGCGCCCATGTCGAGCGCTCCCTCGGTGAACTGGAAGCGGGGCGGCGGGCCGTCGCGGAGACCGTCGGCGAGGGGTTCGGCACCGTCCGCCTCGCCTCGGAGACCTTCCTCGCCCTCACCGGACCGCTCGCCGCCTTCAAACGCGCCCACCCGTCCATCGAGATCGAGCTCTACCAGATGCCCGTCGAGGAGATGGCCCGCCGGCTGCGCGCCCAGGAGGTGGACCTGTGCGTCGCCTCGCAGCCGATTCCCGCCGACGACCTGGAGCTGGAGACGGTCCGGCTGCTCGACGAGCCGGTGGTGCTGGCCGTGCCGCTCGGCCATCCACTGGCCGGCCGCGCCTCGGTGGGCATCGACGAGCTCGCCGACGAGCCCTTCATCACGACCCATCAGGGGCACTGGCTGCGGCGGCTGCTGGAGCGGCTGTTCGCCGGGCGCGGCCTGGTGCCGCGGATCGTCTGCGAGGGCGATGAGCCCGGCGCCATCCAGGAGTTGATCAGCGCCGGGCTCGGCATCGGTCTCAACCCGGCCTTCGCCCGCCGCCTCGCCGAGCGCGTCCCCGTGGCCTGGGCCGATATCGACAGCCCCGACTGCCGCCGCACCCTCACCCTCGTCCGGCCCGCCTCCGGCCATCTGTCGGCCGCGGCCCGGCTGATGCGCGACGGGATCGCCGGCTGGGACTGGAACGGCGGGGGAGCGCCCGCGTGAGGATCACGTCCAGGGGCGGAGCTTGTCGGGGTTGAGTACGGCCCAGATGCGCTTGATCCGGTCGCCCACGACGTCGAACGCGTACACCGACACGGTGACGCCGTCGGACTGAGCCACCAGACCGGGCCGGCCGTTCACCGTGCACTCCCGGACCGTCAGCCGGGCCGCACCGGCCCGACCGGTGAGGAAGCGGGCGATCCGCTCGGCGCCCTCGATCGGGTCGAGCGAGGCCGTGACGACTCCGCCGCCGTCACCGGTGGCGGCGGCGTCGGGGTCGAGGAGGCCGATGAGCGCGTTGACGTCCTTGGCTTCCCATGCCTGTTTGAAGTCCCTGACGATACGGGCCTGCTGGGCCGTCGGGGGCGCGGGAGCCTGCGCGGCCCGGATACGGCGGCGGGCCGAGGATGCCAGCTGGCGGCAGGCCACCGGGGTGCGGCCGACGATGTCGGCCACTTCGGCGAAGGGGTAGCGGAAGACGTCGTGCAGGATGAACGCGACGCGTTCGGCCGGGGTCATCGCTTCGAGTACGACGAGGAAGGCCATGTTGACCGACTCGTCGAGCGTGATGCGGTCGGCCGGGTCGCCGGTGGTGTCCCCCGGCCGCCCGGTGATCCATTCGGCGGGCTCCGGCACCGGCTCGGGAACCCACTCGCCCACATAGCGCTCCCGCCGCGCCCGGGCCGAGCCGAGCAGGCTCAGGCAGATACGGCTGGCGACCGTCGTCAGCCAGGCGCCGACCGATTCGACGGCCTGCTGCTGCGGGCGGGACATCGCATACCAGCGGGCGTAGGTCTCCTGGACGACGTCCTCGGCCTCGGACAGGGAGCCGAGGAGGCGGTAGGCGAGGTTGAGCAGTCGGCGCCGCTCGCTGACGATCACGCTCAGATGCGGATCGAGACGGCTGTCGCCCGGTTCGGGCTGGATGGTCATGGCCCTCTCATCTTCCTTCGTCGCAACGGTTCCCAGTCGTATGACCGGTCGGCCCTGCGGAATGTGAGGTCGAAGCGCCTGAGGTCAAGGCGCCTGAGGGCAGGGCGCCTGAGGGCAGGGCGCCGCCTCACATTCCGGAGGGCTGTCGAGTCGTAGGAGGCAGACCGACACCGTTTCGCCGGTGGCCACGCCCGGGCCCGTCCACGACCCCGGCACGGGCGGCCCCACCGGAGACAATCCGCGGAGGAAGAACACCGATCATGGAACCCGTCCACGTTTCGATCATCTACTACAGCTCCACCGGCACCGTGTACGCCCTGGCGCAGGCCATCGCGGACGGCGCGGAGAAGGCCGGTGCGCGGGTGCGGCTGCGCAGGGTCGCCGAGACGGCCCCGCCCGAGGCGGTCGAATCCCGGCAGGAATGGGCCCAGCACCTTGCCGACACCGCCGATGTGCCCCTGGCCACCGCCGACGACATGGAGTGGGCCGATGCGGTGCTGCTGGGCGCCCCCACCCGGTTCGGCAACCCGGCCGGCCAGCTGAGGGCGTTCATCGACACCCTCGGCGGCCTGTGGTTCCAGGGCGGTCTGGCCGACAAGGCGTACTCGGCCTTCACCGCCTCCAACACCGCCCACGGCGGACAGGAGTCCACCCTCCTGGCCCTGGGCAACACCTTCTACCACTGGGGCGGCATCATCGTGCCGCCCGGCTACACGGACCCCGTCCAGTTCCAGTCCGGCAACCCCTACGGCACCTCGCATGTGGCCGGCGACGGCGCGCCCGGCGAGGTGGCCCTGAACGCGGCCCGCCACCAGGCCCGCAGGGTCGTCGACATCGCCGCCGCCCTCAAGGCCGGCCGCGCGGCCTGAACCCAGCACGATGCCGTTCCCTCGCCCCGGCGAACGCCTCCGCGAGGGCGAATGCCTCCGCGAGGGCGGTCGCCTCCGCGAGGGCGGGCGCCGGTGACCGGCCGCCGCCGGTGATCCGTACCGCCCATCGCATACTGGAGCGCATGGCGAAGGGCGTACGGAAGCGGGCGACGGCCACGCGGGAGCGGGGGCCGGCGCGGGGGCGTGCCCTGGAGCCGGTCGCCGCGCCGGTGGACGGCGGGCTCGCCGAGCTGGTGCCCGACCGGGACCGGCCGCGCGCCTGGACCCTGCTGGTGGACGGCAAGCCGCAGTCGCATGTGGACCTCGACGACCCGTCGTATCTGGACTTCGAGTACCAGCGCCGACTCGGCCATATCGCCGATCTCGCCGCCCCGCCCGGCCGCCCGGTCCACGCCGTCCACCTCGGCGGCGGCGCCTTCACGCTCGCCCGCTATATCGCGGCGACCCGGCCCCGCTCCACCCAGCAGGTGGTCGAGGTCGACGCGCCGCTCGTCCAGTTCGTACGGCGCGAACTGCCGCTGAGCCCCGCCGACCGGATCCGGGTGCGCGGTGCGGACGCGCGGGCGGGTCTTGGCAAGGTGCCCGACGGCTGGGCCGACCTGATCATCGCCGATGTCTTCAGCGGGGCCCGCACCCCGGCCCATCTCACCAGCGTGGAGTTCCTGGCCGAGGTGCGCCGGGTGCTGCGCCCCGACGGGCTGTACGCCGCCAATATCGCGGACGGCCCGCCGCTCGCCCATCTGCGCGCCCAGGTCGCCACCGCGCGTGCGGCGTTCGCGCAGCTGTCGCTGACCGCCGACCCCGCCGTGCTGCGCGGCCGCCGCTTCGGCAACGCCGTGCTGCTGGCCGCCGACCGCGAGCTGCCCCTCGCCGAGCTCACCCGCCGCGCCGCCGGGGACCCCCACCCGGCGCGGACCGAACACGGCCGCGCGCTCGCGGACTTCACCGGCGGCGCGGCCCCGGTCACCGACGCGACCGCCGCGCCCTCCCCGGCGCCGCCGCCGGAGGTCTTCGACTGACCGGGCGACCGACCGGGTCGGCGCACAGCCCTCTTCGCGGACAGGGGAGCGTGGTGTGATGGATCGCATGAAGCGTGCGGATTCTCAGGCGTCGCAGAACACTCGGACCGACCCCCTGGCGCGGCTGTCTCTGGAGCAGTTGCGCAAGCGCACCAGCATGAAGTGGCGGGCGCACCCCGAGGACGTGCTTCCGCTGTGGGTGGCGGAGATGGATGTGCCGCTGGCTCCCCCCGTCGCCGAAGCGCTGCACACCGCGATCGACGCCGGCGACACCGGCTACCCGTACGGGACCGCCTACGCCGAGGCTCTGGCGGAGTTCGCCCGGAAGCGGTGGCAGTGGGACGGACTGCGGATCGAGCACACGGCGATCGTGCCGGACGTCATGCTGGGCATCGTCGAAGTGCTCCGGCTGATAACCGACCCCGGGGACGCCGTCGTCGTGTGTTCGCCGGTGTACCCGCCCTTCTACGCGTTCGTCTCCCACGACGCCAGGCATGTCGTCGAGGCGCGGCTCGGTCCGGATCTGCGGATCGACCTCGACGCACTGGAAGAGGCGTTCGTACGGGCGCGGAGCCACGGCCGCCGCGCCGCGTTCCTCATGAGCAACCCGCACAACCCGACCGGTGTCGTCCACACCCGCGAGGAGCTGGAGGCGGTCGCGCGGCTCGCCCGGGAGCACGGGGTGAGGGTGGTGTCCGATGAGATCCACGCGCCTGTGGTGCTGCCCGGGGCCGCCTTCACCCCGTTTCTCAGCGTCCCGGGATCCGAGAACGCCTTCGCGCTGACCTCCGCGTCCAAGGCATGGAACCTCGCCGGGCTCAAGGCCGCCGTGGCCATCGCGGGCGCCGAGGCCGCCGACGACCTTCGGCGTATGCCCGAAGAGGTCGGTCACGGCCCCAGCCATCTGGGGATCATCGCCCACACCACGGCCTTCCGTGACGGCGGGGACTGGCTCGACGAACTGCTGCTCGGGCTCGACGCCAACCGGAGCCTGCTGGGGCAGCTTGTCGAAGAACACCTCCCCGAGGTGCGGTATCACCCGCCCCAGGCCACCTACCTCGCCTGGCTGGACTGCACCGGTTTTGGACTGCACGGCGATCAGCAGGCCGACGGCCCCGGCGTGGTGAGCGATATGGCCGGACCCGCGAAGATGTTCCTGGACGAGGCCCGAGTCGCCCTCAGCTCAGGACATGTGTTCGGCTCCGGCGGCGCGGGGTGCGTACGGCTCAACTTCGCGACCTCACCGGACATCCTGCGCGAGGCGCTGACCAGGATGGGAAGGGCGGTGCGCCGGCGCGGCGGGCCCTCGGCTCAGTGAGCCGGTTCGCGCTCCTCGGGCTCCTCGTGGTGGTGCTCCCGGTACTCCTCCACCGTCGCCTTGGGGATCTGCCCGCGCGGGCCGAAATAGCTGCGGGACAGCCTGGCGCGCAGCTTCTCCCTCCGGGAGACCTTCCGGGGGACCCCGGCCTCGTCGACCTCCGCGGGCGCTTCGATGGGGACGGGCTGGTCGTGGGCGACCAGGGTGTACCGCTCGGCCTGGGTCAGCGGCTCGTGGATCTCGACGTACTCACCGTGTGAGAGGCGCTTGATGATGCCGGTCTCGCGGCCGTGCAGCACCTTCTCCCGGTCCCGCCGCTGAAGGCCGATGCACCACCGCTTGGTCACGATGAAGACGATCACCGGCACCACGAAGAAGGCGATCCGGTTGCCCCAGGTGACGGCGTTCAGCGACAGGTCGAAGTGCGTGGCGAAAAGGTCGTTGCCGCCCTCGACCAGCAGGACCACGTACAGCCCGATCCAGGCGGCCCCGAAGGCGGTGCGGGACGGGGCGTTGCGGGGGCGTTCGTTGAGGTGGTGCTCGCGCTTGTCGCCGGTGATCCACGCCTCGATGAACGGGTAGAGCCAGATGGCCAGCAGCACCAGCGGAAAGATCACCAGGGGGATGAAGACCCCGAGGACCAGAGTGTGGCCCCACAGATTGATCTCCCAGCCGGGCATCACACGGATCAGGCCCTCGGAGAAGCCCATGTACCAGTCGGGCTGGGCGTCGGTGGACACCTGGTCGGGCCGGTAGGGGCCGTACAGCCAGACCGGGTTGACCTGGGCGATGGCCGACATGATGACGAGGGCGCCGAAGACGAGAAAGAAGAAACCGCCGGACTTGGCGACATAGATGGGCCACAGGGGCGGCCCGACGATATTCGTGTCCCTTCTGCCCGGCCCGATGTTGTGGGTGTGCTTGTGGTAGACGAGCAGGATCATATGGACCGCGAGCAGACCGAGCATGATGCCGGGGAGCAGCAGTACGTGGAAGGTGAAAAGCCGCGGAACGATGATGTCGCCGGGGAACTGTCCGCCGAAAATGAACATCGTCAGATAGGTGCCGACGATCGGCACCGACAGCACCGCGCCCTCCAAAAAGCGCATGCCCGTACCCGAGAGCAGATCGTCGGGCAGGGAGTAGCCGAGGAATCCGTCGAACATGCCGAGGATCAGCAGGCCGGCGCCGGAGAGCCAGTTGATTTCGCGCGGTTTGCGGAAGACGCCGTTGAAGAAGGTGCGCATCATATGGACGAGCATGCTCGCCACGAAGATGATCGCCGCCCAGTGGTGGATCTGCCGCATGAGCAGTCCGCCGCGCACATCGAAGCTGATGTTCAGGGTGGACTCAAACGCCTCGGACATGCGGATGCCGTCCATGGGCGCGTATGAGCCGTGATAGACGACCTCGCCCATGCTGGGTTCGAAGAACATGGTGAGGTAGACGCCGGTCAGAATGATGATGAGAAATGAGTAGAGGGCGATTTCGCCGATCAGATAGGACCAGTGGTCCGGGAAGACCTTTCTCAGCTGGGCCTTGCCCATCTTGAAAAGGCCGATTCGCCCGTCGAACCAGTCGGCGAGAGCTTCCCCCTTGCCGACCCGGCCCCGGGTCCGGCTGGGTCCGGCTTCGTGTGCGGTCGGTCGGCGCCCCGGTTCTGCTCTCATGCCTCACCCTCGTCACCGAGTCTGGATATGCCAGATTTACCAGCACATTCCGCTCGGCGACCATGCGCGGCGGGCCCGCGTAGGCCGTACGGAGGAAAGGCACGCCCGTATGCCGGTACGGGCTCGACCCGGTCGCCGGGCGCGACCGGGTCCCTGGGGCCTACACGTCCGCTACCTCACCCGTACGGGCCACCTGCCCGTACCAGTGGGCGCTGGCCTTGGGCACGCGGGTCTGGGTCGGGTAGTCGACGTAGACCGCGCCGAACCGCTTGCTGTAGCCGTACGCCCACTCGAAGTTGTCCATCAGCGACCACAGGAAGTAGCCGCGCAGATCGGCGCCGTCCGCGATGGCGCGGTGGGCGGCGGCCAGATGGGCGCGCAGATAGTCGATCCGCTCCGGGTCGTGGACCACACCGTCCGCGTCCGGCTTGTCGTCGTAGGCGGCGCCGTTCTCGGTGATGTACAGCGGTACGCCCGGCGCCTCGCGGGTGTAGCGCATCAGCAGCTCGTGCAGCCCGGTCGGGTCGACCGTCCAGCCCATCTCGGTGCGCTCGCCCGGCGTCTGGTGGAAGGCCACCCGCTCCGAGCCCGGCCAGGGGGAGTGCTCGCTGGCGCCGTGGCCGTCGTTGCGGGTCGCGGGCCCGTCGCCGGTGGCGGCCGACACCAGGGAGGGCGTGTAGTAGTTGATGCCCAGTGCGTCGAGGGGGTGCTTGATGACGGCGAGGTCGCCGTCCCGTACGAAGGACCAGTCGGTGATGGCGGCGGTGTCCGCGATCAGGTCACTCGGATAGGCGCCGCGCAGCAGCGGGCCCGAGAAGACCCGGTTGGCGAGCGCGTCGATGCGCCGCTGCGCGTCCAGGTCCTGGGGCTGCTGGGTGAGCGGCCTGACCACCGCCGGGTTGAGGCTGATGGCGATCTGGGCGCGGGCGGGCAGCGCGGCGCGCAGCGCCTGGGCGCCGAGGCCGTGGGCGAGGTTGAGGTGGTGGGCGGCGCGCAGCGGGGCGAGCCGTTCGGTGCGGCCCGGGGCGTGCACCCCGGAGCCATAGCCGAGGAACGCGCTGCACCACGGCTCGTTGAGGGTGATCCAGAACTCGACGCGGTCGCCCAGCGCCTCGGCCACGATCCCGGCGTACTCGGCGAACCGCTCGGCGGTCTCGCGCTCCGGCCAGCCGCCGGTGTTCTCCAGCTCCTGGGGCAGATCCCAGTGGTAGAGGGTCAGCGCCGGCTGGATCCCGGCCGCCAGCAGCTCGTCGACCAGCGAGCGGTAGAAGTCGAGCCCGCGCTGCACGGCGGGCCCGCGGCCGGTGGGCTGGACGCGGGACCAGGAGACCGAGAAGCGGTACGCGCCCATGCCCAGCTCGGACATCAGGCGGACGTCGTCACGGAAGCGGTGGTACTGGTCGATGGCGATGTCACCGGTGTCGCCGCCGAGCGTCTTGCCGGGCGTATGGCTGAAGGTGTCCCAGATGGACGGGGTGCGGCCGTCCTCCTGTGCGGCGCCCTCGACCTGGTAGGAGGCGGCGGCCGAACCCCACAGGAAGCCGGGCGGGAAGGTCAGCGTCATGGAAGCGCTCCCATTCGATGTTGTGGTGCGGGGCGGAAGGGAGGGTGATCTTGGGTGAGGTGAGACGGTACGGGTGGGTCACGGCGCGCCGGCCAGGTCGTGACCGGCGCGCCGGGCCTGGTGGGGCAGGGCGCTTTGCGGGCCGTCAGCCCTTGACCGCGCCCTGCATGATGCCTCCGACGATCTGCTTGCCGAAGAGCACGAAGGCGATCAGCAGCGGCAGGGTACCGAGCAGCGCCCCAGCCATGATCAGCGACTGGTCGACGGTATAGCCGCGGCCGAGGCCCGTCAGGGCCACCTGCACGGTCGGGTTGCCGGCTTGAGTGAGGGCGATGATGGGCCAGAAGAAGTCGTTCCACGCCTGGACGAAGGTGAGCATACCCAGTACGGCCATGGCCGGACGCGCCACCGGGAAGACGATGTGCCAGATGATCCGCAGACTGCTGGCGCCGTCCACCCGCGCGGCCTCGATCAGCTCGGTCGGCAGCGCCTGGGTCAGATACTGCCGCATGAAGAACACCCCGAAGGCGCTGACCAGCGTGGGCAGGATGACCGCCTGCAACTGGTCGGTCCACTCCAGCTTGGCGATGGCCATGTACAGCGGGACCACGCTCAGCTGGGGCGGCACCATCATCGTCCCGATGGTCAGCATCAGAAGCAGGTTCTTGAACCGGAAGCGCAGCTTGGCGAACGCGAAGCCGGCGATGGTCGAGAACAGCACGGTGCCCGCCGCGATGGTCCCGGCCACCATGGTGGTGTTGAGCAGCGCGGAGCCCATGTTGACGTCGTTCCACGCCGCGTCAAGGTTCTTGAAGAGATTGCCGCCGAACCAGAAGGGCGGTGGCGTCTCGGCGAGCCGGGTACTGGTGCGGGAGGCGGCGATGGCCGTCCACACCAGCGGGAAGAGCGAGCCGATGGTGAACAGGATCAGCACGGCATAGGTGATCTTGCCACCGTGCAGCTGCCGGCCGGCGCCCTTGGCCCTCTTGTCCCCTCTTCTCGCCTTTCTGGCCTTCCTGTCCGGGCTCCCCCCGCCCTCGGTGGCCTTGGCGGCCCTACCGGAAGAGATAACAGCGCTCATGGTTCTCCCTCGGGCAACTCACTGGCTCTTGCGCAGCCGACGGGCCACGATCGCGTTGGCGGCGGCGATCAGCAGCAGGATCAGGAACATCGTCCAGGCGATCGCGGAGGCCCGGCCGAGGTGGAGGTTCACCCAGCCCTGCTCGTACAGGTACAGGCCGAGCGTCTGGTACTGGTGATCGGGCCCTCCGGAGGCCCCGGCGCCGCCGTTGAACAGCAGCGGCTCACCGAAGAGCTGGGTGGCCCCGATCGTCGAGACCACGACCGTGAAGAGGATCGTGGGCCGCAGCGAGGGGATGGTGACGTTGATGAACTGCTGCCAGCGCGAGGCGCCGTCCAGCGCCGCCGACTCGTACAGATCGCTGGGCACGGCCTGCATGGCGGCCAGATAGATCAGCGCGTTGTAGCCGGTCCACCGCCAGATGACGATGGTGGACACCGCGAACTGCGAGGTCCAGGTGCCGTTCTGCCAGTCGATGTTGTCGATCCCGACCAGCCCGAGCGCCCAGTTGATCATGCCGTAGTCGCGCCCGAAGAGCAGCACGAACACCAGCGTCGCGGCGGCCACCGAGGTGGCGTACGGGGTGAGGATCGCCACCCGGAAGAACATCGAGCCGCGCAGCTTGTAGTTCAGCAGATGCGCGAGGCCCAGCGCCATCAGCAGCTGCGGAACGGTCGAGATCACCCCGATGGTGAAGGTGTTCTGCAGCGCGTTCCAGAAGAATTCGTCGTCCCACAGCCGGGAGTAGTTGTGCCACCCCGCCCACTCCATATGGGTGGGGTCGGTGAGCTCCACCCGGTGCAGCGAGGCCCAGCCCGTGTAGAGCAGCGGGAAGAGCCCGAAGGCCGCGAAGAAGAGGAAGAACGGGGCGACGAAGGCGTACGGGGAGTACTTGATGTCCCAGCGGTAGCGGCGGCTGCGTCGGGCGCGCCGCCGCTCCTCACCCGGATCGGGGGCCTTGGCGGCCACGGCGCGCGGGGCCGCGCCCCCCTGCCCTGTGGGGGGCGCGGCCGTACCAGCAGTGAAACCGGAAGGGGGTGTCATCCCGGGCTCACTGGTCCAGTGCGTTGTCGATCGTCTTGGTGGCGGCCTTCCAGGCGTCCTTGGGGGACTTGCCCTGCTGGTCCACCTGGAGCAGCCCGATGTCGGCGATGTTCGACCCGATGATCTGGTCCTTGGGACCGAGGACCTGGGTCGGGATGCCCTTCGCGGCCTCGGCGAAGATCTTGCCGGTGGGCGCGTTGCCGAAGTACGGGTGCTTGGCGTCGGCCACCGCCGGCAGACTGTACGAGGCCTGGGAGCTCGGCCAGCTGGCCTGCTTCTCGAAGACCTTGGCCTGCTGCTCGGGCGCGGTCAGCCAGGCGGCGAGCTTCATCGCCTCTTCCTGGTGCTTGGACGCCTTCGGCACGCCGATGAAGGAACCGCCCCAGTTGCCGGGCTTGGGGGCCGCGGCCACGTCCCACTTGTCCTTGGCCTTGTCCCCGGCCTTCTCCTTGATGTGGCCGAGCATCCATGGCGGGCAGGAGACGGTGGCGAACTTGGCGTTCGAGAAGGCCTGGTCCCAGGACTTCTGGAACTGCTGGAGCTTGGCGGTCAGCTTGTCCTTGGACGCGGTGGTCGCGAGGTTCCACGCCTCCTTCACGGCCGGGCTGTCCTTGTAGATGACCTTGCCGCTCTCGTCGTAGTAGCGCTTGGCGTTGCTCGAGATCACCGCGTTGTAGACACCGCCGGCGGAGTCCACGAAGGTGGTGTCGCCCGGCGCCTTCTTCATGTACCGCTTGCCGGTCTCGATGTACTTGTTCCAGTCGCCCGCCCACAGCTTGGCGACCTCGTTGCGGTCGGTGGGCAGCCCGGCCTGCTGGAAGAGGTCCTTGCGGTAGCAGACGGCCATCGGGCCGATATCGGTGCCCAGACCGATCGTCTTGCCGTCCTCGGTGGTGCCCTGGGCCCACTTCCAGTCGAGCCAGTTCTCTTTCTTGACCCCGGGCGCCTTGGAGAGGTCGACGAACTTGTCGGCCTGGGTGGTGGTGATCTCCGTGATATTGGCGATCTCGATGGCCTGGATATCGGCCAGGCCGCTGCCCGCGCCCAGGTGGGTCAGCAGCTGCGGATAGTAGTTCTCGTTCCGCTCGATCGACGTTTCCTCGATGTTGATATCGGGGTGGAGCTTCATGTACTCGTCATAAAGCCCGGCCTGCTTGTAGCCGAAGACGCCGAAGGTGCCGACCGTGATCGTCGTCCCGCCCTTGTTGCCGCCCTTGCCACCGCCGGATGAGCCGGTCTCGTCATCGCTGTCGTCGGCGCAGCCCGCGAGTAACCCTGCACCGAGCGCCGCCACGGCCGCGAGGGTCACCGCCCGCCGTCGGTACGTACCAGAACTTCTGAACATTCGCGTCCTCCTTGACGCCCTGACGTACCGGTCCCGGCCAAAAGGTGGCATTGCATGGGGGTTTGTGGTGCATCGGCGCGGGCGGGCAACGTGCGGGTTATGTATGGCTCAGCTACTGTGGGAGCGCTCCCAGGTTGATGTGTTGAAGGGTTGCGGCTCCCCGCTGGGGTGTCAAGGGAGCATGCGGAAACTTTTCGGTCCCACTCCTGCTGTTGAATGGCCCAACAGCTCCCCACGCGGGGTGGTTCTGCTCGGTGTACCGGACGGCTGGAGGCGCGAAATGGCAGGAACCCGACGGCGCGGTGTGGGGCGCGCGAGGCCCACGCTCGAAGAGGTCGCGGCCCGCGCGGGGGTGGGCCGCGGCACCGTGTCCCGGGTGATCAACGGCTCGCCGAGGGTCAGCGACCGCACCCGTACGGCGGTCGAGCAGGCCGTCGCCGAGCTCGGGTACGTGCCCAACCGGGTGGCCCGCGCCCTGGCCGCCAACCGCGCCGACGCGGTCGCGCTGGTGATCCCCGAGCCCGAGACCCGGCTCTTCGCCGAGCCCTACTTCTCGGACATCATCCGCGGCGTCGGCGCCGAGCTCGCCGAGGCCGATCTCCAGCTGCTGCTGACCCTCCTGCGCACCCCCAAGGAGCGCCAGCGCTTCGCCGAATACCTTTCGGCGCACCGGGTCGACGGGGTGCTGCTGGTCTCCGTGCACGCGGACGACCCGCTGCCCGACCTGCTGGAGCGCATAGAGATGCCCGCGGTGCTCAGCGGCCGCCGCTCCGCCCATGAATCGGTGCCGTACGTCGACTGCGACAACACGGGGGGTGCCCAGTCCGCGGTCGAGCACCTGATCGGGCGCGGGCGCGCCACGGTCGCCACGATCACCGGGCCGCTGGACATGTACGTGGCACAGTGCCGACTCGACGGCTATCGCGCGGCGATCCAGGCGGCGGGCCAGGAAGTGGACCCGGCGCTGATCGTGGCCGCCGACTTCACCGAGGAGGGCGGCCGCCGGGCGATGCGCGAGCTGCTGGAGCGCCGCCCGGACCTCGACGGCGTCTTCGCGGCCTCCGACGTGATGGCCGCCGGCGCCCGCCAGGTGCTGCGCGAACAGGGCCTCCGGGTGCCGGACGACGTGGCCCTCGTCGGCTTCGAGGACTCGGCCGTCGCCCGCCATATGGACCCGCCGCTGACCAGCGTCCGGCAGACCACGGAGGAGATGGGGCGGGCCATGGTCCGGGTGCTGCTGGAGGAGATCGAGTCCCAGGGGGAGCGCACCTCGAAGCGGCCGCAGCTGGTGCTGCCGACTGAGCTGGTGCGGCGGGGGTCGTCGTAGGTGTCGTCGTAGGTGCCGTCGCCGCCCACATCTGCGGCGGCTACCACACCGCGATGCGTTCGCCATCGTCGCTTGAGCGCTTCGCTGTGCTGCACGTTGGCTGCGCTGTGCTGCACGTGGGCTGCGCTGCGCTTCGCGTGGGCTGCGCTGCGCTTCGCCTGCGCCTGTGCGCCGTCTCGCGGCATTCGGTTCAGGCGGGTGCGGGTTTCGTCTCGGACCCTCCGGGTCCAAATCGCCAGCAGGAGGAGGGGAAGGGGGGTGGCTGGTCCGTTGTCCTGGTTCCTCGGCCCAGTGGGCGGCTGAGCTCAAAGAGGCTCCGCTGCGCTCCGCCGCAGCTGCTGCCGCGCGGTGGCCGGGCGAGGGGATCAGCGGTGCGCTCGGTCGGGGGGCGGGAGCGTGACGAACGGGCCAGTGCCGTTGGGCGGCATGGTCCGGTCGCCGCGTGCGGGCATCGTCTCGCGCCTTCGGCGCAAAGCGGCCAGCAGCGGGAAGGGGCGGGGGTGCCGGAGGCTTCGTCGCCGTCCAGCCCAAGGGGTCCGGTTCGGGCCTTCCCCCCACCTGCTCTTAAAAAAATGCTTGCTCTGCATCAAGTACTGCATCAAACGTTTTTCTTAGAGCAGGTGGGGGGAGGGGCGATCCCGTCCTCCGGTGCCCGCCCATCCGTCGCGCTCCCGCGCCCCCGGCCCAGCGCACCGCTGGACCGACCGGTCGGCCACCGCGCGGCAGCAGCTGCGGCGGAGCGCAGCGGAGCCTCTTTGAGCTCAGCCGCCCGCCGGGCCGAGGAATCGGGGCACCGGGTCGGCCGCCCCGTTCCCCCTTCTCGCCGGCGCTTTGGACCCGGAGGGTCCGAGACGAAAGCCGCACCCGCGTGAGCCGAATGCCGCGAGACGGCGCACAGGCCCGGGCGAAGCGCAGCGCAGCCAACCCGCGGCGAGGCGCAGCCAACGCGCAGCGCAGCGGAGCGCACCCCCACCCGCACCCCGCGAGCTCAGGGCTTTCTGATCTCGGCCAGGATGCCCGCCGCGCCCTGCGCGAGGAGATCGGCGGCAATGCAGTAGCCGAGCTTCTCCGGATCATCCACCGGCCCACTGCCGGCCGCCGTGACCTGCGTGGTTCCGTTCAGCGAGGTCACGGCGGCGTTCAGATGCAGCAGACCGTCGGGTCCGATCCTGCCCCATGCCCCGACGGGAACGGAGCAGCCTCCGTGAAGTTCGGCCAGCAAGGCGCGTTCGGCGCGGACGCATGCATCGACCTGCGGGTCTCCGGTTCCGGCCAGGAGTCGGGCGGCCGGGGAGTCGGTGCGGACCTGGATGCCGAGCGCGCCCTGTCCGGGGGACGGGGGGCAGACGGCCGGGTCCAGAACCTGGTGAACCTCGGGCATCAGGCCGAGCCGGTTCAACCCCGCCGCGGCCAGGACGACCGCGTGGAGGCCGCCCTTGGTGGTGCGGGCCAACCGTCCGGGTACGTTGCCGCGAATGGGGACGAGTTCCAGGTCCGGGCGGAGCGCGAGGAGTTGAGCGATGCGACGTGGGGCTCCCGTCCCTACCCGAGCGCCCTGGGGAAGGGTGTCGAGGGTGGCTCCGCACAGCACGTCCCGAACGTCCTCGCGGGGGCCGGGGGGTGCCAACAGGGTCGTGCCCGCGTGGACCGTTGTGGGCAAGTCCTTGAGAGACTGCACGATCACATCGACTCTGCCGGTGATCAGAGCCTGTTCCTGGTTGGTGGAGAACGCAGACCCGCCAGTGGTCTTCGCCACTTCGGCGAGGGTGGCCGTGACGCGGTCCTGATCGCCGCCTTCGAGGACAACCTCCCGCTTGAAGCGGACATCGGGAAATTGTTTGGTGATGGGCGTCAGCCACTCGGTGACCTGCGTTCTGGCCAGTTTGCTTGCCCTGGAGCCGATTCGCACCACGTCGCTCATTCGACGCAACTCCTCGCGCTGTCATGCTCGTTGGTGCTCGATCCTACTTGCGCAAGAAGCATGCATTTTCCGACAGATTGTCACCAAAGGAGAAACCTGGTGGAGCAGCATGCCGACGGGGCCGGCGGAGCGCGAGTGCGCGTCCACCGGCCCCGTCGTGTGCGGGTGCCTGGTGCGGTCTATCGGCTGCTGCGCGTGCGGGTCACAGCGCGGGGTAGGCGTTCTTCAGCAGCTCCTGGAACTGGGCCGAGAACCAGTGGCCGGACAGGGGCGCGTTCGCCAGCGCGCCGGACATGTTGTTGCCGTTGCGCGGGTTGCCCGTGTACGTCGGGTCGCACATCCGGTCGAAGCCCTTGCCCTCGTCGTTCGGGATGGCGGAGCTGGCGCCGTCGGACTCGCCCGGGGGCTTCATCCATACGTACGCGTCGATCCCGGACGCGGGTGCCGCCTTGGGCCGCTCACCGAGCCCGGCGCCGGACTGGTTGCACCAGTTGCCGACGTGGATCCGGCGGTCGTAGCGCCCGCCGTTGACGTAGGTGTCCACGTCCGTCTTCGCACCGGGGCCGCTCGGCCGGGCCGAGCCGCCCCAGCCGTTGCGGGAGGTGTCGATCAGGGCGCCGACGTTGGAGGGGAAGCCGACGTTCACCAGCTCCTGGCGGAAGGCCTGGGCGTAGGACAGTTCGTCGACGTAGCGGTTCCAGTCGACCCACTTCGACTCGCGCACGGACTTGCCGTTGACGCTGTCGTTGATGGTGTAGTTGTTCTCTTTCAGCGCGCTGTAGTTGGCCGTGTTGGTGATGATCCCGGCCACCTTGTCGACCGTGCTGCCCTCGGCGGTCGCGGCCTGCTTGAGGATCTGGGCGGTGGGGTTGAAGTTGTCGTCCCAGCCGATCCAGCCGTGGTGGCCGGCGTCCAGGTAGTTGTAGACGTTGTCGATGGCGCCCAGCTTGTTCAGGGCGTAGCCGACGCCCTTCACATAGTTGCCGTTGGCCTTCATGGTGTCGCACTGCGGAGTCGCGGTGGGACGGCTGCCGGTGTTGGTGACCAGATTGGGCAGCGAGTCGATCTCGACCGTGGCGACGATCCGCAGGTTGGAGTTGGCGTACTTCGACTCCGAGAGGATCGACGCGATCGGGTCGATGAACTGGGTCTTGTACTTGTCGATCTCGGTCGGGCCGAGTTCGCCGTTGGACGCCAGCGCGGAGCAGTCGCGGCCGGGCAGGTCGTAGACGACTAACTGGACGACCATGGGGCTGCCGCCCGACTGGGACAGCGCGGTGTCCAGGTGGGCGCGCAGACCGCGGGCGCCACCGGTGCCGTTGATGGCGGCGATGCGGTCCAGCCAGATGCCGGTGGGCTGGTTGGAGACCTTGCTGCCGCCGGGTTCGGCGGCGGCCTTCGCGGACCAGTCGGGGTTCACATACACCTTGGCGCCCGCGTACGGGTTGTCCACCTTGGCGGCGGCCGCTCTGCCGTTGTCCACCTGGGCGGCGGCGGTGCCGCTCAGGGAGGAGACGGTCAGCGCGGTGGCGGCCAGCAGTGCGGAGCCGGCCAGTGCGGCGGCCCTGCGGTGGCGGGTGGGGGGTGAGGCTGTGCGGCTCATGACAATCCCTTCAGGTGATCACGGAGGCCCACGCCGAAGCCGGTCGGCGTGCCGTTGAAATCGCTGATCAAGGACGGGCCGGAGGAGCAGTCCCAGGTGTTCCAGGTCCAGCCCAGATACGAGGCGCCCTTGGCGTCGAGCCAGGCCATGACCCGGTCGATATAGCCGTGTGAGCAGGTGTTCTCGCCGATCTCACCCGCCACGAAGGGCACCTGGCCGATGACCGGGGCCAGTTGCTCGTTCCAGCAGCTCTCGTTGGAGCAGGTGTTGAAGTTGTAGGTGTGCCAGGCGGCGGCGAGGTTGCCCGCCGGGTCGCTCGGCTTGTGCGTCAGCCATTGGCGCATGTCGTTGGAGTAGGCGACTCCCGGGATCAGGACGAGGTTCTTGGCGCCGGCGCCCCGTACCGCGTCCAGCAGGTCCTGCATCCCAGCCACCTCGAAGTCGATGCCGGGGCATTTCCCGCCGTCGCGCCAGCAGGCCCACGCCGCCGACAGGTCGGTGGTGGCGCGGTCCGGGAAGGGCTCGTTGAACAGGTCGAACACCACGGCCTGGTCGCCCTTGAAGGTCTGGGCGACCGAGCTCCAGAAGGCCGGGGTGTACTGCGCGTTCGGCATCGGCTTCTGGCAGGTGGCGTACTCGGTGTCGGGGCAGTGGTTGTCGCCGCCCGTGTACTTGCCGTGGGTCCAGTGCAGCTCGACGATCGGGGTGATGCCATGGGCTTCGAGCCGGGCCACGAAGTCCTTGACCGCATTGATGTAGTTGGCGCCCCGGTAGGCCGCGTTGATATGCGACAGACCGAGCCAGCACTCCTCGTTGAGCGGGACGCGGACGGCGTTCACCTTCCAGTCCGCGATGGCCTTGATGGACGCGTCGTCGACCGGGCCGTCGAAGATGCCGCGTCCCTGGACGCACATGAACTCGCCGCCGGAGCGGTTGACGCCGAGCAGTCTGCGGGTGGTGCCGTTCTCGTCGACCAGCTTGTTGCCCGAGGCGTGCAGCTTCGGCGGTGCGGCGGCGGCCGCCCCCGACGCCTGCGCGACGGGGAGCAGAGCGGCCGCGAGGGTCAGTGCCGCGGTGGCCGCCAAGGCATAAAGACGCGGTGGTGCTCGCATGGAGCGACTCCTCGAAGTCCAGGCGCCTCCCGGGGTGACCCGAAGGCGGCGCTGACTGCTGGAACCGCTCCCACTGGTTGAAGTGACCGTAACGCCTGTGCGGCACATGTCAACAGAGGCGTTCACAGAATTATCAGTCGAACACGTTCGAGGGGCGCATCTTGTTCAAAGCCTTGACACCTCTTCAGGTCCCCCCGAACCTTGGGAGCGCTCCCACTGGTTCGCACTGCCCCCCACCCGCACGGACCCG
This sequence comes from Streptomyces sp. NPDC020845, assembly GCF_044334165.1. Taxonomy (NCBI): domain Bacteria; kingdom Bacillati; phylum Actinomycetota; class Actinomycetes; order Kitasatosporales; family Streptomycetaceae; genus Streptomyces; species Streptomyces sp. NPDC020845. The sequence goes on along the minus strand of NZ_JBIRSJ010000007.1, from coordinate 449,149 downwards.
CGAGGAGGACTTCCCCGATGCGCCTACAGCGAGGCTCGCCGTTATCCGGGGCACGACCATTCATCCGCCGACTGGCGATGAGACGGCCGAAGACGCGACTTCCGGGGACGCGGCGGCCGAGGACGAGACAACTGGTGACCGCCCTGGCCGCCGCCCTCTCGCTCCCGGTGGCCATGACCGCCGCCGGCGGCGCGGCCCCCGCGCACGCCGCCGCCGTCCAGTGCGGTGTCGACTACAAGACGAACGACTGGGGTTCGGGCTTCACCGCGGAGCTCACCATCTCCAACCCCGGCGCGGACGCCATCGACGGCTGGACCCTGTCGTACGACTACGCGGGCGACCAGAAGCTGGCCAACGGCTGGAACGGCACCTGGACCCAGTCCGGCAAGACCGTCACCGTCAAGAACGCCGCCCACAACGCGAAGATCGCGGCGGGCGGCAATGTCACGACCGGCGCCCAGTTCAGCTACAGCGGCACCAACACCGCGCCCACCACCTTCGCCGTCAACGGCATCAGCTGCACGGGCGCCCACCAGCCGCCCATCGCCGTGCTGACCAGCCCGGCCCCCGGCGCGACCTTCAGCTCCGGCGGCACCGTCCCGCTGGCCGCCACCGCCGCGGCCGCCGACGGCGCGACCGTCACCAAGGTGGAGTTCTACAGCGACACCAAGCTCCTCGGCACCGACACCACCTCCCCGTTCACCTTCGACTACGCCGATGTGCCCGCGGGCGACTACTCGCTCTACGCCAAGGCCTATGACAGCCAGGGCGCGTCCGCCGAGTCCACCCCCGTCGGCATCCGTGTGGCGGCCGGGCCCGCGCTCGTCGCCAGCCCCGCCCAGCTCGGGGTGCAGCAGGGCAAGACCGGTACGTTTGGGCTGAAGCTGTCCACCAAGCCGTCCGGAGATGTCACGGTCTCCGTCGCCCGCACCTCCGGCGTCACCGGCCTGACCGTCTCCTCGGGCGCCACCCTCACCTTCACGCCCACCAACTGGGACACCGCCCAGCAGGTGACCGTCGCCGCCGCGAACAGCGGCACCGGCACGGCGACCTTCACCGCCACCGCCACCGGCCACACCAAGGCCGAGGTCACCGTCACCCAGCTGGCCGCCTCCAAGGCGTACGACGCCCGCTTCCTGGATCTCTACAACAAGATCACCGCTCCGGGGGCCGGCTACTTCTCGCCCGAGGGCATCCCGTACCACTCGGTGGAGACCCTGATCGTCGAGGCCCCCGACCACGGCCATGAGACGACCTCCGAGGCGTACAGCTATCTGATCTGGCTGCAGGCGATGTACGGCAAGGTCACCGGCGACTGGTCCAAGTTCAACAGCGCGTGGGACACCATGGAGAAGTACATGATCCCCACCCACGCCGACCAGCCGACCAACAGCTTCTACAACGCCTCCAAGCCGGCCACCTACGCGCCCGAGTGGGATCTGCCCTCCCAGTACCCCGCGCAGCTCAACGGCAATGTCTCGGTCGGCAACGACCCCATCGCCGCCGAGCTGAAGAGCGCGTACGGCACCGATGACATCTATGGCATGCACTGGATCCAGGACGTCGACAACGTCTACGGCTACGGCAACTCCCCCGGCAAGTGCGAGGCGGGGCCGAGCGACACCGGACCGAGCTATGTCAACACCTTCCAGCGCGGGCCCCAGGAGTCGGTCTGGGAGACCGTGACCCAGCCCACCTGCGACGGCTTCAAGTACGGCGGCAAGAACGGCTATCTGGACCTGTTCACCGGAGACGCCTCGTACGCCAAGCAGTGGAAGTTCACCAACGCGCCGGACGCCGACGCCCGCGTGGTCCAGGCCGCCTACTGGGCCGCCGAGTGGGCCAAGGCGCAGGGCAAGGGCAGCCAGGTGTCGGGCAACGTGGCCAAGGCCGCCAAGATGGGCGACTACCTGCGTTACGCGATGTACGACAAGTACTTCAAGAAGATCGGCAACTGCGTCGGTGAGACCTCCTGCGCGGCGGGCAGCGGCAAGAACAGCTCCCACTACCTGCTGTCCTGGTACTACGCCTGGGGCGGCGCCACCGACACCTCCGCGGGCTGGGCCTGGCGCATCGGCTCCAGCCACGCCCACGGCGGCTACCAGAACCCCATGGCGGCCTGGGCGCTGGCCAACTACGCCGATCTGAAGCCCAAGTCGGCCACCGGCGCGGCCGACTGGTCCACCAGCCTCAAGCGGCAGCTGGAGTTCTACCGCTGGCTGCAGTCCAGCGAGGGCGCCATCGCGGGCGGCGCCACCAACAGCTGGCAGGGCCGCTACGCCACACCGCCGTCGGGGGCGTCCACCTTCTACGGCATGTACTACGACGAGAAGCCGGTCTACCACGACCCGCCGTCCAACCAGTGGTTCGGCTTCCAGGCCTGGTCCATGGAGCGCGTCGCGGAGTACTACAACCGCACCGGTGACGCCTCCGCCAAGACGGTCCTGGACAAGTGGGTCAAGTGGGCGCTGTCCAAGACCACGATCAACCCGGACGGCACCTACCGGATCCCCTCCACCCTCCAGTGGTCCGGCCAGCCGGACACCTGGAACGCCTCCAGCCCCGGCGCCAACGCGAGCCTGCACGTCACCGTCGCCGACTACACCAACGACGTCGGCGTGACGGCCGCGTACGCCAAGACCCTGTCCTACTACGCCGCCAAGGCGGGCGACACCCAGGCCAGGGACACCGCGAAGGCGCTGCTGGACGGCATGTGGAACAACTACCAGGACTCCCTGGGCATCGCGGTCCCCGAGACCCGGGCCGACTACAACCGCTTCGACGACCCGGTCTATGTGCCCAGCGGCTGGACCGGCACCATGCCGAACGGTGACAAGGTCGACTCCAGCTCCACCTTCATGTCGATCCGGTCCTTCTACAAGAACGACCCGGCCTGGTCCAAGGTCGAGGCGTATCTGAAGGGCGGGGCGGTCCCGAGCTTTACGTACCACCGGTTCTGGGCCCAGGCGGATATCGCGCTGGCGATGGGGTCGTACGCGGATCTCTTCGAGTAGCGCCACCGGCACCCCCCACACGCACAACGGGCGGGGCTCCCCTCCGGAGCCCCGCCCTCGCCGCGCTCAGACGGGCAGCGGGATCTCCCGTTCGGCCAGGGCCCGCTCCAGCCGCTGGATATGACGGTGCTGTAGCCGCGCGGTGCGCTGAAGCGACATGACCACCCGTAGAAACTGGTCCATATCGGCCGCCCGGGTGAGGATGTCGTCGGGCACCCGATCGTCGGCCAGGCACCCCCGCTCGTCCTGGGCGAGTACGGCCCGCGCCCAGGCCCGGGTGACCGGCTTGAACATGCCCGGGTGGCCCGCCACGATCCTGGCGCGGACCGCCAGGTCGTTCTCGGCCGCCTCCACATGCAGCCCGTCGTCCTTGTTGCGCGCCCCGAACAGTGCCTCGTGGAGGTGATGGGCCGTGAAGCCGCGCTCGGCGCAGGCGATCCAGAAGTCCCAGTCCTCCCCGGTACGCATGTCCTCGGCGTAGCCGCCCACCGTCCGCCACACCTCACGGCGGTAGAGCGAGCAGTAGAACATGATCAGCCGCCGCAGCAGCAGGTCCTTGTCGTACGCCGGGAGCTGAAGCGCCTGCGCGGGCAGGCCGTCGTCGGTGAAGACGGAGACATCGGTGGAGACGATGGCGATCTCCGGCCTCCGGTCCAGCACCGCCACCGTCCGCTCCAGCATGGTGGGGGCGATCACGTCGTCGGCGTCCAGCGGCAGGACGTAGCGGCCAGTGGTGGCCGCGATGCCCGCGTTACGGGCGGCCGAGACCCCTGCGTTGGCCTGGCGCAGCAGCCGGATGCGGCGGCCTGGGTGGTCGGCGATCAGTGAGCGGGCCACTGCCGCGGTGTCGTCGGTGCTGCCGTCGTCGACCACGACGAGCTCCCAGTCCGGGTAGGTCTGGGCCAGCACGCTGTGCACCGCCTGCGGAAGGTAGTGGCCGTAGTCATGACAGGGGATCACCACCGAGACCACGGGAGGCGAGCCGTGCCCGCCGGGCGAGCCGTGCCCGCCGTCCGAGCCGTGCCCGCCGTCCGGGGCGTGCCCGCCGGGCTGGTCGGCCGCGGCCCCCGGGAGGGTTCCAGCCTCCAGGGGGCCGCGTTCCGGGCCGGACGGTGCCGAGGTCATCGGGGCCCGTTGCCGTAGCCGCCCTGCCCCTGCATACCGCGGTGGGGCACCATGAAGTTCGGCTGCTCGGAGAGCGCGATGTTGGCGCACTGCGAGCCGATCTCGGAGCCGCCGGCGGGGGCGAGGATGGTCACGTTGGCCGAGGCGCCGACGCTGGAGTCGCAGTGGTTCTGTTGCACCACGCCGTGCGGGTCGCCGAAGATCTCCGCGAAGTTGAGGCAGCTCGACCCCGCCCCCGCCCCCGAGACGCTCACCCCGCTCTTGGAGTCGCAGTCGTTGACCTGTTGGGTGGGGTTGTCCCAGGGGAACGCGCCGGCGTTGGACCCGCCGAAGATCACTGCCCCGGCCGCCGCTGTCACCAGCGCGGCCGTCTTGCCGATATTCATGTGATTCTCCTAATTTCTTGCCGCAGAGGTCCGCGGACAACGGGCTAACGACGCCCGATGTCACGGGATTCGCCACCGGCGGCGGCTTCACCTGCCTGGCTCAGCGGGCCACCACCCCAATGGGCGGGGTGCACCACCTCCACCCCGGGCAGCGCCCAGCACCCGACGCCCATGTCCTGGGCCAGCGCGGCCAGCCCCTCGGTCTCGATGAGCCGCCGGTGGGGGACGGCCGGGAACACCAGCCCGTCGCGGTGCAGATCGGCGTGGACCAGCAGGGCCGTACCGCCGACCCCGTCGACGCGGACCATCTCGTGCCCGCGCAGCTCGTCGAGATAGCTCCGGCCGAACCCCCTGGGCGGCTGGAGGATTCCGTCCCGGAGCCAGCGGTCCCAGTCCAGGGCGTCGGCGTCCGGGTGCAGGACGAAGGTGTTCAGATCGAAGCTGGGCCCGCCGGGCTCGGTGACGCAGTGCGGGACGACGATCTCCTGACGCGCGGCGAGCAGCCGCTGGACGAGATCGGCCGGACACTCCGTCACATCGACGTCGAGCCACAGCACCCACCGCTCGTCGGCGAGGGCGCACGACAGGAGGTGGTTACGGGCCATGGCCAGCGCCGACCGCCGCTGCCGCTGGACGCCCCGCGCCCAGCGCGGCCCGGTGAGCCCGAGGCCGAAGTGGCGCCGTACGAGGGTGACTCGCCGGAAGTCCGCCTCCAGGGCGGGCAGGGCGTCCTGGAGGGCCTGCCAGGTGCCGTCACTGCTGTCGCCCTCCAACAGGCCCAGAGAGAGCGCCTGGCGCGGGTAGTCGAGGGCGCGCAGGTTGTCGAGGTGGCGGGGGAGGAAGGCGGCGGCGTCCTTGACGGGGGTGAGGACGAGCAGCGGGGGGTGCTCCTCCGCGTCCGCCGCGTCCTCCGCCTCCTCCGCGTTCGCGCGTACGTCCACGGGGGCGGTGCGTCGTGCGTGCGGGACGGGCGCCGGCGGGTCGGCGGTGTTGCCGGCGGTGGCTTGAGCGGTGTCTTCCGCGGTGTCGGCGGCAGTGTTCTCCGGGGCGGTTTCCGCCTCCAGGACGTCCGCCGGGTCGAGGGGCAGCCGCGCCGCCATCGCGTACACCTGGTCCGCGTAGGCGCCGCCCGCGGGCCACAGCTGGGTCGCGGCGTCGAAGAGGCTGGTGAAGTGCGGCTCGTCGAAGGTGTTGGCCCCGTGGAACACATAGGTGTACAGCTCGGGCGCGTCCAGGGACACCGTCCGTCCGCCGCGCACCACGGCCTCCGCGACCGGGGAGTCCTCGCCGCGCCGCTGCTCCGGATAGCGGGGAAGCGCCTCCTTCGCGCAGAGCATGGAGCCCTCCCACACCCGCACCCCGGAGACCGCCAGCTTGCGGCGCGCGGGCCACCACAGCCGCTCCCGGGCCAGAAAACACGCCGTGGCGCCCAGTGCGAGGACCGCCGCCAGCTGTACTTCGAGCCGTTCCGGGTCGTACAGGTCGTCGTCGTCCCACTGGCATACGTACGACCCGGTGGCCAGGTCCACCGCGATATTGCGCAGCTCGCCCAGCGTCCGCCCCTCCGGCGGCAGCCGGTGCAGCCGGATCCGTTCGTCGGCGAGGTCGCGTACGTGGTCCTCGAGGGCGGTGTCCGCGCCGTCGTCGACCACGACCAGCTCGGCGCGGGTGTAGGTCTGGGCGAGGAAGCACCGGATCGCCCGCCTGGCCAGGGGCAGCCGGTCCTTGGTGACCATCAGACAGGACACCGTCGGCGCGGGCGATCCCGCGGCCCACCGTCGGCGCTGGGCGTCGAGGTCGACCGTGCCATGGGCACAGGGCTGCAGATCCTGGCTCGTCCAGAAGCCGACCTTACGGCCGGTCGGGGTGCCCGTAGCCCCGGAGCCCTCCCGGTCCCAACTGCCCGACCAGTGGTGCACGGCATGCGCCCGCTCCGGGTCGGCCTCCCGAGGCCCGCACAGCTCCGCGGCGGCCGGGCTCAGCTTGGGATACAGGGTGTCGGCCGCCAGGACGGCGGGGGAGCAGCCCTCGGGGGCGCTGTCGACCGCGCGGGTGAGGAAGAAGGGGCCCGTCGCGTCCAGCGGGCCGGGCCTGGTGTGGGCGCCCACCAACTGCCGGTGCACATGCGCCCAGAACGGATGGCCGGGCCGCGACGCCATGAACGCGTTGCAGACGATGCGCCGCATACCGCCGCGGCGGCTCACCGGCAGTTGGGTGTGGGCCTCCGGTTCGAGGCCGAGGACGAGCTCCTTCCCGGCGAAGAGCCCGGTCATCGGGCGCAGACACTCGAAATCCATGTCGACGTAGAGCCCGCCGAAGTGGTCGAGGAGGAAGTAGCGGATCGCGTCGGCCCGTTTGATCGGCTCCCGGTAGCCGTCGTAGACGGGCAGAAACCACGCGTAGTGTTCTTCGAGGAACGCGCGGTTGTCCGAGTCCGTCCACAGCCGGTATCCCCAGTCGGGATGGTGCCGGCGCCAGGATTCGGACCAGTCCCGCCACTCGTGCGGAACGTCCTCGTTCTTCCAGGTCTGATGGATCAGGTGTGGAATGCCATGCTTCTCGGACATCCGTGCAGTATGTCCGTGCGTTGTGTCGGCCGGGCGGCGTCGCGATGGCGCTACATCACCCGCCCGGCCCAGCGCATGCGCCGGACCGGGCGGCAAAGCCCCTGCTGGCCGCTGGTCGGCCCAGCGAGGACAGCGGCTGGAGAACAGCACCCGTTCGGGGACGACCCGGTCCTGCCACCTAGGACTTCGACGACTTCGCGGGGACGGCGACGTTGCCGCATCGCGAGCCCACGACGAGCTTGCTGGAGAAGAGCACGCCGAAGTTCATGCGTTTCTCCTCGCGCTCGCGCCACGGGACATCCGTGGACGCACCCGGCTGACGACCCTCGCCCGGCCGGGCTTCGCCGCCGCGGGGCGTTTCACCTGCGTGGCGCAGTGGGCGGCGGCCCGTCGGCGGTGGTCAGCCGAGCGAGGACAAGGGCACGGCGAACAGCACCCGTTCGGGGACGACCCGGTCCTGCCAGCCGCTGGACGTCGGGTCCTGCCAGTGCCCCTTGGCATCGGCGGCCCACTCGGTGACCGACCACACCGTCTTGGTGCTCCACCACAGCGACATGGACTCGGAGTGTTTGGCCCAGCACGCGCCGGCCAGGTCGGTGCCCGAGCAGGTCGTCGCGGTCGTCTTGGCGGTGTCCTGGCGCCACATGATGCCGTGTTGCCCGGGCCCGCCCCGGGCGCTGGGCACGTACCAGCGCTTGCCGCCCGCGCTGTCCTGGTACGACAGCGCGCCCTGGATACCCACCGCCTTGGTCTCGTACGCGTCGGCGGCCAGGGCCTTCCCGGAGCCGTTCACGGCCAGCGGCATGGCGCCCTCCGTCGGGCCGAGGTCGTACCGGAACAGCCGCGCGGGCTGGGTCCCGCCCGAGGAGAACCACTCATTGGCGACCAGGCGGTGCGGCGTGGTGGAGCGGTCCAGCGAGATGGACGCGAAGCAGGGGACGCCGTCGTCGTTCGCCGAGGAGCACTTCCCGCTCAGGCCGTACGAGCCGATGGCCGGCATCAGGTACTGGTAGCCGTGGGCCGAGTAGCCGCCGCTCACCTTGCCGATGGCGGTGGAGTTCACCGTCGCCTGGAGGATGTGTTTCATCGAGAACACGTAAAGGGCGTTCTGGCCGGCGTCGCCGTTGGACGCGGTCACGATGAGCTTGTCGCCGTACCAGACCATGCCGCCCAGGTGGGAGCCCAGCTTGGCGAAGTTGGCGCCGCCCTCGGTGGGCACGGTCAGCAGCACCCAGCGGTACTTGAAGGCGCCGGGCGTGTTCGCGTCGATGAAGGCGACCCGGGCCAGGCCGCGGTCGGCGGCGGGCTCGGCGCCCGGGTACTCGTCGTAGAGGTGGTCGTTGTGCGTCCAGCCGGAGAGGATGACCTTGTTCGCTCCCCAGGCGCCGTCGTCGTCCGCGTCCCCGGAGGAGGTGACCGACTGCGGCAGCCAGCTTTGGGTCAGCGCGTCACCGGTGGTGAAGCAGTACGCCTCGGTGGCCTTCGGCTTCACCGGCAGCGCGGCCTTCTCGGAGGCGCGGCAGGCCGGGCTCGAGGTGGGGGTGGGCATGGTGTGGTTGGCGCTCCCCAGCACGGTGTCCACGCCCACGTTGGGCAGCCGCCGGTCGAGTTCGGCGATCGTGGTGTCGGCCACTTTGCGCTGGGTGAGCGTGAGCTTCGATAACTCCGCCGAGGTCGTTAATGGTTTCAGCGCGCCGGGGTTGTCGGCCACGGCGGCCTGCGATGTGGCGTTGGTGAACAGCAGCGCGCCGGCCCCGAGTGCCGTGGCCACCGCCATACCGATCCATGGCGCCCGGCGGCGCAGCGCGCCGTGCCGGGCCTTACCCGTTCTCCGCATGGGAGCCTCCCGTTGACAAGTCCCGGGCACCATACGGGTGTTGGGGAGGGGGCCGGGAGGTTTCGAGGAGATGGGATGAGAATGAACACGCCTCATGCGCGCATGCGCGACACCCCGGTATAGACGGCGGCCACGTTGTCCGTGGGCTTCGGCCGGTGCTCCGCGCAGGGGCCCGCCGCGAAGGCGCGCAGCAGATTCTCGGTGGTGCGCCGGACGAAGGCGCCGGTCCGCGCGTCCATGCCGTGGTTGCGCCCGGTCTCGCGGGTCCCCGCCATGAGCCCTTCGACCCATCGCATCGTCCCGGTGGCGAACACGCCCGCCCCGCTCGGGACGGTGTAGTACGCGGAGTCGGCGTGGCTGTGCCGGCCGTTGCAGACCAGGGGGGAGTGGGCGATGATCTCCAGCGGCTCCGGGGTGGGCTCGCCCGGGGTCACCCGGTCGTACTCCACCCCGACGAGATGGGCGAAGGAGTCGCCCCGCCGGACCCCGGTGCCGGCGAAGACCCAGTGGCCGGGGGTGTGCACGACGTACGGGGCATCGGTCGGATAGCCCTCGTAGAAGACACCGGTCAGGGAGGACTCGGGGTCGGCGGCGGGCGGCTGCCGGAAGTCGGTGGTGACCAGGTCGCGGCGGCTCGCGAGATACGGGTCGTCGTGGTACGCGGTCTTGTAGCAGATCACCGTGCGGTCCGCGCCGCCCGGACCGCGCTCCAGCCTGATCCGGCGGAAGCAGGTGTTGGCGCCGAGGAACGCCACATTGGTCCCGGTGTCGCGGGCGTGGGTGACGTAGCGGCGCTGCTGCGGGGTCCAGTACTCGTCGTGGCCCAGCGATATCACCGCGGCGGCGTCGTGCAGCACACCGGGATCGCGGTGCACGTCCACGCCCGTGGTGTAGGCCAGCGGTATGCCGAGCCGTTCCGCGAGCGCGACCAGCGCCCGCTCGTGGACCAGGAACTTCACCGCGCCGTTGCCGTCGTACGGCCGGTCGAAGCCGACGGCAAGCGAGCGCGTCCCGTACGCCCCGTCCTGGCCCTGGTAGAGGCTGAAGCCGCCCCAGGTGTTGTACGCCTGCCAGGTGGCCACCGCGTGCATCAGCAGGGTGCGGCCCGCGGCCTTCTCGGAGCGGACGATGAGGGGGATGTAGCGCTGGTGGCCGTTGTCCGCGTCCAGCCGGAGCAGATACGCGCCCTCCGGCCAGCCCTCGGCGCGGACCCGGACGGTGCGCTTCCAGTCCGCCTGGACCGTACGCGTGGCGTCGATCAGCACGGGCGGGTTCTGCCGGCGGCCGGGCAGCCGGCCCGAGCGCCAGATCAGCCGCGCCTGCGCCCCGCCGTACCAGCCCATCCGGTACGCCGACACGCGGAAGCCGGGCGCGGTGGTCGACACATACAGCCCGAACCCCTCGCCGGGCACCACGCTCACCTTGTCCGTATAGCCCTCTACGGCGTCCTGAGGCCCGACCGAGCGGATCCGCCAGCCGGCGCTGCCCGGCTTGGCCCGCTCGGCGTCCACGGCCCGCTGGAGGGCCTTGGAGGGCCGGGCCGCCCTGCCGCGCTCCCCACCGCCCGACGATTCGCACCCGGCCACCGCCACTCCGGCGGCCCCCACCGCCCCGAGGAAGCCCCTGCGCCCCAGACTGTGTCCGTCACGTCTGTCGTCGCGTATCGCCTCGTCGTCCATCGCACCCGTCCCGGCCGCCGTGCCCCTGCGGCCATCCTGAGCGGGCGCCCGGGGCCGGGCGACCGGAGGGCGGCCGAACCGGCGACGGCCGGCCGGGACGGTTCGAGGTGCAAAGCCGCGGCGGGGGCCGCAGCGTGGACATATGACCGAGAGCGAGAGCCCGCGCGTCCACCTGCCGCCGATCGTGGTGCTCGGGGTGCAGCCGAACGACCCGCCGTTCCGTCTGATCGAGGTCGCCGGGGAGGTGATCGGCAAGGCGCATTCGGTCCTGGATGTGATCGAGATCGCCCGCATGGTCGGCATGGAGGACGCCGACCTCGACGACCCGGACGTCGTCCGCTGGGTGGGCGGCGACAAGTTCACCTGGACGTCGTGGCGGCCGTCCGGACGGAGCCGGGGGAAGGAGCACGGCGAAACCCGCCACCACCGCTGGAGATCCTGAGGGTCGGACATATGATCCAACGCGTGGATATCCCCGACAGACTCATCACCCTCCAGCAGAACGCGGACGCCGAGCGCGCCAAGCTCACCGGGCTCGACGGCGACGAGCGCGAGGCGCAATGGAAGCGCTGGTACGAGGCCGCCGTCGAGATCCAGGCGGCGGTGACCGCGCACGCCCAGGAGACGGGCACACCGCGCGGGCAGATCGAGGCCGCGGTGAAGCGGGTCGTACGACATCCGGACCCGGAGGGCTGATACCGCCGGATCAGGGGGGTTGTGTTCCCACTGTGTTCCCAAAGCACCAAGGGCCTGACCCGCTTGCGCAGGTCAGGCCCTTGGTCATTCAGGGTGAGTAACGGGACTCGAACCCGCGACATCCTGGACCACAACCAGGTGCTCTACCAGCTGAGCTATACCCACCATGACCGGCGCTTTCCGCTCCGCACCGGCCGAGAAAAAGTGTACAGGGTCCGCGGGGGTGCTCGCTCCCGGCTTTTCCGGGCCGGAAGCAGCCGGGAGCAAGCGCGTCACGACTGCCGGGCCGGGAGGACGTGCTTCGCGGCGATCGACTTGGCCGTGTCCGAGTCCGGGCCGGGCTGCGGGACGAAGATCGCCTCCCGGTAGTAGCGCAGCTCCGCGATGCTCTCGTGGATATCCGCGAGAGCGCGGTGGTTGCCGTTCTTCTTCGGGCTGTTGAAGTAGGCGCGCGCATACCAGCGGCGGGCCAGCTCCTTGATCGACGAGACGTCGACGATCCGGTAGTGGAGATAGCTCTCGAGCTCGGGCATGTCCCGGAACAGAAAACCGCGGTCGGTGCCGACCGAGTTTCCGCACAGCGGGGCCTTGCCCGGCTCCGGGACATGCTCGCGGATGTACGCCAGGACCTGCCGCTGGGCGTCCTCCAGCGTGGTCCCGCCGTCCAGCTCCGCGAGCAGTCCGGAGGCCGTGTGCATCTCGCGCACCACCTCGGGCATGGTGGTCAGCGCTTGAGCGGGCGGCCGGACAACGATGTCCACCCCTTCGCCCAGGATGTTCAGCTCGGAGTCCGTGACCAGCGCGGCCACCTCGATAAGCGCGTCGTCCGACAGCGAGAGCCCGGTCATCTCGCAGTCGATCCACACCATGCGATCGTTCATACGTCTCACCCTACGGGGCGTTCCCGCTGGCCGGGCAGGGTCGGGCGGCCGGGCGCACGACCGGTGGCCTGCTCGGGCAGGCGCGGGGCGTAGGCGTCGGACTCCGGCTTGCCCAGATCGGCTCCGCCGTGCGGATGCGGAGCGTGATGGGGGTGGGCGGGGTGGGTGAGGGGCGCGCCGGGGCGCCGTAGCGGCATGGAGTGCTCACCGGGCCGCTGCTCGCCCAGCTCGGCTCGCTCCAGCCGGTCACCCCGCTCCAGGCGCTCGGGACGGTCCGGGCGGTCCGGGGCGCCGCCCTGCGGCCTGCGGGCGCGGTACGCGGCCCGGTAGGCGGCCGGGGAGGACCCCAGCTGCCGCCGGAAGTGTCCGCGCAGCGCGACCGGGGAGCGGAAGCCACAGCGCCCGGCGACCTCGTCGACGGAGTAGTCGGAGGTCTCCAGGAGACGCTGCGCCTGCAGCACCCGCTGGGTGATCAGCCACTGCAGTGGAGCGCTCCCAGTGAGCGAGCGGAACCGGCGGTCGAAGGTGCGCCGGCTCATATAGGCACGGGCGGCCAGGGCCTCGACGTCGAACTGCTCGTGCAGATGCTCGAGTGCCCACGCCACGACCTCGGCGAGCGGATCCGCGCCGATCTCCTCTGGTAATGACCTGTCCAGATAGCGCTCCTGCCCTCCGCTGCGGCGCGGCGGGACGACCAGGCGGCGGGCCAGGGCGCCCGCGGCGTCCGCGCCGTGGTCGGTGCGCACGATGTGCAGACACAGGTCTATGCCCGCGGCGGTGCCCGCCGAGGTCAGGATGTCGCCGTCGTCCACGAACAGCTCGCGCGGGTCGACATGGACGGACGGATAGCGCTTGGCGAGCGTCGGCGCGTACATCCAGTGGGTGGTCGCCGGGCGGCCGTCCAGCAGCCCCGCGGCGGCGAGTACGAAGGCCCCGGTGCACAGGCCCACGATCCGCGCGCCCTCCTCATGCGCGCGGCGCAGCGCGTCGAGCGCGGCGGTCGGTGGCGGCTGGGTTATCGACCGCCAGGCCGGTACGACGACGGTGCCGGCCCGGGACAGCGCCTCCAGGCCGTATGGTGCGGTCAGTTCCAGTCCGCCGGTCGTTCGCAGTGGCACATCTTCGCCCGCGCACACCAGCAGTCGATACCGCGGGACTCCGGCGTCCTGACGGTCGATGCCGAAGACGGAGAGCGGGATGGAGCTTTCGAAGATAGGGCCGCCGCTGAAGAGCAGCACCGCGACGATTTCTCGTCGCCGGCGTCCGGAGAGCTTGCGCGAGGTCTCCGGTACGGTCGTGGAGTCCTGGCTCATCGAACTAAGCCCCCCTCGGTGGTCGCGTCCTCTCGGTCCTGCACGTTTCCCCTCGGTCCTGAACGGTTCCCCCGCCGGTCATGGCCAAGATCGAATCTACTGTGTCGCGTGTGGTCGCCGTGACCAGTTCACCACCCGCCACTATGTCGACATGACAACTTGGCGGGAAGCATTCGATCACGAAGCGTTGCACTCGTGGGCCTCCCTGTGAAGTAGGCCTAGCCCTCGTACCCACTTCGCGTAGGGGGTAGAGCCCGCTCATACCCCTTTCCTCGCTGGTCGGAGGGGGTTGGGGTGAGCGTTTGCCAAGGAAAGAACTTTGACGGGAAGTTGGCTGAAAAGAAGTGGGCGCAGACGTGCGGAAGGGTCCTCCGCCGGGCGTACGACCCCTGCGGTGACGCTCACCACTGTGTACCCGGAGCGCTACGGAGCGCGCCCCTGGGCCGTCCGACAGCAGGGCCCGCGGCGTCGCGGGCCGATGGCTCTCTCCCCCAGCTACCGCTGGGAGGTGCCCCCAGCCGCACCGCGCTCGTCGCACGCAGGGGGTGCCCCCAGCGGTAGCTGGGGGAGCCGCGCGCTCTCCTCAGCGGCACGCCCGGACTCGGCCCTCGACCCTCCTCCCGGGCCCTGCGGGCCTGGGAGGTACCCCCTCCTTCACCCGCGTTCCCTACTGCCGGACGGTCTTAGCCGCGTCGGCCGCCCCTGTGCGCCCCGATTCCGGTCCGCCCATGTCGTCCACGATGTGGACTGATGACCGTTCCCGCGAGCCTGGCGGCGGTGCGCTCACAGCGGCGCAGCAGCGCCCGGCAGACGGCGGTGACCGCGGCAAGACCGACGGCGGCGCCGACCGCCGCGCCGAACGGCGAACCGCACACCAGCAGCACGACGGGCACCAGGGCGCAGCTGAACGCGCCCCAGCGGATCACCTCGTCCGCCGCCTCCCCGGCCGGGGTTCTGGCGGGGTGGTCACGGCCCTCGCGGGGCGCGTCGTACTCGACGGTGGCGGGCACGTATCTGCTCCTCGGAGGGCGGCGGACGGGGGGCCGGGGCGGTGCGCGATCACCGCGCGGCTACTACAACGCCGAGCGGGCGTCGGGGTCACTGCGGACCGTCCGCTCGGTGTACGCCCCACGAAGACTCAGGGTTTACTAGAGGCTCGCTCGGGTCACCCGGTGGAGCCGCACATCGGCACGGTCGGGACCACTTGGGGCATTGCGTTACGGGCCGCCCTCCGGCATGCTCCGTGGAACGCCTCGGGCGGTTCGCCGCCCAAGAGCTCTCTGGGCAGGAGGGGAGTGGCGCCGTACCCTTAGGGGTAAGGGCTTGGAAAGATGAATCCCGGACGGATTCGGTTCGTTCGATACGCTCCCCCGAGCGCCGGCGAGCCGCCGTCCCCGACAACCGCAAACCTCAAGCCCCCGCCGTTCCCTCCTCACGAGGACTTCCTTCGCCGAGACACCGATGGCCGGTCACGAAATCCCCGAACCCGCGGACCGCAAGCGGGTCGCCGATCACATGGCGCACCCCGAAGCGGCGGAAGAATCACGTCATTCCTGCGATCCGGCGTTCCAGCACGGCGTCGTGGTGGGATTCGACGGTTCGACATCGAGCGAGCGCGCCCTCGCGTACTCGATCGGCATGGCCCGGCGCTCCGGCTCCGGGCTGATCATCGTCCATGTGGCCAACCGGCTGCCGACGACCGTATGGGCCGGGTGCGAGCCTCCCGTCTTCGTCGATGTGCCCGACCACCGCACCGAGGTGCTGGGTCTGGAGCTGGCCTGCGCCGACCATCTCGCCGAGGTGCCCTGGATCCTGGTGGAGCGGGGCGGGGACATCTGCCATGAGCTGGAGGAGGTCGGCCGGGAGTACGCGGCCGACGCGATCGTCGTCGGCTCCACACACGGTCTGGTGGGGCGCATCTTCGGGTCGGTCGCGGGGCGGCTGGCGCGCCGGGCGCAGCGGCCCGTGGTGGTCATTCCCTGAGCGTTGAGGATCGCTGGAAACCAGACACCCTCAACTCCCTTTGACCGCCGGGTAGATGGCGCCAAGTCCGGCTTGACAAACGCCAAATCTACCCGTGCGTAGAGGTGGATTGTGCGTTTGTGACGGGTAAAAAACGAGCGAACGGGCTTGCGTCAGCGTGCCGTCGGCCGGGAAGTGACGGTTCCCGTCGGCGGCTCACCTGCCGGCGTAAGGGCGACGCCGGCACAGGGGAGGCGGCCCCCGCGTGCGTGGTGGCACACGCGGGGGACCGCCGAGCAGTTACGCAGCGGGCCCGCCTGACGGGCGGTTATTCCACCGTGACGGACTTCGCCAGGTTACGCGGCTTGTCGATGTCGCGGCCGAGGGCCAGCGCCGTGTGGTACGCGAGGAGTTGCAGCGGAATCCCCATCAGGATCGGGTCCAGCTCAACCTCGTTGCGCGGCACCACGATCGTGTGGTCCGCCTTCTCCTGCTCCTGGTGCGCCACGGCCAGGATCCGGCCGCTGCGGGCCTTGATCTCCTCCAGCGTCGCGCGGTTCTTCTCCAGCAGATCGTCGTCCGGCAGCACGGCGACGGTCGGCACCTCGGGCTCGATGAGCGCCAGCGGGCCGTGCTTGAGCTCGGAGGCCGGGTACGCCTCGGCGTGGACGTAGGAGACCTCCTTGAGCTTCAGGGAGGCCTCACGGGCCACCGGGTAGCCGCGCACCCGGCCGACGAACATCATGCTCTTCGCATTCGCGTATTCCGCGGCGAGCTTTTTGATCTCCTCCTCGCCGCGCAGCACCTCCGCGATCTGCTCGGGCAGCCGCCGCAGCCCGGCGATGATCCGCTTGCCGTCGGCGACGGACAGGTCGCGGATCCGGCCGAGGTGGAGGGCCAGCAGGGCGAAGGCGACGGCGGTGTTGGTGAAGCACTTGGTGGACACCACGCACACCTCGGGGCCCGCGTGGACGTACACCCCGCCGTCCGTCTCGCGGGCGATCGCGCTGCCGACGACATTGACGACGCCGAGCACGCGCGCGCCCTTGCGCTTGAGCTCCTGGACGGCGGCCAGGGTGTCGTATGTCTCGCCGGACTGGCTGACCGCGATGTAGAGCGTGTCCGGGTCGACGACCGGGTTGCGGTAGCGGAACTCGCTCGCGGGCTCGGCGTCCGCGGGGATGCGGGCCAGCTCCTCGATCAACTGGGCGCCGATCAGACCCGTGTGGTACGCCGAGCCGCAGCCGAGGATCTTCACCCGGCGCACCCCGCGCGCCTCGCGGGCGTCCAGGTTGAGCCCGCCGAGGCGGACGGTGGCGAAGCGGTCGTCGATCCGCCCGCGCAGCACCCGGTCCACGGCGTCGACCTGCTCGTGGATCTCCTTGTGCATATAGGTGTCGTGGCCGCCCATGTCGTACGACTCGGCCTCCCACTCCACGGTGGTCGGCGTGGCGGAGGTGCGGGAGCCCTCGGTGGTGTACGTACGGAAGTCGTCGGCCTTGAGGGTGGCCATCTCGCCGTCGTCGAGGGTGACCACCTGGCGGGTGTGGCTGACCAGGGCGGCGACGTCCGATGCGACGAACATCTCCTTCTCGCCGATGCCCAGCACCACGGGGGAGCCGTTGCGGGCGACGACGATCCGGTCGGGGAAGTCCGCGTGCAGTACGGCGATGCCGTACGTGCCCTCGACCAGGGCGAGGGCCTGGCGGACCTTCTCCTCCAGGGTGTCGGCCTGCGAGCGGCCGATCAGATGGGCCAGGGTCTCGGAGTCGGTGTCGGAGACCAGCTCGACGCCGTCGGCGGTGAGCTTGGCGCGCAGCTCGGCCGCGTTGTCGATGATGCCGTTGTGGACGATGGCGACCTTGCCGTCGGCGTCCAGGTGCGGATGTGCGTTGATGTCGTTGGGGGCGCCGTGGGTGGCCCAGCGGGTGTGCGCGATGCCGACGGTGCCCGCGAAGCGCTTGGGGAGCCTGGCCTCCAGCTCGCGGACCCGGCCCTTGGCCTTGGCGGTCTTCAGTCCGGGGGATTGTGTGGCTTGCCCTGATTTGGCGGGCTTGGCGTGGATCGCGATCCCGGCCGAGTCATAGCCGCGGTACTCCAGGCGCTGAAGGCCCTCCAGCAGCAGCGGCGCCACATCGCGTTTCCCGATATATCCAACGATTCCGCACATGGTGGTGTCGGTCCCTCCCTGTTGGGTCGCTCATGAGTGCTCGGCTCAGCCGTACACGATTCAGCCGTACACGATTCAGCCGTAGACGATGCGGCGCAGCTGGCGCAGCGAGAGATCGGGCGGGGCCACCGCGCGGTGCGGCAGCTCGGCCGTGATCCGCTCGAAGATGTCCGCGTTCGTCAGCCCGCCGGACTGCAGCTCCCGGTGGCGGCGGCGGACGAACTCCTCGGTCGTCTCGTCGAAGTACGCCAGCACGTCCAGCACCACCCGGGCGGCCTCGCCGCGGCTGAGCGGCGTGCTGCGTACCAGGTGGTCGATGAGGTCATCGTGGGACATGCGGCGATCGAGCACTCGTAGATACTGCGGTGAGCCGTCCCGTTTCGCAAGAATCCTGCCCGATATCGGGCAGGAGGGAGGGGTGGGTGGCTAGAAACGGCGGAGCACGGCCTGTTTGACGGTGGTGAACTCCTCTTCCGTGAGCACCCCGTCGCGGCGCAGCTCGCCGAGCTCGCGCAGCCGGCGCAGCAGCGCGTCGTGATCCGCCTCCCCCTGGCCGCTGTCGCTGTCGCCGTCGCCGTCGTGTCCGGTCCCGGTCCCGCCCGTGAGTGCGGCGGGGGCTTTGGCCAGCGCCACCGGGACGGCGTCGGCGGGCACCGGGACCGCGTCGGCGGGCTCCGGCGGCCCGGCGGGGTGCGGCAGCCGGGCCGTGACCGCGGCCGCGATCAGGGCCATCAGCGGGTCCCGCTTGAGGCCGTACATCACGATGGCGTACGGGTCGTACTTGGGCGGGGCCGAGGTCGGGACCTTGACCAGGGCGAAGCGGAGGTAGCCGTTCTCCAGGCCCTTGGCGGGGCTCCACTTCACCGACTCGATGTCCGACACCGGGAAGACCCGTGGCCCGCCCGACTTCTTCGCCTGCTCCGTCTTCCAGTTCCACTCCAGGCGGATCTGCTCGCCGTCGAAGAAGGCCGTGCCGTCACCCGCCGACGCCGACAGCGGCACCGAGGGGCCCGGCAGCAGATAGCGGTCGCACGGCCCGGAGCCCACCTGCTCCAGCAACAGGGCCTGACGCACCTCGTCGACCAAGTACTCGGCGACGCCGGCGCGCTCGGACTCCACCGGCAGCTGGTACGGGTCGGCGGCGTCCGGCAACTCGCCGCCCGCCGCCTGCAGCAGCGGGTCCGCGCCCTCGCGCAGCTTCAGCCGCAGCCGCCCGGTCCGGCGCCCCGGCTCGTATGCGATACCGGCCAACGCGTCCAGTGGCACCGCGAGTTCGCCGAGTGCCTGGCGCACCGGATTCACTCGCTTGTCCCTGCCGGGGACGATCCGCACGGTGTCGCCGTCGAAGCTCCATGTTCCGTCGCGCTGGGTGAGTTCCGCCATGGCGGAAATTCTGACAGGTCGATAGGTGTCTAATGGTCTGCACCTTGATCTCAACCGGGTCTCGCGGTAGTCAGGATGCGGTGCTTCGTCGCTTCGTTCCACGAAGCAACTTCTGGTCGAACGCGGCGAACGCTGTGTAAATAACCGGTGACGGTTGGTAGGGTTTGCTGTGTGAAGGCTGACATGGGGCGCCGGTATCGGCTCTATCCCACCCGGGACCAGGAGAGGGCCCTTACTGAGTGGGGGCACACTTGCCGCGCTCTGTGGAACATGGCGCTTGAGCAGCGGGTTTATCTGTGGGAACAGCGTCGGCATACGATGCGTGCGGTTGAGCAGTGCCGAGAGTTGACCGTTGGGCGGGCGGAATTGACCTGGCTGGCCGAGCTTCCTGCCCAAGCTGCCCAGCAGGTTCTGCGCCATCTCGATGCCGCTTATGACAACTTCTGGAATCCGGAGCATCCAGCTGGGCCCCCACAGCGCAGGAAGCGTGCGCGCCGGGTGTCGGTCCCGCTCCCGGGGCAGGCGGTCAAAGTGCGCAAGGTGAACAGGCGCTGGGCTGAGGTGCGCGTTCCGAAGCTGGGCTGGGTGCGCTTCCGGCTTTCTCGGGCGATCGGCGGCAGCATCCGCAACGTCACCATCAGCCGGGACGGGATCGGCTGGCACGTCTCCTTCGGCGTGGCGACCGGCGGCAGAGCGGCTGCGCCGAACGGGCGGCCCGGGTGCGGAGTGGACTTCGGGGTTGCATCCTCTGCGTATGTGTCCACCGAGCCCGCACCACGTGTCAAACCCGACGGGCTCACGAAGAACGAGCAGCAGCGGCTGA
Source organism: Streptomyces sp. NPDC020845 (assembly GCF_044334165.1). Classification (NCBI taxonomy): domain Bacteria; kingdom Bacillati; phylum Actinomycetota; class Actinomycetes; order Kitasatosporales; family Streptomycetaceae; genus Streptomyces; species Streptomyces sp. NPDC020845. The sequence goes on along the minus strand of NZ_JBIRSJ010000007.1, from coordinate 429,313 downwards.
AGGTGCTGGAGCAGCGCAAGGCCCGCCAGATCACCTATGCGAAGAAGCACCGGGAAGGCGCGTACGGCAATCGGCTACGCAAGACAATCGCGGCCATCGCCAGGCTGAAGAGCAAGGAAGCGCGTCGGCGCTCGGATTTCACGCACAAGCTCACCACTGATCTCGCCAAAAACCACGGCTTCGTCGGTATCGAGGACCTGCGTGTGACCCGTATGACCGCCAGTGCCAAAGGCACTGTGGAACGGCCTGGCCGTAACGTCGGGCAGAAGGCCGGGCTCAACCGCTCGATCCTGGACAACTGTCCTGGCGAGCGGCGGCGCCAACTGGAGTACAAGTGTGACTTGTACGGGGCCAAGTTGATAGCGGTGCCCGCTTTCCACACATCCCAGACCTGTGCCGCCTGCGGCCGGGTCGATCCTGCATCCCGCAAGGGGTGCGGCAGGCTGTTTGCCTGTGTCCACTGTGGGCACGAGGACGACGCCGATCACAACGCCTCGCTGGAGATCGAGGCCCGAGCCCGCCGGGCGGGTGGCTCGGTCACCAATAGCACGCGCAGGCGCTTTCGAGCGCCGAGTTTTGCCCACGGGCGCAAGCGGACGCGTGAAACCCAACCGGCCACCTAACGAGTAGTCGAGGGGAATCTCCGGGTGCCAGCCGGGAGAGGATCGTCAGCTGGACATGAAGTACGACAAGGACACCCCGCTGGGGCAGGACTGGGCCGGGTTGGTGGACGCCCGGCAGTCCTACGACTGGGACCCGGGCGCGTATATCAAGGGCGCGCCTGCGTCCTCGGTTTTCGGGGTCGAGGCGCCGCTGTGGACGGAGACCCTGTCGACGAGCGCGCACCTCGAGTACATGGCCTTCCCCCGGCTCCCGGGCATCGCCGAACTCGGCTGGTCCCCGGCCGCCACGCATGACTGGGCCGGGTACCGGGTGCGGCTGGCCGCGCAGGGTCCGCGCTGGGACGCGCTCGGCATCGACTACTACCGCTCGCCCCAGGTGCCGTGGCCCACACGCTGAGCCGCGCGACGCCGAGCCGTCAGCCCACGCGAGGCCCGGTCAGCCCGCGGGGGCTGACCGGGCCTCGCGGGCTGACCGGTCAGCCCGCGAGACCCAAATCGCGGGCGATCAGCATCCGCTGGACCTCGCTGGTGCCCTCGCCGATCTCCAGGATCTTGGAGTCCCGCCACATCCGGGCCACCGGATACTCGTTCATAAAGCCGTATCCGCCGTGCACCTGGGTGGCCTCCCGGGCGTTGGTCACCGCGACCTCGGAGGAGTAGAGCTTGGCGATCGACGCCTCCTTCTTGAACGGCTCGCCGCGCACCAGCCGCGAGGCCGCGTCCCGCCAGGCCACCCGGGCCATATGCGCCCGCATCTCCATGTCCGCGATCTTGAACTGGATGGCCTGGTTGGCGCCGATGGGGCGGCCGAACGCCTCGCGGGTCTTCGCATACGCCACCGACTCGTCCACACAGCCCTGGGCCAGACCGGTGGCCATCGCGGAGATCGCGATCCGGCCCTCGTCCAGGATCCGCAGGAACTGGGCGTAGCCGCGGCCCTTCTCGCCGAGCAGATGGTCCGCCGGTACCCGGCAGTCGGAGAAGGACAGCTCGCGGGTGTCCGACGCGTTCCACCCGACCTTGGAGTAGGGGGCGGCGACGGTGAGGCCGGGGGTGCCCGAGGGCACGATGACCGTGGAGATCTCGGGGCTGCCGTCGGGCTTGCGACCGGTGACCGCGGTGACCGTGATCAGCGCGGTGATATCCGTGCCGGAGTTGGTGATGAAGCACTTGGTGCCGTTGATCACCCACTCGCCCGTGGCCTCGTCCAGCCGGGCGGTGGTACGCGTGGCCCCCGCGTCCGAGCCGCCGCCGGGCTCCGTCAGGCCGAACGCGCCCAGGGACTCGCCCGAGCACAGTCCGGGCAGCCAGCGGCGCTTCTGCTCCTCCGTGCCGTAACGGAAGATCGGCATCGCGCCCAGCGAGACGCCCGCCTCCAAGGTGACCGCCACGGAGGAGTCCACCCGGGCCAGCTCCTCGATGGCCAGACAGAGCGCGAAGTAGTCGCCGCCCATGCCCCCGTACTCCTCGGGGAAGGGCAGCCCGAACAGGCCCATCCGGCCCATCTCGCGGATGATCTCGTACGGGAACTCATGCTGCTCCCAGAACTCCCCGATCTTCGGGGCGACCACGTCGTGCGCGAACGACTCGACGGTACGGCGCAGTTCCTCGTGCTCGGGCGAGAGGCGGTGGTCGGTCGACATGGCTCAGATCTCCTTCGGGGAGAGCGCACGGACGGTACGGGAGGGGCTCGGGCGGCCCAGGTGCCGGGCCATCCAGGCGCTGGCCGCGGCGAGCCGGAGCAGATCGACCCCGGTCTCGATGCCGAGGCCGTTGAGCATCCACACCAGGTCCTCGGTGGCGAGGTTGCCCGTCGCGCTCTTCGCGTACGGGCAGCCGCCGAGGCCGCCGGCGGAGGCGTCGACGCAGGTGACGCCGTACTGCAGCGCCGCGAGCGTGTTGGCCAGCGCCTGGCCGTAGGTGTCGTGGAAGTGGACCGCCAGCTTCTGCGCCGGGATGCCCGCCTCGCTCAGGGCGGACAGCAGCTCCAGCACATGGCCGGGGGTGGCCACGCCGATGGTGTCGCCCAGGCTCAGCTCCTCGCACCCCATGTCGAGGAGGTGGCGCGCGACCGAGACCGTCTGGGAGACGGGGACCGCGCCCTCCCACGGGTCGCCGAAGCACATCGACAGATAGCCGCGCACCCCGGCGCCCGCGGTGCGGGCCTCGGTGACGACGGGCTCGAACATCTCCAGCACCTCGTCCACCGAGCGGTTGAGATTGGCGCGGGCGAAGGACTCGGTGACGCTGGCGAACACGGCGACGTCGCGCGCGCCGAGCGCTAGCGCACGCTCCAGGCCGCGCTTGTTCGGCACCAGTACGGGCAGCCGGGCCTCGGTGCCCTCCAGCAGCGGCATCAGCTCCTCGGCGTCGGCCAGCTGGGGCACCCACTTGGGGTGGACGAAGCTCGTCGCCTCGACGGTGGTCAGCCCCGCCTCGACGAGCCGGCGGATGAACTCCGCCTTCACCGCCACCGGGACCAGCGTCTTCTCGTTCTGCAGCCCGTCCCGGGGGCCCACTTCATGGATGCGGACCCGGGCGGGCAGCCCGGGGGCCGGGAAGGTCATGGGCAGGGTGTCGGGGAGGGCCATCACTCACGCTCCTCGGTCTTACGCTCTTCGGTCTCGTGCGGGGCGACGACCGCCAGCAGCTGGTCCATGGCGACCGTGGAGCCGGGGGTCACATCGAGCTCGGTGACGGTGCCGTCGTGCGGGGCGGAGATGACGTGCTCCATCTTCATGGCCTCGACCACCAGCAGGCCCTGCCCGGCGGTGACCTCGTCGCCGACGGCCGCCTTGACCACCGTGACCGTGCCGGGCATGGGCGCGGTCAGCTCCCCGGCGTGGGCGCCGGCCGCCCCGCCGCGCAGCGCGGCCTCCACCGGGTCGTGGTCGACCACATGCCAGGCGTCGCCGTCCCGGCCCAGCCAGTGGCCGGAGCCCTGCGCGGCGTACGCGAAGGTGTGGGTCACACCGCCCCAGTCCAGCACGGCCCGGGACACGGTGTCGCCGCCCCTGGGCAGGGTGAGCCGAGCCCGGACCGTCGTGTCGTCGGCGGGCGTGTCGGGCGCCTCGGGTGCCTCGGGGGTGTCCGGGCCCGCCAGCCACACCTCCGCGTCATGGGCCCGGCCGCGCACCCGGACGGTCACCGGGGCGTGTCCGGGCACCCGCAGGGCATGGACGGTCCAGGCGGGCCGACCGCCCAGCCGCCAGCCGGTCGGCACGGAGAACGGGTCGACCCAGCCCGAACCGTCCATGGTGGAGGGCTCGCCCGGCTCCAGCGCCGCCTGGCGCAGCAGCGCCGCCGCCGCGTACACCTCGTCCGGGACGGCGGCGGGCACCAGGCCGGGGGCCTCGCGGTCGACGAGGCCGGTGTCCAGATCGCCGGAGGCCACGGCCGGGTGGGCGGCGAGGCGGCGTAGAAAGCCGGTGTTGGTGTCCAGGCCCAGGGTGGTGGTGCGGGCCAGCGCGGCGCGCAGCCGGCGCAGGGCGGTGGGGCGGTCGGGGCCGTGGGCGACGACCTTGGCGAGCATCGGGTCGTATACCGTGCCGACCTCGGTGCCGACGGCCAGCCCGGAGTCGACCCGCACCCCCTCCCCGTCCGGCTCGGCCAGCGCGAGCACCGTGCCCGCCGAGGGGAGGAAGTCGACCCTGCCGCCGCTGACCCGGGCGGTCTCCGCGCAGATACGGGCCTCGACGGCGTGTCCGGTCAGCGAGATGTCGTCCTGGGCGAGGGGCAGCCGCTCGCCGGCCGCGATCCTCAGCTGCCACTCCACCAGGTCAAGACCCGTGATGAGCTCGGTCACCGGATGCTCGACCTGGAGGCGGGTGTTCATCTCCATGAAGCAGTACGCCGCCGGGTCGGCGCCCGGGACGATGAACTCCACCGTGCCCGCGCCCACATAGCCGCAGGAGCGCGCCGCCTGGACCGCGGCCTCGCCCATGAGCGCCCGGGTGCCGGGGTCGAGCAGCGGGCTCGGCGCCTCCTCGATGATCTTCTGATGGCGGCGCTGCAGCGAGCACTCGCGCTCGCCGAGATGGATGACATGGCCATAGCCGTCGGCCAGCACCTGGATCTCGATATGCCGGGGGCCGTCGATCCAGCGCTCGACCAGCAGCGTGTCATCCCCGAACGCGCCGCGGGCCTCGCGCCGCGCCGCCGCGATCTCGTCCGCGAGCCGCGCCTCGTCCCGCACCAGCCGCATGCCCTTGCCGCCGCCGCCCGCCGAGGGCTTGAGCAGCACCGGCATGCCGATCTCCCGGGCGGCCTCGGCGAGGTCGGCGTCGGTCAGGGCGCTGCCCGTGGAGCCGGGCACCACGGGCACGCCCGCCGCCCGCACGCTCTCCTTGGCGCGGATCTTGTCGCCCATCAGCTCGATCGCCGCGGCGGGCGGGCCGATGAAGGTGAGCCCGGCACCGGTGCAGGCGCGCGCGAACGCCGCGTTCTCCGCGAGGAAGCCATAGCCGGGGTGCACGGCCTGGGCACCGGCCCGGTCGGCCGCGTCCAGCAGCCGCTTGACCGACAGATAGCTCTCGGCGGGGCTCGCCGGCCCGAGCCGGACCGCCGTATCCGCCTCGCGCACATGCAGCGCGTCCGCGTCGGCGTCGCTGAACACGGCGACCGAGCGCACACCGAGCCGCCGCAGCGAGCGGATCACCCGGACGGCGATCTCCCCGCGGTTGGCCACCAGGACTGTCTCGAACATCGGACTCATCGGACTCATCGGACTCATCGGGCTCATCGGGCTCTCACTCTTCAGCTCCACGGTCCCTCACATCCGGAAGACGCCGAAGCCGGGCGTCATGGGATCCTGGCCGGGCTTGCCGGGAAGCGGCGCGTTCGCACAGGCGGTGAGGGCCAGGCCCAGCACCGCGCGGGTCTCCAGGGGGTCGATCACACCGTCGTCCCACAGCCGCGCCGTCGCGTAATAGGCGTTTCCCTGGGTCTCGTACTGCTCGCGGATCGGCGCCCGGAACGCCTCCTCCTCGTCCGCCGGCCACTCCTCGCCGCGCGCCTCCAGCTGGTCGCGCTTGACGGTCGCGAGCACGGAGGCCGCCTGCTCGCCGCCCATCACCGAGATCTTCGCGTTGGGCCACATCCACAGGAAGCGCGGCGAATAGGCGCGGCCGCACATCGAGTAGTTGCCCGCGCCGTACGAGCCGCCGATGACGACCGTGAGCTTGGGCACGCGCGTGCAGGCCACGGCGGTGACCATCTTGGCGCCGTGCTTGGCGATGCCGCCCGCCTCATAGCTGCGGCCGACCATGAACCCCGAAATGTTCTGCAGGAACACCAGGGGGATGCCGCGCTGGTCGCACAGCTCGATGAAATGGGCGCCCTTCTGGGCCGATTCGGAGAACAGGATGCCGTTGTTGGCGACGATGCCCACCGGGTGGCCCATGATGTGCGCGAACCCCGTCACCAGCGTCGTGCCGAACTCGGCCTTGAACTCGGCGAACCGCGAGCCGTCCACGAGCCGCGCGATCACCTCCCGCACGTCGTACGGCGTGCGCGAGTCGACCGGCACCGCCCCGTAGAGCCCCGCTGGGTCGACCGCGGGCTCCTCGGAGGGCTCCACCGGCCAGGGCAGCTCCCCGCGCCGCGAGCGCGGCGCCGGGAGCGTCGAGACGATCGTGCGGACGATGCGCAGGGCGTGGGCGTCGCTCTCGGCGAGATGGTCGGTGACGCCGGAGACCTTGGAATGGACCTCGCCGCCGCCCAGCTCCTCGGCCGTGACCACCTCTCCCGTCGCCGCCTTCACCAGCGGCGGCCCGCCCAGGAAGATCGTGCCCTGCCCGCGCACGATGACGGCCTCGTCGCTCATCGCCGGGACATACGCCCCGCCCGCCGTGCAGGACCCGAGCACGGCCGCGATCTGCGGGATCCCGGCGCCCGACATCCGCGCCTGGTTGTAGAAGATCCGCCCGAAGTGGTCCCGGTCGGGGAAGACCTCGTCCTGCATGGGCAGAAAGGCGCCTCCGGAGTCGACCAGATACACGCACGGCAGCCCGTTCTCCAAGGCGACGTCCTGGGCGCGAAGATGCTTCTTGACCGTCATCGGGTAGTACGTGCCGCCCTTGACCGTGGCGTCATTGGCGATCACCATCACCTCGCGGCCCGCCACCCGCCCGATCCCCGCGATCACACCCGCCGCCGGGGCCTGCCCCCCGTACATCCCGTCGGCCGCGAGCGGGGCCAGCTCCAGGAACGGCGAGCCCGCGTCCAGCAGGGTGTCGACCCGGTCGCGGGGCAGCAGCTTGCCGCGCGCGGTGTGCCGCGCCCGCGCCTTCTCGCCGCCGCCCAGCCGCGCCGCGGCCAGCTTCTCGCGCAGCCGCGCGGCCAGCTCGCGGTGCGCGGCCTCATTGGCCGCCCAGGCGTCGGACGCCGGATCGGCGGCGCTGCCCAGCACCGGTGCCTGCTCCATGACTACGGGCCCCCTTGCCTCGCGGTCCTGCGCTCAAGCGTGGTTAATGAGCGTTAACCCATCCCCACCAGGTTAACGACCACTAACGCCGCTGTCTAGAATCAAGTCCATGAGCACGCAAGCCTCTGCCCCCACCCGCCGCGAGCAGATCCTGAAGGAGGCGGCGCGCCTGTTCGCCGAGCGCGGCTTCCACGGCGTCGGCGTCGACGAGATAGGCGCGGCGGTCGGCATCAGCGGACCGGGTCTCTACCGCCATTTCCCGGGCAAGGAGGCCATGCTGGCGGAGCTGCTGGTCGGCATCAGCGGCCGGCTCCTGACGGGTGGCAAGCAGCGCGCCGCCGAGGCCGCGGGGCGGGAGCGGGACCCGGGCGCCGTGCTGGACTCGCTGGTGAGGGGGCATATCGACTTCGCCCTCGACGACCGCCCGCTGATCATCCTCCACGACCGCGAGCTGGACCGGCTCCGGGACACCGACCGCAAGCTGGTGCGCTCGCTCCAGCGGCAGTACGTCGAGCTGTGGGTCCAGGTGCTGCGCGAGGTCCACCCCCGGCTCGCCGAGACCGAGGCGCGGGCGTGTGTCCACGCCGTCTTCGGGCTGCTCAACTCCACCCCGCACCTCAGCCGCCCCGGCGCCCTCCCGGGCCGCTCGGCCACTGCCGAACTGCTGCACCGCCTGGCGCTCGGCGCCTTCCGGGCCGCGGCGGACGGGTCTGGACAGTGAGCCGACCGGCCGGTAGCTTTCGCTGAGCAAGCGCTTAGCCAGCCGGACCGAGGAGGTCGCCGCAGATGCGTCGTACGGTGTTCAACGAGGACCACGAGGCGTTCCGGGAGACCATCCGCGACTTCATCGCCGCCGAGGTCGTGCCGTACTACGAGGAGTGGCGGGAGGCCGGCCAGGCCCCGCGCGAGTTCTACAAGAAACTCGGCGAGCTGGGCATCTTCGGTATCGAGGTGCCCGAGGAGTACGGCGGCGCGGGCGAGACCAGCTTCAAGTTCAACGCGATCATCACCGAGGAGACCGCCCGGGCCGGGGTCAGCTTCGGCGGCAGCAGCGTGCACACCGCGCTGTGCCTGCCGTACCTCCTCAAGTACGCCACCGAGGAGCAGAAGCGGCGCTGGCTGCCCCCGTTCATCGCCGGCGACCTGATGACCGCCATCGCCATGACCGAGCCGGGCACTGGCTCCGACCTGGCCGGTATGAAGACCACCGCCAAGCTGTCCGAGGACGGCACGCACTACGTCCTCAACGGCGCCAAGACCTTCATCACCGGCGGCGTCCTCGCCGACCGCGTCCTGGTCTGCGCCCGCACCGCCCCCGCCACCCCCGAGGACCGCCGTGGCGGCATATCCATCCTCGTCGTCGACACCAAGAGCGAGGGCTACGCGGTCGGCCGCAAGCTGGAGAAGCTGGGCCTGAAGACCTCCGACACCGCCGAGCTGTCCTTCACCGACGTCAAGGTGCCGGTGGCGGACCTGCTTGGCGAGGAGGGCCGGGCCTTCGAATACCTCACCCACAACCTCCCGCAGGAGCGCCTGGGCATCGCCGTCAGCGCGTACGCACAGGCCGCGGCGGCCGTCGAGTTCGCCAAGGCGTATGTGGCGGACCGTACGATCTTCGGCAAGACGGTGGCGTCCTTCCAGAACACCAAGTTCGCGCTCGCCGACTGCAAGTCCGAGGTGGACGCGATGCAGGCGGTCGTCGACCGGGCCCTGGAGGCCCACGACGCGGGGGAGCTCACGGCGGCCGACGCGGCCTCCGCGAAGCTCTTCACCACCGAGCGCGCGGCCGTCGTGATCGACAAGTGCCTGCAGCTGCACGGCGGTTACGGCTACATGATGGAGTACCCCATAGCCCGCCTGTACGCGGACACCCGCGTCACCCGCATCTACGGCGGCACCAGCGAGGTCATGCGGTCCATCGTGGCGAAGTCCATGGGCCTGTGAGACCCGCCCGTAAGACCCGCGCAATCTTGGTCTGCAAAACTCCTTAAACCATGAACGAAGCACCACAAAGCGCGCTACAGAACCTGCTCGATCTGCTCGACCTGGAGCAGATCGACCTGGACATCTTCCGAGGCACCAGCAGCGCGGCACCCCTGGTGCCGCGCGTCTTCGGCGGCCAGGTCGCCGCCCAGGCCCTGGTCGCGGCCGGCCGCACCGTCCCGGCCGACCGCCCGGCGCACTCGCTGCACTCGTACTTCCTGCGCCCCGGCGACCCGGACGCGCCCATCGTCTACACCGTCGACCGCATCCGCGACGGCTTCTCCTTCACCACCCGCCGGGTCGTGGCGGTCCAGCACGGCCAGCCGATCTTCCACCTCTCGGCGTCCTTCCAGCGCCACGAGGAGGGGCTTGAGCACCAGGAGCCGATGCCCGACGTGCCCGACCCGCTCTCCCTGCCGACGGGCGAGGAACTGCTGCCCCGGTACGCGCACCTCTTCAGCGGCCCGAGCGTGATCGAGCGGATGCTGGAGGCGCGGGGCGCGATCGATCTGCGGTACGTGGACGCGCCGCCGTACGCGAGCGTCGGGGAGCCGCGTGAGCCGAAGTCGCAGGTTTGGTTCCGGACGAACGGCAAACTGGACGGCGCCGCCGACGCCCCCCTGACCCACCTCTGTCTGGCCACCTACGTCTCCGATATGACGCTGCTGGACTCGGTGCTCCTCGCCCACGGGCGCGGCGGCTGGGCGGTCGGCGACATCGTCGGCGCCAGCCTGGATCACGCCATGTGGTTCCACCGCCCGTTCCGCGCGGACGAGTGGCTGCTGTACGACCAGGAGAGCCCCTCCGCGTCCGGCGGCCGGGGGCTGGCCAAGGGCCGTATCTTCACCGCCGACGGGCAGTTGGCGGTCTCCGTGATCCAGGAAGGCATGATGCGCGTGCCCCGCGCCGCAAAACCGTCCTGACGCGCGTAGCGCGGCCGCCCGTGGTACGTCGAAGCGGCCGGCTCGCGTCAGGAGGACTCGGCCGTGAGACCCGCCGCGTCCAGCAGATAGGCGACCATCGGGTCGTAGAACCGCGGGTTGGTGACATGGTCGTCCAGCGGCACGACCACCTGGAGCGTGCCCTCCGCCTCGCCGAGGAACAGCGCCGGGTCGTTGCAGTCCGCGTACCCCACCGCGTCGATGCCGCGCTGCCCCGCGCACCCCGCCCAGCCGTGGTCGGCGACCACCAGATCGGGCAGCGGCCGCCCCTCCTGCTCGAGGCCGTCCAGGATCGCGGCCATGGGGGCGGGGGAGTGGGTGTGCCACAGCGTCGCGCCGCGCTCCAGCATCGCCACGTCGCAGAACTGGAAGACGTACCCCTCGTCGGCCGTCAGCCCGCCCGGGATCTCCACGATCTCGCACCCGGCGGCCCGCAGCGCCGCCGCCGTGAAGCGGTGGACGTCCAGCAGCCCGCCCGGGTGCCCGGTCGCGAACAGCACCCGCTCCCGCGCCTCGGCCGCCTTGCGCAGCACGGAGGCCATCCGGTCCAGCGCCCCGACCGTGAGCTCCGGGTCGATGGTGTCCTGCCCGGCGCGGTGCTCCGGGTCGTCGACCACGCCGCAGCGCTCCGCCATGACCGCCAGTACGTCCTGTTCATCGGCCCAGCGGTCGCCCAGTTCCAGGCCCAGCCAGTAGTGGCGGTCGCCGTTCGCGAGCTTGCGGTAGTGGGAGAGGTTGTTGTCTCGGGGGGTGGCGACATCGCCGGCGATGCGGGTGCGGACCAGGTGGTCGATCAGTTCGGCCCGGCTGGGCGCGGAGCTGGGTATCGGCATGCGATCCATTGTCGCCTCTGCCGCGAGGAAATGGGGGCAACCACTACGGTCCGGGCCGCCGCGACAGGATCCCCGACAGGATCATGAAGCCAGTCCCGGCTGGGACCTACGCGTCCGGCGGCCGCGCCGGCGGCTTCGGCCACGGCGCTGCCCGGCGGCGCCGGGGGGCGTCTGTTCCGTAGCCGGTGCGTCGATGGTGACGGGGATACCGGAGGGCGCTTGCGCGCCGGTGATACGGGTGAGCTCGGTGTCGTTGGAGTGCACCCGGGCGGTCTGCGGAGTGATGCCCGCGTCCGTCATCAGACCGGCCATCGCACGGCGCTGGTCGGGCAGGACGAGGGTGACGACGGTGCCGGAGCCACCCGCACGGGCGGTGCGGCCGCCGCGGTGCAGGTAATCCTTGTGGTCGGCCGGCGGGTCGACGTTGACGACGAGATCGAGGTCGTCGACATGGATGCCCCGGGCGGCGACATTCGTGGCGACCAGGACGCTGACATGACCGGTCTTGAAGTAGTCCAGAGTCCGGGTGCGCTGCGGCTGGGACTTGCCGCCGTGCAGCGCCGCCGCCCGCACGCCACTGGCCAGCAGATGCTTGGTCAGCCGGTCGACCGCGCGCTTGGTGTCCAGGAACATGATGACGCGGCCGTCGCGGGCGGCGACCCGGGTGACGACGGTGCGCTTGTCGGTGTCCGCGATGTGCAGCACATGGTGCTCCATCGTGGTGACGGCGCCCGCGGAGGCGTCGACCGAGTGCACGGCCGGGTCGTCGAGAAACCGGCGCACCAGCTGGCCGACCGCATGGTCGAGGGTCGCCGAGAACAGCATGCGCTGGCCGTCGGCCGGAACCTGCCGCAGCAGCCGGGTCACCTGGGGAAGAAAGCCCATGTCGGCCATCTGGTCGGCCTCGTCGAGAACCGTGACGCGCACCCGGTCCAATCGGCAGTCGCCGCGTTCGATCAGATCGTGGAGCCGTCCCGGAGTGGCTATGACCACCTCGGCGCCGTCGCGCAGCGCGCCCGCCTGGCGGCCGATCGACATCCCGCCGACCACGGTGGCCGCGCGCAGCCGCAGCGGCCTGGCGTACGGGGCGAGCGCGTCGGTGACCTGCTGGGCCAGCTCCCGGGTGGGCACCAGGACCAGGGCGAGGGGGCGGCGGGGTTCGGCGCGCTGCTCGGCGGTACGGGCCAGCAGGGCCAGGCCGAAGGCCAGGGTCTTGCCGGAGCCGGTCCGTCCACGGCCCAGGACATCGCGCCCGGCGAGCGCGTTGGGAAGCGCGGCCGCCTGGATCGGGAACGGTACGGTCACGCCCTGGCGCGCCAGCTCCGCGGTGATCCCCGCCGGCAGGTCCAGCTCGGTGAAGGAGCCGACGGCGGGCAGGAGCGGAGTGGTGCTCGGCGGCAGGGAGAACTCGTTCCCGTCGGCGGGGACGGGGACGCGGGCGGGGGCCGCGGCGGTGGACGGGCGGCGATTGCGGGAGCGCGGCGAGGCGCTGCGGGACGAGCGGGCAGGGCGGTGCATGCGGGGCCTTCCTCGTACGGCGCGTTTCGAGGAGGACTCCTCAACGGGGAGGTTCCCGGAGGCGAGAATTCGCAGAACGTGCCGGAGAGCGGGTGAATGACGGGGCCAGGTACCGAGGCGTCGATCGGCCCTCGGCCGTGGGTGAAGGCCGCCGTCCTCGAGCCCGGCCGCGATGGGGCCGGTGCGGCAGGTTCTGTGTGCAGTCTGTCTGCGTGGGGCGGGTGCGGCCAGGCGCGAGCCGGGGCCCGCACCCTTACGGGCGCGGGCCCCGGCTCATCACTGTGTGCTGCGTCAGGCAGGAACGATGTTCTCGGCCTGCGGGCCCTTCTGGCCCTGCGTGACGTCGAACGAGACCTTCTGGCCCTCGTGGAGCTCACGGAAGCCCTGGGCGGCGATGTTCGAGTAGTGGGCGAAGACGTCGGCGCCGCCGCCGTCCTGCTCGATGAAGCCGAAGCCCTTTTCCGCGTTGAACCACTTCACGGTGCCAGTCGCCATGTCATTCTCCTTCGATAGGGGCAGAACTGGAATCCGAACCTTACGGATTCCGTGTCGCCGCAATGACCCCATCCGGAATGACCGGAAAAACAAAATGCACCTGACCGCTACATCTGTCAGGCGCACATAAAGTTCATGGGTACCAAAACTGCAACTGCCTAACACGCTAGCACGTGCGGCGACGGAACGGGGGGAGCCACGCCACCCGGTTGTGCGCTTCCCGCCGGGCATCCGGTGTGGGACCCTGGCCCCACCGGCTCCCTTCCTCCCTCCTCTCCCTGCTGAGGTCCTATGCGCTGCGTCATCGCCAACTACGCCTTCGATCTGACCGCGAACGAGGTGAAGGAAGCGATGAGCGGCGTCAAGCCCGAACCGATCACCGGTCCCTCGGTCCGGATCGGCCGTCGCACCTACCCCGCCATGCAGGTCGGAGCGGTGGTCACCCGCCAGGACCGCCGCGACTTCACCGCGGGCGAGGTGGTCCGCGCCATGAAGCGCCTCGGCTTCACCTGCGAACTGGCACCCACTCCCGCCCCCGAGGCCGCCGCCCTCGACCCCGTCGCGGCCGCGGCGGCGGCCCTGGGGAGCCCCGCGGACAGCTGACCGGCGCGAGGGGCCCGCCGGGGGCGGCGTCCCTCCGCGTCCCTCAGCAGCTGCGGCATATCAGCAGCCGCGACATAGACGTGGCGTCCAAAAAGGACGGCCGTGGCCCTCGGAAACGTACATGTGCCGGGATGCCCGTCCTGCCTACCCTCGAAGCCATGACCACAGCAGACCGCCGCCCCCTCGGCCCCGTCGACTCCTCCCGCATCCCCCGCTACGCGGGCCCCGCCACCTTCGCCCGGCTGCCGCGCGTCGACGAGGTCGGCGGCGCGGCGGACGTCGCCGTGGTCGGCGTGCCCTTCGACAGCGGGGTCTCCTACCGTCCCGGCGCCCGCTTCGGCGGCAACGCCATCCGCGAGGCGTCCCGGCTGCTGCGCCCCTACAACCCGGCCCAGGACGCGTCCCCCTTCGCCCTCGCCCAGGTCGCCGACGCCGGGGACATCGCCGCGAACCCCTTCAACATCAACGAGGCCGTCGAGACCATCCAGGCCGCCGCGGACGATCTGCTCACCACCGGCGCCCGCCTGATGACCCTCGGCGGCGATCACACCATCGCCCTGCCTCTGCTGCGCGCCGTCGCCCGTAAGCACGGCCCGGTCGCCCTGCTCCACTTCGACGCCCACCTCGACACCTGGGACACGTACTTCGGCGCCGAGTACACCCACGGCACGCCCTTCCGGCGGGCCGTCGAGGAGGGCATCCTCGACACCTCCGCCCTCTCGCACGTCGGAACGCGCGGTCCGCTCTACGGAAAGCAGGACCTGGACGACGACGCGAAGATGGGCTTCGGCATCGTCACCTCCGCCGACGTCATGCGGCGCGGCGTGGACGAGGTCGCCCAACAGTTGCGCGAGCGCATCGGCGACCGCCCCCTGTACATCTCCATCGACATCGACGTCCTCGACCCCGCCCACGCCCCCGGCACCGGCACCCCCGAGGCGGGCGGCCTCACCTCCCGCGAGCTCCTGGAGATCCTGCGCGGCCTGTCCTCCTGCCACCTGGTCTCCGCCGACGTCGTCGAGGTCGCCCCGGCGTACGACCACGCGGAGATCACGTCCGTGGCCGCCTCCCACACGGCGTACGAGCTCACGACGATCATGGCCCGCCAGATCGCGGCGGGTCGCGCTTCCGGCGGCGCGTGATGCCTGCGGCGCGTGATGCCTGCGGCGCCTGAGAGGGCTTCAACGGGCGGGGTGCGCTTGGGCGGTGGCACGGCATAGCGTCGGCCGTGTGATGATCGAAGACCTCAAATACGGCCGGTGTGCTTCTTGCGGAAGCCAAGAGATCTACCAGGCGGAGATCTACGTCACAGGTTCCGGGCGGTTCAGCATCCGCAAGCCCGGTCGCTTCAAGGTGAGGCGGGCTGACTTTTCGGCCTTCGTCTGTGCCTGGTGTGGCTTTGTCCAGTGGCATCTGAAGCTCGACCAGTACGCGCGCCACTGGCTGCAGACCACGTTGCCCCGCGTCCCGTCGAGCCCCGCCCAGCCGCCTGCGCCGCCCCAGCCCCCGCAGCCGCCCAGGTGACGGCGAGGTGTGTGAGCTGGGCTGAGGCGCGGGCTATCGCTGGATCTACCATGGCGTCATGGCGGTTGACCTGTTCGCGGGCATTCCGGTGAACGACTACGCGGCGGCGCTGGCCTGGTACGAGCGGCTGCTCGGCTCCGCGCCGACGTTCATCCCCAATGACACGGAGGCCGTGTGGGAGCTGGCGGAACACCGGTATCTGTACATCGAGCATCGGCCCGGGCACGCCGGCCACGCCATGCACACCGTCTTCGTTGAAGATCTCGACACCCGCGTCGCCGGGATCGCTGATCGGGGGCTGAAGCCCAGGACTCGCGAGACCTACTCAAATGGCGTGCGCAAGGTCACGTACCAGGATCCGGACGGAAACGAGATCGGGTTCGGCGGCGCTCCTCTCTGACCTCGACCAGCATCGGAGTGACCCATCGACGGCAGCCTGCCTTGGCGATCCACGTCGCCTTGCGACCCGTGACGTGGGCAGATCACGTCCGTGGCCGCATCCCACACGGCATACGAGCTCACCACGATCACGGCCTGCCAGATCGCGGCGGCGCGAGGCGCCTGACCCGGCCGTCGGTAACCGGATCGATGCAGTCCGTAAGAATTTCGTATTGTCTGATGCACATTCGGACGCTCGCGAGCGCTAGAGGTAACAGAGGGCGCAATACGGCGCACTCGCGGGGCGGGGACGGGGCAGCCTCGTACGACCGACAGAAGGACAGCAAGAGTCCGTGAATCTTCAACTCATAGGGGATCTCGTCACCGCCGCGCTTGTCATGCGCGTTTTCGGCGGCGACGTCCTGGCCCTGCTGCGCCGCGCCGCCGCGGCCGGGGTCCGCGTGGGCATCTCGGAACTGCACCAGGGGCACAGGGAGGGGAAGCGGTGACACGGGACCACCTCCGCCCGCGGAGTGTGACCTCGATGACCGGACTGCCCGACGAACTCCCGCCGGATTTCCGCGCCTTCCACCAGCTCCACCGCGGCGCCTACATCCACCGGGCCGAGGTCTACCTCGGCAACCGCGCCGACGCCGAGGAAGCCGTCGACGAGGCGTTCGAGCAGCTCGCTCGTTCCTGGAGCCATGTCCTGGCCATGGAGAACCCGGCCGCCTACGCCTGGAAAGTGATGAAGCACCGCGCCATCGACGTGGCGCGTGCCCGGAAACGCGGCCCCTGCCTCGTGGACAACGCGACCTTCGAAACCGCCGCCCTGCGCGACGCGATCGATCCCATCGCGATGCTTGAGGAGAGCCTGAACCTCTACCAGGCGATCAAGAGGCTGCCGGAACGCCAGCAGGACGTGGTCATCCTGCTCCACTGCCGCGGCTACACCGTCGCCCAGACCGCCACGCACCTCGGCATCACCGAGGCCGGCGTACGCTCCACCGCGCGCTACGCCCGTCGCCGCCTCCAGCAACTCCTCGAGACCAGCGAAGGAAGCAATGCCGATGACATCGCACATTGACCACGTCCTGGCGCGGGCCCTGCTCAACCCCACCCCTCCCTGCGACCTCGCCGCCGCCGAGGCCCGCCTCGCCGCCCGCCTGGCGGACGGCTCCCCGGATCGCCCGGCGACGGACGACGACCGGGATGCCGCCGCTGGCCACGTACCGGACACGGACGAGCGGATGGCCCGGGATCTGCGAACCCTGTGCGAGGCGATCATCGGGCGTGACGGTGCTCTGGCGCAGCTACAGGAAGTCATCACCCACCGCATCCTCGAGCCGCCCGGCGCCCGCGTGCTGGGCTGCGTCCTGCAACTCGCCGGCCACGACGACAGTGCCCAATTCTGGTGGCAGTTCGCCAGTGGCGCCGGTGATCCTGCCGCTGCCTACTGTCTCTACCTCCACCACATGGCCCTCGGTGAGGAGGCGCAGGCCCACTGGTGGCTGGACTGGTGGCACGAACAGGCGGGCGGCGCCATACCGCCCGTGACCGATCCGGTGGCGGAGCTGGCCACCACCGACCACGAGATGTCCATTGCCTTGCGCATTCTGTGCGGGCTCAAAAAGGGAACCGTAGCCCCCGCCGCCACCACTGCGGTGATCAACTACGTCGCCCAGGCTGTGGACTTCATCGACGACCTGGACCTGCCACTGCCCGAACCGGAGTTCGCCGACCGCATCGAAGACCTCACCGCCACCGAGACCGTCACCTCGAGCGCGGCCCCGTCCGGTAAGGCCCTCCTCCCTGAACGCCGCCCCAATCACCCATCCAGGCACGGCCGACCTCGGGGAGCGGTGAAGGCGGCCAGCGGTACGTGAGGGCCCGCGCGGAATTGATCGACCCCGGCATCCGAACTGCCGGGGTCGATCGACAGCCGTGCGGTGGGTGACTCACGCGGTCTCCTCGATCAGGCCCGGCAGCGGGCACATCGGGCCTGCGGCCGATCTGGTTGACCCACGGTTGTGCTGACGTTCGCTACGACCTCGGTGACCAGGAGGCGCGCGGTATCGACGAGGGCGGGGTGGCCGGTGGCCAGCAGCAGGCCCGCGATCATCTCGCGGGCGACCTTGGCGGTTTCGGGGATGTTGGGGGCGCGGAGTCGGTAGCGGTGGGCCGGTTCCGTCGGGTGGATGGGTAGTTGGGTTGGCAGGTCGGCCATGGTGATCCCTTCCGGCGCCGCGCGATGTGCTGTCTCGGTAGCGGTACGATCACAGAAGGTAGGTGGCAGGGAAGCCCCGTAGCAAGGTTGCTGAGTAGATGTCACTCCTGTGGGTGGTCGTGTGGTATCGCTACGCGCGGGGCCCGGAGGGCCGGAAGGATCGGTGAACGTACGCGATGCCCGCCAGGGACAACCCCACGGCCCGACAAGCGCGCTTGGGTGCCGAACTGCGTAAACTTCGCGAGCGCGCTGGTAAGACGGCGCGTGAGGCGGCCGGGCTGCTCGGCACCGATCAGGGCAAGATCAGCCACATCGAGTCCGGGCGGATCGGCGTCAGCGAGGAGCGCATCCGTCGGCTCGCGACCTTCTACTCGTGCGGGGACGATGCGCTGATCGAGGCATTGTGTGTCATCGCGCGTGAGCACCGCGGGCAACACTGGTGGGATGAGTACCGGGGCATCCTTGCGCCGGATTTCCTCGATGTGGCGGAGATGGAACACCACGCCACCTATATGCGCTCTGTGCAGACAGTCTCGCTGCCCGGGATCTTCCAGACGGAGGACTATGCCCGAGCCATGTTCAGCGGAGTCGTCCCCAGGCTGCCGCACGATGAGATCGAGGCGCGAGTCGAGCATCGCCTGCGGCGTCGGGTCATCTTCGACCGCGAGGCTCCCCCGCGGATCGTCGCGATCATTCACGAGGCCGCGCTGCGGATGCGCTTCGGTGGCCGCAAGGTGGTACGGGCGCAACTGGAACGGCTGCTGGAAGTGGCGGAGTGGCCCACGGTGACGCTGCGCGTGGTCCCCTTCACCAACGAGGACTTCATCGAAGCCACGCAGCCAGTGCTCTACGCGGGCGGTGTTGTCCCGCAGTTGGACACGGTTCAGGTGGACACACCGTTCGGCGGGCGGTATCTACACGCTGAGGCCGACTTGCAGAGCCATCGGGAACTGCTCGACATCGCCGAGGGCGGTTCGCTCGGCGTCGAGGACTCCCGGCAGCTCATCCGTCATATCGCACGCGAACTATGAGAAGGCAGGCATGAGCGAATCACTGAACTGGCAGAAGTCATCGTTCTCCGGCGGCAATGGGCCGAACTGCGTCGAACTCGCGCGGCGCGCCGACACCACCCTCATACGTGAGAGCGACGACCCCCACGTGGTCGTCTCCACTACCCCCATGCGCCTCGCCGCGTTCATAGCCGGGGTGAAGGCCGGGGACTGCGACCGTCTCACCCCCTGAACCGTCCCGCCCCGAAAACCGGTTGGCGCCCCGCCACCCCCACGGCAAACTTGCCGCCCGTCGGCGCCGTGACACGAGGAGGAACCGCGGGATGAGGAAGAACCGGCTCGGCCGCAGCACGGTGGAGGTCACGGAGCTGGGCTTCGGGGGTGGGCCGCTGGGTGGGTTGTTCGCGGCGCTGGACGACGAGACCGCCGCGGGGGCGCTGGCCGCGGGGTGGGATCTTGGCATCCGGTATTTCGACACCTCGCCGCACTACGGCATCGGACACTCCGAGCGCCGGATGGGCGACCTCCTCCGCACCAAGCCGCGCGACGAGTTCACGCTGTCGACGAAGGTCGGCCGGCTGCTCGTCCCGCAGGACCCGGCGGGCCGTATGGACGACGCGTTCCAGGTGCCCGCGACGCACCGCCGGGTGTGGGACTTCTCGCGCGACGGCGTCCGCCGTAGCGTCGAGGACTCCCTCACCCGCATGGGCGTCGACCGCATCGACATGCTGTTTCTCCATGACGCGGAGAAGCACTTCGAGGACGCCCTGCGTACCGGCTACCCCGCCCTCGACGAGCTGCGCGCCGAAGGCGTCATAGGAGCCATCGGGGCGGGGATGTACCACACCGGCATGCTCACCAAGCTGGTCCAAGAGGCGGACGTGGACGCGGTGATGCTGTCCGGCTACTACACACTCCTGCAGCACAACGCCCTCGACGACCTGCTGCCCGCGTGCGTCGAGCGCGGCGTCTCCGTACTCGCGGCGTCGATCTTCAACTCGGGTCTGCTCGCCACCCCGCGCCCCGCCGAAGGCGCGCACTTCGAGTACGCGCCCGCCTCGCAGGAACTGCTCGGCCGGACGCACCGCATCGCGGATGTCTGCGAGGCGCACGGGGTGACGTTGCCGCAGGTGGCGATGGCGTTTCCGCTGCGGCATCCGGTCGTGGCGGGCATCGTGGTGGGGATGCGTACCGCCGAGGAGGCGCGGAGCAATCTGGAGTCGTTCGGGGTCGAGATCCCGGACGGGGTGTGGGCCGATCTGCGGGGCGAGGGGCTGCTCGACGAGCGGGCGCCGGTGGCCGCGTAAGGGCTGTTCAAAGCGAGGTCCGAATGCCGTCGGCGTGCGCCGACGGGGTCGATCATGCTGACAGCATGACGGGGCCGGATCGGTGATGCTCTCGCCGCCGTCGGCGAGCATGACTGCCAGGTCGGTCGCGATTCGGCCCGGGGCGCGCCTGGTGCCCCGGTTCCCCGGCCCGGTGGGTGGTTGGGCTCAGGACAGGCTCCGCTGCGCTCCGCCGCAGCTGCTGCCGCGCGGTGGCTGGCCGGTCGGTCGAGCGGTGCGCTGGGCCGGGGTGTGGGAGTGCGACGAGCGGGTCGGCGCCGTTGGGCTGCATGGTTCGGTCGCCGGGTGTGGGTGTCGTCTCGCGCCTTTGGCGCAATGCGGCCAGCAGCGGGAAGGGGGAGGGGCGCCGAGGCAGCGTCGCCGTCCGGCCCAACGGGCCCTCACCGGCCGGCGTGCGGTGGGACGGCGGACGGCGGATGGCGGCGGACGGTCGCTTGGAGCGGTGGACGGCGGTCCGGTTGGGGGCCTCCCCCACCCCCTCTCTAAAAATGCTCGGCCATCGCGCGGCAGCAGCTGCGGCGGAGCGCAGCGGAGCCTCTTTGAGCTCAGCCGCCCGCCGGGCCGAGGAATCGGGACGTTGGGCCGGCCGCCCCCTTCCCCCTTCTCGCCGGCGCTTTGGACCCGGAGGGTCCGAGACGAAACCCGCACCCGCCCGAGCCGAAGGCCGCGAGACGGCGCACGGGCGCGGGCGCAGCGCAGCGTATCTGCACCCGCGAAGCGCAGCGCAGCGAGCCGCACCCACATGCAACACGCGGCGCAGAACCTGATGCCGCGGCGAGGCCAGGTCGCACCTCAACCACTGGAGCGAGCCGTCCGCAGAGTTGCCCTTCGGTGCCCTCCAGGAGAACGCCAGGAAGCCCCGGGATGACATGTTCGCCCAGGCCGACGGAAGTGCTGTTTCCGGGACAACCCCCGCCCCCGGAGCCGTGTCTACCGCTTTGCCGACGCCTTCCCGTTGTGCGTCGGCCTTGACCACCATCAAGCACCGCGAAGGGTTACTTCTGGCATGCGTAAGCACGGAATCATCGCCGCCACCTCCACGCTCGCCCTCGCCCTCGGGGGAGCCTTATTCGCGGCCCCCGCCGCCCAGGCGGCCACCACGGTGGCCTCCGTCGTCCACGAGGACAGCGAGCTCTGGTACAAGGGCGCCGCCGGTCAGACGAACAACCTCAAGGTCTCCGTGGAGGTCGAGCAGCGGGGCGAGTGGGAGTCGTACTACGTCATCACCTTCCGCGACCGGGGTGACATCACCATCGATCCGACCGCGGCGGAATACGACGAGTGCGTGTACCCCTCGGACGCCGACCACACCGTCGTCCGGTGTGCGACCGAAGTCCCCCTGGGCTCCGACGACTCCGACAACTACGACGTCAACCTCGGTGACGGCAACGACACCGTGACGGTCGACGCCGGCAGCGACGCCTACTCCACGATCTATGGCGGTCCCGGCGACGACGTTCTCAAGGGTTCCGCGCGCGATGTGCTCCGCGGCGACGACGGTGACGACCGCCTCGACGGCGGCGGCGGGGTCTGGGGCATGGGGCCGTACGGCGGTCCCGGCGACGACACCATCACCAACTGCTCGATGGACTGCTACGGCGGTCCCGGCAACGACTCCATGAGCGGAGGCGCCGCCGACACCGAGAACAACATGTACGGCGAGGACGGGAACGACGTGATCCACGGCCTGTCCGACGCCGACCACATCTACGGTGGCCGGGGCAACGACACCCTCTACGGCGAGGAGGGTGACGACACGATCTACGGCAACAGCGGAAACGACACGATCTACGGCGGCAAGGGCACGGACACGCTCTCGGGCGGACCGGGCACCAACAAGGTCTACCAGGACTAGGACTGAGCGGCCCGCTCACGAAGGGCGCCGACTGGCGTAGGGCCGCCGTGCCGGGCACGGCGGCCTCCCCAGCGGCAACGCGGTGGTCCCGGTCGCCATGTCGCTAGGCCCAGGCCGGTGTCCAGGTCCCCGTCTTCGAGGAGTGGTCGAATCGCCCGGAGCGCAGATGGTCGCGGAGCGCGGCCAGGGTCGGGTGCGGGTTGTCGCGGTGCCACAGCAGTGAGTGCGGGTAGACCGGTGTCGGGTCGCGCAGGGGGATGCGCCGCAGGCCGTGGTCGGCGGGCCAGACGAGGTGTGTCCGCTCGCCGACGAAGGTCGCCAGTGACCGGGAGTCGGCGATGGTGTCCAGCAGCGGCCCGGTGCCGAAGTCGGGGCTGGTGATCTCGATGGTGAGCCCGAACGCGGCGGCGAGGGCGTCGTAGTAGGCGCCCCATTCGGTTCCGGGGACGAGGCCGGGCATCCAGATCCGGTGTCCGACGAGTTCGGCGGGCGTGACCGCGCGAGCGGCGGCGAGTACGTGGGCCGGTCCGGTGAGCAGCTCGACGGGCTCGTCGTAGACCCGGACGACCCCGATCTGAAGGGGATCGTCGAAGGTACGGGCGCCCCTGATGTCGGCGGGGAGCTGCCGGCCGGGCATGGTGACGGCGCGGAAGGACGCGTCGATCGTGCCGGACCGGATGGCGTCGATGGCCGCGTCGGCGTCGAAGAGGGTCACGACGTCGAGCTCGACCTCGGGGTGCGCGCGATGGAAGTCGCCCAGCAGGGTGGCCGGGGCGAGCCGTCGGCCGATCACGTCGACGCGCAGCGCGCGGCGGCCGGGGCGTACGGCGGCGATCGCCCGTTCCTCGGCTCGTAGGAGGTCGCGGGCGTGGGGCAGGAACGCCTGTCCGTCGATGCTGAGCTTCGCTCCCCGCGGGGTGCGGGTGAACAGCCGCACGCCGAGGGTCTTCTCCAGCGTGGCGATGCGTTTGGAGACGGCCTGCTGGGTGATCGACAGTTCGGCGGCGGCGTCCTGGAACCGTCCCGCGTCCGCGGCGGCCACGAAGGTGCGCACAGCATCGAGATCCACGTCAACCCACGCTACCTGCACAACGATTGGTTGTGCCCACCTGGCCGATCGGTTGTTTGCTCTCGCCGTCTGCCACTCGCTTGGATGCCGGTGGTCAGCGTGTCGTGGTTCGGATCGGCGAGAGGTGGGTGGGGCATGCCGGGTAGGCGGGCGCTGGGGCGGCGGTTCGGGTGGTTGTGGGCGGCTTATGCCGTCAGCGCATACGGCACCGGGCTCGGCTTCGGGGCTTTTCCCCTGATCGCGATCCTCGTGCTGGACTCCGGGCCGACCCAGGTGGCGGCGCTGTCCGCCGCGGGTCTGGTGGTGGGGGCCATGGTCGCGGTGCCGCTCGGTCCGTGGGTGGAGTTCCGTCGCAAGCGGCCGGTCATGGTGGCGATGGACCTGACCCGGTTCGCTGCGCTGATGAGCGTCCCCGCCGCGTACGCGCTCGACCGGCTCAGCTACGCCCAACTTCTCGTTGTCTCCGTCGTCGTCGCTGCGGCCAACATCGCCTTCAGGGCCGCCAGCGGCGCGTATCTCAAGGCGCTTGTGCCGCCGGAGGACCTGCTCGTCGCGAACGGCCGGTTCGAGGCCACGACATGGACTGCGACCGTGGTCGGACCGCCGCTCGGCGGGGTCGCGATCGGGATGTTCGGCCCGGTGACGACCGTGGTCGCCGACGCGGTCAGCTTTCTGCTCTCGGCACTGGGCATCCGCGCCATCGGCGGCAGCGAGCCGCGGCCCGCGCGGACCGGCGCACCGAGCCCCGAGCGGACCGGCGCGCCGCGGCTGCGCGCCGGCGATCTGCTCGAAGGCTGGCGCCACATCCTGGGCCATCGGGTGCTGCGCCCGCTGTTCTTCAACACGATCCTGGTCAACGGCCTGATCATGGCGACGCAGCCGCTGCTCGCCGTACTCCTGCTGGACCGCCTCGGGTTCGCGCCCTGGCAGTACGGCCTCGCGTTCGCGGCCCCTTGTATCGGCGGCCTCGTCGGCTCACGTCTGGCACCCCGGCTCGTGGCGCGGTTCGGGCAGCACAGGGTGTTGCTCACCGCCGGGGTGCTGCGCGCGTGCTGGTCCATCGGGTTGGTGTTCGTCCAACCCGGTGTCCCTGGGATCGTGCTCATCATCGCCGTCCAGCTCGGCCTGGTGACCTGCTGCGGCGTGTTCAACCCGGTGCTGTCCACCTACCGGCTCGACCACACCGACCCCGGCCGGGTCGCCCGCACCCTGACCGCCTGGTCGGTCAGCAGCAGCGCCACCACCGCGGCCCTGACCGCCGTATGGGGCCTGCTGGCCGCCCTCACCGGCCCCCGCCCGGCGATCGCCATCGCCGGGCTGCTCATGCTGGCGACCCCGCTCCTGCTCCCGCGGCGCGACCACACCCCACCGCCACCACACGACGCCGTCGACGGTCTCGACCAGGCTCCGTCTGAAAGGAATCGCCTCTGATCCCAGCGACGCGGAGCGCCCACGACCGCTGCTTGGCGGGGCCAGGCCATGCCCTGCTCGGTGGCGCGGAAGCCGGAGGGTGGTGCTGAAGCGTTGCGTCGCGATCGCCGTGGGTCCCCCAACTTCGGTCAGCGGTAAGCCGCGGGCGGAAGCCTGGATCGAGAATGCTCGTCAGGGCTGGTCTGGACCCTGCTGGTGTCGAGGGCGCAAGCCCGTCCGGAACGCGGTTCCGGACGGCGGCCTGAGCCAGGAATCCCCTTCGTCCACGAAGGGGAGCATTCAACGTCTCTCCTGCCTGATCGTTCATGTGGTCATCCGGGCCGATTCCCGATGGACACACGATCGCCGCACGCGCAGGTCACCGCCCATCCGGCTGGCCACCACGTTGCGGTGGGGGTAGCCCCCCCGCCGCAACACCGGACCGGGCCGGCCGGGGCAGTCAGGTCAGTTGGGGCCGCGGCGACCTGCCCGCCTCGGTGCGGCCAGCAGCGCCAGGCCCAGGGCCAGGATCACCAGCCCGCACCAGGACACCATCGGCAGCCGCTCGCCCACGACTGTGACGCCCAGCACCGCCGCCACCGCGGACTCGGCCAGGCTGAGGGTGGTGGCCACCGACGCCGGGGTGTGGCGCAGCCCGTGGCCGAAGAGGCGGTAGGCGAGAAAGACGGGGAACACGCCGAGGTGGAGGACCACCGCGGCGCCGCGGACGGTGGCGAGCCACGCCGTACCGGTGGCGAGCAGGACGGGCAGTGCCAGCAGCCCCGCCGCGCCGAACATCGCGCCCATGACCGCGGAGGACGGGTGCCCCCGGCCGATGAGGCGCCCGCCGATGAGCGAGTACGTGGCGTACGAAAGCCCGGCGAGCGCGGCGAGGCCGATTCCGGTGGCGTCCATGTGTGCCGGGTCCCCGGTGAGCTGGGGGCCGAGGGTCAGGACGGCGCAGCCGGCCACCGCGGCCAGGGTGGCGACGGCCCAGCGCTTGGCCGGCCTGGCCTGGCCCGTGGCCCAGGCAAGCAGGCCGGTGAAGACGGGTGCGCTGCCCAGCGCGATCACGGCGGCCACGGCCACGCCCGTACGTGACACGGCTGGGTAGAAGCTGAGCGGATTTCCGGCCACGCCGAGCGCGCCGAGGGCGAGGAGCCGCCGCTCCGCGCCGGTGGACGCGGTGAAGAGCGTCCACCGCCCGCGCGTGGTGAGGAACAGCAGCAGCCCGCCCAGGGCCAGGCTCGCGGCGCCGATGGCGAGCGCGGAGGTGCCCGCGGGGGCCATGGAAGCGGCGGTTCCGGTGGTGCCCCAGAGCACCGCCGCAGCGAGGATGGGCAGCGGCCCGTCGAAGAGGCGGTTGGGGCGGGTGCCCGGGGACGTAGGGAGCGGCGCCGGGTGTGACGCGGGGGAAGTCGCGGGGGAAGTCGCGGATGAAGGGGACACGCCGGATGAAGCAGGGGTGTGCTGAGCCACAGTCGTGAACTCCGTTGTCGAAACCGTCAAGAGGCTGGATTTCGAGAACGGGCGCACGACAGCGGCCCCGGGTGGCCCGCGCGATCAGCGCGTGGCGGCGGCCGGGAGCGGCAGTGGGATCAAGCTTTCAGCGCGTGCGCCCGATCAGGCGCACGGCGGCGGTGTTACGGCGTGCCAGTAGGTGTCCACGCGGGGATCCTAGCCGACGGGAGTTGGGGCCTGTACGCCAGGAAGCGTGCCCCAGGAAGCGTGCCCCAGGAAGCGTGCGTCAGGAAGCCTCGCCAGGAGCCCGACGGAACGGTACGGGTCACAGGGCCGTCAGTACGCGCGGGCCGTCCTCCGTGATGGCCACCGTGTGCTCGCTGTGCGCCGCACGGCTGCCGTCCGGGGTGCGCAGCGTCCAGCCGTCGGCGTCGGTCGTGTACGCGTCGAGGCCGCCCGCCATGAACATCGGCTCGATGGCCAGCACCAGCCCGTGCCGGAGCGGGTAGCCGCGGCCGGGGCGGCCCTCGTTGGGCACCGGCGGGTCCTCGTGCATCCGGCGGCCGATGCCGTGGCCGCCGAAGTCCTCGGGGATGCCGTACCCCGCGGCGCGCCCGACCGTGCCGATGGCGTGTGCGATGTCCCCCATGCGGGCCCCGACCACGGCCGCCTCGATGCCTGCCGCCAGGGCCTGCTGGGTGGCCTCGATGAGGCGCTGGTCGGCGGGGCGCGGGGTGCCGACGATGAAGCTGACGGCGGCGTCGCCGGCCCAGCCGTCGACGATCGCGCCGCAGTCGATGCTGACCAGGTCGCCGTCGCGCAGCCGGTAGCCGTTGGGGATGCCGTGGACGATCGCGTCGTTCACGGAGGCACAGATCACGGCCGGGAAGGGGGTGGGCGCGAAGTGCGGCCGGTAGCCGAGGAAGGGCGACTCGGCCCCCGCCTCCGCGAGCACCGCGCGCGCCACCTCGTCCAGCTCGCGCAGCGACACGCCGACCGTGGCGGCCTCCTGCGTGGCGGCGAGCGCGGCGGCGACGACGCGCCCCGCCTCGCGCATGGCGTCCAGCGACGCGTCGGTCTTGATCTCCACCATGGTGGCCTCCTGATGATGCGGCGAGGTCCCTCGACCCAATTCTTATACCGGTATTAGTATCACGGTCATGGTGCGCACCCCTCTCACCCCGCTGGAACGCGAACGCGGCCGGTACCTCGGCCTCCTCCTCCGCCAGGCCCGCGGCGAACGCAGCATGGCCGAGGTCGCCGCCGCGGCCGGGATCTCCGCCGAAACCCTCCGCAAGATCGAGACGGGCCGGGCCCCGACCCCCGCCTTCTTCACCGTCGCCGCCCTGGCCGGCGTCCTCGGGCTGCCCTTGGGCGAGCTGGCCGGACGGTGCGCGGAGGTCACGCTCGCAGAGGAGGTCGCACCGGAGGCGGCGGGTGCCGCGGCCTAGTACGGCGCTCAACTCGGGCTCCAGGTGGGCGAATTAGCGTCCCGAGCCGCGTCGGCAAACTCAGCCGCGCGGTTCAGGCCGCTTTCCATCGAAGAGGAACGCCCATGCGCCGCCATCTCCGTATCGCACTCGCCACCGCCACCGCCGCCCTCGCGCTCTGCGGCTCCCTGGGCGTCGCGGGTGGCAGTGCGACCGCCCGCGCCCAGTACGACGACCACAAGTGCTCGGACAACGTGGATGTCGATGCCTTCTCCGACGACCTCGACGCGACCCTCTTCCGGAAGAGGTACGTCGGAAACCTCTCCGGCCTCGCCGTCGACGCCGACGGCTCCATCGCCGCGCTCTCCGACCGGTCCCTGCTGTTCCGCCTGGACATGGAGCCCGATCTGAAGCCGGGCGCGGTGACCGATCTCAGGGACGAGCAGGGATATCCCTCGCTCGACTCCGAGGCCCTGGTGATCGACAGCGACAAGACCCGCCTGGTCACCTCCGAGATCGAGCCGTCCATCCGGCTCTACGACGAGTCCGGCAAGAATCCCGTCAAGCTGGACATGCCCAAGAGGCTGCTGGTGAAGCCCGCCGGGCGGGCCCCCGACAGGAATCTGACCCTCGAAGGGCTGACCCTCCAGCCCGGGGGCCACACCCTCATCGCCTCCATGGAGGGGCCGCTGGAAGGGGACGGCAAGGACACCGCGGGGCATACGCTGGTGCGGTTGCAGAGCTGGCATCGGGAGCAGGGCCAGGCCGCGAAGGACTTCAAGATCAGCAAGCAGTACGGCTACGCGGTCGACAAGAATCCCGACAACGCGAACAAGGACCTCGGTATCTCCGAGATCGCCGCGACCCCCGACGGCCGTCTCCTCGTCCTCGAACGCGGCCATTCTCCGAGCGGCAACACCGTCCGCCTCTACCTCGCCGATCCGAGCCAGGCGAGCGACGTCACCGACGTCGAGAACCTGCCCGGGGCGGCCCACCTCGTGAAGAAGACCCTGCTCGCCGATCTCGTCACATGCCCCGACCTCGGCGCGCCCGCCAAGCAGCCCCAGCACAACAAGCTGCTCGACAACATCGAGGGCATGACCATCATCGACCACCCCTCCGATGACGAGCTGACCCTTCTGCTCGTCAGCGACGACAACGCGAACGTGAACCAGATCACCCGCCTGTACGCGCTGACGGTCCGGCTGCCGAGCAGCGGCTCCTGAAGGGCGGAATCCCCAGGTCACGGCGGGGTCCAGGGGCCGAGCCCCTGGCCCCGTTTTGTTGCGGCAGGATGAAATCCGCACACCAGAGCGTTGGTGCCTTCCGGTAGCAAAGGCAGACCGGGAGGTCACGGGTGGCGGACGCGATGGCGGACGAGGCAGGCATACGTCATGGGGATGGGCGGCAGGCCGAGACACGGCAGGACGGCTGGGCGCGGCGGCTGATCCGCTACTGCTGGCGGTACCGGCGTGACGTGCTGCTGGCCCTCGGCGCCTCGCTCGGCGGGATGGCCGTGACGGCGCTGGTGCCGCTCGTCACGAAGCTGATCATCGACGATGTGATCGTCAAGCACGACCGCTCGCTCGCCCCGTGGGCCACCCTGCTGGTCGTCGCCGCGGTCGTCGTCTACGGCCTCACCTTCATCAGGCGCTACTACGGCGGCCGGCTCGCGCTGGACGTACAGCACGATCTGCGCACCGAGATGTTCGCGGCGATCTCCCGGTTCGACGGCAAGCGGCAGGACGAGCTGAGCACCGGGCAGGTCGTCGGTAGGGCCACCAGCGATCTCCAGCTCATCCAGGGGCTGCTGTTCATGGTGCCGATGATGATCGGCAACGTTCTGCTCTTTGTGATCTCGCTGATCGTGATGGCGGCGCTCTCGCCGCTGCTCACCGTCATCGCGCTCGCCCTCGCCCCCGCCCTGTGGATCCTCGCCTCGCGCAGCCGCACCCGCCTGTTCCCCGCCACCTGGTACGCGCAGGGGGAGGCGGCGGCCGTCGCCGGGGTCGTGGACGGGGCGGTCACCGGGGTGCGGGTGGTCAAGGGGTTCGGGCAGGAGGAGCAGGAGACCGGGAAGCTGCGCGAGGTCAGCCGCCGGCTGTTCGCCGCCCGGCTGCGGACCGTGCGCCTGAACTCCCGCTACACCCCCGCCCTCCAGGCCGTACCCGCCCTCGGCCAGGTCGCCATGCTGGCGCTGGGCGGCTGGATGGCCACTCGCGGCCAGGTCACGCTCGGCACCTTCGTCGCCTTCTCGACCTACCTCGCACAGCTGGTCGGGCCGGTCCGGATGCTCACGATGGTGCTCACGGTCGGACAGCAGGCGCGGGCCGGTGTGGAGCGGGTCTTCGAGCTGATCGACACCGAGCCCGCCATCGAGGAGCGCGCCGACGCCCGGGAGCTGCCGGCCGACGCGCCCGCGACCGTCGAGTTCGACCATGTCACCTTCGGCTACGACCCCGACCGCCCCGTCCTCGACGATCTGTCCCTGCGGATCGAGCCCGGCGAGACGCTCGCGGTCGTCGGCGCGTCCGGCAGCGGCAAGTCGACGCTCTCGCTGCTGCTGCCCCGCTTCTACGACGTGTCGGCGGGCGCGGTGCGGATCGGCGGCCACGATGTGCGCGAGCTGACGTACGAATCGCTGCGCGCCGCGATCGGGCTGGTGCCGGAGGACAGCTTCCTGTTCTCCGACACGGTGCGCGCCAACATCGCGTACGGGGCGCCGGACGCCACCGACGAGCAGATCCGCGCCGCGGCCCGCGCCGCCCAGGCCGACGGCTTCATCTCCGCGCTCCCCGACGGCTACGACACCGAGGTCGGCGAGCAGGGCCTGACCCTCTCCGGCGGCCAGCGCCAGCGTGTCGCCCTGGCCCGCGCCATCCTCACCGACCCGCGGCTGCTCGTCCTGGACGACGCCACCTCGGCGGTGGACGCGCGCGTCGAGCACGAGATCCATGAGGCGCTGCGCAGCGTCATGGCGGGGCGTACGACCCTGCTCATCGCCCACCGCCTGTCCACCCTCGCCCTCGCCGACCGCATCGCCGTACTCGACCGCGGCCGACTCGCCGACGTCGGCACCCACGAGGAGCTGAGCGAGCGCAGCGCCCTGTACCGGCGGCTGCTGACAGATCCGGACGAGCTGAGCGGCATCACCCGCGACCCGGCGGGCAGTGCGGCGGGTGGCGACGGCACGGGCCGCTCCGCGGCGGATGCGGAGGACGCGGTGGGTGGCCCCGCGGGCGGCCTCGTCGGCGCGGGCGCGCTCGCCGGGGCCTTCGGCGGGGAGGCTTCAGCCTCCGGGCTCGCCGTGCCGGGGCTGGACGGCGCGCCCGACACATCGCTCCGCGACGGCGACCGAGCGGCCGAGGCCGACAGCTGGGCCGCCGGAGCGGACCGCGCTGTGGCCCGCGCGGTCATCAGCAGCAGCCTGGCGCGGAGGGACGGCCGGCCCGGCGCGGAGCACAGCTCCGCGGCCGAGCCGGAGGGACCGCATCCGGCGTCCGCCGTCGCCCGCGCCGCGGACGGCGGCACGCCCGACGGGGAGGCCCGGCCGCACGACGCGAAGCCCCCGCGCGTCGTCGACGGCGTGACCCCCGAGCTGTGGGTGCGGCGCGACACGACAGACGACAACGGCGCGGACCGCGACCGGGTCAGCGGCGGAGCCCCCGCCGCCCCCGGCCCGGGCATGGCCGGGGCGCTCGCCGGGATGCCCGCCACCCCCGATCTGCTGGCCAAGGTCGCCGCCCTGCCGCCCGCCACCGACACCCCCGACGTCGACGAGGAGCGGGCCGCGCGCCCCGAGCGGGCGTACGGGCTGCGGCAACTGCTGCGCGGGTTCGGGGCGCCGCTCGCGGTCAGCCTTGCGCTGGTGACGGTCGACGCGCTGGCCGGGCTGCTGCTGCCGGTGCTCATCCGGCACGGCATCGACCAGGGCGTCCAGCGGATGGCGCTGGGCGCGGTGTGGGCCGCCTCCGCGCTGGCGCTCGTGATCGTCCTCGCGCAGTGGGCGGCGCAGATCGGCGAGACGCGGATGACCGGGCGGACCGGTGAGCGCGTGCTGTACGCGCTGCGCGTGAAGATCTTCGCTCAGCTGCAGCGGCTCGGGCTCGACTACTACGAGCGCGAGCTGACCGGCAAGATCATGACCCGGATGACCACGGACGTGGACGCGCTGTCGACCTTCCTCCAGACCGGTCTGGTCACCGCCGTCGTCAGCGTGCTGACCTTCTTCGGCATCCTGGTCGCGCTGCTGATCATCGACGTCCAGCTGGCGCTGGTGGTGTTCGCCTCGCTGCCGCTGCTGATCATCGGGACGTTCTTCTTCCGGCGCCAGAGCGTCAAGGCGTACGAGCTGGCGCGTGAGCGGGTCAGCGTGGTCAACGCCGATCTGCAGGAGAGCGTGGCCGGGCTGCGTATCGTGCAGGCATTCCGGCGCGAGCGGGCGGGCCGGGAGCGGTTCGCGGGGCGCAGCGACTCGTACCGTCAGGCGCGGGTGCGCGGCCAGTGGCTGATCTCGGTGTACTTCCCCTTCGTCCAGCTGCTGTCCTCCGTCGCGGCCGCGCTGGTGTTGATCGTCGGCGCCGGGCGGGTCGGCGAGAACACGCTGACGGCGGGCGCGCTGGTCGCCTACCTCCTGTACATCGACCTGTTCTTCGCCCCCGTCCAGCAGCTCTCCCAGGTCTTCGACGGCTATCAGCAGGCGACCGTCTCGCTGCGCCGCATCCAGGAGCTGCTGCGCGAGCCGACGAAGACCCCGCTCGCCGAGGCGCCGCGCGAGGTGCGGGCGCTGCGCGGGGAGGTGGCCTTCGACGGGGTGCGCTTCGGATACGGGGGACACGGTGTGGACGGCGCGAACGGCGCGGACGCTGTGGAGGCGCTGGCGGGCGTCGACCTGACGATCCCCGCCGGACAGACCGTCGCCTTCGTGGGCGAGACGGGCGCGGGCAAGTCCACGCTCGTCAAGCTGGTCGCGCGGTTCTACGACCCCTCTTCGGGGGCCGTGCGGGTGGACGGCACCGATCTGCGCGAGCTCGACCTCACCGCGTACCGCAACCGCCTGGGCGTGGTGCCGCAGGAGCCGTATCTGTTCCCCGGGACGGTGCGCGACGCCATCGCGTACGGGCGCCCGGACGCGAGCGACGCCGAGGTGGAGGCGGCGGCCCGGGCGGTCGGCGCCCACGCCATGGTGGCCTCCCTCGACGGCGGCTATCTGCACGAGGTCACCGAACGCGGACGTAATCTGTCCGCCGGGCAGCGACAGCTCATCGCGCTGGCCCGTGCCGAACTGGTCGGCCCGGACATCCTGCTGCTCGACGAGGCCACGGCCGCGCTCGACCTGGCCACCGAGGCCCTGGTGAACCAGGCCACGGACCGCCTGGCGGGCAGGCGCACCACGCTGGTCGTCGCGCACCGGCTGACGACCGCGGCCCGTGCGGACCGGGTGGTGGTCCTGGACCACGGGCGGGTCGTCGAGGACGGTACGCATGAGGAGTTGGTGGCCCGCGAGGGGCGGTACGCCGAGCTGTGGCGCACCTTCACGGGGCACGCCTACACGGGGGAGACGGCGCCGACGGCCGTCGGCTGACGGCGGGCGGGCGCCGGATGCGTCGTCCGGCCGGGAGGGTGTGCCGTGCTGCGCACCGGTCCGGCCGGGCCTTGTGCCTGCGCCCGTGACCCCCGTGGTGACTCTCGGCACTCAACTGATGTTACCCATCGTTACATCACGGTTCCATGCCGCTTGCCCTGGCTATCCCCTCCACCTCGCGCCTGTCCCGTTCCCGCTGCTCCGCCTCGGCGGCGACCCGCTTTTTGTGGCGCTGCAGGAAGTCGGGGTCGTCCGCCCGGTCCTGGGGGACCAGGACCTTCATGCCCTTGGCGTGCGGGCTGTCGCCGAGGTCCACGACCACCCGTTCGTCCTGGGAGGTGAGCAGGCCGAACAGCACCAGCAGTTCCGCCTGCAGAGCGGGGGTGAACAGCTCCTTTTCCTCCGGCCCCATGCCGAGTTCGTACGTCCCCCCGCGGACGGCCGGTGAGGTGCTCAGCTCGCGCAGCAGCCGCATCAGCAACTCCAGCGAGCGCGGATCGATTCGTTCCTGCAATTCGGTCAGATACTGCGTCAGCCGCTCGGCCCGTTCGCTCCGGTCGTGCCGTTCGTCTCGGTCCATGTAGGCAGGATGAGCCATCACAGCCCGCTACGAAAGAGGGCGGAGCCCATAACTCTCCGTATTCGGGCCCCAGTTGGCCGGTCTGGTGGCCTCACCTGTGCCCCGATAGGTTCTCGGCGATCTGCGCGAACGGAATTTGTACGAACTGATTCCGCGCGAACTGAATCTGTACGAACCGAAGGGGAGGGCGAATGGCCAAGGCACTCAGATGGCTGCTGGCGCTCGTGATGCTCGTCGGGGCGGTCGGCGCGGGCGTCGGCAGCGCGACCGCTGCACCGACCAGCACGGCGCCGACCACCGCGAAACCGGCCACCGCGGAGCCGGACATCAAGGACCGAATACTCGCGATACCGGGGATGAGCTTCGTCGAGGAGAAGCCCTATGACGGCTATCGCTTCCTCGTGCTGACCTACACCCAGCCGATCGACCACCGGCACCCGTCCAAGGGCACCTTCAAGCAGCGGTTCACCCTGCTGCACAAGTCCACCGACCGGCCCACGGTGTTCTTCACCTCCGGCTACAACGTCAACACCAGCCCGCGGCGCAGCGAGCCGACCCAGATCGTCGACGGCAACCAGGTGTCGCTGGAGTACCGCTTCTTCACCCCGTCCCGGCCCCAGCCCGCCGACTGGTCCAAGCTCGACATCTGGCAGGCGGCCAGCGACCAGCACCGCCTCTACCGGGCCCTGAAGCCGGTCTACGGCAAGCGGTGGCTGGCCACGGGCGGCAGCAAGGGCGGTATGACGGCGACGTACTACCGCCGCTTCTACCCGGGCGACATGGACGCCACCGTCGCCTACGTCGCGCCCAACGACGTGGTGAACAAGGAGGATTCGGCCTACGACCGCTTCTTCGCCTCCGTCGGCACGCCCGAGTGCCGCACCAAGCTGAACGCGGTGCAGCGCGAGGCCCTGGTGCGGCGCGACGAGATCGTCGCCCGCTACCAGAAGTGGGCGGACGACGAGGGCCAGACCTTCACGGTCGTCGGCAGCGCGGACAAGGCGTACGAGAACGTCGTCCTCGACCTGGTGTGGGCCTTCTGGCAGTACCACCTGGTGAGCGAGTGCGCCGACGTGCCCGCGCCGACCGCCTCGACCGATGAGCTGTACGCCTTCATCGACGACATCTCCGGCTTCGCCGCCTACACCGACCAGGGTCTGGAGACCTACACGCCGTACTACTACCAGGCGGGCACCGAACTGGGCTCGCCCACCTTCGACACCCCGCACCTGGACGGGCTGCTGCGCTACCCGGGCATCTACACCCCGCGCAGCTACGTCCCCCGGGAGATCCCGATGCGGTTCCGGCCGAACGCGATGCGGGACATCGACAGCTGGGTGCGGCACGACGCGCGGCGGATGCTGTTCGTGTACGGGCAGAACGACCCGTGGGGCGCGGAGCGGTTCCGGCTCGGCAAGGGCTCCCGGGACTCCTACGTCTACACCGTCGCGGGCGGCAACCACGGCTCGAACATCGGCCAGCTCGCGGCCGACGAGAAGGCCAAGGCCACGGCCGCGGTGCAGCGCTGGGCCGGAGTCGAGCCCGCGGCGAAGCCGCTGGCCTCGTACGACGCGCGGCTCGATCGCCGGGACATGGAGCGCGAACCGGCCCTGCGGCCTTAGTGGCAGCCGAGTCAGCCCTGCAGATCATGGCTGAAAATCGACTCCCTGATGGGCGACCCGAGGGTGAAAGTAGTGCCTGCCGAGGAGAACAAGCGCTTCGGCGAGTTCCAGTCCGTGCACTTTGACCGACCAGGGAGAAGCATGCGCACTGAGATTGTTCTTCAGAACGACGACCTTGACCTCGACCTCGACCTCGACCTGCGCGTCTCCGACCTTCCGGAGGGGACGGAGCAGTTCGGGCAGGGTACCTACACCTCGCCGAGCAGCTACGCGATCGGCACTCGCTGTCCCATCTGCTGCTAGCAGGGGCCGGACCACCGGGCGGGGCAGGCAGGGCCTGCCCCGCTTTCTGTATCCCAGGCGAGGCGAGGAAACAGAATCGTGCGACCGGAGTTCGAACTCTTCGAGGTACGTGAACCGGTGCTGGTGCGGATCGCGAGCCGACCCCGCCACATGGCAGCCCGCGCCGAGGTCGTGATCAACGCCGATGACCCCGTGCCCGGCATCCGCAGCCTGGCCGCCGACCCCCTGCTCCAGCAGGCCGTCCACGTCGCCAGCGGCAGCCTGGCCCTCAGCCTCCGGCACCTCGGCGACGACGAGGAGGCGGCGGCCTACGGCCGCAAGCGCACCCTGAGCGCCGCCCGGACCCTCACCCGGTACGCGCGGCGGTCCGGTGGACGCCCCACCCCCTTCGGGCTCTTCGCGGGAGTGGGCAGGGCCCGCTTCGGCCCCGCTGCCAAGGCGGGGCCCGCGGGCCCTGGCGAGGTGTCGGTCCGTCTTGACGGCGCCTGGCTGCACCGCCGCGTGATGGCCTGGCTGGCCGACCCCCGGGTGTGCCGTCGGGTGGATGTCGTCCTCAACGACCTGTGTGTCCTCCGGGACGGCCGGCTGACGCTGCGCACCGGCGAGCGGCAGACCTCGGTCCGCGACAACGCGCTGGTCGCCGCGGTGCGCGAACTCACCGCCAGTCCCGTCCCCTACGCCGCCCTGTCCGACGAGCTGTCCCGCCGCTTCCCCACACTCGGCCCGGAGCGCCTGGACGCCCAACTCGGCGGTCTCGTCCAGCACGGCCTCCTGTTCACCTCGCTGACCCCGCACCGCATCGACGACGAACTCCTCGACCGGATCGAGGCCGCGCTCCAGGACACTCTTCCCGACGCGGCCGCGGGACTGCGCTCGGTCCGCTCGGCGGCCGCCGTTCATGAACAGGACCCTCCCGGCGCGGGACTCGCCTCCTGGCAGGCGCTTCTCGACCGGGTCCGCCGCCTCGACGCATCCGGGGAGAGCGGTGACGGGCACCAGCGGCCACCGGTCCACGTCGATCTGCGGATGCCCGCCGACTTCGTCGTCCCGCACCCGGTCGGTGAGGAGGTGCGCCGCTACGCCGCCGCGATCTGGGCGATGACGCCCGAGTGGACGACGCTCGAGTACATGCGGGACTACCGGGACCGTTTCATCGAGCGGTACGGAACCGCGTCGGCCGTGCCCCTCGCCGATCTCGTCGACCCGCACCGCGGTCTTGGGCTGCCGCCCGAGTACGCGGAGCCGCCCGTCCATCCGCGTACCGGACCGGGTGAGGAGGCCGACGGCCCGCGCCGTGGTGTGATCGCGGAGCTCGTCCAGCAGGCCGTCCTCGCCGGAACCGACATCGAACTCACCGACGACGACGTGGAACGTCTGGCCACTGCCGTGGGACACGACCCCGACACCAGGCCGCCGCGCACCCTCGAACTGTGCTTCCAGATTCTCGCGGACAGCCTGGACGCCCTGGACCGGGGAGACTTCCAGCTCCTCGGCAGCCCGCACATCGGCTCCTGGACGGCCGGCGCCACCGCGGGCCGGTTCGCCGCCACCACCGGCCTCACCGAGGAACTGGCCCACCTCGTCTCGTACTCCGCCGGCTCCGACAGCCTGCGGGCGCAGGTGGACGTGGCGCCCACCGACCCTCGTTCGCTCAACATCGTCCAGGTGCCGCGCCTGCTCGCGTACCGCATCCCCATCGGTGTCGCCGACGACCGCGGTGACCCCCACTGCCTGGACTGGCGCACCTTGCTGGTGGCGGCCGGCGCGGACGGGCTGAGACTGCTGCACGAACCCACCGGCCGCCAGGTCGAACCGGTGTTTCCGCACATGCTGGCGCTCGACGCCCAGGCGCCCCCGGTGGCCCGATTCCTGGCGGATCTGGCCGCGGCCCGTCCCCGCGTATGGTCCGGCTGGGACTGGGCCGGCCTGTACGTCCTTCCCTATCTGCCCCGGGTTCGCTACGGCCGGGTCCTGGCGGCCCCCCGCCGCTGGCTGCCGGGTCGACGGCTGCGCGACGCCGCCCGCGCGCAGGGCGGATCCGCGTGGCAGGAGGGGCTGCGCGAGTGGCGGCGGCGCCTTGTGGTGCCCGACCGTGTGCAGATCGCCAGAAACGATCAGATGTACCCGATCGACCTGCGCGACCCATGGGACCAGGACCTGCTGCGCTCCGAACTGACCGCGGAGCGGCCCCGCTTCGTCCTGTACGAGGACATCACCGCCGACGGTGCGCACCTCGGCTGGAACGCGGGACACAACACCGAGATCGTGGTGCCTTTGGTGCGCACCTCCGAGACCCGCCGTTCCTCCGCACCGTCCGCCCCCACGCCGGTCCGGCGTGCCCCGACCCGGGTCCACCTGCCCGGCGAGGACTGGCTGTTCGTCAAGCTGTACGCCGAACCGGTGGCTCACGACGCCCTGTTGACCGGCCACCTGCCGCAGTGGCTCTCGGACGTCGAGAAGGACATCGACCGGTGGTTCTTCCTGCGCTACCGGGACCCCGAGCCGCATCTGCGGCTGCGTTTCCATGGGGATCCGGATGTGTTGAACGGTCGTGTCCTGCCCGTTCTCAGCCGCCACATCCGCGCTGCGATCGGTTCCGGTGCCCTGCGCACCATGGCCCTGGACGTGTACCGACCCGAGACCGACCGTTACGGCGGCGACTCCTCCCAGGAGGCGGCCGAGCGGCTGTTCCAGACCGACAGCCTCTCCGCGCTGCTGCAGCTGCGTGCGCGCGGGGCGGGCGCGTCGGCCATGCCCGACGACGTGCTGGCCGCTCTGGGGCACGCCGTCCTGCTGGACTCCCTGGGGGACTGGGACTGGTGCGCCTGGGTGGACCGTATGTTCACCAAAGGACCGGAACACGACGCTTACCAAAGGCATCGGTCGTCGGCCCACCGCCTGATCCGCCCCGGCGAGACCGGCGAGACCGCCCGCCTGGCCGCCCAGGAACTGGCGTCCCCGGAGCTCGCGCGACTATGGACCGGGACACCGGAGCCGCGCGCCTACGGCCGCCTGATCCTGGCCGCTTCGCCCGCCGACCGTGACGAGGCGGTGCTCTCCCTCCTCCACATGCGGCACAACCGCCTGTTCGGCGTCGGTCCGGCGGCGGAGGCCCGCGGATACGCCGTACTGCGCGGCGTGGCCCGCGCCCACATCGGCAGGAGGGCTCATGCTCCCCGTACGTGACCGTGCCGCCGTACATGACCGTGCGCTGGCCGTCTCCGCCCAGATCCTCGACCGGCTGGCCGACCCCGCCGCCACCATGGCCGCCACCCGCATCCCTGCCGAGGCGGCGGACGACGGCGTCCCCGAAAGCGTCTGGGCCGAGCTGACCCTCGGCAGCGGAAGCCCCGGCCTGTCCATCGCGTTCAGCGGAGTGAGCCACCGCGCGGCCGAACAGGCGCCCCGGGCGCATGCCTACCTGGGAGTGGCGACACGGGCCGTGGCCTCCGGGACCGTCGCCCCGAGCGGCATCTTCAAGGGGCCGGGAGCACTGGCCTTCGCGGTGCTGCTCGCCCATCGCAGCACCGGCGGCTATGTCTCCGCGCTCCAGCGTCTCGACGCGTATCAGCGCGATCTGGTGGGCACAGTACTGCCCGCGGCCTGGGACGATGCCCCACTTCCCAGCATCGGCCACTACGAGGTGGTCCGCGGTCTGACCGGAGTCGGCCGCTACCTTCTCGCCCGCGTCGAGAGCTGCGGCCAGGCGCTCGAAAGCGTCCTCGACTACTTGATCCGCCTGTCGCGCGGGACAGTCGGACACCGCGGGCACCAGGTGCCCCGGTGGTGGGCTCTGGACGCGCCACGTATCGGCTCTGAGGCCGCGTTTCCCGGCGGCCACCTCAACCTCGGCATCTCACACGGCGTCGCGGGCCCTCTCGCGCTGATGTCCCTCGCCTGGCAGCAGGGCGTCAGGCGCCCGGATCAGCGAGAGGCCATCGAGTCCACGGCTGACCTCCTGACGCGGTGGGCGGTCAAAGACAGGCACGGCTCCTTCTGGCCCCCTCACCTCAGCCTCGCCCAGTGGCTGGCCGGCCCGGAGGAGTACGGCGAACCCGCCGGATGGCCGTCGTGGTGCTACGGCGCACCCGGTGTCTCGCGCGCCCTGCAACTGGCCGGACTGGCACTGGGCCGGCCGGACTGGACAGCCCTGTCGCGAGCGTCGGTGGAGCGGCTGCTGACCCTGCCCGTGCACGACTGGGGCATCCACGATCACGCCCTGTGCCACGGCTGGGCAGGCGCCCTGCACCAACTCGGCCGGCTCAACGAACACCTCGGCGACCCGCGGATCGACGTCCTCCGGGACCAGCTGGCCTCCGAGCTGACCAGGGCCTTCGACCCGGACCTGCCGTTCGGGCACCGCTTCACCATGACAGCGGTGCCCTACGGCTCCGATATCCCGGGCTACCTGGACGGTGCCGCGGGCGTCGCCCTGGCCCTCGATTCCTACGCGGCGGGAGCCACCCCGTCCGGCTGGGACATGCCCTTGCTGCTGTCCTGACCTTCACCTGTCGCTCGGACCGGGCTCAGTACGACAGCCCGTGGCCCACCGGGTACAGCACCCGGTGCGGGGCGTCCGCGCGCCGTACGGGGACGGGCAGCCTGCCGTGCGGGTCGGTCCGGCCGGCGATGACCCGGGCGGCGGCGCGCAGTTCGACATCCGTCCAGGAGTAGGTGGCCAGGGAGGCCGCGGGGGCCCTGCCCCGGGCGCCGGTCAGCCGCGCGATGTACGCGATGTCATAGGGGTTCCGGAGGGCCACATGGACCAGCGGAACGCCCGTGGCGGCGAGCCTGGAGACGAGGGTGCGCTGCCGGGAGTCCTTGCCGACGTTGTACGTCGCTACGATCACCGCGTCCCGTCCCCGCGCCGCCGCGACCGCCGCCTTGATCCGCTCCGTCGTCGGGTCGGGCCCGCCGCCAGAGCCAATAGACCCAATGGAAATGGACAGGGCCTCGGCGGTGAAGCCGAGGGCGGTCAGGGCGCGGGCGAGGACCGCCGTCGGCGGGCCGCCGGTGCCGGAGGGCGCGGCCGGGTCCGGGCCCACGACCAGCAGCCTGCGGTGGCGGCGGGGGGACAGCGGCAGCAGATGGCCGTCGTTGACGAGCAGGGTGGTGGTGCGCTCGGCGATCCGGTCGGCGGCGGCGCGGTGCGCGCGGCTGCCGACCGTACGGGCGACCTGGCCGTCGCCGGTGTACGGATGGTCCAACAGGCCCCGGCGCGCCTTGAGTTCCAGGATGCGCAGCACGGATTCCTCGATGCGGGCCTCGCTGAGCTCGCCGCCCCGTACGGCCCGGCGGACGCCCGCCCAGGCGGCCGGCAGGTCCGGCGGGTTCAGCAGCTGGTCCGCGCCCGCCTTCAGGGCCAGCACGGGCACCCGGTCGTCGCCGTACTTCTTCCGCACCCCGGCCATGCCGAGCGAGTCCGTCACCACCACGCCGCCGAAGCCGAGTTCGCCGCGCAGCAGACCGGTGAGGATGGGCTTGGACAGCGTGGCGGGGCCGTCATGGGGGTCGAGCGCGGGGAACCGCAGATGCGCCGTCATGATCACGTCTACGCCCGCCGCGATGGCGGCCCGGAACGGCGGCGCGTCCAGCCGCTCCCACTGCGCGCGGGAGTGGGTGATGAGCGGGAGGTCGAGATGGCTGTCCACGGACGTGTCGCCGTGCCCGGGGAAGTGCTTTGCGGTGGCAGCGACCCCGGCGCTCTGATAGCCCTCGATCTGGGCCGCGACCAGCCGGGCCACGGCCTTCGGATCGGCGCCGAAGGAGCGTACGCCGATGACGGGGTTGGCCGGGTCGACGTTGACGTCCGCGACGGGCGCGTAGTCCTGCCGGATGCCGAGCGCCGCGAGTTCGGCCCCGGCTATCCGGGCGGCGGTGCGGGCGTCTGCGGCGCTGCCCCCGGCGCCGAGCGCCATCGCACCCGGGAGGAGGGTGGCGGGCGCGCCGATGCGGGCGACGATGCCGTGCTCCTGGTCGATGGACAGCAGCGCGGGGACGGGGGTGTGGCCCGCGAGCGCGGCCTTCTGGATGCCGTTGGAGAGGGCGGCGAGCTGGTGGGGGCCGCGGATGTTGTGCGCCCAGCCCGCGTACATGACGCCGCCGGCGTGGTACTTCGCGATCAGCTCGGCGGCGGTGGCGACACCGGTCTCCCTGCGGTTCTGCGCGGCGTCGGCGGGGGTGGGGGAGGTGGCCGAATGGCCGTAGACCCGCACCACGAAGAGCTGGCCGATCTTCTCGTCGAGCGTCATCCGGCCCAGCAGCGCCTCGGCCCGCTCGCGGTCGCGTTCCCGGTCCCGGCGTTCGGCGCCGCCGGCCGGGCCGGCGGCGCGGTGGGTCGGCGAGGCCTCCCGGGTGGCGGAGGTCCGCTGTGGGGAACAGGCGGCGGCCGCGGCCGCGAGGGCGGCGGTCAGCAGGGTGCGGCGGGAGGCCGCCTTGGGGAATGCCGGGTCGTGCACCCGCACTCCTTCCGTCGGTTCGAGGAGGGGGTGGCTGTGGTCCGTATGGCACGAACATCCGGAAAATATGGGGGAAGTGAGGCTGCGTCAATCTGAGTTGATCGAAGTCGCCAAGGGGAACAGCCTCGGTACTGTCTCGTTCAATCGGCATATGACACCGGTCGCGCGATGCCCGAACGATGTCCGGGAGTGACTGGGTGACGCGCGACGGTCAGTCGGCGAAGCGCGGCCGCACGGGCAGCCGGTCCCTCGGCACCTCGAAGA
This sequence comes from Streptomyces sp. NPDC020845, assembly GCF_044334165.1. NCBI lineage: Bacteria > Bacillati > Actinomycetota > Actinomycetes > Kitasatosporales > Streptomycetaceae > Streptomyces > Streptomyces sp. NPDC020845. Next base: position 387,372 of record NZ_JBIRSJ010000007.1, on the reverse strand, counting down.
CGGCGATCACATGGAAGGGCGCGTAACACTCCGGCGGCGGCTCGGGATGCGGGCCCGCGATGGGCTTCAGGGTGTCACCGGCGCGGTGGAGGGTCGCCGACGGCCACTGGGCGCAGCCCGTCGTCGCGGACCAGCCGACCAGGGTGGTGCGGCTGAAGTCGGTGGCCCCGGCCCGATCGATGATCTCCTGCTCCCGCCCCCGGAACAGCCGGGCGAAGGCCTTCAGCTCGTCCGGCCCGCGCAGCACCGCCCGCACCTGCCGGACCGGGCCGGGCGCGCTCGTGAAGTAGGCGAGCCCGGAGTCGACGCGGCCCTGGCGGTACGGCGTGCCGGGCGGGGAGCTCGGGGTGCCGCCGTCAGCGCGGTGGTTGGGGGGCGCACTGACGGCGGCATGCTGCTGGCCGCAGGCGGCGGAGAGGGTGGTCAGCGACGCAGCCAGCAGCGCGGCCGATACCGCTCTGCGGAGACTCACCAGCAGCACACGGCTTGGACGGCCCGCGCCGCGGCCCGGTTCCGCGGGCGAGTGAGCCGAAGGGGCGCGGCCGCCCGCGCCGGAGGCGCTGATGTCGCTGTGAAAGGAAGAGCGCGCGGAGGCCGCGAGGGCTGCGATCGATTTGCGGCTACCGCCGCGCGAGCGTCCGAGCACGGTCGACCGTCGACAGGGGCTGAGGCGCCCCGGAGGCGAACCGAGCGAGGCCGCAGCCGTGGCCGGACACAGAGGGTGCGGGGCGGGACGCATACGGCCATGGTGGCAGCGGTCGCCGCGGCTCCGGGGCGGGCACGCCGTGGGGTGCGCCGAGTGGGTGCGCCGCCGGTGCACCGGATGGGTGGTGCGCAGGTCAGCCAGGAATTGCCGCCCCACGCGGCCGAGACCGCCCTGCGCCGCCACGCCCGGCCGGGCTGACGCCGCCCGGTCGAGCGACTGCGCGCTGCGGCCAGTGGGCGCGCAGCAGCCGTACGGTCTCCGTGATGGCCGGGCGGCGGGCCGCGCCCGTGCGCCACAGGGCGTACAGGCGGCGCACCGGCACCGGTTCGAGGGGGAGGGCCAGCACGCCGTCGGGCAGCGGGCCGCGGCCCAGGCGGGGCATCAGGGCGATGCCGAGGCCCGCCGCGACCAGGGCGATCTGGGTGTGGTTCTCCGCCGCCTGATACGCCAGGTCCGGCTCGTGGCCCGAGGCGCGCAGCGTCCGTACCAGCCAGTCGTGGCACACCGTCCCCGGCGGCTGGCAGATCCACCGCTGCCCCGGCAGGTCCTCGCGGCGCAGCGGACCGCGCCCGGCCAGCGGATGCCCGGCCGGTACGAGGACGTCGCACAGGTCGTCGCCGATGACCGCCCGCTCCAGGCCCTCGGGGGCGGGCAGTGGCGCGATGTCCCAGTCGTGCGCGACCGCGACGTCGAGGACACCCTGCGCCACCAGGTCGACGGACAGATGCGGGTCGACCTCGACCAGCCGGGCGTCCAGGGACTCGTGCCGCGCGGCGAGTTCGGCGAGCACCGAGGGCAGCAGCCCGCGCGCCGCCGTGGCGAAGGCGCCGATCATCAGCCGCCCGCTGGGCAGCCCGCGCCGCTCCTCCAGGGTGGTCTCGGCCCGCTCCACGATCGTCAGCAACTGCTGGGCGGTGGCGGCCAGGTGCCGGGCCTCGTCGGTCAGCGCGATACCGCGGCCCTGGCGCTCCAGCAACGTGGTACGGGTCTCCCGCTCCAGTTTGGCGATCTGCTGGGAGACGGCGGACGGGGTGTAGCCGAGCGCGGTGGCCGCCGCGCTGACCGAGCCGTGTACGGAGACCGCGTGCAGCGCCCGCAGCCGGGCCAGATCCAGCATGATGCCCCTCCCTTTCCGCGGTTCTTCTCCCGTGGGCTTTCAGCAATGCTGAATCCAACCATGAAGGAATCCGCGCTGGTGCTACAAGGTCGGCAGCGGTGATCCTCGACCCATGCGACCAGCACACATTCTCTTGGCCGTCCTCGTCACCGCCGTATGGGGCGTCAACTTCGTCGTCATCGACATCGGGCTCGACCACTTCCCGCCGCTGCTGTTCTGCGCGCTGCGCTTCCTCGTCGCGGCGCTGCCCGCCGTCTTCCTGGTCGGCCGGCCGAAGGTCGCGTGGAAGTGGGTCCTCGGTGTCGGTCTCGCGCTGGGCGTGGCGAAGTTCGGGCTGCTGTTCATCGGCATGCACGAGGGGATGCCCGCCGGTCTTTCCTCGCTGGTGCTGCAGGTCCAGGCGGTGTTCACGGCGCTGTTCGCGGCCGTGGTGCTCGGCGAGCGGCCGAACCGGACCCGGCTGGCCGGCATGGCCGTGGCGCTCGCCGGCATCGCGGTGGCCGCCGTCGACGAGGGCACGTCCGGGCCGCTGCTCGCCTTTGTGCTGGTGATCGCCGCCGCCGTGTTCTGGGGGGTGTCGAACGTCCTGACCCGCAAGGCCGCGCCGCCGGAACCGCTCAGCTTCATGGTCTGGGTGAGCCTGGTGCCCGTGGTGCCGCTGCTCGCGCTGTCGCTGATGTTCGAGGGCGCGGACCCCGACCTGGAGGCGCTGCGCTCGCTCGACTGGACCGGGGTGGGCGTGATCGTCTACGTCGCCTGGATCGTGACCCTCGCCGGCTTCGGCGCCTGGAACTTCCTGCTGCGGACCTACGACGCCTCGGTGGTCGCGCCCTTCACCCTGCTGGTGCCGGTCTTCGGGATGTCCTCGGCCGCGCTCGTACTGGGCGAGGGCATCAGCCCGCTGCGCTGGCTGGCGGCCGCGCTGCTGGTCGGCGGCGTGGCCCTGACCTCGCTGTCGCTCAGGCCGCCTCGGCGAGCAGCCGCAGCAGATGGTCCCGGGCCGCGGGAAGCAGCCCCGGAAGCTCCGCCGCTTGCGGGTACCAGCGCTTCTCGTACTCCCAGCACAGCCAGCCGTCCCAGCCCGCGCGGCTGAGCAGCTCCACACACTCGGCCAGCGGCAGCACGCCCGCGCCCAGTGGCAGCGGGGTGGTGTCGTCGGCCGAGGCGATGTCCTTGACCTGCACATAGCCCAGGTACGGGGCGAGCGCCGCATGGGTGGCGGACGGATCCTCGCCGCCCAGCCAGGGGTGCATCACATCCCAGATCGCGCCCACGTCCGGCCGGCCGACCCGGCCGAGGACGCGGGCCACATCGGCCCCGGTGCGGTGCGAGTCATGCGTCTCGAGCAGCAGTTGTACGCCCAGGTCGGCGGCGTACGGCGCGGCGGCCGTCAGCCGCCTGGCGGCGTTCGCATCGGCCTCGGCGGCGTCGAGGTCACCGCCGCCGGGGAAGACCCGGACATGGGCCGCGCCCAGGTCATGGGCGAGCCGCAGAAGCTCCCGCAGCTCCTCCAGCGCCGGTTCGTCCGGCCCCGCCGCGGCGGACCGTACGTACCCCGCGACCGTCAGCACCGCCACCCCGGCGGCCTTGAACTCCGCCACCACCCGCGCCCGCTCGGCGGCCCCGATCCCCGGGTGCACCGGCTCCTCGGGGTGCGCCCGCAGCTCGACGCCGTGGTAGCCGGTGTCGGCGGCGAGCCGCACCACGTCCTTGATCGGCAGGCCGGGGATGCCGAGGGTCGAGAAGGCGAGCTGCATACGGGCTCCGGTTCTTCGAATGGATCAGGTCTCCACTGTGCCACCTACCCGGCGGCAAGGCGCCACAGCGAGGTCACCTCCGCCGCGCGGGCCTCGTGCAGCGGATCGTCCGGATCGGTGGCGCGGCGGTGGCCGGGACGGGTGTCCAGCCGGTCCACGACCTTCAGGCCCGCCGCGTCGAACGCGGCCTGCAACTCTTCGCGCGGGCGCAGGCCCAGGTGTTCGGCGAGGTCGGAGAGGATCAGCCAGCCCTCGCCGCCCGGGGCGAGATGGCCGGCCAGGCCGTCGAGGAAGCCGTGCAGCATCCGGCTGTCCGGGTCGTAGACCGCGTACTCGACCGGCGAGGTGGGGCGGGCGGGCACCCAGGGCGGGTTGCAGACGACGAGCGGGGCCCGGCCGCCCGGGAAAAGGTCCTCCCGCACCACGTCCACCCGCCCGGCCAAACCAAGCCGTGCGATGTTCTCCCCCGCGCACGCCAGCGCGCGCGGGTCCTGGTCCGTGGCCACGACGCGCCCCACGCCCCGGCGGGCGAGCACGGCGGCCAGGACGCCCGTCCCCGTGCCGATGTCGTACGCCAGGGACGAATCGCCGGGCAGCGGCGCCTCGGCCACCAGGTCCACGTACTCGCCGCGCACCGGCGAGAAGACGCCGTAGTGCGGATGGATCCGGTCGCCGCCCAGGGCCGGCACCGCGACGCCCTTCGTGCGCCACTCATGCGCGCCGATGAGGCCCAGCAGCTCCCTCAGGGAGGTCACCGAGGGCCCCTCGGCCGGTCCGTACGCCTCCGCGCACGCCTGCCGTACGTCGGGCGCGCGGCGCAGCGGCACACCGTAGTCGCCGTCCAGCGGGACGAGCAGCATGCCCAGCACCCGGGCCCGCCGGGACTGGGCCTGCCGGTGCTGGTGGAAGGCCTCGGCGGGGGAGGCCGCGGGGGCGCGCCGCCGGCGCGGGCGGCGCGGGCCGCGATCGGCGCGGCGGGCCATGGCGCTCAGCAACTGTCGGGCGCCCTGGTAGTCGCCGCACCACAGCAGCGCGGTGCCCTCGCAGGCCAGACGGTAGGCGGTGTCGGCCGTCATATGGTCGTCGGCGGTCGCCACCCGGCGGGGCGGGGGCGCCCCGTTCTCGGAGCGCCATCGGGCGTCGCGGGCCCGCCCGGCTTCGGTCCATTCGATGACCTGATGCGTACTCAGCGGGTTTACCTCATGCTCTGATTCAGTTCCGACTGCTCACTCCTTATCCCGCGAAGCCTCCTTGGCGCGAGTGATTTTCGGCCGGATGACGCCCCTTCAGATACCTGGCCGCCCTCAGAGCCCGGTTCTACGATGGGAGCGCTCCCGTACATCGTGCGCACCCCGTATCAGAGGAGAACAAGGGACATCTGGAGCCACCATGATTTGTCATGAGCACAACCGGAGACGGTGGGTGGCGCGGGCGTCGGCCGCCGCGTCCGCCGCCGTCCTGATGATCGCGATCCCGCTGGCGGACACCGCCGCCGCCCACGGCTCGGCCATCGGCCCGGCCTCGCGCAACTACGGCTGCTGGAAACGCTGGGGCGGCGACTTCCAGAACCCGGAGATGAAGACCAAGGACCCCATGTGCTGGCAGGCCTGGCAGGCCGATGTCAACGCCATGTGGAACTGGAACGGCCTCTACCGGGAAGGCGTCGCGGGCAACCACCAGGCCGCCCTCCCCGACGGCCAGCTCTGCAGCGGCGGGCACACCTCCTCGGGCCGCTACAACGCGATGGACGTGCCCGGCAAGTGGGAGGCCACAGCCGTCAGCAACAGCTTTACCTTCAAGAACCACGACCAGGCCAAGCACGGCGCCGACTACTACCGCATCTACGTCACCAAGCAGGGCTACGACGCCACCACCCAGCCGCTGCGCTGGAGCGACCTCGAACTGGTCGCCCAGACGGGCAAGATCGCTCCCGGAGTCGGCGAGCCCTCCACCGACCCCTCCCTCAACGGGGTCACCGTCTCGATCCCGGTCAACGCCCCCGGGCGCACCGGCCGCCATGTCGTCTTCATGATCTGGCAGGCCAGCCACCTGGACCAGTCGTTCTACTCGTGCAGCGACGTCATCTTCCCCGGAGGGTGAGCCGCCAGTCCTGGCCGACGAGATCGGCCCCGTAACTGTGGTGCCGCCGCTCGGCGATCAGCTCGAACCCCGCCCGCTGGTAGATCCGGCGGGCGGCGGTCAGGACGTCGTTGGTCCACAGCACCAGTTCGCGGTAGCCCGCCTCGCGGGCGAATTTCACGCACGCCCCCACCAGCCGGTCACCGATCCCGAACCCCCGGGCGTCCGGCTCGACGAGCAGCAGCCGCAGCCGGGCCGTCTCGGGCGCCTCGTCCCGTACGCACAGCACCGACCCGACCGGACGCCCGCCGAGCTCGGCGATCCAAGCGCGCTCGTACCCCGGATCTGTGCCGAACTCTCCAACGATCCGAGCCACCAGAGCCTCGAACTCACCATTCCACCCGTACTCCTTGGCGTACAGCGCGCCGTGCCGCTGCACGATCCAGCCGAGATCGCCGGGGCCCGGAGCACGCAGCCGCACCCGCTCGGGCGCGCCGGAGAACACACCGCGCGCGGTCGCCAGCGCCTCGCGCAGCCGACGCAGCTGCGGCCGGTCCAGCCGGTCCAGCAGCCGCGCGACCGACTCCCGTGACTTGCGGTCCAGTTCGGCCGCGGCGGCCCGGCCCTCGGCGGTGAGCGAGACCTGCTGGTGGCGGGCGTCGCGGACGTTGCGCTCGCGGGTGATCAGGCCCTGCTCCTCGAAGCGGCCGAGCGTCCGGCTGATATGGGCGGCGGTCAGCCCCAGGTCACCACGGAGCGCCGACACATGGGCGCGCTCGCGCTGGGCGAGCTCGTACAGGATGCGGGCCTCGCTGAGGGTGTACGGGGTGTGCAGCCGGCCCGGATAGTCGAGGACGCCGATGACTCGGGTGTACAACCGGTTGAAGGAACGCACCTCGTCGATGGCGGTGTCGAGGTCGTCGGACATGGGTCCCCCAAAAAAATTCGCTTGACCCAATACTTGCTCCAGATCAAGCATATTTAAAACACCACCGGTGTCCCGGGCGCTGGATCGCCCCGGCTCAGGGCAGCCGACCCGCCGCCCGGCAACGCACCCGAGCCGTCCCCCTCCTCATCCGTAGCCAGCCGCTTTGCGCCGAAGGCGCGAGACGACAGGCGCACCCGGCATCCGGCCATGCCGTCGAGCGGTGCGAGACCGCGCGGGGCTGAGCTCAGACCAGCTTCGGGCGGGCTACCGAGCGGCCCGCGGCGGAGCCGTAGAAGCCCGAGCCATCAGCTCGGAGCGCACCATCGCCACCCCACCCGGCGGCTGCGGCTCGCGCCCCAGCGCCAGGCGCCCGGCGCGGGCACCCGCTTCGTGGAGGGGCAGCCGGACCGTGGTGAGGGCCGGGACCGCGTCCGCGCTGAAGGGCAGGTCGTCGAAGCCGGCCACCGACACGTCGTCGGGGATCCGCAGCCCCTGGTCGCGCAGCGCCGCGCAGACGCCGAGCGCGATGGTGTCGTTGGCGGCCACGATGGCCGTCAACGCCTCGTCGCGGCGCAGCAGTTCGAGCGTGGCGTCATAGCCGGAGGAGCGGTCGTACAGCCCGTGGACGGTCAGCCGCTCCGCCCCCGCCTCGCCCAGGCTGCCGAGGCCCGCCGCCGACATGGCCGCGCGATGTCCCTCGAGGCGGTCGCGGGTCGTGGTGCGCTCGGCGGGGCCGGCCACATAGCCGATCCGGCGGTGGCCGAGGGCCAGCAGATGCTCGGTGAGCCGCCGGGCGCCGCCGCGGTTGTCGAAGGTGAGGGTGACCGCGTCCTCGATCGGGGGGCGGCCGCACAGCACCACGCGGGTGCCGGAGGAGGCCAGGCGGGATGCCTTGGCGGCGACCGCGGCCATGTGGTCGGGGTGCTCGACGGCGCCACCGGTGAGCACGACGGCGGCGGCGCGCTGCCGCTGGAGCAGGGTCAGGTAGTTGAGTTCGCGCTCCGGGGAGCCGCCGGTATTGCAGATCACGGCGAGTTTTTCACCGTGGCGGCCGGACTCCGCGCCCATGGCCGACCCCATCTCGGACTGCACGGCGCCGGCGATGATCCCGAAGAAGGGGTCCGCGATGTCGTTGACGAGCACGCCCACCAGATCCGAGGTGGCGGCGGCAAGCGCGCTCGCCGGGCCGTTGACCACGTACTCAAGCTCGTCCACCGCGCGCAGCACCCGGGCCCGGGTCGACTCGGCGACCGGGTAGTTGCCGCTCAGGACGCGCGACACGGTGGCCGCCGAGACCCGCGCCCGTGCGGCCACATCGGCCAGGGTCACTGCCATGATTCCTCCGTTGGATGGTCACCTGGTGGTGCGCCGCGTGCGCCCCTTCGCGCACGCCCATGCTCTCACTGGTCAGGGCGGGTGCCGGAGAGGGATGTCCGGGCGCATCGCCCATGGAGAGGCACCCCCCGCGCACCCGCCGTTCCCCTCCCGTTCGAAAGTTTCAACAGGGGCCCGATTGTGCTCTCCAAGGTCTTGTCCGGTCATCCGGACCATGTCTAGGGTCCTCCCCAGCAAGCGCTTTCCCTCGGCGAGGAGCCCTGTTCATGGCCGCAGCCACCACCCGTATCCGTGCCGCAGTCGTCGGCACCGGAGGCATTGTCTCCGGCAGCCATCTGCCCGCGCTCCGCGCGCAGGCCGACCGCGTCGACCTCGTCGCGGGGGTCGACGTGGACGAGAGCCGCCTGGAGGCATTCCGCGCCCAGGCCGCCGAGCCCGGCGAGACGGGCCCCGGATTCACCGTGACCGGCTACACCGACCTGGCCGCCATGCTGGAGGCCGAGCGCCCCGACCTGGTTCTCATCGGCACCCCGCCCTCCCTCCACCGCGAGCAGACCGTGGCGGCCCTGCGCGCCGGGGCCTGGGTGCTGTGCGAGAAGCCGCTGTGCCTCACGCTCGCCGAGTACGACGAGATCGCGGCGGCCGAGGCCGCCGAGAAGCCCGACGGCGGCCCGTACGCGTCCGTGGTCTTCCAGCACCGCTACGGCTCGGGCGCCGTCCACGCCCGCGAGCTGCTGACCAGCGGCGAGCTTGGCAAGCCGCTGGTCGCCCACTGTCAGACCACCTGGTACCGCAACACCGAGTACTACGCGGTGCCCTGGCGCGGCCGCTGGGACAGCGAGGGCGGCGGCCCCTCCATGGGCCACGGCATCCACCAGATGGACCTGCTGCTCTACCTCCTCGGCGACTGGACCGAGATACGGGCCATGGCCGGGCGGCTGGTCCACGACGTGGAGAGCGAGGACGTCTCGACCGCGCTGGTCCGCTTCGCGAACGGCGCCGTGGCCACCGTCGTCAACAGCGTGGTGTCGCCCGACGAGGTCAGCCGGATCCGCATCGACTGTGCCGACGCCACCGTCGAACTCACCCACCTGTACGGGCACACCAACGACGACTGGGTCTACACCCCCGCCCCGCACACCCGCGACGCCGCCGACCGCATCGCCCACTGGCGCACCCCCGCCGCCGATCTGCCCAGCTCGCACACCGCCCAGCTGGCCGTGGTGCTCGACGCGATGCGGGACGGGGTACGGCCCCCGGGCAGCGGCCCGGACGCCCGCCGCACCATGGAGTTCCTGGCCGCGCTCTACAAGTCGGCCTTCACCGGACGGCCCGTTCACGCCGGCGAGATCGCCCCCGGCGACCCGTACTACGACGCCATGCACGGCAACCACCCCGACTGGGCACCCGCCAAGGAGAACTGAGCATGACCGAGCCGATCACCGTCACGCACACCCACGGCGAGAGCGTCACGGTCGCGTCCGGGGGCGTCGAGCTGCTGGCCTACGTCTACAAGCCGGACGCCGACCCGTTCGAATCGCTGAAGCCCTACACCCACCCGCTGCGCACCCTGGCCGGCAATGTGGTCTCCGGCTACCGGCCCAACGACCACCGCTGGCACAAGGGCCTGCAGATGACCGCGAGCCATCTGTCGGAGCAGAACTTCTGGGGCGGCAACAGCTACCTCGGCCCGGAGCAGGGCTACCAGCGGGTCGAGGAGCGTGTCGGCTCGATGCGCCATGACGGCTTCGAGGAGTTCACCGTCACCGACGACCGGCTGCGCTTCGCCGAGAACCTGACATGGGTGGCCCATCCTTCTGAACAACACAGCGGGGGCCAGGAGTGGGCGAAGGAGCTGCGCACCGTCGAGGTGCACTCCGTGGAGCCCGCCGAGGGCACCTGGGCCATCGACTGGTCGATCCGGCTCACCAACGTCCGCGGCGAGGAGCTGCGCTTCGGCTCCCCGACCACCGCGGGCCGTGAGATGGCCGGCTACACCGGGCTGAACTGGCGCGGACCCCGCGACTTCACCGGCGGCGATGTGTTCGGCCCCGGCGGGCGCGGCGGCGAGGGCGAGCAGGGTGCGTCCGATCTGATGGGCACCCCGGCCGCCGAGGCGCCCTGGATCGCCATCACCGCCGAGCACGACGATGTGGACGGCCACTCCACCCTGCTGTTCTCCCACGCGCCTCAGAACCTGTCACAGGATGGGGGAGCCATTCACGCCTCCCACTGGTTCGTACGCTCCGAGCCCATCCCCTCGGTCGCCTTCTCCTGGGCGTTCTTCGAGGAGTTCGCGCTGCCCCCGGGAGAGAGCTTCGCGTACCGCTACCGCGTGGTGATCGCGGACGGCGCCTGGGACCGGGACCGCGCAGAGACCTACCTCAAGTCCCACGGGTGGTGAGCGGAAGATGACCGGGATCACCGATCCGCTGCCGGGCGGGGTGGGTCTTTCCCACATCAGCGCATACGAGTGGGAGGCCGCCGACGGGGTGTGCGGTGGCAGCCCGCACCTCCATCTGGCGTGCACCGAGGCGTATGTGGTCACCGGCGGGCGCGGCGCCGTCCAGACACTGACCGTCGAGGACGGTTACGTCGAGACGCCGCTGGAGCCGGGCGCGGTGGTGTGGTTCTCGCCCGGCACGGTGCACCGCATGGTGCAGGGCGGCGGGCTGAAGGTGACCGTGCTGATGCAGAACAGCGGGCTGCCCGAGGCGGGCGACGCCGTGTTCACCTTCCCCTCCGAGGTCCTGGCCGACGCCGAGGCGTACACCGCGGCCGCCACGCTGCCCGCCAAGGAGGGGCCCGAGGCCGACGCCGCGGCCCGGCGCCGCCGCGATCTGGCGGTCACCGGCTATCTGGGGCTGCGCGAGGCCCTGGAGAAGGGCGACGACGGCCCGCTGCGCGCCTTCCACCAGGCCGCGGTGCGGCTCGTCGGGCCCAAGGTGGCGGCCTGGGAGCCCCGTTGGCGCGACGGCGCGCTCGCCGCCGCGCAGCGCACCGGCGACCAGCTGGCCGCCCTCGCGGCGGGCGACCCGGCCCATCTGGCCCGCGCCCGTGTCCGCGCGTCCGGGCCCACCCGGCAGGGCGGCTACGGCATGTGCGGCCGCCGCGACGAGTACGAACTCCCCGGCGTCACGCTGCCGTACTACGGCGAGTGACCTGACCCCTGTCCCAGCGCTGATCGCTGGCCACCACGTTTCGGAAAGATCAGAAGGGAGGCTGGCCACAGCATGCTTCGAATCAGGACAAAGGTGTCCTGCGCCCTGGCCCTCACCTTCACCCTCTGCGCGACCCTCACCGGTTGCGGCGGAGGTGAAGGCGGCGGCTCGGGCGGCAAGGTCACCCTGCGCTTCACCTGGTGGGGCAACCCGGACCGGGCGGCCCGCACGGAAGAGGCCATCAAGCTCTTCGAGAAGAAGAACCCGGGCATCCGCATCAGCACCAACTTCGCGGGCTTCGACGCGTACAAGCAGAAGCTCGCCACCCAGGCGGCGGGCGGCGACGCGCCCGATGTGATGCAGCTGGACTACCGCATGATCAACCAGTACGCGGACGGCGGTGTCCTGCTCGACCTGGGCGAACACAAGGAGTTGCGTACCGCCGAGATGGACAAGGGGCTGCTGGCCACCGGCGTCGTGAACGACAAGCAGTATGCGATCCCGGTGGCGCGCGGCTCGGAGACCGTGGTGTACGACTCGGCCCTGTGGCGCAAGGCCGGGGTGCCCGAGCCCAAGGTCGGCTGGACCTGGGACGACTGGGCGGACGCCATGCTCAAGCTGTCTCGATCCAAGGCCACCGGCGGACGGGCGGGCAGCACCGACCCGGGCCAGAGCGAGGACGTCTTCGAGATCTGGCTGCGCGGCCAGGGCAAGGTCCTCTACACCGACGACTACAAGCTCGGCTTCACGGCGGACGATCTGGCGCGCTACTGGGAGTGGTGCAGCAAGCTGCGCAAGCAGGGCGCGGTCAGCTCCGCCGAGCAGACCACCCAGATGGACGGCTCGGTGGAGAACACCCCCTTCGGCCGGCTCAAGGCCGTCTCGGACTTCAACTGGGACGCCCCCGCCAGCGGCTATCTGGCGATCGTCGGGGAGAGCGTGAAACTCGCGCCGATGCCGTCGGGCGAGAACGGCACGCCCGGCCAGTACTTCAAGCCGTCGATGTTCTTCGGGGCGTCCGCGAAAACCGGCCACCCCAAGGAGGCCGCCCGGTTCATCGACTTCCTGCTGAACGACCCCGATGCGGGCGCCATCCTCGGCAACTCCCGCGGCATCCCGGCCAACGACTCCATCCGCAAGGTCGTGGCGCCCAAGCTGGAGGGGTTCGACGTGGTGGTCTCGTCGTACCAGAAGCAGTTCGAGGGCAAGCTCAAGGATCCGCCGCCCGCGCCGCCCAAGGGCGACGCATCGCTGCAGACCACCTTCAGCCGCGACTACGACCAGGTGTCGTTCGAGCAGATGTCGCCGCGTGAGGCGGCGGAGGACTTTGTCACCGAGGCGAAGGCGGAGCTGAGGCAATGACCGCGACCGCGACCCGCCCCCAGCCGACCCCGGCGAGCGCCGGCCGGTCCGGCAAGCGCCCCCCGAAGCGCGAGCGCCAGGGCGCCGCCTGGGTGTTCCTGTCCCCGTGGGTGCTCGGCGCCTGTGTGCTGACGCTGCTGCCCATGGCCGTCTCGCTGTATCTGTCGTTCACCAACTACGACATGTTCAACGACCCCAGCTGGGTCGGCTTCCGCAACTACGTCCAGATGTTCACCGAGGACCCCCGCTACTGGCGGTCGGTGACCTCGACCCTCACCTATGTCGTGATCGCGGTGCCGCTGCAGCTGGCGCTGGCCCTCGCGGTCGCGCTGGCGCTCAAGTCGGTCAAGCGCGGCAAGGGCTTCTACCGCTCCGCCTTCTACGCCCCCTCGCTGCTCGGCGCCTCCATGAGCATCGCCCTGGTCTGGCGGGCGATCTTCAACGACGGCGGCACCGTGGACAACATGCTGTCCTGGTTCGGCCTGGACATCGGCGGCTGGATCAACAAACCGGGCTGGGCGCTGCTGGCCGTCGCGCTGCTGACCGTGTGGCAGTTCGGCGCCCCCATGGTGATCTTCCTGGCCGGTCTGCAGCAGATACCCGGCGAGCTCTACGAGGCGGCGGCCATGGACGGGGCCGGATGGTGGCGGCAGTTCCGCTCCATCACCCTGCCGATGCTGTCCCCGGTGCTCTTCTTCAATCTGGTGCTGCAGACCATCCAGGCGTTCCAGGTCTTCACCCCGGCCTTCGCGGTCAGCGGCGGCAAGGGCGGACCCGCGGACTCCACGCTCTTCTACACGCTCTACCTCTACGACCGCGGCTTCACCGCCTCCCATATGGGCTACGCCTCGGCCATGGCCTGGGTGCTGCTGGCGGCCATCGGCATCGTCACCGCGGTGCTGTTCCGCACCTCCCGCTCCTGGGTCTTCTACGCCAACGACGACAACGAGGAGGCCCGATGACCACCGTGGACACCACCCACGCGGTGACGACGGGCGCCACAGCCCGCCGCCGCCCGCGCCCCGCCCGGATCGCCCTGCACGTCGTGCTGATCGGCGTACTGCTGGTGATGCTCTACCCGCTGGCCTGGCTGGTCGCGACCTCCTTCAAACCGGCCAACGAGGTGATCGCCAGCCTCAAGCTGCTCCCCAGCCATCTGGAGTGGAGCAACTACTCCACCGCGCTGGACGGTGTGAACGAGGTCAGCGTCGGCCGGCTGCTGTGGAACTCGCTGCTCATCGCGGGCGGCGCGGTGCTCGGCAACGTCATCAGCTGCTCGCTCGCCGCGTATGCCTTCGCGCGGCTGCGGTTCAAGATGCGCGGCCCGCTGTTCGCCTTCATGATCGCGACGATCATGCTGCCGCACCACGCGGTGCTGATCCCGCAGTACATCGTCTTCAGCCAGCTCGGCCTGGTGAACACGTACTGGCCGATGATCCTGCCGAAATTCCTGGCCACCGACGCCTTCTTCGTCTTCCTCATCGTGCAGTTCATGCGCTCGCTGCCGCGTGAGCTGGAGGAGGCGGCGCGGATCGACGGCTGTGGGCCGTTCCGCTCGTTCTTCAGCGTCATCCTGCCGCTGACCAGGCCCGCCCTGATCACCACCGCGATCTTCACCTTCATCTGGACCTGGAACGACTTCTTCACCCAGCTCATCTACCTCTTCGAGCCGGAGAAGTTCACCCTCACCCTGGCCCTGCGGTCCTTCGTGGACGCCTCCAGCCAGTCGGCCTTCGGCCCGATGTTCGCCATGTCGGTCTTCGCGCTGCTGCCGATCGTGCTGTTCTTCCTCGCCTTCCAGCGCTTCCTGGTGGAGGGCATGGCCAACTCCGGACTGAAGGGCTGAGCCGCCATGCCCCACGCCACCACCCGCGAACCGGGGGAGCTGGTCGGCCCCCGCTTCGCCCTCTTCTCCGACGTACTGCTGCTGGGCCTGGTGACCACCGTCGCCGCTCTGCCGGTGCTCACCGCGCCCGCCGCCATGTCCACCGCCTGCGCCGCCCTCGACCGGCGGGTCCGCCACGACGAGACAATCACCGTCCCGGGCTACGTCCGGGCCCTGCGGGCCCGGCTGCGCACCGGCGATCTGCTGGCCGGGGTGGCCGTCGTGGCCGGCGGCGCGCTGCTGCTGTTCAACGCGCTGCTGGCCGGGGCCGGGCTGCCGGGCGCGGCGGTCTTCCGCCCCGCCCTGCTGGCCGCGGGCGCCCTGCTGGCCGTGGTCCTGCTGCGCGCCTGCGCCCGCCCGGAGTCGGCCACCAGCTGGCGGGAGGCGGCGCGTACGGCGGCGTACGAGACGGTGCGCGCGCCGCGCGGCAGCGCCGTCCTGCTGCTGGCCGTGGCCACTGCCGCCGTCTGCGCCTGGGCCTACCCGCCGCTGGTCCTCCTCGTGCCCGGCCCCCTCGCGCTCGCCGCCCGGGCCGTCGAGCACTCCGCGGCCGGCACGGCCACCCCTGAGCATTCCCGAACCACCACGGAGCGCCACAGATGACCCTGCACCGCCGCCACTTCCTCGCCGGGACCGCCGCCGTCGGCGGGCTGCTCGCCGCCGCGCCCGAGTCCGCCGCGGCAGCACCGGGCCGGGCCACGGATGTCGACGAGGAGTTCCTGGCCGTCCTCACCAAGGCGGCCGACGGCCGGGTGGCCGAGGTCCTGGACGGCCGCGCCGCCGCCATCGCCGAGCTGACCAACCAGGGCAAGGCCCGCTGGGCCGCCCGCAGCCTGCGCCTGCTGGCCTCGGTGTACGTATGGGCCGACGCCACCCACCACCGCGACGCCGCGCTCATCGCCCCGATGACCGAACTGGCCGACGCGCTGGCCGCCGCGCAGTTCGACGACGGCCTCTACGACCAGGGCGCGGTGCACTCCCCGCCGGACACCGGCTTCTCCATCGTCGACCTGGGGCTGACGTACGGGCTGCTGGAGGAGGACGACGACACCTCCACGCGGTCCATCCGGGCCACCCTCAAGAAGATCCTGATCAAGGCGGGCAAGGGCCTGGCCGACGGCGGGGTGCACACCCCCAACCACCGCTGGAAGATCTGCGCCGCGCTCGCCCGCGTCAACTCCTTCTGGCCGGACGAGAGCTACACCCGGCGCATCGACGCCTGGCTCGCCGAGGGCATCGACCAGTACCCGGCCGGCCAGTACAGCGAGCGCAGCGCCACCTACGCGCCGATCGTCACCAACCCCTCCCTGCTGACGCTCGCGCGGCTGACCGACCGGCCCGAGCTGTACGCATGCGTACGCCGCAACCTGGAGGCGACGCTTTCCCTCATCGAGCCGAACGGCGAGGTGGAGACGGTGCATTCGCGCCGCCAGGACCAGAAGACGACGAAGCATGTGTCCGAGTACTGGCTCCAGTACCGGGCCCTGGCGCTCCGGGACAAGGACGGGCGGTTCGCGGCCGTCGCGGAGACCATCCAGCGGCGCGGGGCGGACCAGACCTTCGACGAGACCCCGCTCGGGGACTTCCTCGCCGAGGTGCTCGACCACCCGGAGCTGGCCGCACCGCTGCCCAAGGCCGACGAGGCCCCGGGCAAGTTCACCTTCCACGACAAGGAGTGCGGCCTGGTCAGGATCGGGCGGGGCACCGCCCGCACCTCGATCTTCGGCGGGACCGACTTCCCCGACGTACACGCCATCTCCTCCGGTCTGTCCACCAACCCGACCTTCCTCAAGTGGCGCAAGGGCGGGGCGATCCTGGACTCGCTGCGGCTGTCCCCGCAGTTCTTCTCCACCGGCCACTTCCGGGCCGAGGACCTGGTGCGCACGTCCGACGGCTGGCGGCTGTCGGCGGAGGTCCGGGCCGCGTTCCACCTGCCGCTGCCGCCGCAGCACCGGCGCGCCGACGGGCTGTACCCGCTGACCGACGACGGCCGGTTCTGGTCCGCGATGGACTTCCCGCACCGGCCCAAGCAGTGGCGCACCCTGCGTACGGAGGTGCGGCTGAGGGAGTCCGGCGGCGGCTGGGACCTGGACTTCTCGGTCGGCCCCTCCGAGGTCCCGCTCGCCCTGGAGCTGTGCTTCCGTCCCGGCGGCACGCTCGGCGGCGTGGAGCCGGTCGCCGGCCAGGCGGATACGTACCAGCTGGTGAAGGGGTACGGGACGTACACGGTGGGCGATGACGTGATCACCTTCGGGCCGGGCAACGGCAGCGGCCCGCGTCAGCCGGCCACCGTGGACGTGGGGGAGCGCTACAGCTGGATGGCCGGCAGCCTCAATGTCTCCGGTATCCGCGTGCTGATCACGGGGCGCGCGCCGCTCAGCTACCGCCTGACACTGCGCTGATCCGCCCGGGGGGTGTGCAGCCGCCTCGTGCCCGCTCTCTATACAGAGATGGACCGGGGCGGCTAGCGTATGGGATAAAGAAAGCGCTTGCTATGACTCTGGCGACGTCTGAAGAGGACATCGGTGAGGAGAAGAAAACCGTGACACGCAAGACAGTGCGGATCGCCATGAACGGCGTGACGGGCCGCATGGGCTACCGCCAGCACCTCATCCGCTCCCTCCTCGCCATCCGCGAACAAGGCGGCCTCGACCTCGGCGACGGCACCGTGCTGTGGCCCGAGCCGGTCCTCGTCGGCCGCCGGGACCACGCCCTCAAGGCCCTGGCCGAGCGCCACGGCCTGGACCACTGGTCCACCGACGTCGACGCCGTCCTCGCCGACGACTCGATCGACATCTACTTCGACGCCCAGGTCACCGCCGCCCGCGAAGAGGCCATCAAGAAGGCCATCGCGGCCGGCAAGCACATCTACACCGAGAAGCCCACCGCCACCGGCCTGGCAGGAGCCCTGGAACTGGCCCGGCTCGCCGACGCGGCCGGCGTCAAGCACGGCGTGGTCCAGGACAAGATCTTCCTCCCCGGCCTGCTCAAGCTGAAGCGCCTCATCGACGGCGGCTTCTTCGGCAAGATCCTGTCGGTGCGCGGCGAGTTCGGCTACTGGGTCTTCGAGGGCGACTGGCAGAGCGCCCAGCGGCCCTCCTGGAACTACCGCGCCGAGGACGGCGGCGGCATCGTCGTCGACATGTTCCCGCACTGGGAGTACGTGCTGCACGAGCTCTTCGGCGCCGTACGGACCGTCCAGGCACATGTCACCACCCACATCCCCACCCGCTGGGACGAGCAGGGCAAGCCGTACGACGCCACCGCCGACGACGCGGCCTACGGCATCTTCCAGCTCGAAGGCGGCGCCGTCGCGCAGATCAACTCCTCCTGGGCGGTCCGCGTCAACCGCGACGAACTCGTCGAGTTCCAGGTCGACGGCACCGAGGGCTCGGCCGTCGCGGGGCTGCGCCGCTGCCGCGCCCAGCACCGCTCCGCCACCCCCAAGCCGGTCTGGAACCCCGACATCCCGCTCACCGAGAGCTTCCGCGACCAGTGGCAGGAGGTCCCGGACAACGAGGAGTTCGACAACGGCTTCAAGGCACAGTGGGAGCTGTTCCTGCGCCATGTCGCCCTCGACGACCCCTGGCACTGGGACCTGCTGGCCGGCGCGCGCGGCGTGCAACTCGCCGAGCTGGGCCTCAAGTCGTCGGCGGAGGGCCGCCGCCTGGACGTACCGGAGCTGAGCCTGTGACCATCCACCCCCGCCGAGGGTGGCACCACCCGCCCGTACCGGAGCTGAGCCTGTGACCATCCACCTCCCCGCGGAGGGCGGCGCCACCCGCCCGTACGAACCCCGCACCGAACCCGCGGCCTTCGCCCCCGGCGGTGCGCCGCTCGCCTCCCGTACGGTCTTCTCCGCCGCCCACGTCGTCGCCGACCCGTACGCCGATATCACCCCCGACAGCCCCGCCGCCGTCGACTGGGACGCCACCCTCGCCTTCCGCCGCCACCTGTGGTCCCACGGTCTCGGCGTCGCCGAGGCCATGGACACCGCCCAGCGCGGCATGGGCCTCGACTGGGCCGGCGCCGCCGAGCTGATCCGCCGCTCGGCGGCAGAGGCCAAGGCGGTCGGCGGCCGCATCGCCTGCGGCGTCGGCACCGACCAGCTGCCGGTCACCGAGATCGGCTACCCGTACGGCCTCGACGAGGTCAGGGCCGCGTACGAGGAGCAGCTGGAGGTCGTCGAAACGGCGGGCGCCCAGGCCATCCTCATGGCCTCCCGCGCCCTGACCGCCGTGGCCAAAGGCCCCGACGACTACCTCGAGGTCTACGGCCACCTGCTGCGTCAGGCCGCCGAACCGGTCGTCCTGCACTGGCTCGGCCCCATGTTCGACCCGGCGCTCGAAGGCTACTGGGGCGCCACCGACCTGGACGCCGCCACCCGCACCTTCCTCGACGTCATCGCCGCCCACCCCGACAAGGTCGACGGCATCAAGGTCTCTTTGTTGGATGCGCAGCGCGAAATCGAGCTGCGCCGCCTCCTCCCGGACGGCGTCCGCTGCTACACGGGCGACGACTTCAACTACCCCGAACTGATCGCGGGCGACGACCACGGCTTCAGCCACGCCCTGCTCGGCATCTTCGACCCGCTGGGCCCGCTGGCCGCCGAGGCGGTGCGCCGGCTGGACACCGGCGATACGGCGGCCTTCCGCGGCCTGCTCGACCCCACGGTCGAGCTGTCCCGCCACCTCTTCCAGGCCCCGACCCGCTTCTACAAGACGGGCGTCGTCTTCCTGGCGTGGCTGGCCGGCCACCAGTCGCACTTCACGATGGTCGGCGGCCAGCAGTCGTCCCGTTCGCTGCCGCACCTGGCGCGGGCGTACGAACTGGCGGACGGTCTCGGCCTGTTCCCGGACCCGGGGCTCGCGGAGTCGAGGATGAAGGCCCTGCTGACGGTGTACGGAGTGACGCAATGACCGGTGTGAGCGGCGACCTGACCCGTCTGAGCCTCAACCAGGAAACGATCAAGCAGTGGTCGCTGCCCGAACTGGCGGAGGGCTGCGTCAAGGCGGGCGTCCCGGGCGTCGGCCTGTGGCGCGCGCCGGTGCAGGAGTACGGCGTGGAGGCGGCCGCGAGACTGATCCGCGACGCGGGCCTGGCCGTCACCTCCCTGTGCCGGGGCGGCTTCTTCACCGCCATCGACCCGGACGAGCGCGCCGCCGCCCTCGCCGACAACCGCGCCGCCATCGACGAGGCCGCCACCCTCGGCACCGACACCCTCATCCTGGTCTCCGGCGGCCTCCCATCCGGCAGCCGCGACCTCTTCGCAGCCCGCGAGCGCATCGCCGACGCCCTCGCCGAACTCGCCCCCTACGCCGCCGACCACGGCGTCCGCCTGGCCATCGAACCCCTGCACCCCATGTACGCCTCCGACCGCTGCGTCGTCTCCACCCTCGCCCAGGCCCTCGACCTGGCCGAGCGCTTTCCGGCGGACCAGGTGGGCGTCGTCGTCGACACGTACCACCTGTGGTGGGACGACTCGGTGGCCGGCCAAATCGCCCGCGCGGGCGCCGGCGGCCGCCTCGCCTCCTTCCAGCTCGCCGACTGGATCACCCCCCTCCCGGAAGGCGTCCTCCTGGGCCGCGGCCAACTCGGCGACGGCGCGGTCGACTTCCGCTGGTTCCGCGAGCGCGTCGACGCGACGGGCTTCGACGGGCCGATCGAGGTGGAGATCTTCAACCCGGCCCTATGGGCGCGGGACGGCGCGGAGGTTCTGGCGGAGGTGGCCGACCGCTACCGGACGCTGGTGCTTTAGCGACCGCTTGATCAGATGACCGGCGGTCGGCCCAGCCGCGTCATCCGCCATACGGTGGCCCACCGCATCGGCCGACGCGGTGGGCACGGGGTGCGCAGGCCCTCGACGAAGCCGCCGAACCATGCCCGCAATCCGGCCGCCGACCTGGTGCGGGCCATGGTCAGCGCGGTCCAGGTTCCCAGGTAGACGGGGACGAGGAGGGCGGGAAGGTGCCGTTTGGCGAGCCAGACCCGGTTGCGGGCGACCATACGGTAGAAGACCGCGTGGCGGGTCGGCGATGTCCACGGATGCTGGAGCACCAAGTCCGGCTCGTAGAGCACCTTCCAACCCGCGTCCAGGGCCCGCCAGGACAGGTCGGTCTCCTCGTGGGCGTAGAAGAACGGCTCGGGCCAGCCGCCGATTTCCTCCAGCATCCGCATCGACAGGCCGTGGCCGCCGCCGAGGAACGTCGTCACCAACCCGCCGCGCATCGGATCCGAGCTACGCAGACGGGGGACGTGGCGGCGCTGGGTGCGGCCACGCTCGTCGGCGATGCGGAAGCTCACGATGCCCAACCGCGGGTCGGACTCGTACAGTTCCACCAGCCGGGTGAAGACGTCCGTGCTGATCAGCAGCCCGTCGTCGTCCAGGTCCACCACCACGTCGACATCCCCGAACTCCTTCAGCCGGGCCAGGGCGGCGTTCCGGCCGCCGGAGATGCCCAGGTTCTCCGGCAGTTCGACACCGGTCACCCCGTCGGGGAGAAGCGGCAGCGGCGAGCCGTTGCCGACGACCACCACCCGCGCCGCGGGGGTGTCCTGCTTGGCCACTGAAGCCAGCAGGGCGGTCAGTTCGGCGGGCCGAGTGCCCATGGTCAAGATGGCGACGCCAACGCGCGGGTTACGCACGGATGAACTCCGTTCGTCGGATCCGGTGCGGGTGATGCTAGCCGCCCCGGGGGCCGTCACCGTCCGCCGCCGAGCGGCGTTCCTCCCTGTGCTGGGCGGGGAAGACCCGGCCTCGGTGCGGGCCATGGCCTTCGGCCTGCCCGAAGCCGGGCGCTGTGATGATCGATGTCGGGTACGACCCGGGCAATGTCGGGGACGTCGACTTCGAGACCGCGAGGGAGCGGGCGAGCCTGATCACCCCGGTCCCGGGCGGGGTCGGTCCCATGACCATCGCCGTGCTCCTGGCGCAGACGGTGGAGGCGGCCGGCACGGCAGTCGGCTGTACGGAGCTGAGCGCGGGTCAGGCCGTCAGGGCCGCTCGGGCCGCCGTGAGGGCCTGTTCGGCGTAGCCGCGGCCGAAGAGGACCGCGTGGACCAGGAGCGGGAAGAGCTGGTGCAGGGCGATGCGGTCGGTCCAGCCGTCGGCTAGTGGGGCCGCTTGCTGGTAGCCGTCGAGTACGTGGTCCAGGTGCGGGCAGCCGAAGAGGTGGAGCATCGCCAGGTCGGTCTCGCGGTGGCCGCCGTGCGCGGCCGGGTCGATCAGCCAGGCTTGTCCGTCGGCGCCCCAGAGGACGTTGCTGTTCCACAGGTCGCCGTGCAGCCGGGCGGGGGGCTCGGCGGGGCCTGCCAGTTCGGGTAGCCGTTCGCAGACGCGCTCGATCACGGCCGCTTCGGCGGAGCGCATCGTGCCGTCGTCGACCGCGCGGCGCAGATAGGGCAGTACGCGGTGTTCGGCGTACCAGAGGGGCCAGTCGGGGCCGGGGACGTTGCGCATCGGGGCGAGCCCGATGTACGCCTCCTCGGGTCCGCCGGGCGGCGGGGCGCCGTACGCGGGGGCGCCGGCGGTGTGGAGGGCGGCCAGGTCGTGGCCGAGCCGGGTCGCGGCGCGGGTGCTGGGTGGGCCGGTCGGGATGTGTTCGGTCACCAGCCAGTGCGGGTCGTGGCCGTGCACCGCCGGGACGCGGACCGTACCGGCCTCGGCCAGCCAGGCCAGCCCCGCGGCCTCGGCCAGGGCGGCTCCGGGGTCGGAGCCGCGCTTGACCATCACCACCTGCCCGCCGTCGAGCACGACTTGGGCGAGCGTTCCCGACAGGGGGCGGAGGCCGGTCACCGGGCGGCCGGTGAGGCGGGCCGCCGCGGCGCCCGGGTCTTCGGTGGTCCCGCCTTCGTATCTGGCCGACATCGCGTCGCATCCCTCCGGGCAACCGCACGTCGAGGCCATCAGCGTACGGCGTCGAGGGTGGGGTAGTCGGTGTAGCCGGTCGGGCCGCCCACGTACATCAGGTACTTGTCGCGGATCTGGTTCATGGGCGCCCCGGTACGCAGCCGTTCCACGAGATCGGGGTTGGCGAGGAAGGGCCGGCCGAGGGAGATGAGGTCGGCTCCCGCGGCCAGGAGCCGTTCGGCCGCCTGCCGTCCGCCGTCGGCGGGGATGGGGCCCTGGCCGAGGACCGGGTTGGCGATCAGTGTGCCGGGCCAGTCGGCGCGGATGCGCTGGAAGAGGGGCTGATCGGGGTCGGCGAAGACGACGTGGAGGTAGGCCAGGTTCTTGTCGGCCATGCGGGCGAGGAGCGCCGGGTACAGGATGTCGGCGTCGGCGTCTGCGATGCCGTTGACGGCGATGCCGGGCGAGATGCGCAGGCCGACCCGCTCGGGGCCGATCGCCTCGGCGACGGCGTCGACGACCTCGGCCACGAACCGGATGCGGTTCTCCACGGTGCCGCCGTAGGCGTCGTCGCGCCGGTTGGTGTTGGGGGCGAGGAACTGGTGGAGGAGATAGCCGTTGGCGGCGTGCACCTCGACACCGGCGAACCCGGCGTCGAGCGCGCGGCGGGCCGCGGTGGCGAAGTCGTTCACGGTGGCCCGGATGTCCTCGAGTGTCATTTCGCGGGGGGTGACCGCGTCCTGGCGGCCGGTGGGGGTGTGGATCGGCTCCGGGAGCGGGATCGGGGAGGGGGCGATGGGGGTCAGCCCGCTGTTGTCGGGGTGACCGACCCGGCCGCCGTGCTGGATCTGCAGAAACATCGGGGTGCCGCCCACGGTGTCCACGGCCTTGGTGACCTGTCGCCAGCCGGACACATGGGCGTCGGTGTGGATGGCGGTGATGTTGGGGTAGGTCTGGCCGACCGCGTTGGGGGTGGCCGCTTCGGCGATGATCAGCCCTGCGGAGGCGCGCTGGGCGTAGTAGTCGGCCATGAGCGGCGTCGGGCTGCCGTCGGCGTCGGCGCGGTTACGTGTCATGGGCGCCATGACCAGGCGGTTGGCCAGGTCCAGGGGGCCGAGGCGGGTGGCGGTGAAGAGGCGGGAAGTGGTCTCGGTGTTCGTCATGCGGGTACCGTAGAACTTGCCATTGATGTCAGATTCAAGCTCGTACGGTGTGAGGTGCGTCATGCGGATCGGTGAGCTGGCCCGGCGTACGGGGGTGAGCGAGCGGTCCCTGCGCTACTACGAGCAGCAGGGGCTGCTGACGGCGCAGCGCACCCCCGGCGGCCATCGCGACTACGCGGACGCCGCCGTCGACCGTGTGCTGCGCATCCAGGAGCTGTATGCCGCGGGGCTGTCCAGCACGAAGATCGGGCAGCTGCTGCCCTGTATGCGGGACGCCGACGGCGGTCCGTCCGAGATCGCCGACGCACACCTGGTCACGGACCTCACGGCGGAGCGGGACCGTATCGACCGGATGATCCAGGACCTCCAGCGCTCGCGCTCCGTCCTGGACGAGGTGATCGACACGGCCTCGGGGGCCGGGGCGGCGGAGGGCTGAATCATCGGGATCAGCCGCCGAGCGCCCGCCGGCACGCCTGCTGGTTCTCCGGGGCGGAGCACGGTAGATGACCGTGGCGCTCGATGAGATTCCGTCCGGTGTCACTGGCCAGGAAGTCCAGGAACTTTGATGTGAGGGAGTTGGTCGGCGGGGCCCCGTAGGTGTAGGCGTACTCGGGCTCCCAGAACGGATACGCCTCCTTCCTGACGTCGTCGATGGACGGTTTCTTCCCGTCCAGACGCAGCAGACGAATGTCCTTCTGCTGGTCGGCGCGGTCCTTGGCCGCTTTCAACTCGGTGTAGCCGATCGCGCCCGGGATCCGGGCCACGGTCTTCAACACCTCTTCCGTTTTGTCGAATTCGCAGCGGATGACGTGCGCATTCCCGAACTTCGGCGTCTTGCAGTCGTCGGAGGTGCGCGCGGGCTCGGCCGTACTGCCCAGCACGCGCTTCTCGAACACACCGCGGGTCCCTGATTTCCCGTCCCGGCTCACCAGTCTGACCGGCAGGTCGGGTCCGCCGGGGAGCTGCTTCCAGTTGGTGATGTCGCCCGAGTAGAGCTTCCGCACATCCGCGAGGGAGAGATCCGAGATTCCGACATCTTTGTTCCGTCGGTGCGTCCGCTGTGCAGGACCTCCCGCTCCCACTCGTGCTGCGGTTGGGTGTGCAGCCGCCAGTAGTGTTCGGCGATGACATCCGGGTCGAAATCCGTGCCGGGGGCGACCGGGCCGCCAACGGTCACCGTGGCCACATGCACACCGGAGGCGCCGTACTGCTGGTCGAGAAGCGCCACCAACGACCGCACACCGGCCTTGCCGAGGGAGAGGCTGAGGTACTGCGGCTTCGGTTCGGGCATCCCGCCGGTGATGAGAAACGTGCCGCTGCCACGTTCCGCCATCGCCGGGACGACGCGCGCGGCGGCGTTGATGGCTCCGACCACGTTGACGGCCCAGGCGTCCAGGTGCGCGGATACGGACAGCTCGCCGAGCGAGTCCGCCTGGATGATCGCCGCGTTGTACACCACGACGTCGGGCAGGCCGAATTCCTCGATCGCGGTGTCCAGGGCGGTGCGCAGGGCGCGTTCGTCGGTGCTGTCGGCGACCAGGGGGCGTATCGGTACCCCGGTGGCGGAAAGGGCTTCCGCCGCCGCCGTCAGTGTTTTCTCGGACCGTGCCACGAGGGTGATCGGCAGACCCTCGCGCGCGAGGCGGCGGGCGACCGACTGGCCGATCCCCGGCCCCGCTCCGATGATCACTGCTCCCGGCATCATCGCTCCTTCGTCGTCGGAGATCCCGGCGAAGGAAAGGCTAAAGTCTCACATCAGTGTCAAGGTCAACCGCCCAGCCCCGCCGATCTCGGGGTAGGCCAAGGGCAGAGCCGGGGTGATCCCTGATGGCGGCGCCGTAAATCGCCCGTAATTTCGCGAGCATGAATCGCCATCATCTACGCCGGCCCCGCACGCTCACCGGTCTTGTCGCAGCAGCTCTCGTCGCGTTGGCCCTCGCGCCGATGTCCACCGCAGGCGCCCAGCAGCACCGGCCGCCGCAGCCCACCGGCCCGGACCGTCCGGCCACCCAGGCCGCGCTGGAGGACCTGGTCGCAAGCGGCACCCCCGGCGTCGTCGCCGGAGTCGACTTGGGCCGGGGCTCCTGGCACGGCACGGCCGGGGTCGCGGATCTGGAGCGACCCCGGCCACGGACGCCGGCGGACCACTTCCGTATCGGCAGCATCACCAAGACCTTCACCGCGGTCACGTTATTGAAGCTCGAGGCGGAGGGGAGCCTGAGTCTGGACGACAGCGTCGAG
Source organism: Streptomyces sp. NPDC020845 (assembly GCF_044334165.1). Taxonomy (NCBI): domain Bacteria; kingdom Bacillati; phylum Actinomycetota; class Actinomycetes; order Kitasatosporales; family Streptomycetaceae; genus Streptomyces; species Streptomyces sp. NPDC020845. Next base: position 361,789 of record NZ_JBIRSJ010000007.1, on the reverse strand, counting down.
AAGTGGCTTCCCGGAGTGTTCGTCCACGGCGACTACGACGGTCGAAGCATCACCCTTCGCCAACTCCTCAACCACACCAGCGGTGTCTTCGACATACTCAAGGACCAGGACTTCGTCTCCCGCTACACCGGCGCGGCGTTCCTGGAGCACCGCTACGACAGCTGGACGCCGGACCAACTCGTCAAGATCGCCACCTCCCACCCGCCCGTGTTCGAGCCGGGGGACGAGTGGCGTTACTCCAACACCGACTATCTCCTCGCGGGGATGGTCATCGAGGCCGCCACCGGACAGAGCTACGCCGACGTGGTGGAGAGCCGGCTGCTCCGCCCGCTGCGTCTCGACGAGACCGTCGTACCGGGGTTCTCCCCGACCCTGCCGGAGCCCCATGCGCGGGCGTACTCCCGTCTGTTCGACGACTCGCCGGAGGCGAAGGTCTACGACGTCACCGAGTTCAACTCCTCCATGGCCTGGGCGGCCGGGGACATCATCTCCACCACCCACGATCTGAACCGCTTCTTCGGCGCGCTCCTCGGCGGGCGCGTCCTTCCCCCGCGTCAGCAGGGCGAGTTGCTGACCGGCGTCGACACCGGGCGCGGATACGAGTACGGGCTCGGTGTGCGGAGCTACCCCCTGACGTGCGGCGTGACGGTGTGGGGGCACGACGGGGACATCCTGGGATCGGTCACCTACGCCGTTTCGACGGAGGACGGCAGCCATGTGCTGTCGCTGAACACCAACGACAACTGGAACGACGACGAACTCGCCAGGAACGTGATCAAAGCTGATTTCTGCCACTCGTCAGCGCGCCAGGGGAGGCCCTAGGGTCCTCGCTTGTGACCGACCTTTCCTCCCACCTCAGTACGACAGCGGATGCCTACGACGCCGTGGCCGTCCTCTACGACGAACTCGCCCGCAACCAGCTCGACACTCGTCCGCTGGATCGCGCGATGCTCGCCGCGTTCGCCGAGCTCGCGCGGACCACCGCCGCTGCCGGGCCCGTAGCGGAGCTGGGATGCGGCCCCGGACATATCACCGCGCATCTGCGGGACCTGGGGCTGGATGTCTTCGGTGTCGATCTGTCGCCCGTGATGATCGATCTCGCCCGCGAGGCATACCCGGACCTGCGGTTCGAGGTCGGCTCCATGGACGCCCTGGACCTGGCCGACGGAGAACTGAGCGGCGTCGTGTCCTGGTATTCGGTCATTCACACCCCGCCGGAGAACGTGCCCTCGTTCTTCGCGGAGTTCCAGCGGGTGCTCGCGCCTGAAGGCCACCTCCTGCTCGCGTTCTTCGAGTCGGAGGGTGACCCGCTTACGGAGTTCGACCACAGAGTGACGACGGCCTACCGGTGGCCGATCGACGAGCTCGCGGGGCTGGCCGGCGAGGCCGGGTTCGTCGAGGCCGCCCGGATGCTGCGTGAGCCGTGCGAAGGGGAGCGGTTCGGCCACGGGCGTCTACTGATGCGCAAGGGCAAATAGCTCCGCGGTTGATGTGGGACAGCGACACGCCGTGACGACGGCGTGTCGCTGTCCTGTACTCACCGGTCCCGTGCTCACCCCACCGGCTGGCCCGGCCGCGCGAATTCCGAGGTCATCGCCACCGGGACGCGGAAGAAGCCGTCGTCGTGGTTCTGCTCCGCGGCATGCAGCAGGGCGTCGGTGTCGCCGATGCCGGCCCAGCCGAGCATGTAGCCGAGCAGCGAGGTCCGGCCGGGCGACCCCGTGTAGAACCCGTTTTCGCGGGCCCTGGTCAGGACGAGCTCCTGGTATTCGCGTGCTCGGGTCAGCAGCGAGTCGTCGCCGAGCACGCGCCCCGTGGCGATCAGCGACTGGACGACGCCGCTGCTGCCGTGGCAGACGGACAGGTCGACCGGGCGACGGGCGGGCAGCCGTGTCGCCGCGTCGACCAGGGTCGTCAGCCGCCGGCCGGACAGTTCGTCCGCCCGGCCGGCGGAGAACAGGATCTCGGCGGAGGCCAGCAGCAGACCGGCCGCGCCGTTGCACCACCCCGCGAGCGACGTTCCCGTACCGGACCCGGTCCGTGCGGTCAGCCAGTCCGCGGACTCCCGGGCCGGCGCCTCGTCGCCGAGGACCCTTCCGATACGGGCGCGGGCCCACTGGAGCCCCAGCTCGCCATGTGCCAGGTCGAACCACGGCGCGGTCCTGGGGGCCTGGAGGTGGCCGAGGACCATATCGCGCAGGCGCGCGAGCCGGTCCTCGCCGCACAGGGCGGCGGGGTCGTCGCCGGCCTCCAGGCGGGACAGCAGGACCATCAGCAGACCGGCCGGGCCGTTGCTGAGGTCGGTCTCCAGGTCGTTCGACGCGGACCGTGCGTCGATCTTGTCGAGAAGGGATCCGAGCCAGTCGGCCGGCGCCGTCTGCGGCCGGGTGAGCAGCAGGGAGGAGGCGCCGCTGAACACGGATTCCGGCATCTGGTTAAGCGTCTCGCCGTACTCCGTGAGCAGTTCGTCGAGTCCCTGGTCGGCGCGGTGGTGAATGGTCCGGAAGCCGTCGTCCAGGGTGGTCGCCCGGTTCAGGAAGGCGATGATGCCGCCCATGTCGTGGAACGAGACGAAGTTGCCCGGAGTGATGGTGGGCGCGGCCCGCCCGGGGCCGATGCCACCCAGCCAGCCGGTCCGCGGGCCGTCCGGGGTGTGGAGGGTTACGCCGAGGTCGGCGATCCGACGCGCGATCTCCGGCCACCAGGTGCCCGGGCGGGCGTGCCGCAGGGGCGCCGCGAACACGCTGTGCCGGGACAGCCCGGCCGGGCTGTCCTCGCCGAACACCTCGCCGAAGCACTCCTCGAGCAGATAGTGGTGATAGCCGTCCGGCCGGGCGGCGTTGAGGGTGACGCCACGCCGGGCGTGGTCCACCGACGAGGTCTTGAACACCTCGGGGAAACGCACCCGCGACGTCGCCAGGTCGGTGGAGTCCGCCCGTGAGCTGAAATAGGGCACGTTCCCCGTGTGCATACCGGCGCGCTCCTCGTCGCCGACGCGACTGGCCAACTCGTCCGTGAACTGGCCGGAGTTCCGGAGCAGCCCGAACAGCCGCTCGGCCTCCTCGGGCCGGGCGAGATAGGAGGGGTGCGTCGAGGCGTCCATGAACCGGGCGTAGACCAGCGTCGCCCGCAGCACATACCGGACGGGCATGTCCCGATGGGCGTCGAGGAGCGCCGGGATCGCACCGCCGCGTACGAACTCGAGGGCGTCGGAGTAGCCGGCCAGCACATCGGAGAAGTAGTCCGTCGCGGACAGCGGCGCGTCCCCCAGCCGTGGCAGGTTGGCGTCCTGGCGGTAGGTGATGGGGTCACGCGCGACGGACATGCCGTCGGTGCCGATGTCGCGGATCACCGTCTTGGTCATCTTGGAGGGCTGGTCACCGGCCACGCCCACCCCGGCCATGAGGACGTCGACGGGGGAGGCCGGGCTCATCGAGGGGACGAGCATGGTGGAGACGACCGACAGCTTCACGTGATTGATCAGCAGATGCGGAAGCGTGTCGTTCTCGACGCCCGCGTCCGGCCGCAGGATGGTCTCGGTGTCGATCACGCACGGGTTCTCGCCGTGGGCCAGCAGATTCTCGTCGTGCAGATCGGACGCCCCGATGGCGGAGAGGATCGCGCACAGCGCGCCGAACCGGTAGAAGTACCGGGCGGGTTGATCGGGCGAGGTCATCGGCTCCGAGGGGATGAACTGCTGCCAGCCGTGCGAGCCCGACGTCACCGACATGGGCAGGCAGTCGCGCAGCGAGAAGATGAGGTAGGGGTCGGCCGCGGCGTACAGGTCCCGTACGAAGCTGTCCGTCGCCAGGGCGCGCGGCTTGAAGATCAGCCGTGTGCCGCTGGTCAGCCGCACCCCGATGACCTGGCGGTTGTCGTTGTGCGGATCGGACCCGGTGAGGAAGATGTCCTCGATCAGCTCCCCGGCCGCCGCCGGGCGGGGCGTCAGGCCCTCGGCCCGCAGCGTCTCCTGGTCCGCCGTGTACGCGGCGAACATATCGGTGTACGCGTCGAGCGAGTTGTCCGCCAGGGTCGCCAGCCGCTGCCGCAGCACCGGGTAGGTGTCGGCGATGCGCCGGCAGGTGCCGGGCGCGCCGAGATGCCTGCGGAACCGCTGCAGTGCCTCGTCGACGTCGGCCGTCATGGGCAGCCCAAGGCCCTCGCGGAAGGTGTGGAACTCGCCGATCAGCGTACGGAAGGAGTGGCCCTCGACAGCCGTCAGCAGCTCGCCCCAGATGGTGTCCACCACCGCCTCGCGCCGTTCGGGGCGGGTGACCGGGGTCATGACCTCGCGCAGCGCCGCGACCACGGAGCTCCTGGGCACGAGGTGCTGATAGAACGGGAGAAAAGCGGGGATCGAGACGTCCGGGTCGGGGATCGGTCCCTCCGGGCCGGTCATGCTTTCCGGTCCCGATACCTCCCGCCCCGATACCTGGACATCGGGGTCACTTTCCGCGTAGAGATTCATATAGACCGGTCCTCCGTTCAGCAATTCCTCGTGTGTGCCCTGTTCGATGACGCGTCCGCGGTCGAGTACGTAAATGCGGTCGGCCGCTTTGATGGTCGCCAGCCGGTGGGCGATGATGATCTGCGTCGCGCCTATGTCCTGGATGATGTCCGTGACGCGTCGCTCGTTGATGGTGTCCAGCGAGGCCGTCGCCTCGTCAAGGACCAGGATCGCGGGCCGCTGGAGCAGGGTCCGTACGATGGCGAGCCGCTGCCGCTGACCGCCGGAGAAGTTCGCGCCCATCTCCGAGATCAGCGTGTTGAGCCCCATGGGAAGGTCCTGGAGAAAGTCGAGGATTCCGACGCTCTCGCAGAATTCGCGCACTTGTTCCTCGGGGATGTCCTGCCCCATCGTCAGGTTCTCCAGGACCGTGCGATTGTGCAGATGTACTTCCTGGGGGATGTATCCGATGGAGCGGCGCAGCGAATCCTTGTCGTATTCGCTCATGTCCCGCCCGCCGAACTCGATGGTGCCCCGCGTCGGTTCATAGAGCCCGCAGATGATCCGCCCCAGGGTGCTCTTACCGGATCCCGAGGGGCCGACGAGGGCGACCTTGGCCCCGGCCGGAATGTCGATCGAGACATCGCTCAGGACCGGGTCGCTGTGGCGCGTGTACTGGAAGCCGATGTCGGTCAGACGGATGGAGGTCGTGGGCAGCCGCTTGAGGTCACCGCCGCGATCCTCCGAGGGCGTCTCAGCGATGTCGTTGAGCCGCGCCATGTAGCGGGACGCCTCGGCGAATTCGGTGCAGGTCTGGAACACCGAGGTCGACAGCGCGAAGTAGGTGCCGGACACCGTCTGTACCGCGATGGCCTGGCCCAGGGAAATCTGGCCGTGGCTGACGAGGTACAGGCTCGACAGCAGCAGGATCAGCGGGCCGAACATCTGGGTCGTGGCGCTCAGGCCCGAGATCCGGCCCTGTTGCAGGCGCATGCGGTCCTTCATCGCCTGGAGGGAGGAGGAATACACCTTGCTCCAGCCGGCCAGGAACTCGGCAGCATAGCCGCCCATTTTGATGGTGGGCACCGAGACGATCGCGTCCAGCTGGGCCGACTGGCTCTTGCTCAGCTCACTGATCTCCGCGTCCAGGGTCTCCATCACCCGGACCCGGGTTTTCACCAGATACAGGGCATTGGCCAGGGACAGCCCCGCCGCTATCAGGCCGAGCCGCCATTCGGAGATCAGCAGATAACCGCTGACGCACACCAGCGTCCCGACGTCCAGCACGCCTTGGGCCACGCGTGAGGACAGCAGATCCCGGATCGCGGTCACGCTGTTGAGCCGGAACAGAAGCTCGCCGGGTTGTCGCGTCGTGAAGAACTTGTACGGCAGGGAGAGCAGTTTGGAGAACGTCTGGACCATCAGATGCTCGCCCATCATCGCCACCACGGACGAGAGCACGACGACTCGCAGCAGGTACAGCGCGAAGTACCCGACCGCGACGGCGACAATGACCGACAGCACCATGGCGAGGTCTTCCAGACCTCCCCAGCGGACGTACCGGTCGACCGCCCATTCCGTCAGCATCGGTATACCGAGGGTCCCCCCGTATCCACCGAGTGACAGCAGGCCCACCAGCGCGATGCGCCTGCGCGAACCCGCCGCGAAGAGCGGGACGCCGCGCCACTCCGCCATGAACTTCCGCGGCGTCGGTTCGAAGTCGGGGCCGGGCTCGGCGGACACCGCGATGCCGCTGAAGGAGGACTCCAGCTCTTTCCTGCTGAGGTTTCGCCGCCCGATCGCCGGATCCATGATGATCGCGCTGTGGCCGTCGAACCGTTCGAGGACCACGAAGTGGTAGTCCTCCCAGTAGAGGATCACCGGCGAGGTGAACTTCGCGAGGGCTGAGGCGTCCTTGACGCGGAAGAGCTTCGCGTCCATCCCGCGCTCCCGCAGGAACCGGGCCAGTTGGGTGGCGCTGAGGCCGTCCCGGCCGGCCTCCATGACCTGCCGCGCGCTGGAGATCTCCTCCGCGCGCCCGTGGTGGCGCAGGACCGCGACACAGCAGCACAAGCCGCATTCGGTCTGGGCCACCTGCATGATCGTCGGGACGCGCCGGGTAGTGGTGGACCGGCGGCCGATGAGGTTCCATGTCATGTCATCGGCCCTCCGTGCTCAGATCGACGCTCAGCTCGACGGGGGACAGACGAACGGACGGATCGAGGCGGTTGACGAGGTGGATCACCATCCCGGCGGTCCCGACGAGGAGGCTGTTGGTGTGCGCGTACCGGCTCCGCGTGTCACCAGCCTTGCGGGCGAACACCTCGGGGCGCAGCCACGTCCGCTCGACGTCGGCGACCTCGGCGCGCAGCGAATCCTCGGTGTTCGCCACGGCGGAGAGGATGTCGTGGTTGCCGAGATCCCCGTGGCACCAGGTCAGATTGCGGCCGAAGCCATGGCCGAGCAGGTTCCTCACGGCCACCTTCCGCAGGCGCTCCACCGACGCGTCGCCGGACACCTCCCCGTACGCGTTCAGGGCGAGCGCGATGCCGGCCGACCCGTGGCACCAGCCGGTCGGGAAGGACCAGGGGGTGGCCATGTTGGAGTACCAGTCGCCCGCACGAGGGGCGTAGAAGTCCCGCAGGCGGGCGATCAGGCGGGACAGCGTGGCTTCGACGGCTCCTCGCCGGTACTCGGGCAGGCGCGGGTAGGCCCGGCTCAATGCGTGGATGACACCGCTGACCCCGTGTCCGAAGCCGGACTGGTCGAGTACGGGGTGGCGCACATCCGGCCGCAGGGCGTCCGTGAGCATGGCCGTCAGCGCGGCGGCCGACTCGTCCCCGTGCGGTCCACCGATCGCCGTCACGCAGGACAGGACGCCCGCCAGCCCGCTGATCACGTCCAGGGGCCGGTCGGCGGCAGGGTGAGCGCCCACGAGGTCGAGCACCTCGGGCACCGCCTGTTGCGCGGCGCGGACCCAGCCGGGCCGACCGAGCAGCCTGCCCGCCGCCGACAGTGCGACCAGCGTGCCGGCCGATCCGGCGTAGGCCGCGAAGGGCGCCGTCTGCCGCATGTCCGATGTCTCGGACGGTGGATCGGACGGTGGATCGGACAGGCCCTCCGCGATGGCCGAGAAGATCTGTGTGGCGAGGTCGCGGTAGGCGGGGTTGTCCAGGACGCGGCCGGCTGCCGCCAGGGCCAGCGCGGGGCCGACCCTCCCCGTGTACAGGTCGTAGCCGAGCACCGCGGGCGGCCATGGCCGATTGGACTGCGCGGAGGCGAGCGGACCGATCCAGGTGCGGGGCAGATGGACGTACCGGTCGGGCAGGGATGAGGCGACCATGATGTCGCACAGCCGGGTCGCGACCCCGGCGAGCGTGTCGCCCGGCTCCCCCGTCGGCATCCCGTCCGCCGTGGCGCCGGGCAGCGGGGCGCCGAAGCCGTCGGCCGAGGTCAGATGGTCGTCCGGGAAGCGGCAGGAGAAGGCGGAGTGGATGAGTCTGAGCTGCTCGCCCACCTCGAACTCGGTCAGGGCGGTGACCTTCGCCGTGGCGACGTCGATCGGGGAGCCGGCCAGCACTGCCCCGACCTCTGTTCCCTCTCCGTCCATGAGGGCCACGTCCGCCGCGGCGACCGTGAAGTAGGGGATGTCGCGCCCCGCGAGCTGCCGCAGCTCGGAGCGGACGATCGCGCGCGCGGAGGACTGGCTGGCAATGGCGACCCGCTTCAGCGCCGCCAGATAGAACGCACGGTCACTCATGGCCCGGGCGCTCGAGGCCGCGCCCAGCGTCTGCGCGTACACCATCGTCGGATTGTGGAGGTAGCGCACGCGCACGCCGGCGGCGGCCTTCCGCACCAGCGCCGTCCAGCGTCCCTTGTCCGACATCACCGCGCCGCACACCCGGACGAATCCGGCCGCCATCCGCTCGCCCAGCGCGTGGACCTCGTCCTGGCTCAGCGTCCCCCCTACGACCGTCTGCCGTTCCTCCGCCGCCTGCCTGCGCAGCGTCAGCCGGACCTGGTCGGTGAACGGAGCCTCGAACTCGATGGACTTGAACGGCGACTGGCCGCCTCCCTGTTCGCCGAGAAAGCCGAGGTCGACATAGCCGGAGTCCTCGTCCCGGCCGGCGAGGAGCAGGGGCAGGATCCCGATGCCGTAGACCGACTGCGCGATCCTGTGATGGGCGTTGTCCGGTGTCTCCTCGGGCGTACCGAGGTGGAGCCGAACGGGCTGGAGGATCGTCTCCAAGTCGATCGGCACGGGGCCGCGGCGGGTGGCCACGACATTCTCGACATGCATGTCCTGCGCGTTGAGCAGGTACATCACGGCGGCGAGCTCGCCGCTGGCCTCCATGAACCGTGCGGAGATGTCCGCGACGTCCTCCGCGGCCACGTACTCCACATATCCGTAGCCTGCCCGCTCCAGGACCTTGGCGGCGACCAGGGAGGTGCCCAGCCAGTCGTTGGCCTCGCGGGCGATGACGGCGTAGGCGGCCTCGCAGGACACGTCCCGCGGCTTGTAGGCCAGCTTCCTGCCGGAACGGAACTCCAGGACGGACACGCTGCGGCCCTGGTGGTGCGCGTCGCCGTCGGCGAACCCGCGGGAGACGATCTGGTCCGCCGGATCGATGCCGAAGGTGGCGGCGATGGCGTCCCGGTCGGCCGTGAGCCTCAGGCACAGCTCCCGGAAGTTGTGGGCCTCGTAGGCCAGCACGACGCGCGTGACATCCCGCAGTACGGGGAACGACAGTCCGCTCAGTTCCTCGAAGGAACCGCGGATCGACTGGTCGACGAAATACCGGTACCGCAGAGCCGGGTCCGCGCCCATGAGTCGACCATGGCGGCGTGCGTTGTTGATGGCGGCGACCAACGGCCTGGTGTACACCTCGCGCAGCCGGGCCTCGGCGCGTTCCAGCAACTGCCGCAGTACGTCCGGGGGATCGGCGAACAGCGGCGCGAACGGGGTGACGGGATCGGGGTCCGCGAGTGAGGCGGCGGCGTTTTTGACGATCCTCTGGAACGGATAACGCTCGGGGGCCGCGCACCACGGTGCCACGGCGCCGCGCGGAGTGGCGACCGGGGATATGGCGGCCCGGGGACTTTCGGTGCCTCGGAACACTTCGAGGGTCTGCGCGTCGAATTGCGCCAGCGGCGCGATGTTATCCGTGACCTGAGCTTCGCTCAGTTCCGGATAGTACGGGGCTGAGGTTTTCACGACTCGTAATACTCCATATCCATGTGGATGCACCGGAATTCGGCGGACGGGGCGGAACCGGGGGCCCGTCCGCGGGCCCCCGTTCCACCGCGATGCGCTATGCGCTCACCGAACCGGACGCCCGGCGCTCAGCACCTGCTGGTGCACTTGGTGGTGGGGCAGACCGCCGCGGAGACCCCGACGGCGACCCCGGTGACGGCGGTGACGACGCCGATGGCGGCGCAGACGGGTCCGGTGCCCCCATGGACGTCCGCCTCGCTCAATTCGACGAGCTCGGCCTCGTCCCAAGCGCCGAGGATGTCCGTGTCCTTCTGCATGGCGATTCCCTTCTCTGGCTGGTGGTCAGTTGCAGTTGGGCTGGCATTCCTTGGTCAGGGTGCAGAAGAATCCGTACCCTCCACCTCCGAAGTACTGGCTGATGCGGTGGGCCACGGTGAGCGTGCCCCCGTTTGTGGGGTCGTGGAGGTCCTGCTCCGCGAGCTCTTCCATGAGGGAGATGTCCCCCTCGAATTCTGAGTTCATCTTGTCTCCTTGATCGGGTTGAAATGCGAGCCCCGGTTGCCCCGCTGCTCCGGCGGCCCGTGAATTAATTCTGCGAGGCCGTTGTTGATTGGCCGCATCGCGAAGAGCGGGGTTTGCGCACAGGCCGTGCATACGGCCCGCACAGGCGTCGGGTGCCGGCGTGAGGTGTGAGGCGTCAGGCGGCCGGTGCCAGAGCCGCCACGAGGCGCTGGGCCTCCGCGCGGTCCCAGTTCAGGGCCGCGGTCCGCATCGCCGCGACGTTCGGCGGCAGGTCCAGCCCCAGGTCGTCGGCGAACAGGCGTTGACACCGCCCGATGACGTCCAGGGCGCCGACGGCATCGCCGTTGATGCAGTGCACCGCGGACAGCAGCTCCCAGAAGCGCTGCCGATAAGGCGCCTCGGCGATGGCGCTCTCGATCCGATAGGAGAGCGTTTCGGTACGGTCGGCCAGGACGGCGGCGGTGAACAGGTCCTGGTACGCGTCGAAGCGCGCGCTGTTGAGCCCGGCGACATGCGCGCCGAACCAGCGGGTCGGCGGCAGACTCGGACCGAACGGGCCGCGCCACAGCGCCACCGTCTTCTCCAGCGCGGCCACCGCCCGGTCCGCGTCGCCGCGCAGCAGCAGGTTGCGGCCGTGCCGGGCGGACACCATGAACATCGGTACGTCGAACTCCTCGGGGGCGACGTCCAGCGCGTAGCCGCTGAGGCTGCCGCGGCAGGTCCGCACCCGTCGGCTCAGGCCCGGTTCGATGTCGTCGAGGTCGCGGCGCAGAGCCGTGAGATGGCTGCGGATGTTGGCCGCGGCGGAGGCGGGCGGCTCATCCCACAGCAATTCGGTGAACTCGGCGACGGTGATGGCCTGTCCGGCGCGGAGCAGAAGGGCGGTGAGAATGGCTCGCCGGAGTGGCGAGGACGGTTCGTCTCCGCCGAGGACTTTCATGGGGCCGAGAACTCTGAAGAGCATGAGCGATTCCGCCGCCCGTGGGTCCCGGTCGATGGTCGAGAGGGCCGCCGTTTCCCCCTCGCTTTTCATGGCTGTCTTGATGGCCGTCAACTCTCTTCTCCCCGTTTTCCAGCTCGTCGAGATCGAGCAGACCGTGATGCCGCGTGAATGCCGGCAATCAATGCCTACCAATGCGGACCGGGCGGAACAACGGATGGACGGTGTCCCGGACAGTCCGCTGCCGTCCGGCCCCTGTCCGGCACCGTCCTGCCTGGTCAGAGAGGTGCGCGGCGGTCGTCCTGGACGTCCCGGACGGATCCGCCGCGGGTTGACAGGCAACCGGATGGTTGCCATTCTGGGTCGACGGAGGGATGACCACATGGACGACGCATTCCGGGCGCTCGCCGACGCCAGTCGCAGGCGTCTGCTTGACCGGCTGCATACGCGGAACGGGCAGACCCTGCGGGAGCTGTGCGAGGGCCTGGAAATGAGTCGGCAGGCCGTGAGCAAGCACCTGGCGGTGCTGGAGGAGGCCGGCCTGGTCACGGCCGTCCGGCGGGGGCGGGAGAAGCTGCACTATCTGAATCCGGTGCCCATCCAGGAGATATCGGATCGATGGATCGGCAAATACGAGCGCGGGCGGCTGAGCGCCCTCGGCCATCTCAAGCGGACCCTGGAAGGAACAACCGTGAGCAAGCCCGAATTCGTCTACGTGATTTACATCCAGACCACGCCGGAGCGGCTGTACGAGGCGCTGACCGACGCCGAGTTCGCCCAGCGGTATTTCGGCGGCTGGGGGCCCAAGTCCGACTGGAAGGTCGGGTCGTCGGTGCTGTGGAAAATGGGCCCCGACGGGGATTACGAGGACCTGGACCAGCAGGTGCTGGAGGCGGAGCCGGGCAAGCGGCTCGCGTACAGCTGGCACCGGATCTTCCCGATGCACCGGGAGCTGTTCGGCTCGGACGAGGAATACGAGGAGGCCCGCAAGGAGAAGTCCAGGGTCGCCTTCGATATCGAACCGGCGGAGGAGCCGGGGATGGGTGTGAAGCTGACCATCACGCACGACGGGTTCGACAGCCCGGACAGCAAGATGCTGGAGGGCGTGAGCGGCGGCTGGGTGATGATCCTCTCGTCCCTGAAGACGCTCCTCGAGGGTGGCAAGCCGGTGGCGGAGCAGTAGGCCGTGTGGCCGGAGGCGGCGGGTGGGCTACCAGTTGCCCGTCGCCAGCTCGGCCACGACCGCCGCGTGGTCGGAGGGCCAGACGCCGACCCCGTCGACGGGTCCGTCGCCCGCGCGGCGTACGGAGCGGACGTGGCCGAGCCCGTCGGGTCCCGGCGGGCCGACGTGGATGTAGTCGATACGCGCGCTCGGCTCGAAGGTCCGGGCGACGTACGGGTTGGCGGCGTCCCAGGTGGCCCACGGCGCCGCCGGGTCGGCGTACTCCCAGACGTCCAGGAGGACCTGGCCGGGGACGGCCGGGGCCGTACGGTATCCGCCGAGCAGCCGCATCTCGTCGGAGTCCGGCCAGGCGTTGTAGTCCCCGGTGACCACCGGCGGGAAGGGACCGGCGCCGCGGCGCTCGGCGATGAAGCGGGCCAGGGCGGTGACCTGGGCGCAGCGGACCGCGGACTCGTGCAGGTCGGCGTTGAGGTGGGTGGTGAAGAACGGCACGGGGTGGCCGGGCGCGTCCACCAGGGCGTACAGGGCCAGCCGCCCGTCGTCCGGGCCGCCCGCGGCGGGCAGCCGCGCCACGTCCCGTTCGGCGATGGGCCAGCGGGAGAGCACCGCGTTGCCGAAGTCGATGGTCGGGTCCCCGATGCGGCGCTGCCACTTCTGGGGGGAGTCGGAGGCGGCCCAGGTCCAGTGCATGCCGAGCCGCTGCGCGAGCCGGCCCGCGAGGTTTTCGTCGCCGTCCGCCCACACCTCCTGCAGGCCGAGCACATCCGGCCGCACCGAGCGCAGGACGGCGAGGATGGCTTCGCGGCGCCGCTCCCACGGGCCGAACCGCCACCACACGTTCCACGTCATCACGCGCATGCCGCCGCTCCCGCCTTCCCAATCGTCGCGTGTGGTGATCACCTTCCGGGGGCGATCATCGCAATCTCGACCAGTGAAGTGGCTGCGCTCGATCACCACGTCCTCCAGATCGGGGAGCGGCGCGCCGGTCCCGGTGGTGAGGGGCGGGGCGGTGAGCAAGACCAGCCGGCCGGCCAGCCGCCGCTCGGCGCCGGGGCGGACCGTGGCCTCGGCGATCCGCTGCACCACCCACGCGAGGCCGGACAGCACGACGCCGGTGACCATGAGGACGGGGACGAAGACGTGGGTGTGGTTGGTGCGCGGGTCTCCTGGTTCGTCCAGCCAGGGAAGCGCGGGCGGCTGCCGCCGGACGCGGGGCCGTACGTGGAGCCGTACGCGGGGCCGTACGGGGAACCGAACGGCGGCCGGCCGTACTCGCCGGACTGCCGCACCCGGGCCAGCACCTCGGCCTGCCGCCCGCCCGCGGCAGCCGTGGCTTCGCCGACCGGGCCGGGCCCGAGCAGGCGGGCGCCGCGCGCCGGGCGGCCGGCCGGCGCGGTGATGGGGCGGCTCTGGAACAGCCACGGCCCGCCGTCCTCGTCGAAGCCGAACTCGATGTCCTGCGGGCCGCCGATCGCCTGCTCCACGCGGTGCGCCAGGCGCGCCAGCCGGTGCAACTCGGCCCTGGTGAGCGGCCGCGCGCCGCCCGGCGGTTCCGTACGCAGCAGCCTGCCGCGCCGCGTGAGGTGGTAGTCGGTGCCGGACCGCGCACCGCTGACCAGCGTGTCTGGTCCGCCGTCCACCGCGCTGACCAGCATCCGGTCCAGCCGCGCCGTCAGGGGGTCCGCGGTGAAGAGCACACCGTCGGCGCGGACCGTGAGCATGGGCTGGACGAGCACCGCCATGGGCGCCGCGGGGCGGGACCGGGTATGGCGCGCCGAGTCCAGGACGGTCCGTACGGCCGCGCGGAAGGCGTCCCAGTCGCGTACGTCGAGGACGGACGCGAACTGCCCGGCCATGGAGGACTCATGGGTGTCCTCCTGCGGCGAGGAGGACCGTACGACCAGCGGGCGGGCCCCGTCGGCGGACAGCTCGCGCCACGCCTGGCCCGGTTCGCGGCCCGGAGCAAGAAATCCCCACCTGGTGAAATATCCGCGGCACGTTGTCCTGCGGGCCAGGTCATGGACGGTTTCCGGTCACCGGAGGGGGTCGTTCCGGTCAGTGTGCGGACCCCGGCCGCGGATCGCGTGATTGACGAGACGTCACGGATTGATAACTCCAGAAAATCGTGCAACCCTTCCGGCTTCACGCGGGTCGTATGTGGCGTCAGGCTTCCTGGGGGAGGATTCCGGGGGGAATCCGGGGGGGGGAATCCGGGGAGATACCGGGATTAAGAGGAAGCCTTGCGGAGGGGGAAGCGAGGGGCCCGGTCCATGGACCGGGCCCCTCGAAATATGTCTGTCCCTTCCCCCTGGGAGCCCGTTCCTCCCGCGCGCCCGCCCGTTCGTCGAGCAGGCCGCCGATCAGAACGGAACGCCGCACCTCAGCAGCACATTCGCGTACGGCCGCGCCTCCCCCGTCCGTACCACCAGCCGCGCCGTCGCCGTCCGTGCCTTCAGGTCCTCGTGCGGCACCAGCTCCAGCGCCGGCCCGGGGAAGAGGCCGTCCAGCAGCGCGGTCGCCGACGGGTTGTGCTCCCGTACCTCCAGGGCCGCCGTGGCCCCCTCGATCACCAGCTCGTCGAGCAGCACCGTCAGCACCTGCTCGAAGGACGGCACCCCCGCCACGAGGGCGAGGTCGACCACGGCCGGGCCGCCCGGGCCGGCGGGGATGGGGAGTCCGGCGTCGCAGACCATCACCATGTCGGTGTGGCCCAACCCGGCTATCGCCCCGCTCAGCTGGCGGTTGAAGATCCCGGATCGTTTCATCGCGCTGCGACCTCCTCGGCCGTGGGGAAGGACTCCTGCGCGCCGGCGCGGGTCACGGCGGCAGCGCCGACCCGTACGGCGAACCGGACCGCCGTCTCGAGGTCGTCGCCGACGCCCAGGCGCCAGGCCAGCGCGCCGGTGAAGGCGTCCCCGGCGCCGGTGGTGTCCACCGCCTTGACCGGGAGGCTGGGGACCAGGACCGTACGGTCGCGGTCGGCGACGAGCGCGCCCGCGGCGCCCAGGGTGATCACCACCGAGCGCGGGCCGCGCGCCAGCAGGGCGGCCGCCCAGGCTTCGGGGGCCTCCTCCCGGCCCGCCGGGTCGTCGCCCAGCAGGAAGCGCGCCTCGTGCTCGTTGACCACGAGTGGATCGCAGGCGGCCAGCACCTCGGCGGGGAGCGGGGCGGGGGGCGAGGGGTTGAGGACGATACGCGGGCCGCCCTCGCCCGTACCGTCCTCGCCCGTACCGGCGCCGGCACCGGTACGGACCACCTCCACGACCGTCGCGACCGTCTCCAGCGGTATCTCCAGCTGCAGCGAGACCACACCAGCCGAGGCCAGCAGATCGGCCGCGGCCCGTACGTCCTCTGGGCTCAGCCGGGCGTTGGCGCCGGGGGAGACCACGATGCTGTTGTCGCCGGACGGGTCCACGGTGATCAGCGCCACGCCGGTGGGCGCGCCGCCGACCAGGACGCCCGCGGTGTCCACGCCCGCCTCCCGCTGCGACTCCAGCAGCAGACGGCCGTGTCCGTCGTCGCCGACGCGCGCCAGCAGGGCCGTACGGGCGCCCAGCCGGGCGGCGGCGACGGCCTGGTTGGCGCCCTTGCCGCCCGGGTGGACGGCGAGGTCGGAACCGAGGACGGTCTCCCCGGCCGCCGGGCGGCGTTCGACTCCGATCACCAGGTCGGCGTTGGCCGACCCTACGACCAGCAGGTCGTAGTCGTGCATGCGTGTAGGTCCCTTCAGGTGGCTGGCGTCAGGGGCCGGACCCGGGCCGGTGGCCCGGGGCTCGCCCCAGGTGTGGGAAGGGGCGGGGAGGGGGAGACGACCCCGCCCGCGGCGGTCACTTCCCGGTGACGACCTTCACCGGCACCTTGACCGTCAGGTCGACCTTCTTGCCCTTGGCCAGGGCCACCGCGTTCCGCACGGCCAGCTTGCCCAGCTCCTTCGGCTGCTGGGCGACGGTCGCGGCGAGGGTGCCCGCCTTGACCGCCTTGAGGCCGTCCGGTGTGCCGTCGAAGCCGATGACCTTGACGGACTTGCCCGCCTTCGAGCCCAGGGCCTTGATCGCGCCGAGCGCCATCTCGTC
Organism: Streptomyces sp. NPDC020845; assembly: GCF_044334165.1. Taxonomy (NCBI): domain Bacteria; kingdom Bacillati; phylum Actinomycetota; class Actinomycetes; order Kitasatosporales; family Streptomycetaceae; genus Streptomyces; species Streptomyces sp. NPDC020845. The sequence goes on along the minus strand of NZ_JBIRSJ010000007.1, from coordinate 345,409 downwards.
GTTCTCGGCGAATATGCCGGTGATGCCGGAGTGGGCCTGCAGCAGGTTGGTGGTCACGTCCAGGCCCTTGGTGCGGTCGAAGTCCGCGGGCTGCTTGGCGACGACCTTGATGCCCGGGTACGCCTTCAGGCCCTCGGTGAAGCCCTGGCCGCGCTCACGGGAGGCGGAGGTACCCGCCGTGCCCTGGAGCACCAGGATGGAGCCCTTGCCGCCCAGTTGCTCGGCCAGGGTCTTGGCGGCGAGCTTGCCGCCTGCCACGTTGTCCGAGGCGACGGTGGTGGCGACCTCCCCTCTGCTGACACCGCGGTCGGCGGCGACAACCGGGATGTCGGCCTTGTTCGCGGCCTTGACCGACGGGCTCGCGGCGTCCGAGTCCACCGGGTTGATGATGATCGACTTCACGTTCTGGCTGATGAAGTTCTGGATCTGGTTGGCCTGCTGGGAGGCGTCGTTCTGGGCGTCGGTGACGGTCAGGTCGACGCCGGCGGCCTTGGCCTCGGCCTGGGCGCCCGCCTTCAGCTGGACGAAGAAGGGGTTGTTCAGGGTGGACACGGACAGGCCCACCTTGAGGTCGGAGGAGCCGGAGGAGCTGGAGTTGCAGGCAGTGGCGGTCAGTGCGAGGGACGCGACGACGGCCGCGGAGGCGACGAACTTCTTGGTGATCATGTTGGTTTCCTTGAGGTTGCCCGAGGGACGGGGCGCCGGTGGTGACGAAGGGGTGACTCAGGAGTACCTGGGGAGGGGGAGGGAGGATGAGGGAGTCCGCGGAAGGAGGACTGGGCGCGGAGGACGGGGACGGAGAGGTCGGGGACCACGCGCGGTGGTGCGGTTCACGCGCGGCGGCGGAGGCTGTCCAGGAGGACCGCCAACGCGATGACGACGCCGATGACCACCTGCTGCCAGAAGGCGGACACCGACAGCAGGTTGAGCCCGTTGCGCAGCACGGCGAGGATCAGGGCGCCGATCAGCGTGCCGGACGCCTTGCCGACGCCGCCGGACAGGCTCGCGCCGCCGATGACAACCGCGGCGATGGCGTCCAACTCGTAGCCGACGGCGGCCTGGGGCTGAGCGGAGGCCAGGCGGGAGGCGAGCACGATGCCCGCGATGGCCGCGAAGCCGCCGGAGAGCGCATAGATGACGAGCTTCTGACGCTTGACACGGATCCCGGAGAGCCGGGCGGCCTCCTCGTTGCCGCCGATCGCGTACATGGCCCGGCCCGCGTACGTGCGGGCCAGCACGGCGCCGGTGATCAGGCCCATGGCGATCATCACGATCACCGGAACCGGCAGCCACCCGCCGAGGGTGTCGCCGAGCCGGGCCACGGAATCGGGGATCTCGATGGGGCTGCCCTGGGAGATGACGAGGGCCAGGCCGCGGCCGATCGACAGCATCGCCAGCGTGGCGATGAACGGAGGCAGCTTGCCGAAGGAGACCAACGCCCCGCTGACCAGCCCGCACAGGATGCCGGTGCCGATGGCGAGGACGACGGCCAGCCATGTGGGAAGGCCCTGCGAGGTCGCCGACCAGGCCAGCACGGTGGCCGACAGGGCGGCCACCGAACCGACCGACAGGTCGATCCCGGCGGAGACGATCACGAAGGTGACGCCGAAGGCAAGGATCGCGGTGACTGCCGCCTGGACGCCGACGTTGAGCAGGTTCTGGGTGACGAGGAAGTCGCCGGACATCAGCGACATCGCCGCGACCAGCACCACCAGGGCGCTGAGCGCGCCGTTGTCGAGCAGTACGCGGCGCAGCACCGCGGATCCGCCAGGGGCCTTGGAGCCCGTCTGGGGCCCCTTGTGGGGCTTGCCGGTCTTGAGCGTGTCAGTGGCCACGGGAGCCCTCCATTTCCTTGACGCCTTCCGCGACGCCCTTGATGTCCTGTACGGCCAGGGCCATCACGGCGTCCTGGGTCGCTTCCTGGCGGTTGAGTTCGCCCGCGATCCGGCCCTGGGCCATGACCAGGATCCGGTCGCTCATGCCCAGCACCTCGGGAAGGTCGCTGGAGATCATGAGCACCGCGTGTCCGGACGCTGTGAGTTCATTGATGAGCTGGTAGATCTCGACCTTGGCACCCACGTCGATACCGCGGGTGGGCTCGTCGAGGATGAGCACCTTGCTGTCGGCGAGCAGCCACTTGCCGATGACGACTTTCTGCTGGTTGCCGCCCGAGAGGGTGCGTACCCGCTGGTCGAGACCAGCCATGCGGACCGCGAGCTGCTCGGAGATCCGGGCCGCCGCGCGGCGCTGCCCGGCCCGGTCGACAAGCCCTGCGCGGGTGGCGCGCCGCAGCGTCACCAGGCCCAGGTTCTCGTGCACCGAGGCGTCGAGCACCAGGCCTTGGCCCTTGCGGTCCTCCGGCACGAGGCCGATTCCGGCGTCCAGCGCCGCATTGACGTCATGGCCGGGCAGCCGCTTGCCGAGCACCCGCACGGTCCCGGAGTCGTAGGGGTCGGCACCGAAGACCGAGCGTACGACTTCGGTGCGGCCGGCGCCGACCAGCCCGGCCAGGCCGACGACCTCACCGGCCCGCACCTCGAAGCTGACGTCCCGGAAACTGCCGTGGCGGGTGAGCCCTTCGACCTTCAGCAGCGGCGCCGATGCCGGGGAGCCGGCCGCCGGGCCTGTGCGCTCGCGCGGGTACTGCTGCTCGATGGAACGCCCCACCATCAGCCGGACCAGCTCGTCCTGCGCAGTGGTGGCCGGGACCTGGGTGACGCTGCGGCCGTCGCGCAGGACGGTGACGCGGTCGCCGACGGCCGCTATCTCCTCCAGGTGGTGGGTGATGAACACGACGCCGACGCCGTCCGCGCGCAGGCTGCGGACGATCCGGAAGAGCTTGTCGACCTCTTCGGTGGTGAGCACCGCGGTCGGCTCGTCCATGATCAGGACGCGGGCGTCCAGGGACAGCGCCTTGGCGATCTCGACCATCTGGAGCCGGGCGATGCCCAGGTCGCGTACGCGGTCGGTGGGGGAGACGTCGACCCCGACGCGGGCCAGCAGCTCGGCGGCCCGCTGGTGCATGGTCCTGCGGTCGATCAGCCCCAGGCGGCGCGGCTGGCGGCCCAGGAAGATGTTCTCGGCGACGCTGAGGTCGGGGACGAGGTTGAACTCCTGGTAGATGGTGGCGATCCCGAGCCGTTCGGCGTCCTGGGCGCCGTGGATGCGCACCGGGGAGCCGTCGACGAGGATGCGGCCGCCGTCGGGGCGGTGGGCGCCGGAGAGCATCTTGATCAGCGTGCTCTTGCCCGCGCCGTTCTCGCCCAGCAGGACGTGCACTTCGCCGCGGCGCAGGTCGAAGTCGACGCCGTCGAGCGCGATCACGCCGGGGAAGGTCTTGCGGACGCCCTCCATACGCAGCAGCTCGGCCGCGTCGGCGCTCTTCACGCGCTGCGGCCCTCTGGCGCTCGGCGTGCTCATGGCTTGCTCCCTTCGGGCTCGCCGCACGAGCGGCGGGTGACCAGGCGGGCGGACAGGATCACCGAGTCGGTGGCCCGCCCCTCGACGCGGTCGATCAGCGCGCGTACGGCGGCGCGGCCGAGTTCGCCCGTCGGCTGGGCGATGGCGGTGATCGGGGGATCGGTGTGGACGAACCACGGGATGTCGTCGAACGCGGCGAGCGCCACGTCGTCGGGCACCCGCAGGCCGCGTGCGCGGATCTCGTCCATCGCGCCGAGCGCCATGAGGTTGTCCGCGGCGAAGATGACGTCCGGGGGTTCGGGCAGATCGAGGAAGCGGGCGGTCACCCGCCGTCCGCTGTCCGCCTGGAAGTCGCCCTGTCCTATGAAGTCGACCGGCAGGGCAAGGCCGAACTCGCGCAGCGCGGACCGGAAGGCCTCCACGCGCTCGCGTCCGGTGGTGGTGGCGGCCGGTCCGGCGATGATGGCGAGCCGACGGTGGCCGAGCGCGTGCAGATGGGCCACCAGGTCCCGGATGGCGCCCTGGCCGTCGGTGCGGACCACGGGCACGTCCACGCCCTTGATCCAGCGGTCGACGAAGACCATCGGGGTGCCCGAACGGGCGGCGTCGAGCATCAGCGGGGAGCCGCCGTCGGTGGGGCTGACCAGCAGGCCGTCGATGCGGCGGTCCATGAGGGTGCGCACATGGTGGTCCTGGAGCTCGGGTCGCTCGTCGGCATTCCCGATGACCACGCTGTAGCTCAGCGCGCGGGCCTCGTCCTCGACCGAGCGGGCGAGCTCGGTGAAGAACGGGTTGAGTACGTCGCTGATCACCAGCCCGAGGGTCCGGGTCTGGTCGGTGCGCAGCGAGCGGGCCACGGCGTTGGGGCGGTAGCCGAGCTCGGCGACGGCGGTGAGTACCCGGTCACGGGTGTCCGCGCGGACGGACGGATGGTCGTTGAGCACGCGGGAGACCGTTGCCACGGACACTCCGGCGTGGTGCGCCACGTCCTTGATGCTCGCCATCCCACCTCCTCGTGGAATCGATTACAAGGAGGATTGGAATCGATTACACGAGGCTGGACAAGAGCCCTGGAGCGGCTGAAACCGGATCGTAATATTCTGGTCACTGGGCGCCCATGGGGGTTGTGCACAGGGTTGTGCACAGGGCCCGGGGGCGTGTCGGCGTCCGGCGGTACCGTCGGGGCATGCTCAAACTCGCGGTGGTCGAAGGGGTCCTGGAGCGGATCACCTACGCCAATGAGGAGAACGGCTATACGGTCGCCCGGGTCGACACCGGCCGCGGCTCCGGCGATCTGCTCACCGTCGTCGGCTCGCTGCTGGGCGCGCAGCCCGGCGAGTCGCTGCGGATGGAGGGCCGCTGGGGCTCCCACCCGCAGTACGGCAAGCAGTTCACCGTCGAGAACTACACCACCGTGCTGCCCGCCACCGTCCAGGGCATCCGGCGCTATCTGGGCTCCGGCCTGATCAAGGGCATCGGGCCCGTCTTCGCCGACCGCATCACCGAGCACTTCGGCCTGGACACCCTGCAGATCATCGAGGAGGAGCCGAAGCGGCTGATCGAGGTCCCCGGCCTCGGCCCGAAGCGCACGAAGAAGATCGCCGATGCCTGGGAGGAGCAGAAGGCGATCAAGGAGGTCATGCTCTTCCTCCAGACGGTGGAGGTGTCCACGTCCATCGCCGTGCGGATCTACAAGAAGTACGGCGACGCCTCGATCTCGGTCGTGAAGAACGAGCCGTACCGGCTGGCCGCCGATGTCTGGGGCATCGGCTTTCTGACCGCCGACAAGATCGCCCAGTCTGTCGGCATCCCGCACGACAGCCCCGAGCGGGTCAAAGCCGGATTGCAGTACGCGCTGTCCCAGTCGACGGACAACGGCCACTGCTTCCTCCCCGAGGAGCAGCTGATCGCGGACTCGGTCAAGTTGCTCCAGGTCGACACCGGCCTGGTCATCGAGTGCCTGGCCGAGCTGGCCGACGAGGAGGGCGTGGTGCGCGAGAGCGTGCCCGGCCCGGACGGCGGCGAGCCGGTCACGGCCGTGTATCTGGTGCCGTTCCACCGCGCCGAGATCTCCCTCGCCGGCCAGGTGCTGCGGCTGCTGCGCGGCGGGGAGGACCGTATGCCCGGCTTCCAGGACGTGGACTGGGGCAAGGCGCTCGCCTGGCTGGCTCAGCGCACCGGGGCTGATCTGGCCCCCGAGCAGAGCCAGGCCGTGCGGCTCGCGCTGACCGAGAAGGTCGCGGTGCTGACCGGCGGGCCGGGCTGCGGCAAGTCCTTCACCGTGCGGTCCGTGGTGGAGCTGGCGCGCGCCAAGAAGGCCAAGGTGGTGCTCGCGGCGCCCACCGGCCGGGCCGCCAAGCGGCTGGCCGAGCTGACCGGCGCCGAGGCGTCCACGGTCCACCGGCTGCTGGAGCTCAAGCCCGGCGGGGACGCGGCGTACGACCGGGACCGGCCGCTGGACGCCGACCTGGTGGTGGTGGACGAGGCGTCCATGCTCGATCTGCTGCTGGCCAACAAGCTGGTCAAGGCGGTCCCGCCGGGCGCCCATCTGCTCTTCGTCGGGGATGTGGACCAGCTGCCGAGCGTCGGCGCGGGCGAGGTGCTGCGCGATCTGCTGGCCGACGGCAGCCCCGTCCCGGCGGTGCGGCTGACCAGGATCTTCCGCCAGGCCCAGCAGTCCGGCGTGGTCACCAACGCCCACCGGATCAACTCCGGCGCGCCGCCGATCACCCACGGCATGCCCGACTTCTTCCTGTTCGCCGAGGAGGACACCGAGGCCGCAGGGAAGCTCACGGTGGATGTGGCGGCCCGTCGGATCCCCGCCAAGTTCGGCCTCGACCCGCGCCGAGACGTGCAGGTCCTGGCCCCGATGCACCGCGGTCCGGCGGGAGCCGGGACGCTCAACGGCCTCCTCCAGCAGTCCATCACCCCCGCCCGGCCGGATCTGCCCGAGCGGCGCTTCGGCGGCCGGATCTTCCGCGTCGGCGACAAGGTGACCCAGATCCGCAACAATTATGAGAAAGGGGCCAATGGGGTCTTCAACGGCACGGTGGGCGTCGTCACCTCCCTCGACAGCGATGAGCAGCGCCTGACCGTGCTGACCGACGAGGACGAGGAGGTGGCGTACGACTTCGACGAGCTGGACGAGCTGGCACACGCCTATGCGGTGACCATCCACCGCTCACAGGGCAGCGAGTACCCGGCCGTGGTCATCCCGGTGACCACCGGCGCCTGGATGATGCTGCAGCGCAATCTGCTGTATACGGCGGTGACCCGCGCCAAGCGCCTGGTGGTGCTCGTCGGCTCGCGCCGCGCCCTGGGGCAGGCGGTGCGCACGGTGTCGGCGGGCAGGAGGTGCACCGCACTGGACCACCGGCTCGGCGCGTTCGGCACCTGAGGTTCGGTGAGCTGCGGTGGATTCGGTGGATTCGGTCATGAAGTTCGTGCGTGAGGTTCGGAGCGAACGTGTCGGGAGGGTTTCCGGACCGTCACGAACGGGGCAGGATGGCCGTGGACGCGGCACTCAGTGCCGCCAAAAGGCCCTTCGGCCGACCCCGAGTGCACGTTCATCGTCCGAATGGGGGAAGGTGGGGGGAGTCAGGGCACCTCGAAGAAGAGAACCAGACGTCGGTGAGGGATGACGTGAGTGACAACTCTGTAGTACTGCGGTACGGGGACGGCGAATACACCTACCCGGTGGTCGACAGCACTGTCGGCGACAAGGGCTTCGACATCGGCAAGCTTCGCGCCCAGACCGGTCTGGTGACCCTGGACTCCGGTTACGGCAATACCGCCGCCTACAAATCCGCGATCACCTATCTCGACGGTGAGCAGGGGATCCTGCGCTACCGCGGCTACCCCATTGAGCAGCTGGCGGAGCGCGCCACGTTCCTCGAGACGGCCTTCCTGCTGATCAACGGGGAGCTGCCGACCGTCGACGAGCTGGCCGAATTCCGCGACCAGATCACCACACACACGCTGCTGCACGAGGACGTCAAGCGGTTCTACGACGGCTTCCCGCGTGACGCCCACCCGATGGCGATGCTGTCCTCCGTGGTCAGCGCGCTGTCGACGTTCTACCAGGACAGCCACAACCCGCACGACGAGAAGCAGCGCTACCTCTCCACGATCCGGCTGCTGGCCAAGCTGCCCACGATCGCGGCGTACGCGTACAAGAAGTCCGTCGGCCACCCGTTCGTCTACCCGCGTAACGACCTGGGCTACGTCGAGAACTTCCTGCGGATGACCTTCTCGGTCCCGGCGCAGGAGTACGAGCTCGACCCGATCGTGGTCAGCGCCCTGGACAAGCTGCTGATTCTGCACGCCGACCACGAGCAGAACTGTTCGACCTCCACGGTCCGCCTCGTCGGCTCCTCGCAGGCCAACATGTTCGCCTCCATCTCGGCGGGCATCAACGCGCTGTGGGGTCCGCTGCACGGCGGCGCCAACCAGTCCGTGCTGGAGATGCTGGAGGGCATCCAGGCATCCGGCGGTGACGTCGACACCTTCATCCGCAAGGTGAAGAACAAGGAAGACGGCGTGAAGCTCATGGGCTTCGGGCACCGCGTCTACAAGAACTTCGACCCCCGGGCGAAGATCATCAAGTCGGCGGCGCACGATGTCCTCTCGGCCCTCGGCAAGTCCGACGAGCTGCTCGACATCGCGCTCAAGCTCGAAGAGCACGCCCTCGCCGACGACTACTTCGTCTCGCGCAAGCTCTACCCGAACGTGGACTTCTACACCGGTCTGATCTACCGGGCGATGGGCTTCCCGACCGAGATGTTCACGGTCCTGTTCGCGCTCGGCCGGCTGCCGGGCTGGATCGCCCAGTGGCACGAGATGATCAAGGAGCCGGGCTCCCGCATCGGCCGTCCGCGCCAGATCTACACGGGCGTCGTCGAGCGCGACTTCGTCCCGGTGGAGCAGCGCTGACACCGGGTGCCAGGTCCCGGGCCGGGGGCACCTCCCAGCGGTAGCTGGGGGCGAACCGGAGGGGCGCGGCCGCTGTCGAAAGTGGAGAGCGCGCGGAGGCCCTGAGGTACGAAGGGCCGAGCACGGTCGACCGTCGACAGGGGCTGTAGCGCCCCGGAGGCGAACCGAGCCCTGAAAGGCTGCAGAAAGCGCCCCGCTGCCGATCCCCCCACGGGTCGGAGCGGGGCGCTTCCATTCCCGGTTACGGATTCCCCCCACGGGATCCGGCCGGGGGTCTGTTGGCCGCGTAAAGCCCACAGAAGCCCACACTGTCGTCACGCACAACGCGAGCTGCCGGGACGCGTACGTTACGGGAGGGCCGCTCAAAGCTCCCCGGGTACGTCGCCCCGGCCACGCGTAGTGGGATCCGTCCCCCAAGACGAACCCTCACCGCCCCATTAGACTCCCCACCCCCCGTGATGGTTACGTTCGGTCGCGTGTGATCTGCGTCTCTTGCCATATGGGGGCGTAAAAGGGCAAGAGCCTCGTTCTGAAGATCAAGGCTCCGGTGTATGGGTGTTGTGCGGCTTATGGGGACTTGGTGAATCTATGGAGATTCGGTGAAGGTCCGCAGTCGCAGGCTGTTGGTGACCACGAAAACCGAGGAGAACGCCATCGCGGCGCCCGCGATCATCGGGTTGAGCATCCCCGCCGCGGCGAGCGGCAGCGCGGCGACGTTGTAGCCGAAGGCCCAGAAGAGATTGCCCTTGATGACGGCCAGGGTCCGGCGCGCCAGCCGGATCGCGTCCGCGGCGACCCGCAGATCGCCCCGTACCAGCGTCAGATCCCCGGCCTCGATGGCCGCGTCCGTCCCCGTGCCCATCGCCAGGCCCAGGTCGGCGGTGGCCAGGGCGGCCGCGTCGTTGACGCCGTCGCCGACCATCGCGACCGTACGGCCCTCCTCGCGCAGCCGCCGGACCACGTCCACCTTGTCCTGCGGCAGCACCTCGGCGATGACCTGCTCGATGCCCACTTCCCGGGCCACCGACTCGGCCACCAGCCGGTTGTCGCCGGTCAGGAGCACCGGGGTCAGGCCGAGCCCGCGCAGCCGGGCCACGGCCTCGGCGCTGGTCTCCTTGATGGCGTCGGCGACCACCAGCACGCCCCGTGCCCGGCCGTCCCAGGCCACGGCGGCGGCCGTGCGCCCCTCCGACTCGGCCGCGGCCTTTGCGGCCGCCAGTTCCTCGGTCAGCTCGGTCCCATGGGCCGCGAGCAGCTTCTCCCGGCCGACGAGGACGGTGTGTCCGTCCACGACGCCCTGGACGCCGAGCCCCGGGATGTTCTCGAAGCCGTAGGCGGCCGGCAGGGCGCCGGTGCGGGCGGTGGCCCCCTCGGCGATGGCGCGGGCCACGGGGTGCTCCGAGGAGTGCTCCAGGGCCCCGGCGAGCCGCAGGAGCTCGTCCTCGGTCACGCCGGGGGCGGTGTGCACGCCGTAGAGCCGCATCCGGCCCGTCGTCACCGTGCCGGTCTTGTCGAGGACGACGGTGTCCACGCGGCGGGTCGACTCCAGGACCTCGGGACCCTTGATCAGGATGCCCAGCTGGGCGCCGCGCCCGGTGCCGACCATGAGGGCGGTCGGAGTGGCCAGGCCCAGGGCGCACGGGCAGGCGATGATCAGTACGGCCACGGCGGCGGTGAACGCTGCGGTCGCGTCGCCGGTCAGCAGCAGCCAGACCAGCAGGGTGCCGACGGCGATGAGGACGACGATCGGCACAAAGACCCCGGAGACGCGGTCCGCGAGGCGCTGCACCTCAGCCTTGCCGTTCTGTGCGTCCTCGACCAGCGCGGCCATCCGGGACAGCTGGGTGTCGGCGCCGACGCGGGTGGCCTCGACGACCAGGCGGCCCGCGGCGTTCACGGTCGCGCCCGCCACGCTGCCGCCCACCGCGACGTCCACCGGCACCGACTCGCCGGTCAGCATGGAGGCGTCCACGGCCGAGGCGCCCTCGACCACCGTGCCGTCCGTGGCGATCTTCTCGCCGGGGCGCACCACGAAGCGGTCGCCGACGGCCAGCCGGGAGACCGGGATACGGACCTCCCGACCCTCGCGCAGCACGGTCACGTCCTTGGCGCCCAGCTCCATCAGCGCACGCAGCGCCGCGCCCGCCCGGCGCCTGGCCTTCGCCTCCAGATAGCGGCCGAGGAGGATGAAGACGGTCACCCCCGCGGCGGCTTCCAGGTAGATCGAGGACGACCCGTCCGTACGCGCGACGGTGAGGTCGAAGCCGTGGCGCATGCCGGGCATGCCCGCATCGCCGAAGAACAGGGCCCACAGCGACCAGCCGAAGGCGGCGAGGGTGCCGAGGGAGACCAGGGTGTCCATGGTGGCCGCGCCGTGCCGGGCGTTCGTCCAGGCGGCCTTGTGGAAGGGCAGACCGCCCCAGACCACGACGGGCGTGGCGAGGGCGAGGGACAGCCACTGCCAGTACGTGAACTGCAGCGACGGCACCATCGCCAGGAGGACGACGGGCGCGGAGAGGGTGAGCGAGACCAGGAGGCGGTGGCGCGGCGCATTGGTCTTCGCGTCGGTCTTTGCTTCGGTGCGCGCGCTGGTCTCCGCCACGGCGGAAGCGGCTGCTTCGCCCTGTGTGGCCGCTCCGGCTTCCGCCGTGGCACGGTCGGGCGCGGCTTCGGGCTCGGGCTCCGGCTCAGGTTCGCGCTCGGGTTCTGCGGGCTTCGGCGGCTCGGCGGTGTAGCCGGTTTTGACGACGGTGGCGATCAGATCGGCGATCTCGATCTCGCCGCCGTAGGTCACCCTGGCCTTTTCGGTGGCGTAGTTGACCGTGGCGGTGACGCCGTCCATGCGGTTGAGCTTCTTCTCGACCCGCGCCGCGCAGGAGGCGCAGGTCATGCCACCGATGGCGAGCTCCACCCGGGAGGTCGCGGCCGCTGCCGACGGGGCCTGCTCCGCCGTCGGTGTCCGCTCCGTCGCGGCTTCGGGGGCCGTGCTGGTCATTCTGGGTCTCCTGGGAGGAGGGCCGGGCCGTGCGGGGCGCCGCCGCGCGGCCCGATAGGGGTGTCCTCGGGTTTACGACCTGGGGACCGATAGGGATCGGCGTCGCGACGCCCGGCACGGCCGCTCGCGGCGTTGCCGAAACGCCCTAGTAGCTCCGCTACAAGGACATTCCAGCGCCTTGCGATCGACCGCACCGGACGCCGCTCCTTCTCCCGATCCCTATCGCCCCCCAGGTCGTCAGGCCCGGCCGGTGAGTTCGTAACCGGCCTCGTCGACGGCGGCGCGCACGGCCTCGTCGTCGAGCGGGGCGGCGGAGACGACGGTGACCTGGCCGGTGGCGGCGACGGCCTTGACGGAGCTGACGCCGACGATGGCGGAGATCTCCTCGGAGACGGCGCCCTCGCAGTGTCCGCAGGTCATGCCGGTCACCTGGTAGACGGTGGTGATGCCGGACGCGGTGGTGGCCTCGGAGCTCATGTCTTCTCCTGTGCGGTGAGCGGGTGGACTGCGGCTGTGTTCATCGGTGTCCAGGGGACGCGGGATCCTCCTGTGTCCCCTGACAATGACAGCATAATACCCCTAGGGGGTATGAAGGGAGGGGTGTCGCCCACCGGTGTGATTCAACGGACTCCGGTCAGCGGGCTCCGGCCAACGGGCGGCGGTCAGGGAATGCGGGACGGGGTCTCGGTGCCGATGATCGGGGCCAGATAGCCGTGGAGGGATGCCTTCAGCTCCTCGATGTAGGCGGCCTGCTCCTCGCCCTCATGGCTGAGTACCAGCTCGAGACCGGCCTTGAACAGGGAGAACACCATCGTCGCGGTGCGGGTTCTGCGCTCGGCGGACAGCTCGGGCTGGATGAACCCGATCAGCTCCTCGAGGCGGGCCTGTAGGGCCACATGCAGCGCGTCATGGTCCTCGGTCATGACGCCGGGGATGTCGCCCGAATGGATGAGCGTCAGGAAGACGGGGTTCTGGCAGTTGAACTCGACCAGAGGGTCGACGACCGCGTCCAGCATGTCGCCGAGGGGGAGCGAGGCGTACTCAGGGGTGAAGAGCACGCCGTGGGCCTCGCGCATCCGGTGGGTCAGGCGCTCGCCGAGCTCTACGGCGATGGCCTCCTTGTTCGGGAAGAACTGGTACAGCGTGCCGGGGGAGACGCCGGCCTCGCGGGCGATGGCGTTGGTGCTCGCCGAGGCGTAGCCCGTCCTGCGGAACACGTTGGCCGCGGCGTCGAGCAGCTGCTGGATGCGGCGCTCGCCGCGCGCCTGCCTGCGGCGCGGCTTCGCCTCGCCGGCGGGCTGTCCTGCCTTGGTCTCGGTCACGCGGTTATCCCCAGCTCTCGGTGGTTCATTGACAAACACGAGTACCCGCTCGCATTCTTGAGAAATGCGAGCGGTCGCTCGTGTTTGCCACTCCTTGGGCAATCGTCGACCCATGCTGCCTGCCTGCCGCCGCACCGGTGAGGCCCGCATGGACACAGGTGAAGGGGACACCGCGCTATGACCGTTGTCAACCGGCCGCACAGGGGCCGGACGCGAGGCTGGACGGGAGTGGTGACCGCCCGCCCGCGGCTGACCCTGCTGCTCGTCCTGCTGTTCACGGCGCTGGCCGTCGTGGCCGGAAGCGGGGTGGCCGACCGGCTGGGCAGCGGCGGTTGGCAGGACCCTGCCGCCGAGTCGGCGTACGCCACCAAGGCGCTCGAGAAGCACTTCCCCGCCTCCCAGCCGAATCTGCTGCTGATGGTCGACAGCGGCAAGGCGACGGTCGACGCCCCGGCGGTCGCCGCCGAGGGCCGGGCCCTCGCCAAGAAGCTCGCGGGCGAGGAGTCGGTCACCGGCGTCACCTCCTACTGGGACGGGGCCGCCGCCCTGCGCGACAGGGACGGGCGCGAGGCGCTGATCGCCGCGCGGATCGTGGGCGACGAGAGCGCCGCCGCGAAGGTGCTGGACCGCATAGCCCCCGCCTACCGGGGCGACCACGGGCCGGTGAAGGTCACGATCGGCGGCCCGGTCGCGGTGCGCCATGAGCTGCAGACCACCATCCAGGAGGATCTGCTGCGGGCCGAGATGATCGCCCTGCCCATCACCCTGCTGCTGCTCGTCATGGTCTTCGGCAGCGCGGTCGCGGCCCTGCTCCCGCTGGGCGTCGGCATCATCGCGATCCTGGGGACCGACGCCGTGCTGCGCGGCCTCACCGAGTTCACCGATGTCTCGGTGTTCGCGCAGAACCTGACCACCGCGCTCGGCCTCGGGCTCGCCATCGACTACGCCCTGTTCATCGTGCGGCGCTTCCGGGAGGAGCTGGGCCAGGGCGCGGAAACGCTGCCCGCCATCGCCACCACGCTGCGCACCGCGGGGCGCACGGTGCTGTTCTCCGCGATGACCGTCGCCGTCTCGCTCGCCGCCATGCTGGTCTTCCCGCAGTACTTCCTGCGTTCGTTCGCCTATGCGGGCATCGCGGTGGTGGTGATCGCCGCGGCGGCCGCGCTGGTGGTGCTGCCCGCCGCGCTCGCCCTGCTCGGCGAGCGGGTGAACGCGCTGGACCTGACCCGGGTGTTCCGCCGCCGCTCGGAGCGGGGCGAGCCGGGAGCGGGCTGGGGCCGGGTGGCCCGGCTGGTGATGCGCCGGGCTCCGCTGTTCGCGCTGGCCACCGCCGGCGGTCTGGTGGTCCTCGGACTGCCCTTCCTACGGGTGGAGTTCGGCACCGCCGACGACCGCCAGCTGCCCGCGAGCGCCGAGTCCCACGTGGTCCAGCAGCACATCAGGGAGAACTTCCCCGGCAGCCCCGGCGGGTCGATCGACATCCTGATCGACTCCCGGCCCGGCTCCCGACCCGACCCGGCGGCCCTCGCCGACTACAGCGGCAAGATCTCGGCCCTGCCCGGAGTGGCGCGCGTGGACAGCCCGGCCGGCCAGTTCGCGGGCGGCCGGCGGGTGGCGGAGCCCGGCCCGGTGGAGGCGGCGCGCGCAGCCCGCGGGGCGGCGTATGTCACCGTGCTGTCCAAGGGCGAGATCGTGGACCAGACGAGCCAGCAGTTGGTGCGCGACATCCGCGCCCAGCACCCGCCGTTCACCGCCTCGGTCACCGGGGTCGCCGCGGTGCTGGTGGACAGCAAGGACTCCATAGCCGACCGGCTGCCCTGGGCCCTGGCCATCATCGTGGTCGTCACCCTGCTGCTGGTCTTCCTGCTCACCGGAAGCGTGCTGATCCCCCTCCAGGCGGTGCTGCTCAACGCCCTCAGCCTCACCGCGATGTTCGGGGCGGTGGTCTGGGTCTTCCAGGAAGGGCACCTCTCCGGCCCGCTGTCCTTCACCAGCACCGGGGACATCGAGACCACGCTGCCGGTGCTGATGTTCTGTGTGGCCTTCGGTCTTTCCATGGACTACGGCGTCTTTCTGCTCTCCCGGATCAAGGAGGAGTACGACCGCACGGGCGACCACCGCGCGGCCGTCGAGTTCGGCGTGCGGCGCACGGGCGGGCTGATCACCGCCGCCGCGGTGATCCTCGCCGTCGTCATGGTCGCCATCGGCACCTCGCGGGTCACCAACACCAAGATGCTCGGCCTCGGTATCGCCCTGGCCGTCCTGATGGACGCCATGGTGGTGCGCAGCCTGCTGGTGCCCGCGGTGATGCGGCTGACCGGGCGGGCGACCTGGTGGGCCCCGGGTCCGCTGCGCCGGCTGCACGCCCGTATCGGCCTCAGCGAGGGGGAATCGGCCGGCCCGGCGACCGGCGCCGCCCCCGTCGAGGAGGTCGTCGGCGCCGAGCCCCGCGCCGAGCGGGTCACTATCCCTTGACCGCGCCCGAGAGCATCCCGGAGATGAAGTGACGCTGCAGAAAGACGTACAGGAGCACCACGGGCAGGGCGACGATCACCGAGGCGGCGGCCAGCAGCGAGAACTGGGTGGTGTGCTGGCCCTGGAAGAAGGCCAGCCCCAGCGGCACGGTCCGCTTGGCCTCGTCGGTGATCATGACCAGCGGAAGCAGAAACTCGTTCCAGGTCCACATGAACACCAGCATCGCCATGGTCAGCAGGGCCGGTCGGCCGGCAGGCACCAGGATCCCCCAGAGCACCCGCCAGTCCGAGGCGCCGTCGAGCCGGGCCGCCTCGATCACGCTGCGCGGCACCGAGCGGAAGAAGTTCCGCATCCAGAAGACGCCGAAGGCGAGCGACTGGGCGGTCTGCGGCAGGATCAGCGACCAGTAGGTGTCGCTCAGCCCCGCATCGCGCAGGTCGAAGTAGAGCGGGATGACGAACGCCTCGGGCGGGACCATCAGCCCGACCAGGGTGAGGTAGAACAGCGCGGACCGGCCCCGGTACTGGAAATGGGCGAAGGAGTAGCCCGCGAGGATCGCCAGCACGCTCGTCAGCAGCACCACGCTGACCGCGACCAGCACGCTGGAGCCCAGATATGTGCCGAAGTGGCCCTGGGACCAGGCGGCGGCGAAGTTCCCCCAGTCCAGGCTGGACGGCCAGGTGAAGGAGGACGAGGACTCCTCGGCCGGGGTGAGGGCGGAGGACACCACCCCGACCAGCGGCAGCAGCGCGAGGCCGGCGAAGACCGTCAGGATGGCGTAGTTCAGCGCGCGTTCACGCCGGGTGATCATCGGCTCAGGACCCCTCTTCGGACTCGTCGGGCTGGAGCCTGGTGATCAGGAAGGTGAGGACCAGGATCAGCAGGGTCAGCGCGACCGCGATGGCGCAGGCGGAACCGACCTGGCCGGTGTTGAAGGCCCGGTTGTAGATCTGATAGGCGGGCAGGCTGGTGGAGTTGCCGGGGCCGCCGTGGGTGGAGACGTACACCAGGTCGAAGGTGCGCAGTGCGGCGATCACGGTGAGGGTGAGGGCCACCGTGATCTGGCCGCGCAGGCCGGGAAGGGTGACGGCGAAGAACTCCCGGACGGCCCCGGCGCCGTCGACCTTCGCGGCCTCGTACAGCTCGCGGGGTATCTGACCGATCCCCGCGGTGAACAGCACCAGGCACAGGCCGACCTCGAGCCAGGTCCCGATCAGGCCGACCGCGGGCAGGGCGGTGGAGAAGTCGCCGAGCCAGGCGCGGGTGACCGACTTCAGGCCCACGGCCTCGAGCACCTGGTTGAGCACGCCGTCGGGCGCGTAGATGGCCGTCCACGCGGTCGCGGTGACCACTTGGGCGATCACCTGCGGCAGGAAGAGCAGCGCGCGGAACACCGAGACGCCGCGCATCCGGGCAGCGCGGGTGGTGGCCGCCGCGAGTACCAGCGCGAGGGCGACGGGGATGGCCGCGTAGAAGAGGAGGAGGACCAGGGAGTGGACAAAGCCGTCGCGCAGCAGCGGATCGCCGACGATCTCGGCGTAGTTGGCCGCGCCGGCCCAGGTCGAGGCGGACAGACCGTCCCAGTGATACAGGGAGATCTGCACCACCTGGCCCAGCGGGATCAGGATGAACAGGGTCAGGACGGTGAGGGCGGGCAGGGCGTACAGATAGCCCTTCCAGGACCGGTGGCCGCGGCGCCCGGCCGGGCGCCCGGGGCGGGCGTCGGCCGGGCGCTGCTTGCGCGCGGTGGTACGGGAAACGGTGATCGACATGGTCGGGCGGGACCTATCGGCTCTTGAGGAAGGAGTCGTGGTCGGTCTGGAGCGTCTGACCGAACTTCTCCGGGCTGATCTGCCCGGCCATCAGCTCCTGCACGGCGGCGGTCAGGGTGTCGTAGAAGGTCGGCGTGGTGTAGTCGAGGTAGGGCAGCAGTCCGTCCTTCTCGCTGACCGACCTCCAGGCCGCGAGCACATCGGCGTGGACGGTGCCGGACCGCGGGGAGTAGGAGGCGGGCGGCAGCGCGGGGAGGTTGCCGTAGTCCGCGCTGAGCTTCATGCCGTTCTCGTCGACCAGGAAGTTTATGTAGGCGGCGGCAACGTCCGGGTGCTTGGACTTGGAGGTGACCGCCCAGGCCAGGCCCTCGCCGCCCTGGGTCACCGGGGTGTCCCCGGCCTTCGGGGACAGGGCGGTGAAGCCGAGCTTCTCGGCGCCCATCTTGGTGGCCAGGCCGGCGGCCTGCCAGGTGCCGTCGACCAGGAAGAGGGACTTGCCCTCGGCGAACGCGGCGGCGGCCTGGTCCTTGCTCTGGCCGTTGAAGCCCTTGGTCAGATAGCCCTTCTTCGCCCAGTCCCGCAGGACGGTGGCGGCCTTGACGGTGCCCGAGCCGGTCCACTTGGCGCCCTCGGAGAACACCAGCTTGCGGACCTCGGACTTGCCCGCGGTCAGGGCCTGCACGACTCCGAGCAGATGGATGCCCGGACTTTTGTCGGCGTTGCCGTAGGACAGGGGCAGCAGCCCGGACGCCTTGGCCTTGGCGAGGGCGGTCTGGAAGTCCGCCAGGGTCTGCGGGGGCTTGAGGCCCAGCGACTTGAGCTTGGCCTTGTTGTAGTAGACGCCGACGATCTCACCGGTCTGGGAGACGCCGTAGAGGCTGCCGGTCTTCCACGTCTTGCCGTCGCTGGAGAACCTGTTGAGGTCCAGCAGCTGGGCCGGGTAGGCGGTGTCCCAGTGGTACGTCTTGGCGTAGCGGTCGACCGGCTGGAGCAGCTGGGCCTTCACGAAGGTGCCCATGTCGGGGTAGCCCTGGTTGGCCTGGACGACGTCGGGCGGGTTGGCGGAGGACAGGGCCAGTTTCAGGGTGGTCTTCAGGTCGGCGAAGGACCGGGAGACGCGCTTGACGGTGACGTTCGGGTACTTCTCCATGAACGCCTTGTTGAGCGCCTTGGTCGAGTCGTCGGTGCCGGGGTCGGTGTTCTGGTCCCACACCGTGAGGGTGACCTTGCCGGCCTTGGCCGGATCAGTGGAGACCGGACCGGCGCTCTTGTCCGCGCCGCTGCCCGAACCGCTACTGGAACCGGGGGCGCAGGCCGCGGCCGCGGTGAGACAGGCGGCGGCGAGCGCCACGGCGGCGTATCGGCGGCGGCGGGTGCCATGGCGGCGTGAGGACGGAGTTCTGTCGTTCATCAGCGGTTCTCCTGGTCCTGAAGGGCGGCCTGGAAGAGGGCGCGGTCCTGGTCGGGAAGGTCACTGCCGGGCATCCGGTCGAGGAAGGCGCGGATGGCGGCTGGCGTGGGGGCGCCGGCGGCTCCGCCGAGCGTCCGTACGGACATCGAGGCGCAGATCGCCGCGTATCTGAGCCGGCTGGTGAGCGGCCAGCCGTCCTGGAGCAGGGCGGTCATCAAGGAGGCGGTGAAGACGTCGCCGGCTCCGGTGGGGTCGGCGGCGGTGACCCGTGGGGAGGGAACACGGACCAGGCCGCCGGTGGCCGGGTCGAGGCTGACCGCGCCGCGGGGGCCGTCGGTGACGACGACCAGCGGGACGTGGTCGGCGAGTACCTTGACGGCCTTCTCGACGGAGTCGGTGCGGG
This sequence comes from Streptomyces sp. NPDC020845, assembly GCF_044334165.1. Lineage (NCBI taxonomy): Bacteria > Bacillati > Actinomycetota > Actinomycetes > Kitasatosporales > Streptomycetaceae > Streptomyces > Streptomyces sp. NPDC020845. The sequence continues at coordinate 326,679 of NZ_JBIRSJ010000007.1, read as the reverse complement.
TGTAGTTCATCGCCTCGGTGGCGTTGGGGACGAACACATCGACGTCGCCGAGCCGGGTGAGCAGGTCCGGGGACCACGTCCCGGTGGGGTCCCAGCCGACGCCGCCGACCACGAGCGTGCCGCGGGCGCGCAGCTCCGTGGCCCAGCCGGGCAGTGGTTCGGCGATGCCCAGGTGCAGGACGCGTACGCGGGGCAGCTCGCCGTCCCAGGTGTCCGGGCGGTGGGCGGCGTCCTCCTCGTAGGTGATGAAGGCGCGGTCGTGTTCGTTGGCGACGGCCACCGTGATCGGGGTGTGCACGGAGGGGTTACGCCGCAGCCAGCGCAGGTCCAGGCCCGGCTGGGTACCGAGGACGGCGGCGAGGTGGTCGCCGAACAGATCGGTGCCGATCACGCCGAACAGCCCGGTCTCAAGGCCCTGTCGGGCGGCCGCGACGCAGCGGGTGGCGGTCCCGCCGGCGGCCACCGCGAACCGGTCGGCGTAGACCTCGCTGCCGGGCGAGGGGAGGTGTGGGACACCGCCGAAGACGAGGTCGCAGAAGACCCCGCCCGCGAAGAGAGCATCAAGCAAGGGAGCACCTTTCCATGCGCCGTCCATCCGCCGTCCATCCGCCGTCCATGCGTCGCCGTCACGGCGGCTGTGTCCGGTGGGTGCTCAACTATGAGCAATGAGATCCGCTGATGACAAGATTCGGTCAGTAAAGTGATTGTTTCTTGCCACGATGACCGAAGTCAGTCATCGGTGCTACCGTCAATGCGTGACTTCGAGAAATCGGCATGCGAGAATCGTGGAGTCGCTGCGGGCGACCGGCGTCGCGTCGGTGCGCGACCTGGCCGAGAGCCTCCAGGTGAGCGAGTCCACCATCCGGCGTGATCTCAAGCAGCTGGATCAGGACGGAGAGCTGGTACGCACCTACGGCGGCGCGGCCTTGACCGCGCGTCAGTCCCAGGAGGAGCCGCCGTTCGACGTCTCGGCGTCGCACGACCAGGCGATGAAGCAGCGCATCGCGGAGCACGCCGCCGCGCTGGTCCCGGACGACAGCGTGGTGGTGCTCGACATCGGCACCACCACCCCGCTGGTCGCCCGCCGGCTGCGCGGCCGTCCGGTCACCGTCATCACCAGCAGCCTGGCGGTGCTGGACGAGCTGCGCGACGACGACACCGTGCGGCTGGTGCTGCTGGGCGGTGTACTGCGGCGCAACTTCCGTTCGTTCGTCGGCTCGCTCACCGAGACCGCGATGCGCCAGGTCAGCGCCGACCTGGTGTTCCTCAGCTGCACAGGGGTGCGCGCCAACGGCCATGTGGTGGACAACATGGCGGTCGAAGCGCCGATCAAGCAGGCCCTGATCGAGGCCGCCGACCAGGTGGTGCTGCTCGCCTCCGAGGCGAAGTTCCCCGGTTCGGGCTCCTTGCGCCTGTGCTCCCTCTCCGACATCGACGTCCTGATCACCACGCAGGGCGCCGATCCTCAGACCGTCCAGCTCTGCCGCGAGGCGGGCGGAAAGGTGATCTCCGCATGAAACTGTCCATCCTCGGCGGTGGCGGCTTCCGGGTGCCGTACGTCTACCAGGCCCTGCTGCGTGACCAGGGCTCGCCGCGTATCGACGACGTCTGGCTGTACGACACCGACGCCGAACGGCTGAAGGCCATGACCGACGTGCTCGCCCGGTTCGCCGACGGCCACCCCGACGCCCCGAAGGTCACCGCGACCACCTCGCTCGACTCCGCCCTGGAGGGCAGCGACTTCGTCTTCGCCGCGATCCGGGTGGGCGGTCTCGCGGGCCGGGTGTGCGACGAGCGGGTGGCGCTCGACCTGAACGTACTCGGCCAGGAGACCACCGGGCCCGGCGGCCTCGCCTACGGGCTGCGGACCATCCCGGTGATGATGGACATCGCCCGGCGGGTGCGGGAGTTGGCGCCCCAGGCGTACGTCATCAACTTCACCAACCCCGCGGGGATGATCACCGAGGCGATGCAGAGCGTGCTCGGCGACCGGGTGCTCGGCATCTGCGATACGCCGTCCGGCCTGGGCCGCAGGGTCTCCACCGCGCTCGGACTCGACGCCTCCCGGGCCCAGTTCGACTACGTCGGCCTCAACCACCTGGGCTGGATGCGCCGGGTGCTGGTGGACGGCGAGGACGTACTGCCCCGGCTGCTCGCCGACGACGACCTGCTCGGCGACTTCGAGGAGGGCGTGGTCTTCGGCCGCGAATGGCTGCGCGACCTCGGGCTGATCCCCAACGAGTATCTGTACTACTACTACTTCAACCGGGACGCGGTGCGGGGCATCCTCGACGCCCCGCGCACTCGCGGGGAGTTCCTGTCCCGTCAGCAGGGCGAGTTCTACGAGCGGGTGGCGCAGGCGGCGGGCGCGTCGCCGGTGGAGCTGTGGCGCGAGACGGTCGCCAACCGCAGCGCCAACTACATGGCCGAGGCCAAGGGCACGGTGCAGGGCGAGACAGAGCCCGATGAGGCGTTCAGCCCCGACCCCGCCCACCAGGGGTACGCGGGGGTGGCGCTCTCCGTCATGGCGGCGATCAGCCGCAATGAGCGCGCCACGATGATCCTCAACGTGCGCAACGGCACCACGATCGCCGCGCTGCCCGCCGACGCGGTGGTCGAGGTGCCCGTGACGGTCGACGCGAACGGCGTCCACCCGCTGGCCACGACACCGCCCGACCTGTCCCAGGCGGGGCTGATGCAGCAGGTCAAGGCGGTGGAGCGGCTGACCATCAGCGCCGCGCTGACGGGGTCCCGGGCGGACGCGGTCAAGGCGTTCTCGCTGCACCCGCTGGTCGACTCGGTCACGGTCGGCCGGAAGCTGCTGGATGGCTACATCGACCGCATCCCCGAGGTCGCGGCGGTGTTCCACCGCTCCGCCTGACGGCGTCCGCCCGGGAGCCTAGTCTCTCGGCTCACGCCGGGAGCGGTTGCCGGGTCTGAGGGTCACCCAGGTCCGGATGGTGTCCGCGTACCAGTACGGCTTGCCGCCCTCCACGTGATCGGGGGGCGGCAGCAGGCCGTGCTTGCGATATGACCGTACGGTGTCCGTCCGCACACCGATGTGCGCGGCGATCTCCTTGTACGACCAAAGCCTCCGGTCGGTCATCTCTCGCGCCTTCCTGCGGGCGCCGCAGTCAACGGTCCACCAAGGGCCGTTGGGGGGAGCTGCGGCGCGACCGCTTGTGATCACTCAGCCTGTGCCCGGTCAACGACGGTGAGTGACGCCCGGATAGGCGTTGTTGAACGTCTGTGACGGAAGGATCGCGGAGATGTGACGGCCGTGACAGCCGAGTGACCCAGTGGGACAACGCAGGGTGACCCAGCGTGAGAACACCGGGTCACCCTGCCGCACTGTGCGAGGTGACTCAGCCGTAGAACGGCTCAGGCAGTAGAACAGCTCAGGCAGTAGAACGGCTCAGGCGTAGAACGCGGGGCGCTCGATCATCTCGACGGCCGTGCGCTCACCCGTGGTCTGGGCCCGGACCCCCGCCGCGCTGACGGCGGCCGCGGCATAGCCGTCCCAGGTGCTGGGGCCCTCCACCTCGCCGCGCCGGGTGGCGTTCACCCAGGCCTGTACCTCGCGGTCGTACGCCTCCTCGAAGCGGGCCACGAAGTCCGGGGCGATCTCGCCGCCCCAGCCGCCCGTGCGGTTGATCAGCATGCCGTGGGCGTCGCCGACGCGCGCGGTGCCGCGCTCGCAGACCGCCTCGGCCTGCACCTGGTAGCCGAAGCCGCAGGTCGCGAAGATCTCGACGTTGACGAGCGAGCCGCCGTCGGTCTCGAAAATCACCAACTGCGGGTCGCTGAGCCCTTCCGGGGCGTGTGCGCTGGGGGTCGGGCGCAGCACGGTCACCGCGGTGATCTCCTGCTCCAGCAGCCAGCGGGACTGGTCCATCTCATGCACCACCGAGTCGGTGATGAGCATGTCGCTGGTGAAGTAGGAGTGCACGGAGGCGTTGCGGTGGCGGCAGTGCAGCAGCAGGGGGCGCCCGAGCTCGCCGCCCGCGAGCAGCGACTTGAGCTTCATGAACTCGCTGTCGTAGCGCCGCATGAAGCCGACCTGCACCCGGCGGTGGCCCAGCCGCTGCTCGGCCTCCAGCACCCGCAGCGCGGACTCCGGGTCCGGGGTGAGCGGCTTCTCGCACAGCACCGGCAGATCGTGCTCGAAGGCGGTCAGCAGCGCGGCCTCGTGGGCCGGTCCCGGCGAGGCGATCAGTACGGCGTCCACGTCCGGCGCGGCCATGGCGGCGGCCGGGTCGGTGTAGGCCGCGGCGCCCTCGACACCGTCGGCGACATGCTTGGCGCGCGCCTCGTCGATGTCGACGACGGCGGCCACCCGCGCCCCGCTGATCACGTCGTTGATCCGACGGACATGATCGGCGCCCATCATGCCGGTCCCGATGACGGCGACCCCGAGCGTCCCCTGCTGCGTCATGGTGTGTCTTCTCTCCCTGTTCCGGTGTGGCGGGTGAAAGCGTCAGGCGCCGCAGGAGCGCAGGAAGCGGCGGGTGCGCTGGGCGATCGGGAACGGCTTGTCGGGCGGGCAGGGGTACATGTCCTGCTCGACGATGGCGAACAGATCCACGTTCAGCTGCTGGGCCGTGGTCAGCACGGGTTCGAGGGCGGGGACGCCGTTCGGCGGTTCGCACATGACCCCGCGCTGGACGGCGGGCCCGAAGGGCACCTCGTTCTTGACGACGTCGGCCAGGATCTCCGGGTCGACCTGCTTGAGGTGGAGATAGCCGATGCGCTCGCCGTATGTCTCGATGAGTTTGACGCTGTCGCCGCCGCAGTAGGCGTAGTGCCCGGTGTCCAGACAGAGGTTGACCACGTCGGAGTCGGTGGAGTCGAGGAAGCGGGCGACGTTCTCCTCGCCGTCGATGTGGGTGTCGGCGTGCGGGTGGACCACGATGTCGAGCCCGAAGCGCTCTCGCACCTGGCGGCCCAGCCGCTCCATACCGGTGGACAGATGGCGCCACTGCTCGGCGGTCAGCTGCGGGGGCTCGATCAGCTCGGCGGTCTTGTCGTCCCGCCAGAAGGACGGGATGACGACCAGATGGCGGGCGCCCATGGCCTGGGTGAGCCCGGCCACCTGGGAGACATGCTCCCAGGTGGCGTCCCAGACGCCGGGGCCGCGGTGCAGGGCGGTGAAGACCGTGCCCGCCGAGACCTTCAGATTCCGCCGGCCGACCTCCTCGGTGAGCCGCGCCGGGTCGCTCGGCAGATAGCCGTACGGGCCCAGCTCGATCCACTCGTAGCCCGCCTCGGCGACCTCGTCGAGAAAGCGCTGCCAGGGGACCTGCTGTGGGTCGTCGGGGAACCACACGCCCCAGGAGTCGGGGGCCGAACCGACCCGGATGCGGCCTGGGGCGGGTACGGGGGAGGCGGCAGTCATGAAGGGGAACTCCTCTCACCGGTCGTCGGCGACCGGGGAAGGGGGGCGTGCGGTGCGGGTGGGGCTGTGGTGCGGGTGGGGCTGTGGTGCCCGGGTGATGCTGTTTTGGGCAGCTTCATGGGCCGGGTGGCCATCCGTCAAGGCTTCGTCAGGACATTCGGACGTAAGGTCAGGATGCCAGGAGATGGGGCGAGCCGGCGGGACGAGTCGGCGGGGCGGGGGTCAGACGGAGGGGGTCTGCACCGTTTCCGGCAGCTCCTCCACATCGACCCCGCGGACCTGCGCGAGCTCATGCTTGAGCGCGGCCAGTTCGGCCCCGCCCGCCATGTGGTTGGTGAGCTCTTCCAGGGTGACGTCCGCGCGGGCGGCGTTCAGCTCCAGCGCACCGAGCCTGAGCACCGAGAAATGGTCGCCCACCATATAGGCGTGGTGGGGGTTGTGGGTGATGAAGATGACGCCGAGCCCGCGCTCGCGCGCGGCGGCGATGTACTTGAGCACCACCCCGGACTGCTTGACGCCGAGCGCCGCCGTCGGCTCGTCCAGGATCAGCACCCGGGCGCCGAAGTACACGGCCCGGGCGATGGCCACCGACTGGCGCTGGCCGCCGGAGAGGGTGCCGATGGGCTGGTCCAGGTCGTCGAGGTGGATGCCCATGGCGGACAGCTCCTCGTCGGTGATCCGCTTCATCCGCTCGATGTCCAGGCGGCGCACGGGCCAGGGGCCGCGGGTCAGCTCGGAGCCGAGGAAGAAGTTCCGCCACACCGGCATCAGCGGCACGGTGGCCAGGTCCTGGTACACGGTGGCGATGCCGAGGTTGAGGGCGTCGCGCGGGTTGGACAGGCGCACCGGATTGCCGTCGACGAGGAATTCCCCCTCGTCGTGCTGGTGCAGCCCGGACACGATCTTGATGAGGGTGGACTTGCCGGCGCCGTTGTCGCCCAGTACGCAGGTCACCTGGCCCGGCCGTACGGCCAGGTCGATTCCGCGCAGCGCGCGGACGTTGCCGTAGAGCTTGCCGACTCCGTTGAGCCGGACCACCGGCTCCGGGCTCCGGCCCGCGGCGGCTTCCTTGGTCACGTTCGTGGCCATTGCCATCACCTCCTGGTCGCCTGGCGGCGCACCCACAGATTGACCAGCGTCGCGAGCAGCAGCATCACGCCGACGAAGAACTTGAACCAGTCGGGGTTCCAGTTGGCGTAGACGATGCCCTGGTTGACCATGCCGAAGATGAAGGCGCCCAGGACCGCGCCGATCGCCGAGCCATAGCCGCCGGTGAGCAGACAGCCGCCGATCACCGCCGCGATGATGTAGTAGAACTCGTTGCCCACGCCCTCGCCGGCCTGCACGGTGTTGTACTCGAACAGCAGGTGCATACCGACGAACCAGGCCGCGAAGCCCACGGTCATAAACAGCGCGATCTTGGTGAAGGTCACCGGGACACCCACGGCTCGGGCGCTCTCCTTGGAGCCGCCCACCGCGAAGATCCAGTTGCCGAACTTGGTGCGCAGCAGCACCCAGGTGGCGATGGCCGCGAAGAACAGCCACCACAGCACGGTGATCTTCACATCCATGCCGCCGATCGAGATCTCGGAGGCGAAGACCGACTTGGCCTGGTCGAAGCCGTCCATGTCATTGATCGTGTCGGTGGCGACATTGTCGGTCAGCAGCTTGGTGACGGCCAGGTTGGCGCCCTGGAGCATCAGGAAGCTGGCGAGGGTGACCAGGAAGCTGGGCAGTCCGGTCTTGATCAGCAGTATGCCGTTGATCAGGCCCACGAGGAGCGAGACGCCCAGGGCGACCACGACTCCCACCCACACGTTGGTGGTGAGCTGGAAGCTGAGCATGCTCGCGGTCAGTGCCGAGGAGGTGACGGCGACACCGGCCGACAGGTCGAACTCGCCGCCGATCATCAGCAGGGAGACGGCCAGGGCCATGATGCCGATGGTGGACCCCTGATAGAGGACCGTGGCGAAGGAGTCGGCCTGGCGGAAGGTCGGGGCGGCGGCGAAGAAGAAGATGTAGACGCCGATGGCCGCGGCCAGCGCACCGATCTCGGGGCGGGCCAGCGTCCGGCGGATCAGCGAGCGCTCGGTGGTGCGGGCCTTGTGGACGGTGGGGGAGGCCGGCGGCGTCGCCGCCGCCGGCGTCGTGGTCTGGGTCATCGGGCGATCACCGGGTGCCCTTCGCGGCGAACTTGGCGATGGTCTCCACGTTGTCCTTGGAGACGAAGGCGGGCCCGGTCAGGACGGGCTTCTCGCCGCCGCCGCTGAAGTTGCCGTTGACCTTGTAGAGCCACAGCGAGTCGATCGACAGATAGCCCTGGAGATACGGCTGCTGGTCGACGGCGAACTGCACATCGCCGCTCTTGACCGCGTTGACGAGGTCCTTGTTGAGGTCGAAGGTGGCGACCTTGGCCTTGCCCCCGGCCTCGTCGGCGGACTGGACGGCGGTCAGGGCGAAGGGGGCGCCGAGGGTGACGACGTAGTCGATGCTGGAGTCCTGCCTGAGCTTCGCGGTGATCGTCGACTTGACCGACGGCATATCGGTGCCGTTGACGTAAAGGTTCTCCGTCTTGCCCTTGAAGGTCTTCTTCACACCGGCGCAGCGGGCCTCGAGGGCGACATGGCCCTGTTCCTGGATCACACAGATGTTGTGCTTGGCGCCGATCTCGTTCAGCCGCTTGCCGAAGGCCTGGCCGGCGATGTTCTCGTCCTGGCCGAAGTACTCCAGCAGGCCCATGTCCTTCCAGTTGTCGAGTCCGGCGTTGAAGCCGACGACAGGGATGCCGGCCTTCTCGGCCTTCGCTATGACGCCCTTCATGGCGTCGGGCTTGGCGAGGGTGACCGCGATGCCGTCGACGTGCTGGTCGATGGCGTTCTGGATGAGGTTCGCCTGGTCGGCCGCGTTGGGGTTGCTGGAGTACACCAGGTCCACGTTGTCCTTGGCCGCCGCCGCCTTGGCGCCCTTGCGGATGGTGTCCCAGAAGGTGTCGCCCGGTGCCGCGTGGGTGATCATCGCGATCTTCAGCCGGGGGGTGTTCGCCTTGCCGGCGGAGATGTCGTCCGAGGCTTCCTGGGCCTTCTTGCCGCCACTGCTGCTGCTGCAGCCGGTGGCGATGAGGACGCCAGCCGTGACCAGGGCAGCCAGGGCCGAAGCTCTGCGGGTTCGGTTGATTCTGAGGTCCATCTGTTCCAGCACCTCTCAAGCCGGGACCGTTGTTGACACGGCCGTTGCGAAGGGGAGCCAACTCCCCGGGGCCGCCGGCTGTCAAGGGTTTGTCATGACAACATTTCATCTGGACGTAACGAGGCGATAACGTCGCCCATCGGCGCCCTTGATAGGTCCGAATGTAAGGACAAATTCTTGACAGGGGGTGGGGGACACCCTTAGACCTGAAGGGCCACAGCCGCCCGCACATTGCGCGGACCGTGAGCCTGAGCTGCCGCCTGAGCTGCGTCTTTCCTGAAGGGGTACGCATGAGTGAGCCGTACGACCTGATCACGATGGGCCGGATCGGGGTGGACATCTATCCCCTGCAGATCGGTGTCCCCCTGCCGCAGGTCGAGACGTTCGGCAAATTCCTCGGCGGCTCCGCGACCAATGTCGCGGTGGCCGCCGCCCGGCTCGGCCGCCGCACGGCGGTGATCAGCCGCACCGGGGCCGACCCCTTCGGCGAGTACATCCACCAGGCGCTGCGCGAGTTCGGCGTGGACGACCGCTGGGTCACCCCCGTCGACGCCTACCCCACCCCCGTCACCTTCTGCGAGATCTTCCCGCCCGACGACTTCCCGCTGTACTTCTACCGTCGGCCCAAAGCCCCCGACCTGGAGATCCACCCCGGTGAGCTGGACCTCGACGCCGTACGCGCCGCCCGGATCTTCTGGATGACCGGCACCGGCCTCAGCGAAGAGCCCAGCCGCGCCGCCACCCTGGCCGCCCTGGAGGCGCGCGCCAAGGCCGGCCCGACCGTCTTCGACCTGGACTGGCGGCCGATGTTCTGGCCGGACCCGGCCGAGGCCCGCCCGTACTACGCCCAGGCGCTGCGCCACGCCACCGTCGCCGTCGGCAACCTCGACGAATGCGAGGTCGCCACCGGGGTGCGGGAGCCCGCGGCCTGCGCCGAGCGCCTGCTGGAGGCCGGGGTGGAGCTGGCCGTCGTCAAACAGGGCCCCAAGGGCGTACTCGCCGTACACCGCGACGGCACCACGGCCGAGGTGCCGCCGGTCCCCGTCGAGGTCGTCAACGGCCTGGGCGCGGGCGACTCGTTCGGCGGATCCCTGTGCCACGGCCTGCTGTCCGGCTGGGGCTTGGAGCGCATCATGCGGTACGCCAACGCCGCGGGCGCCATCGTGGCGTCCCGCCTCGCCTGCTCCTCCGCGATGCCCACCGAAGCCGAGGTCGAGGCCCTGCTCGCCGGGGACTGACCGCAGGTGACCAGCCATCCCTTCTCTTGATCACCCGCCCCTCGCCCCCGGCCGCCGCCAGGCTGCGGGGATCGAGGGGAGGACGTGATCTCATGAACGCGACTGCGAGGAGCCCGTCTTGAGCATCAGTATCTCCGACCTGGTCAAGGTGCGGACCCGGCACCCGGAGGCGATCGCCGAGGCGGCCGCCCGCCGCGTCCGGCGCCCCCTCGTCGGCGACAGCGGCCGTCTGATGATCGTGGCCGCCGACCACCCCGCGCGCGGCGCCCTCGCCGTCGGAGGCCACAAGCTGGCCATGGCCAACCGCACCGAACTGCTGGAGCGGCTGTGCGCGGCGCTGTCCCGCCCCGGCGTCGACGGCGTGCTCGCCACCGCCGACATCCTCGAGGACCTGCTGCTGCTCGGTGCGCTCGACAACAAGGTCGTCATGGGCTCGATGAACCGCGGCGGCCTGGCCGGCGCCTCCTTCGAACTCGACGACCGCTTCACCGGCCACCGCCCCCAGGACATCGCCCGGCTCGGCTTCGACGCCGGCAAGCTGCTGCTGCGCATCGACTACTCCGACGAGGGCTCGCTGACCACCATGGTGTCCACGGCCAGAGCCATCGACGAGATGGCCGAGCGGCGGCTGCCCATCTTCGTCGAGCCCTTCATCTCCCGCCGGATCGACGGCAAGGTCACCAACGACCTGAGCGCCGAGGCCGTCACCAAGTCCATCGCCATCACCTCCGGGCTCGCCGGGACCTCCGCGTACACCTGGCTGAAGGTGCCGGTCACCGAGGACGCCGACGACATGGCCGCCGTCATGGAGACCTCCATGCTGCCCGCGGTGCTGCTCGGCGGGGACGTCGGCAAGAGTCCGCGGGACCAGGAGGGCGCGTACGAGAAGTGGCGCAAGGCGCTGAGCCTGCCCACCGTCCAGGGCCTGGTGGTCGGCCGCGCGCTGCTCTACCCGGCGGAGGGCAGCGTCGAGCAGGCCGTCGACACGGCCGTCGGACTGCTGTGACGGCTGTGGCGGCGCCAGGACCAGGGAACAAGGCGGAGACTGACGACATGATCACTAGCGATCCTCACACCGGTTCCACCGGCTTCCATCTGCGGGCCGGCAAGGCGGCCGGCGGACCGTACGCCGTGGACATCGACCCCGCGCGGGCCGGATGGGGCCACTCCTCGCTGCGCGTCCTCGACCTGCCGGCCGGCGGCTCGCATCAGCTGGCCACTGGCGACAGCGAGTGGATCGTGCTGCCGCTGAGCGGCGGCTGCACCGTGGAGACCGAGGGCCGGACCTTCGAACTGCACGGCCGGGACAGCGTGTTCAGCGGCATCACCGACTTCGCGTATCTGCCGCGCGACGCGCACGCGCGGATCGGCAGCGCGGCCGGCGGGCGGTTCGCGCTGACCGGCGCCCGCTGCGAGCGCCGGCTGCCCGCCCGCTACGGACCGGCCTCCGCCGTCCCCGTCGAGCTGCGCGGCACCGGCAACTGCTCCCGCCAGGTCAACAACTTCGGCGCTGCCGGGGTCTTCGAGTGTGACAAGCTGATCGCGGTCGAGGTGCTGACCCCCGGCGGCAACTGGTCCTCCTACCCGCCGCACAAGCACGACGAGTGCCGTCCGGGCGAGGAGTCCGAGCTGGAGGAGATCTACTACTTCGAGATCGCCGAGGCGCACGGCAGCGAGGGCGTCGGCTACCAGCGGGTCTCGCCCTCCGGCCGCGGCCGCGGTACGGACGTGCTCGCCGAGGTCCGCTCCGGCGATGTGGTCCTGATCCCCGACGGCTGGCATGGCCCGTCCATCGCCGCCCCCGGCCACGACATGTACTACCTGAACGTCATGGCGGGCCCCGGCCAGGAGCGCGACTGGCTGATCTGCGACCACCCCGACCACGCCTGGATCCGCGCCACCTGGCCGGACCGGCCCGTCGACCCCCGCCTGCCCCTCTATGACGCCCCCGACGCACCTGCCGCCCCCGACGCCCCCACGGGAGAAACACGATGAGTGGAGCCACCCGCAGGCTCACCACGGCCCAGGCCCTGGTGGAGTTCCTGGCCCACCAGTACACCGAGCGCGACGGGACGCGCCGGCGCCTCATCAACGCCTGCTGGGGCATCTTCGGCCACGGCAATGTGGCGGGCCTCGGCCAGGCGCTGCTGGAGACCGGCCAGGACACCATGCCGTACCTCCAGGGCCGTAACGAGCAGGCCATGGTGCACGCGGCCGTCGGCTACGCCCGCCAGTCCAACCGGCTCGCCGCCCAGGCCGTCACCACCTCCATCGGCCCCGGGGCCACCAACCTGGTCACCGGCGCCGCCCTGGCCACCGTCAACCGGCTGCCCGTGCTGCTGCTCCCCGGCGACATCTTCGCGACCCGCCCCGCCGACCCGGTGCTGCAGCAACTGGAGGTTCCCTTCGCGGGCGATGTGTCGGTCAACGACTGTCTGCGGCCGGTCTCCCGCTACTTCGACCGGATCGTCCGCCCCGAGTCGCTGATCCCGGCCGCGCTCCAGGCCATGCGGGTGCTCGCCGACCCGGCCGACACCGGCGCCGTCACCCTCGCCTTCCCGCAGGACGTCCAGGCCGAGGCGTACGACTGGCCCGAGGAGTTCTTCGCCGACCGCGTCTGGCACGTACGCCGCCCCGCGCCCGAGCCGGCCGAGCTCACCGCGGCAGCGCAGGCCGTGCGCGCCGCCCGGCGGCCGCTGATCGTCGCGGGCGGCGGCATCCACCACAGCGAGGCCGAGGAGAGCCTGCGCGCACTGGTCGACGCCACCGGCATCCCCGTCGCCTCCACCCAGGCGGGCAAGGGCTCGCTGCGCCATGACCACCCCGCCGACATCGGCGGCATCGGGCACACCGGCACCTCCGTCGCGGACGACCTGGCCCGCACCGCCGACCTGGTCATCGGCGTGGGCACCCGCTACAGCGACTTCACCACCGCCTCCGCGACCCTCTTCGCCGACCCCGGCGTCCGCTTCCTGAACCTCAACATCGCGCCGTTCGACGCCCACAAGCTGAGCGCGACGACCCTGGTCGCCGACGCCCGCGCCGGTCTTGAGGCGCTGACCCAGGCGCTGGCCGGGCACCGCGTCGAAGAGGGGTACGAGGCCGAGTACGCCGCCGGGAAGGCGCGCTGGGAGCAGCAGGTCGACGCCGCGTACGCCGCGGGCGACGAGTCCGCCCGGCCCTCCCAGACCCAGGTCCTGGGCGCCCTGGACCAGACCGTCGGCGACGACGACGTCGTCATCAACGCCGCCGGTTCGCTCCCCGGCGATCTGCACAAGCTGTGGCGGGCCCGCTCGCCACGCCAGTACCACCTCGAATACGGCTACTCCTGCATGGGCTACGAGATCCCGGCCGCCATCGGCGTCCGGCTCGCGGCGCCCGACCGCCCGGTGTGGGCGCTGGTCGGGGACGGTACGTATCTGATGATGCCGACCGAGATCGTCACCGCGGTCCAGGAAGGCATCAACATCAACATCGTGCTGATCCAGAACCACGGCTACGCCTCCATCGGCGGCCTGTCGGAGGAGACTGGTGGTGAGCGCTTCGGCACCGCCTACCGCTTCCGCGCCGCCGACGGCACGTACACCGGCGACCCGCTCCCGGTCGACCTGGCGACCAACGCCGCCTCGCTCGGTATGGAGGTGATCCGCGCCGGGAGCGTGGCCGAGCTGCGCGCGGCGCTGGCCGCCGCGCGCGCCTCGGACCGGCCCACCTGCGTCTATGTGGAGACCGAAACGGCCGGCCCGGTGCCCGGCGCGCCCGCCGCCCAGGCGTGGTGGGATGTGCCCGTCGCCCAGACCGCGACCCGCCCCGCGGCCGTCAAGGCCCGCGAAACCTACGACCGGCAGGCCGCGGCCCGCCGCCGCCACCTCTGATCGCCTTCCTGATCGGTCATCGTCCGGTTTACGAAGAGAAAGGCTCCGCACCCATGAAGACCGTCAACCACTGGATCGGTGGCAAGCCCGTCGAGGGCGCGTCGGGCGAGTACGGCCCGGTCTACAACCCGGCGACCGGCGCTCAGGACACCCGGGTGGCGTTCGCCTCCGTGGCCGAGGTGGACGCGGCCGTCGCCGCCGCCAAGGAGGCATTCGCCACCTGGGGCACCGTCTCGCTGGCCAAGCGCACCGCGATCCTCTACAAGTACCGCGAGCTGCTGGACGCCCACCGCGACGAGATCGCCCAGTTGATCACCGCCGAGCACGGCAAGGTGCACTCCGACGCACTCGGCGAGGTGGCCCGCGGCCTGGAGATCGTCGAGCTCGCGTGCTCCATCGCGGAGAAGCTGAAGGGCGAGCTGTCCACCCAGGTCTCCACCGGGGTCGACGTCGCCTCGATCCGCCAGCCGCTCGGCGTCGTCGCCGGCATCACACCGTTCAACTTCCCGGCCATGGTGCCGATGTGGATGTTCCCCGTTGCCATCGCCTGCGGCAACACCTTCGTGCTCAAGCCCAGCGAGAAGGACCCCTCGGCCTCCCGGCGGCTGGCCGAACTGGCCGCCGACGCGGGCCTGCCGGACGGCGTGCTCAACGTCGTCAACGGCAACAAGGTGGCCGTCGACCGGCTCCTGGAGCACCCGGACATCGCCGCCGTCAGCTTCGTCGGCTCCACCCCGATCGCCCGGTACATCCAGGCCAAGGCCATCGAGCACGGCAAGCGGGTGCAGGCGCTCGGCGGGGCCAAGAACCACATGCTGGTACTGCCCGACGCCGACCTGGACTTCGCCGCGGACAACGCCATCAACGCGGCGTACGGCTCGGCCGGCGAGCGCTGCATGGCCGTGTCGGTCGTGGTCGCGGTGGGCGACACCGGCGACGAACTGGTCAAGAAGATCGCCGACCGCGCCGCCAGGCTCCGCATCGGCCCCGGCGACGACCCGGCCTCCGAGATGGGCCCGCTCATCACCAAGGAGCACCGCGACAAGGTCGCCTCGTATGTGCACGGCGCCGCGGCTCAGGGCGCCGAGGTCGTGGTCGACGGGACGGGATACTCGGTCGAGGGCCATGAAAATGGCTTCTTCATCGGCGTCTCGCTGCTGGACAAGGTCCCCACCACCGCCGACGCCTACCGCGACGAGATCTTCGGCCCGGTGCTGTGCGTGGTCCGCGCCGAGACGTACGACGAGGCCATCGAGCTGATCAACAGCTCGAAGTGGGGCAACGGCACGGCCATCTTCACCCGCGACGGCGGCGCCGCCCGCCGCTTCCAGCTGGAGGTGGAGGCGGGCATGGTCGGCATCAACGTGCCGATCCCGGTCCCCGTCGGCTACCACTCCTTCGGCGGCTGGAAGGACTCGCTCTTCGGCGACCAGCACATCTACGGCAACGACGGCGTGCAGTTCTACACCCGCGGCAAGGTCATCACCACCCGCTGGCCGGCGCCGTCGGAGGAGGTCGGCATCAACCTCGGGTTCCCGAAGAACCACTGAGGGGCCGTCAGTTTCTGATCGACAGCTCGTTGGATAGTTCGTTCGTTCGAGTGAAGCCTCCCGCCGGTACGGATCCGGCGGGAGGTTTCGTGTGTATGAGAGGTGGGGATTGCAAACGGACATCGCGCACGGGGGACGGGCGCGTGGAGGGACTTGGGGGCGATGGCGGTGGCGAGGAGAGGGCGTCAGGAGGGCGCGAGGTTTCTGGAGGGGGACGGCGCCGACGAGTTCATGGCGGCGTTCAAGCGGGCCGTGGTGCCGGACGATCGGCGGGCCGCGGCGCGCGATGTGCTGCCGCCTGTGGTGCTGCTCGCCGAGGGCGGCGAAGGCGACGGTGGGGGTGAGGACGGGGGCGAGGGCCCGGACGGGCGGGCGCACGGGGCTGTGCGCGGTCTGGAGCGGTGTCTGCGCCGCGAGCGGGGCGGCAAGCTGGTGCCGTACGCCGCGCTGGGGGCGGCCGAGGCGGCCCGTGCCGCGCGGGGTCGCCGCCCATTGACGCTGGCCGTCGGGCAGCGGCTGTGCGAGGACGTTCCGCCCAGGACCGGGCGGCTGCGCCTGCGGGACTTCGAGCTGATGCGTGACGTCGTCGAGTGCGCCCTGGAGCAGGGGCCCGAGGCTCCGCCGCTCACCGGCGAGCAGCTGCGCGACCGCTGTTACGAGGGGCGTCGCGGACGAGGCCCGGTGCTGCGGACGTTATGGCGGCTGGGCGGGGGTGATCCGCCGACCGCGCAGAGCGCGGCGCAGAGCCCCGGCTGGATCGGGCTGGTGCTGGGCGCCGTCGCCCGCCCGGTGCTGCAGGTCCTTCCGCGCTGGTGGTGGGCGCGCCGCTGCACCCGTCGGCTGCTGTGGTCGCGCTCGACCGGCTGGTTCGCCGACTGGCGGGACATCGGCCATGGGCGGCGCGCCGAGGAGTTCTTCGACAGCGTCGCGCGGCTGGTCGACTCGGCCTCGGCCTCGGCCGCGCCGCAGGACGAGACAGCGGATGGGGCAGGGGATGGGACGGGGGACGGGACAGGGAATGGGGCGGGGGACGAGGCGCCGGACGAGCTGGAGCAGTTGCTGATGCGCGCCCTGCTGGCGGATCTGAAGGCCGCGGCCGGTCCCGGGCGGATCTCGCCATGGCGGCGCCGGAGGGCCACCCGCTTCACCGTGCTGCTGGAGCTGGCGGACGGCGGAAGCGGCGATCCGGCGGCGCGCTTTCTGCGGGAGTACGGACCCGCGGCCGAAGAGCTGTCGTGCGCGGCCGTGGTCGTGGTGGCCGCGGGCCCGGCCGGGGCGGCGGTCCCGGGGGAGCGCTGCGCCAGGCTGTCGGACGCCGCCGCGGCGCTGGACCACGCCGCCGGGGCGCCCGAGGGCGACCTCGAGCCCCTGCTCGCGCCGTTGGCGCCGCTGCCGCCGGGCGCCCGGCCGCGCTCCGGGCCCCGTTCTGGCCCGGTCTCGCCGCCGGACTTCCGGATGGGCCCGGTCGCCGAGGTGGCGCTGGAGGGGGTGGCCCTGGTGGCCGTGTTGGGCGTGTTGGCGGCGTGGCTGGTTCCCAAGCTGCCGGGCGGTGCGGACGACACCTGTCTCGGCGGCCCGGCCGGCGGCCCGCTCTCGGGCCGGGCGGAGCTGAGCGCGGCACCGCCCCGTCAGCAGTACGAGGCCGCGGCGCGCATGATCGAGGAGGAGAACGGGCGGGTCGACGAGGCGGTGCGGCGGCGCGGAGTCGAGGCCCGTACGGTCGTGCACATTGGGGCGGAGGTCGCCAAGGACCAGGAGGGCCAGCGGTACAACGGCGCCGTACCTGAGCTGCGCGGTATCGCACTGGCCCAGCGCGCCCTCAACGACGAAGCGCGCAACGACGAGCGGAAAGTATGGCTGCGCGTGCGGATGCTCAACGCGGGCGAGGAGTTCAAGGACGCCGAGAGCCGTGCGCGGCAGGTGGTCGTGGAGGCGGGGCGGAAGGGCTCCGGCATCATCGGCGTGGTGGGCTTCTCGAAGAGCCTGAAGCAGACCCAGGGAGCCATCCGCGAGCTGGGCCGGGCGAAGATTCCCGTGGTCGGCACTACGGCCACGGCCGATGCGATGGACGGGAGCCGCTACTACCGCCGGGTGGCGCCGACCAACAGCCGCGAGGCGCGGATCGAGGCCGACTTCGCCCACCGGGGAAACATCACGGACAGCGGCTCGGGCGGGTGTTCCCCGGCCGAGGCCGCGGTGGTGGTCCAGGACCCCCAGGATCTGTACAGCAACGAGATCGGAGATCTCTTCGCCGAGCAGTTCGGCGGGGACTGGTCCAAGCTGGAGTACTCACCCGGCGGCCGGTCCGGCGGCGCCCCGGAGCCGGGCGGGGGCCGCGTCACGCGGCAGGACAGTATCGAGGACGTGGCGGACGCGGTCTGCGAGCGGATCAAGGAGCAGCCTCGTACGGTGCTGTACTGGGCGTCCCGGGCGCGTGAGTTCACCGCGTTCCTCGATGTCTTCGGGGACGACACCTCCTGCGAGGGGCGGAAGCTGACGGTCCTGGGCGGCAATGAGCTGACCACCGCCGCCCTCTCCGGCGAATACGAGGACCGTCCCTGGCTGCGGCTCTACCACACGGCCCATGTGCTGCCCGCCGGTCATCCGCGCGGCAGCGACATCACCAAGGAGTTCAACGCCGAATACGCCGCGGCGTTCGGCGCCAAGGACCTGTGGCGCAACGACGGCCGGGCGGCGCTGGCCCATGACGCGATGCAGCTGATGGCCGCCGCGGCCAACGAGGCGTTTGCGAGCACCGGTGACGTGGAGCGGTCCAATGTGCAGATCAGCCTCGACAACGGCATCAGCAAGGAAGGTGCCAGCGGCTATCTGGACTTCGGGCGGGGCGCCAGGGTCTCACGCGACAAGCCGCTGGTGATCCTGCACCACACGGCCAAGGGCTCCGAACCGGTCCTGTTCTGCGGCGCGTTCGCGCAGAACACGGGCCGGGTCGAACGCTGGGGGCCGAACGGCGAGTTCGCCTGCCCGAAGGACGGCTGAACCACGGACGCGGTTCTCGACGGGCAGGGCGGGCGCGGCGGGCGTGGGGCAGCGACTGATCAGCCCTTGGCGTCGATGAGTTGGAAGCTGTATCCGGTGACGCGGACGCGCTTGCCGGAGGGCGGTACGACGGCCATGGTGAGCGATGAATCGGTGCGGGTCAGGAAGGTGGAGGTGTCCCTGCCGTCCAGGTAGACATCCGTGACCGTGGGCATGTTGCCGATCTGCATGACGGTGGTGCAGTTCATGCCGTCGGACTTCGGCCAGTTCAGGTAGTCGATGCCGAAGCCGTACAGGGTCACGGCGCCACCGTCGGTGGTCTTGAGTCCGTACACGGTGTCGTCCGCGGTGGGGGCGGCCTTGTATTTGCCGTTGACGCAGCCGTCGGGGAAGTCGGCGCGGTCCGCGTAGTCCTTCTTCCAGCTCTTCACGAACGCGTTCTGAGCGAACGTGCGGTCCGCGCTCTTGCCGCCGGTCAGATAGAAGTCCTGGGACAGCCCGTGCAGCTCGGCAAGCTTCGTGCTGCCCACCTGGTCCGAATCCTTGAGCACCGAGGCGAATCCGTCGCCGTCCAGCTGGATCTTCGGCAGTTTGGTCTTGCTGTTGAGGTCGCCGACGCCCACTGCCTTCCAGGCAGCGCCCTCGTTGCCCTTCGTCTGTTTGAAGGCGATCAGCCGGCGGCGGCCCTCGTCGATGTTCTTGCCGGTGATCCGGGTGTCGACGAAGAAGACGCTCTCGGAGCCCTTGCGGGGGATATAGAAGTGGGCGCCCTTGACCGGGTAGTAGAAGGGAACTGTGTAGGAATCCTGTTCCTTCTTCGGCAGAGTCTTGAACTGGGTGAACGTCGCCTGACTCTGCTGCCGCAGCGCGCCGTCTTCGACCTCGGCTATCTTCTTCGGATCCTGTGCGGCGTTGGCCTCGTTGTTGATCTTCGCGTAGTTGAGCAGGACGTCCTGCGCCGCCTTGAGGGAGATGACACCGGTCGGCGAAGACGATGTGTCCGTGGCGGTCTTGCTGTCTTTGCCGCTCTTGTTGGAAGAGTCCGCTCCACCGTCGGATCCGGAGCAGGCGGTGAGTACGACAGCGAGTGCGACTGCGGATACAACCGCTCGCCCGGATCCGGATATGTGGTGGCGCATGTTTACGAGTCCCCTGTGGTGGTTCCAGGTCGATGACCGCTACAGGCTAATCGCCGTTACATGCCTGTTGCCGAGCGAGGGGGCAACCATCCGATCCGCGCGCGGGTCTCTCTTGATGCTCGACCGATCAATGGTCACAAGACCGCACACAGACCTATACAGCACTGCACAGGGGGATTTTCGATGCTTCGTTCTCTTCGCCGCTCGACGGCCCTTGCCGGTGGCTGCGTGGCCGCGCTCGGCCTCGGCCTCGTCCTCGCCGTCGGCTCGCCCGCGACCGCTGCCGCGCAGACCTCCGTACAGACCGACCCCAACGGCCGCTACACCGCGGAGGAAATCCACCACTTCCTGGAGGGCTTCTACGGCAACCACGGGCCGCGCCCCTGGGAGCGGGAGCACCTGGTCTCGGACCAGCTCAAGGAGAAGGCCGCCGAGAACCCCGACTTCGATGTGCTGCTGTGCGCGCAGAACACGCCGCGCGACATCGAGGTCGGGGAGGTCACCACGGCCCAGTCGGCGGGGGTGGGCTGGGCGACGATCACCACCACATGGGACGGCTCGCCGCAGACCGCGTCCTTCACCGCGTATGTGGACCTCGACGGCAGCAAGCCGATGAAGCTGCTCGACGTCTACTGCGGCACCGACGGCTGAAACACCGCGCGGGTGTGATGAACCAGTGCGGAACGGCCGGTTCAGTTTCCCTGGATCAGCGCCGTAGTCTCACCGTATGACCTGGTCACACGCCTTGAAGGCGACCGCACGCGCCGGGCTTGCGATCGAGCGCACCAGGATGGAACCGCTGGTCGCGCTGCGCGGCGCGTGCGGGGTCGCGCTGGTCATCGGCGTGACCATGTGGCTCGGCTCGCCGGCGCTCGCCGTCTCCTCCGCGTTCGGAGCCTTCTCCTCGGGGATCGCGACCTTCCAGCGCAGCTGGCGGCCGCGCCCCGCGCTGGCGCTGGCCGCGGCGGGCGGGCTCGCGGTGTCCACGTTCCTCGGCTATCTGGCCGCCGCCCACACCGCGACCTTCGTGGTCATGGTCGCCGTCTGGACGCTGCTGACCGGGATGGCGTGGGCGGTCGGCCCGGTGTCCGGGCTGGTCTCCACCCAGATGGTCGCGGTCATGCTGGTCACCGTCACCCTCCCGACCTCGGTGCTGGGCGCGCTCCAGCACACCGCCCTGATCGGGCTCGGCGGGGTGGTGCAGGCCGCGCTCATCGTGCTGTTCCCGGTCCGGCCGTGGGGGGTGCAGCGCGACGCCCTCGCGGACGCGCTCGCCGCGGTGGCCGACTACGCGCGCCGGCTGCGCCACGACCCGGTGGCGCCGTTCGACCCGCAGCCGCTGATGGAGGCCAGGAGCGCCGCCGCCCTGACCCCCCGCCAGGCCCGGCGGCGCCCCCGCCAGCTGCGCGGCTACCGGCTGCTCGCCGAGCGGATCCGGCCGGTGCTGGCCTCGCTCGCCGACCCGGTGGTCGGCGCCGCGCCCGAGGGCCCCGAGCGCGACCGGGTGCGCGATCTGCTGGGCGCGACGGCCACCGTGCTGGACGCCGTGGCGCATGCGATCCGCTGGGGCAAACCGGTGCGGCTGCCGCCGGACGCCATGGCGGTGCTCGAGGTGCCCCCGACCGGGCCGATGCTCAGCGGCGCGGCCCGCCGGGCCGCGCTGCGGCTGATGGCACTGGTGGCCGATGTGGTGGAGTCCTCGGACGAACCGGTGGAGGCCGTGACGGCCGAAGGGGCCAAGGACCGCCGGTATCTGCCCCGGCCCACCGTCCCCGGCATGGTGCCGGTGGCCCTGCGCGCCCTGCGGCGCGAAGCCCGGTGGTCCTCGCCCGTGCTGCGGCATGCGGTGCGGGTGTCCGCGGTCGCCTCCTGCGGCTATCTGCTGGGGAGCATGCTGCCGTGGGGCCATGGCTACTGGGCGCCGCTCACCTCGGTGATGGTGATGCGGCCGGACTTCGGCCAGACCTTCTCGCGCGGCGTCGCGCGCTTCATGGGCACCCTGGGCGGCGTGGTGCTCGGCGGTGCGGTGATGGCGCTGGCCCACCCCGGTCCGTATGTGAGCGCGGCGCTGGCCGTGGTCTGCGCCGCCGCGCTCTACCTCCTGATGCGCACCGGTTTCATCGTCGCCTCCGCCTGTGTGACCGGGTATGTCGTCTTCCTGCTGGGCATCGTGGGCGAGGGCTGGTCGCAGACGGTGGCGGCGCGGGTGGCGCTGACCCTGCTGGGCGGGGTGCTGGCGATGGCCGCGTATGTCGTCTTCCCCGCCTGGGAGACGCCGCTGCTACGGGACCGGCTGGCCGACTGGCTGGAGACCAACGGCCGTTACGCCGTCGCCGTCTTCGATGTGCACGCCCGCCCGGCCGACCGCCGCCCCCGCCAGGTGCGGGAGGCGCTGCTGGACGCGCGGGCCGCGCGGTCGGCCTGGGAGCAGAGCGAGGCGCGGGCCCACCATGAGCCGGTGCGCCACCGCGGGCTGTCCCGCGGCGCGGCCCGCGCCGCGCAGACGGCGCTGTCCACCATGGGACGGGTCACCATGCTGCTCGAGGCGCATCTGCCCGCCCAGGACGCGCCCCCGTCCAAGGGGGCCGAGGAGTTCGCGGCGGCGCTCCAGGGGGCACTGCCGGGGGCGGTGGCGGCCGTACGGGAGCGCCGGGCGCCCGACTGGGGCCCGGTGCACGAGGCCCTGGAGCGCTGGCAGGACGAGGAGGCGGAGCGGCCGGGGGTGGCGGTGCGCGGCGCCGAACTGCTGGTGGAGGCGCTGGACGACCTGCCGCAGGCGCTCGCGGTCAAGCCCGGACGGGGTGGCCACACGTAGGACGGCGCGGGGGGAGGGCGGGCGCGGCCTCAGGCGCTTCCGGGGCCGCTGAAGAGGCGCGCGAGATGCAGATCGACCAGGGCCAGGGCCCCCTGTGCGGTGTCGTACTCCATCAGGACGGCGGCGGAGAGCCCGTCCGTCAGCGCGATCAGCAGCGCCGCCTCGCGGTCGGGATCCCGGTCCGCGGACACCTCCCCCTGGGCGATGGCCGTCTTCAACTGGTCGGCGAAGAAGGCCCGTAGGGCCGCGATGCCCTCCTGGGCGTGGGTGCGCAGCCGCTCGTCGTTGACGGCGCGTATGAAGTAGGAGACCTGCACCAGATAGCCGGTGCGGCTCGCCTCGTCCAGCGGCAGCATCTCGGCGAGCGTCTCGCGGAGGACGACCCGGGGCGTGGGGGCGCCCGGCAGCGCCTCGATGCGGGCCCGGATGCGCTGCTGGGCCAGCTGCTCGATATGGCCGAGCGCGAAGACGATCATGTCGTCCTTGCTGGTGAAGTAGTGCTGGAGCTGCCCGAGCGAGATACCCGCCTCCGCGGCGACATCGCGCAGGCTCGCGCCGTCGAGGCCGCGCGCGGCGGCGATCCGCCACAGCGCCTGGGCGATCTGTCTGCGCCGTTCCTCGTGGTCCACCCGTTTGGGCATGCCGTTCTCCCTTCCCACTTTTGCAAGTCAATCGTATTGCTATACCGTGGCGGACGCGTGCCAATACAGTTGACTTGAAAAACCCTCGGGGGGAATCTCCCATGTCCATGCCCGTCCCCAGGCCCCAACTCAGGCCCCAGCTCAGGGCACCGCTCCATGGCGTCGACCCGCGCGCCCGCCGCTGGTGGACCGTGCAGGCGCTGCTCGTCGTCAGCGGGCCCATGCTGCTGACCGCCGTCACCCTGCTCGTCCTCTCGCTGCTCTTCTTCTCCGGCGCGCTGCCCTGGCTCGGCCCGCTGCTGCTGGTCACGCTGGTGCTGCCCGCCCTCGGATACGTCTGGGCCATGCCGCGGTGGCGGTACCGCACACACGCCTGGGAGCTGGGGGAGCGCGCGGTCTACGCGGCGAGCGGCTGGCTCTGGCGCAAGCGGCGGATCGCCCCGCTGTCGCGGGTGCAGACCGTCGACACCGCGCGCGGCCCGCTCCAGCAGGCCTTCGGGCTGGCCACCGTCACCGTCACCACCGCCTCCACGGCGGGCGACGTCCGTATCGCCGGGCTCTCCGACGCCGACGCGGAGGAGCTGGCGCGGCGCATCGGCGACGCGGCGCAGCTGGTGCCGGGTGATGCCGCGTGACCGCTCACCTCATGGGCGCCGGCCACCCGGCCGCCGACTCGCCGGGGGCCGGGTGGCGTTCGCTCGACCCCCGCACCATCGCCGTCCACTGCAGCTGGATGGCGGCCCCGCTCGGCTCGCTCGCGCTCACCGCGCTGGCCACCGGAGGCCGCCTGGGCAACCGGGCCTGGATCACCCTCGCCGTCGTCGCGGCCTCCTTCGCCGTCATCACCATCGCCGGGCTGATCGGCTGGTCCCGCACCCGCTACCGCGTCACCGCCGACTCCTTCGAGCTGCGCAGCGGCCTGTTCACCCGCCGGCAGCGCGCCATCCCGCTGCACCGCGTGCGCAACGTCGACCTGACTGCCAACCCCGTACAGCGGCTCTTCGGCCTCGTCGTGCTGCGCGCGGGCACCACCGGCGCGAACGGCAGCCGCGACGGGCTCACCCTGGAAGCCCTCACCCGCCCCGCCGCCGAGCGGCTGCGCGCCGAACTGCTGGCCCGCGCGGGCACCGGCGACACCGCCGCCGAGCCGGTCCTGTCCACCGGGGACCCGCGCTGGCTGCGCTACGCCCCGTTCACGTTCTGGGTCTTCGGAGGGGTGTTCGCGGGCGTGGGCGCGGTGTGGCGGGTACTGGACGGCGTTGGCGTGGAGCCGTGGCGCATCGGCCCGGTCCGCCACGCCTTCGAGGACTTCGGCAACAGCGTGCTGTGGGTGACCATCCCGCTCGCCCTGCTGGCCGTGGCCGCCGTGGGCGGCGTCGGCGCGGTCGCCGTCTACGCCGAGAACTGGTGGCGGTACCGCCTGGAGTGGGCCGACGCGGGCACCCTCCAGGTGCGGCGCGGGCTGCTCACCACCCGCTCGGTCTCCATCGAACGCACCCGGCTGCGCGGCGCGGTGCTGCGCGAACCGATGCTGCTGCGCGCGGCCGGGGGCGCGGCCGTACGGGTTGTGGCGAGCGGCCTGGGCAACCGTGAGGAGAACCGTACGCGCAGCGCGGTGCTCCCGCCCGCCCCGCGCGCGGAGGCCCTGCGGGTGCTGACCGGTATGCTCGCGCGCCCCGGCGCGCCACGCGGCAGGCACGCCCGATCTGCCTCGCCCACCCGGTCTGCCCCCGCGCCCATCGGTGAAGCGCTCTTCGACCGGCCCGATTTGACCCGGCATCCGCGCGCCGCGCTCCGCCGTCGGGTCATGCGCGGCATGGTGTGGGTCGTGGCGCCGGTGACGGCCGCCCTCGCCGTGCTCGGGGCGCTGCTGACGCCCGTACTGCTGTACTGCGCCGGGGGGTTCCTCCTCCTCGCGACCCCCGTTGTGTACGCCCTGGCGCGCGACGCGTATCGCGCGCTCGGCCACGGCCTGGCGGGTGGTCACGACGGCTATCTGCTCATCCGCTCCGGCACCTTCAGCCGCGACACGGTCGCCCTGGACCGCCGGGCCGTACTGGCCTGGACGTTCACCGACAGCCCGATGTCGCGCCGGGCCGGGGTCACGACCGTGACGGCGGCCGTCGCGGCGGGCGAGGACGGCTACCGCATCCCCGACATGGCGGCCGGGGAGGTGGCGGGATTCGCGGATGCGGCGGCTCCGGGGATCCTCGACGAGTTCCTTGTGAATTGAACCCTCCCCCAGCTGAAGCAGTGGGATTCCTGGCTCAGGAAGCCCCGCAGACCAGCGGCCTGAAAGGTCTTACTCCCTCAACACCAGCCGGGACGGAACCTGCCCGGTCTGTTGAGCAAAGCTCGGCTGTGCCGTCTTGGTTCTCGACCGACACGGTGTGCGCGCTTGGTTCTCGCAACGCACGGGGCACAGCCTACCCGACGATGTGGGCGGTCTTTCGCCCTTGCGGTGAAAGACCGTTCTTGCCCTGCTCCGCAGGGATTCGATTCCTCCCCAGGCTGAAGCCTGGGGCATCCTCGAAGGAGACTTGGTGACCGGTGGGGCCTCCCCGGCGGCGGCCCCACCAGCACCCCCACCAGCACCCCCGTACACCGGCAAATCCGTGGCACAGGTATCGACGGGGCTGCTACGGTGCGGAATCATGAGCAGCCCGGAGTCCGACAGACCCTAGCCACCGGCCGCGTCCGGTGGCAGAACCGCCGATGAGCCGCGCACACCGGCCCTCTTGAGGCCGTGCGGCAGCCTTGGCGCCGCCCCGGCGGCCGGATCTCCGCATCACGGGCAGCGGACGACTCCGACCGGACGTCGATTCCCACTCATCTCCCTCGCGCTCCCGCCAGTCACGCACGCCTTCTTCGCGTGCGGTGACGCGTCCTGGCGAGCGCACCTCGGCGAACTCTCCCGTTGGCGAACGCTGCCCGTTCGCAGATTCCGTCACTTCCACTCGGGGAGTTCCCGTATGCCCTTTGCCGTCTACATGCTCGGGCTGGCCGTATTCGCCCAGGCCACTTCCGAGTTCATGCTGTCCGGTCTGGTGCCGGACATCGCCGCCGACCTCGGGGTCTCCATCCCCCAGGCCGGCTTTCTGACCTCGGCGTTCGCCATCGGAATGGTCGTCGGCGGGCCGCTGCTCGCGATGCTCACGCTGCGCTGGCCACGGCGGACCGCGCTGGTGGCGTTCCTGGTGGCGTTCGCCGCCGCCCATGTCGTCGGGGCGGTCACGGTCGACTACGCCGTACTGCTGGCGACCCGGATCGTCGGCGCGCTCGCCAACGCCGGTTTCTGGGCGGTGGCCGCCGGGGCCGCGGTCAGCATGGTCGAACCGGACAAAAAGGCCCGCGCGATGTCCGTGGTCATGGGCGGGGTCACGCTGGCCTGTGTGGCGGGTGTGCCCGGCGGGGCGATGCTGGGCCAGCTGTGGGGCTGGCGGTCGGCGTTCTGGGCGGTGGCCGTGCTGTCCGTCGCCGGCGTCGCCGCCGTCCTGGCCTCGATCCCGGCCGGTCGCCCCGACGCGCCCGCGGCCGGGCTGCGCGCCGAGCTGCGCTCGCTGGTCGGCGCACAGCTGCTGACCGCCTACGCCATGAACGCCCTGGTCCAGGGCGCGACCTTCTGCACCTTCACCTATCTCGCCCCGCTGCTGACCGAGGTCAGCGGCTACGGCGCCGGGTGGGTGCCCGCGATGCTGGTGCTGTTCGGCGTGGGCGCGTTCGTCGGCATCACCGTCGGGGGCCGGATCGCCGACGCCCGGCCGTATCTGATCCTGCTGACCGGCATGAGCGCGCTGACGCTCGGCTGGGCGGTGCTGGCCCTGAGCGCCGGGGTCGCGGTGGCCGTGTTCGTGCTGGTCTTCGTCCAGGGCCTGCTCGCGTTCGGCATCGCGCCGGTCCTGACCTCGCGCACCTTCTATCTGGCCGACGGCGCGCCCACCCTCGCGGGCGGGTTCACCACGGCGGCGTTCAACGTCGGCAACACGGCGGGCCCGTGGTTCGGCGGGCTCGCCATCGACGCGGGCCTCGGCTTCCGCTCGCCGGTGTGGACCAGCGCGCTGATGATGCTCGTCGCGCTGGCCACGCTCGGCCTGGCGGCCGCCCTGCGTCGGCGCGAGGCGCGACGCGAGACCCCGGTGACGGCGGCGGTCTGAGCACCGCCGCAACCGCCGCCACCGTGCCCCGCTGACGGTACGAGCGGTCTTACGAGACCTCTCGTACCGTCAGCTGCGGCCCGTCAGCTGCGGCCGCCCTTGCCGCCGCCCTTGACGCTCGCCCGCAGGAATTCCCGGTTCATCATGGAAATGCTCTGCAGCGGGATCCCCTTGGGGCAGGCCACCGCGCACTCCCCGGTGTTGGTGCAGCCGCCGAAGCCCTCCTCGTCCATGGCGCCGACCATGTCAAGCACCCGCGACTCGCGCTCGGGCTGACCCTGCGGCAGCACGTTCAGATGGACGACCTTGGCCGAGGTGAAGAGCATCGCCGAGCCGTTGGGGCAGGCCGCCACGCAGGCCCCGCAGCCGATGCATTCCGCGTGCTCGAAGGCCGTGTCGGCGACCGGCTTGGGCACGGGCGTGGCGTGCGCGTCCGGGGCGCTGCCGGTCGGCGCGGAGATATAGCCGCCGGAGCCGATGATCCGGTCGAAGGCCGAGCGGTCCACGACCAGGTCCTTGACCACGGGGAAGGCGGCGGCGCGCCACGGCTCGACGTCGATCGTGTCACCGTCGGAGAAGTGCCGCATATGCAGCTGGCAGGTGGTGGTGCGCTCGGGGCCGTGCGCCTGGCCGTTGATGACCATGCCGCACGCCCCGCAGATGCCCTCGCGGCAGTCGTGGTCGAAGGCCACGGGCTCCTCGCCGCGCAGGATCAGCTCCTCGTTGAGGGTGTCCAGCATCTCCAGGAAGGACATCTCGGGCGAGATGCCGTCGACTTCGTACGCGGTCATGGCGCCCGGCTCCTTCGGGCCGTGCTGGCGCCAGATCCGCAGGGTGAGCCTCATGCGTAACTCCGCTGCGTGGGGTGGACGTACTCGAAGACCAGGTCTTCGCGGTGCAGGACGGGCGCGCTGCCGGTGCCGGCGAACTCCCAGGCCGCGGCGTACGAGAAGGACTCGTCGTCGCGGGCCGCCTCGCCGTCGGGCGTCTGGCTCTCCTCGCGGAAGTGGCCGCCGCACGACTCGGCGCGGTGCAGCGCGTCCAGGCACATCAGCTCGGCGAGCTCCAGGTAGTCGACGATGCGGTTGGCCTTCTCCAGCGACTGGTTGAGCTCTTCGCCGGTGCCCGGCACCTTGATCCGCCGCCAGAACTCCTCGCGGAGCGCCGGGATGCGGTCGAGCGCCTTGCGCAGCCCGCTGTCGGTGCGCGCCATACCGCATTCGTCCCACAGCAGTTCGCCGAGCTCGCGGTGGAAGGAGTCGGGGGTGCGGTCGCCGTCGTTCGCCAGCAGCCGCGCCAGGCGGTCCGTCACCTCGGAGACCGCCTCGGTGACCGCCGGGTGACCGGGGTCGACCTCGCCGTGCGGATGCCGGGCCAGGTAGTCGTTGATGGTGGAGGGGAGGACGAAGTAGCCGTCGGCCAGGCCCTGCATCAGTGCGGAGGCGCCGAGCCGGTTGGCGCCGTGGTCGGAGAAGTTGGCCTCGCCGATCGCGAACAGGCCGGGCACGGTGGTCTGCAGGTCGTAGTCGACCCACAGGCCGCCCATCGTGTAGTGGATGGCGGGGTAGATGCGCATCGGCACCTGGTACGGGTCCTCGGCGGTGATCCGCTCGTACATCTCGAAGAGGTTGCCGTACTTCTCGGACACCGCCTTGCGGCCCATCCGAGCGATCGCGTCGGCGAAGTCCAGATAGACGCCCTGGCCGCCCGGGCCCACCCCGCGCCCCTCGTCGCATACGTTCTTCGCGGCGCGGGAGGCGATGTCCCGGGGCACCAGATTGCCGAACGACGGGTAGATCCGCTCCAGGTAGTAGTCCCGCTCGTCCTCGGGTATCTCGGCGGGCGGGCGGGTGTCGCCCTTGGCCTTGGGCACCCAGATACGGCCGTCGTTGCGCAGCGACTCGCTCATCAGGGTCAGCTTGGACTGGTGGTCGCCCGAGCGCGGGATGCAGGTGGGGTGGATCTGGGTGAAGCAGGGGTTGGCGAAGTACGCGCCGCGCCGGTGCGCCCGCCAGATGGCCGTGGCGTTGCTGTTCTTGGCGTTCGTCGACAGATAGAAGACGTTGCCGTAGCCGCCGGAGGCCAGGACGACGGCGTCCGCGAAGTATGTGGAGACCTCGCCGCTGATCAGATCGCGGGCCACGATGCCACGGGCCCGGCCGTCGATGACGATCAGGTCGAGCATTTCGGTACGGGGATGCATCTCGACGTTGCCCGCGGCGATCTGCCGGGTCAGCGCCTGGTACGCGCCGAGCAGCAGCTGCTGGCCGGTCTGGCCGCGGGCGTAGAAGGTGCGGGAGACCTGGACGCCGCCGAAGGAGCGGGTGTCCAGCAGACCGCCGTACTCGCGGGCGAACGGCACGCCCTGGGCCACGCACTGGTCGATGATCTCCACCGAGACCTCGGCGAGGCGGTGCACATTGGACTCGCGGGCGCGGAAGTCGCCGCCCTTGACGGTGTCGTAGAACAGCCGGCGGATGGAGTCGCCGTCGTTGCGGTAGTTCTTGGCCGCGTTGATGCCGCCCTGGGCCGCGATCGAATGGGCCCGGCGGGGGGAGTCCTGGTAGCAGAACTGCACCACGTGGTAGCCCTGTTCGGCCAGCGTCGCCCCGGCCGCGCCGCCCGCGAGGCCGGTGCCGACCACGATCACGGTGTGCTTGCGGCGGTTGGCGGGGTTGACCAGCTTCGCCTCGAAGCGGCGGCGGTTCCAGCGCTCCTCGATGGGGCCGTCCGGGGCCTTGGCGTCGGTGATCGGCTCGCCGGTCGTGTACTCCGCATAGGTGCTCATATCAGCTCACTACTCCGGTCATGACCCCGATGGGCACGGCGATGAACCCGCCGGCCAGAACGGCCGCCACGGCCGTCGAGACGATCTTGAGGGCGCGGTCGCGGTGCGGGCGGCCCGTGCCGAGGGTCTGGGCGGCGCTCCACAGGCCGTGCCGGATGTGTGCGCCGAGGGCCAGCATCGCCACGATGTAGATGGTGTTGCCGTACCAGGTGGAGAAGGTCGCCACCACGTTCTGGTACGGATGGCCGGGCTCGGCGTGCTCGTTCACGGTGAGCGTGGTCAGGTCCAGGATGTGCCAGACGATGAACAGGCCGAGGATCACCCCGCCCCAGCGCATGGTCCGGGTGGCGTAGCTCGCCTTCCGCCTGCGGCGCGCGTTGCCGTGCGCGTACTTCTGCGGCCGCGCGGCCAGATCGCGGCGGCTGAGCTGGTACGCGGCCACGGCATGCAGCACCACCGAGGCCACCAGCGCCACCCGGACCAGCCACAGGAACCACTCGTAGTGCAGCGCGGGCTCGCCGAGGGTGCGCAGCCAGTGCGCATAGCCGTTGAAGTCCCCCGGCCCGAAGAAGATCTTGAGGTTGCCGAGCATATGGACCGCCAGATAGGCCAGCATGATCAGCCCGGTGACGGCCATCACCGCTTTCTTGCCGACGGTCGAGCGCCACACGGAGCCGATGAGGGACGGGCTCCGCGCGGGCTCCCGCGGCGGTTCCGGCCGCTGTCGCGGCCCCTTCTGGGCGGGCCCCTCAGGGTCCGTCCGCGTCGCCAGTGCCATGTGACAAAACGCTAGGGAACGCCTTGCAATTCGTCCAAGACATGGAATGGCTCGATTCCATAGACGGTAGCTATCATGCCTGGGTGAGACTGCAGCAGCTGCGCTATTTCGCCACCGTGGCCGATACTCGCCATTTCACGCGCGCGGCGGAGATCCTGCATGTCGCCCAGCCGTCGCTGTCCCAGCAGATCCGCACCCTGGAACGGGAGCTGGGCGCCGAGCTGTTCCACCGCGCCCGCGGCAACATCGCCCTCACGGATGCGGGGGAGGTCCTGCTCCCGCTGGCCCGGCAGATCCTCGCCGACACCGAGACCGCGCGCCGCGAGGTGCAGGAGGTCGCCCAGCTACGGCGCGGCCGGGTGCGGCTCGGCGCCCCGCCGAGCCTGTGCGCCAGCCTCGTCCCGGATGTGCTGCGCCGCTTCCACGACGAGTTCCCCGGTATCGAGCTGATCGTGGACGAGGGCGGCTCGCAGGACCTGGTGCGCACCCTGGCCGCGGGCGAGCTGGACCTCGCGCTGATCATCACCCCACTGGCCGGGCAGGCCCCGGCGCTGGCCACCACCGAGCTGCTGCGCGAGGAACTGGTCGTGGCCTCCTCTCCCGCGTCACCGCCGCCCGTCAGGCGCCGCCACATCCGCGTCGAAGATCTGCGGGACCAGCCGCTTGTCATGTTCCGGCGCGGCTATGACCTGCGGGAGTTCACCACCTCGGCCTGCCGGGCGGCCGGCTTCGAGCCCTCGTACTCGGTCGAGGGCGGGGAGATGGACGCGGTGCTCGGCTTCGTACGGGCGGGGCTCGGGATCGCCGTGATCCCGGGGATGGTGGCCGCCAGATCCGGGCTGCGGGCCACGCCCTTCGCGGGCCACGGCATGCAGCGCACCATCTCCCTCGCGCACCGCAAGGACGTCGCGCCGCCGCGGGCGGCGCGGGAGCTGAGCCGGGTGCTGCGGGAACATCTGCGGTCGGCGAGGGCGGGGGAGGAACTGACGCCGGGTACGAGGCTGCTGCCGCCGGTTCCCGACTCTGGCTCTGGGTGAGCGGTGGGTCTCAGGCCTGGTTCTGGGTGGGCGGTGGGTCGCGGCCTGGTTCTGGGTGAGCGGTGGGTCTCCGGTAGCGCTCAGCCCCAGATGGCCCGGGCCAGTGCCGCACCGGCGAAGGCGGCGCCGAGGCCGGCCGCCACACTTACCACCACATTCGCGACCGCGAATATTCGGGCGCCGTCCTCGGCCAGCCGCAGCGTCTCGTACGAGAACGTCGAGTACGTCGTCAGCGCCCCGCAAAGACCGGTGCCCAGCAGCAGCTGGAGCTGCGAGGAGGCGGCCCCGGCGGTGGCCGCGCCGGTCAGGCCCAGCACCAGACAGCCCACGACATTGACGGTGAAGGTGCCCCAGGGAAACACCGAATCGTGCCTGGTCTGCACGGCCCGGTCGGTCAGATAGCGCAGCGGCGCGCCCACCATGGCGCCGACCACCACCAGCAGCCAGTTCATCGGGCCTCCTCGCCCTTGCCCAAGTCCTTGTCGTCGCGGTTCGGGAAGCGGATCACCTCGACCGGATCGAGGACGGCCAGGCCCTCGCCGACGATCTCCTCCAGCTCGGGCAGGAACGCCCGTACCCGCTCCTCCGTATCCACGATCACAATCGCGACGGGCAAATCCTCGCTCAGCGACAACAGCCGCGAGGTGTGGACGACCGACGTCGAGCCGAACCCCTCGACCCCGCGGAAGACGCTCGCGCCCGCGAGCCCCGCGCGGTGGGCGCGGTGGACGATCTCCGCGAACAGGGGCCGGCGGTGCCAGGTGTCGTTCTCGCTGACGAAGACGGTCAGCCGCAGGCTGCTCATCGCGCGCCCCCGCCGGTCGCGCCATCCGCGCCGCCCCTACTGCTCGCACCGCTCGCGCGGCCCGCCCCGGACACCCCCATGGCGCGCCGCGTCACCGCCACCGCGGTCCACACCGCCGTCAGCGCCGCCAGCGGGGTGGCCGCCAGATAGATCAGCCCGGTGGCCGGGCTGCCCCCGTCGACCAGGCGCTGGATGTCCACGGCGTACGTCGAGAAGGTGGTGAATCCGCCCAGCACGCCCGTCCCGAAGAATGGCCGCACCAGCCGGTGCGCGGCCCACACCTCGGTGATCAGCGCCAGGAGAACGCCGATGAGCGCACAGCCGACGGCGTTGACCGCGAACGTCGTCCAGGGGAAGGTGCCCGCCGCGGTCGGCCACAGCAGCGCCGCCCCGTATCGCGCGACCGCCCCCGCCGCTCCGCCGACCGCCACCGCGCAGACCACCGGACCCTGTCCGCGCCAGGCGCCGCGGTGGGCGGGCGCGGTGGCGCCGGGGTCGGTGGCCTGCTCCGCCAGCGGAGACCGTGAGCTGCCCATGGGCCTTAGCCTACGGGCGCTGCCCCGGAGCCCGCTGACGCGCCCGGAACGCGCGCCTCCGCATCCCCGTACCGCCGCGGCAGTACGTTGCCCCGGTGGCGCAGGCGAATCCAGATATCCCAGGGAAAATGCGGGCATGGGTGGTGCGAACCCCGGGCAGCCCAGGTCGCCCGGGCCGGATCGACCAAGTGGAGCTGCCGGTTCCGCGGCCCGCGGCGGACGAGCTGCTGGTGCGGGTCCGGGCCTGCGGGGTGTGCCGTACCGATCTGCACGTACGCGACGGCGACCTGCCGCCGCACAAGACCCCCGTCGTCCCCGGCCACGAGGCGGTGGGGGAGGTGGTCGCGGCGGGCCCGGGGGCGGAGGGGCCACCGGTCGGCACCCGGGTGGGGATCCCCTGGCTGCGCCGGACCTGCGGCCGCTGCCGCTACTGCCTGAGGGGCCAGGAGAACCTGTGCCCGTCCTCGGAGTACACCGGCTGGGACGCGGACGGCGGCTACGCCGAGTACGCCACGGTCCCCGCCGCCTATGCGTACGAACTGCCCGGCGGCTACGCCGACGAGGAACTCGCCCCGCTGCTGTGCGCCGGAATCATCGGCTATCGCGCGCTGCGCCGCGCCGAGCTGCCGCCGGGCGGCCGGCTCGGCATCTACGGCTTCGGCGGATCGGCGCATCTCACCGCCCAGGTCGCGATCGGCCGGGGCGCGGTGGTCCACGTCCTGACCCGCTCGGCGGCGGCGCGCGCGCTCGCGCTGGAGCTCGGCGCGGCCTCCGCGCGCGACGCGTACGACCGGCCGCCGGAGCCGCTGGACGCGGCGATCCTCTTCGCGCCGGTGGGGGACCTGGTGCCGGTGGCCCTGGAGGCGCTGGACGGCGGCGGCACCCTGAGCGTCGCCGGGATCTACCTCTCGGACATCCCGCCCCTCGACTACGAGCGGCATCTCTTTCACGAACGCACCCTGCGCAGCGTCACGGCCAACACCCGGGAGGACGGCCGGGAGTTCCTGAACGCGGCGGCCGCCCACCGGCTCCGGGTCACCGTGACGGCGTATCCGTTCGAGCGGGCGGACGCCGCGCTGGACGACCTGGCGGCCGACCGGGTGCAGGGGGTCGCGGTGCTGAGGATGGAGGGCTCCTATGGACCTCAATAAGAACGTCATCGAAGAATTCCGGGCGAACAACGGACAAGTGGGCGGCATGTTCGAAGGCGCCCAGCTGATCCTGCTGACCACGGCCGGCGCCAGGACCGGCAAGCCGCATACGACCCCCGCCGTGTATCTGCGCGACGGGCACCGCTATCTGGTCTTCGGCTCCAACGCCCCGGTCGGCCGGCGGGCGGGGAGGCCCGGCCCCAAGCACCCGCACTGGTACCACAACCTGCTGGCCAACCCACATCTCACGGTGGAACTCGGCACCCAGGAGGGGGCCGTCAAGCCGTTCGCGGCGCGCGCGGTGGTGCTGGAGGGCGAGGAGCGCGATCGCTACTGGGAGCTGCAGTGCTCATGCTCACCGGCCTTCCGTACGTACGCGGAGCAGACCGAGCGGACCATGCCGGTCATTGCCCTCCACCTCCTGGACCTCGGCGCGAACAATCAAGAGCGCAATCAGATGATCGGCCGACAGCTGATCCAGCACCACAACGATCTGCGCTCCGAGCTCCACCGCGTCCGCGCCGAGTTCGACCGGGCGCCGGCGGGGGAGTCCGCGGAGGCCGACGGCGGCTCGGGGGCCGACGCCGGTTCAGGGGCCGACCTCGTGGGCCAACTGCGCCGCCACTGCCTGATGTTCTGCTACGCCCTGCAGACCCACCACATCCGGGAGAACGGCACGTTCACCGCCTTCGAGCAGCAGTTCCCGCACCTGCTCCCGGCCCTCACGCGGCTGCGCCAGGAGCACGAAGTGGTGGAGCGGGCCCTGAAGGAGTTCGAGGCCCTGCTGCACGGGGGACTGCCCGCCGACCCCGCCGATGTGAAGAAGATCCGCGCCGAGCTGGACCGGTTGGTCTCCGGCCTGGAGGAGCACTTCGCCTACGAGGAGCAGCATCTGCTGCCCGCCCTGGAGGTGCCCCTCCCGTCGTAACGACCCTGCCGTGAGCGGCGGCCCGCGCCCCGGGATAGCTTTGCCGGGAAGGTGACGGCGCAAGCTATGAGGGGGTACGAGGCATGTCGGCGGAGCGTGAGCCGCGGTCCGGTCCGGAGTCCGCGCTGAGCTCGGACCAGGCGATCCGGGCCATGCTGCTGCTGATGCCGCGCGTCGCCGCCCGGCTCAAGCGCACCAAGATCCCGGAGCGGCTGAGCTCCTTCAACCTGGCCCCCAGGCATCTGTCGCTGCTGTCCTATCTGCTGTTCGACGGCCCGATGCCGGTCAACGAGCTCGCCGCCCGCCTGGAGGTCGCCCCCACGACGGTCAGCCTGATGGTCAGCGACCTCAGCCGCCAGGGCGTCCTGGAGCGCCACACCGACCCGGCCGACCGCAGGCGCACCATCGTCGCCATCACGGAGGACGAGGAGACCCGCTCGGCCATCGACACCTGGCTCGCCAATGGCGCGAACGCCTGGCGCGCGGCCTTCGACCCGCTCACTCCCGAGCAGCGTGCCGTGTTCGTCCAGACGATCGAGACCTACGAGCGTGAGGCCTCCGGCTCGGCGGACTGAGCGCCGGGCGCCACGGCCGCCGACTTCACCGGCGTCCGAGCCTCTACGGGCGTAGAGGGAGAGGTGGAGAGCGCCCCCGGCAGGACTCGAACCTGCGGCCAAGTGCTTAGAAGGCACCTGCTCTATCCACTGAGCTACGGGGGCCGGACGGTGGATCACGCAACTGCTGAGCCCCCGGGTGCCTGCGGTTCCGACGGTGCGGGGCCGTGGTGCCGGTGGCCGGGCTCGGCGGATCCGTGACCTTGCCGGGGACAAGGATAGGGCTCCGTGCGCCTCGCCCCGGTTGCTTCACCTCCGTGGCACGTTGTGGAGGTTCGGTGAAGCGGTTTGATAATCGCAGGCAGGTGCGAATCCCGCATCGTTTTTCACGCCTCAGAGGGCGGGTGTTGTCTACTCGTTATGCCCGCGCCCCAGTCGCCACGCCCGCCCCTTGGTCAATCTGGGGTAATCCGGGTGGGTCTGTTTGACGCGCGCGAGCGGGCATACGCTTCAAAAAGACCTCAAAAGCGGGCATTCTTCACCCGTGGCGATCTTGGACGTACGGCCCCGACTGCTCGACGCTCTGACCGCACTGCGCGATCGCGTCGATGCCGCACGGTTTCCGCTCCCCCTTCCCGGCGCCGACCGCGCTCGCCGTGGCCGCGCCGAACTGCTCGCCCAACTGGATGACTACCTCGTGCCCCGGCTGCGTGCCCCCCAAGCGCCCTTGCTGGCGGTCATCGGCGGATCCACCGGCGCCGGGAAATCCACGCTCGTCAACTCGCTCGTCGGCCGCCGCGTCACCGAGGCCGGGGTGCTGCGCCCGACCACGCGCACGCCGGTGCTCGTCTGCCATCCGGAGGACCGCCAGTGGTTCACCGGACAGCGGGTGCTGCCGCAGCTGACCCGGGTGTGGGTGCCCGCGCAGGGCGAGCGGGCCGAGGGCGGGTACGACGACGAGGCGTACGAGGGGGCGGCGTACGAGGGGGCGGCATACGAACAGGGGGCGTACGAGCAGGGGGCGCACGACGGTGCGGCATACGCGGGCGCGGCGCGCGATGAGCCGGACAAGGGGGCGCGGTCGGCGGCCGGGGCGCTGCGCGTCGAGACCGACCCCGGGCTCGCGCGCGGGCTCGCGCTCCTCGACGCGCCGGACATCGACTCCCTCGTCGCCCGCAATCGCGACCTCGCCGCCGAGCTGATCTGCGCCGCCGACATCTGGGTGCTGGTGACCACCGCCACCCGCTACGCCGACGCCGTGCCCTGGCATCTGCTGCGCACCGCCAAGGAGTACGACGTCACCCTCGTCACCGTCCTGGACCGGGTGCCCCACCAGGTCGCCGCCGAGGTCTCCCGCCAGTACGCGGCGCTGCTCACGGCCGCCGGGCTGGGGGACGTGCCCCGGTTCACCATCCCCGAGCTCCCCGAGTCCGCGGGCGGCGGCAGCGGGCTGCTGCCCGGCACGGCCGTCGCGGCACTGCGCGACTGGCTCACCCGGCACGCCCAGGACCCGGTCGCCCGCCACGCCGCCGCCGAGCGGACCGCCGCCGGGGTGATCGCCTCGCTGCGCGCCCGGATGCCCGCCCTTGCCGGAGCGGCGGCCGCCCAGCACGCGGCGGCGGTGCGGCTGGTGCAGCACGTGGCGGGCGCATACGAGGAGGCGGCCGAGCGGATGCGGCGCGAACTGGCCGGCGGGGCGGCGCTCGCGGGGGGCGCGCTCACCCATTGGCACGGCAGGCCGTACGACAGCACGCCCGAAGAACTCCTCACCGCCCTCGCCGACTCCCTCGCCACCCTGCTGCGCAGCGTCACCGCCGCCGCCGACGAACGGGTCGCGGAGGCGGGGCGGCGCGACCCCGCCGCGCGCGCCGGGCTCGCGCCGTGCGACGCGCGTGGCGCCGGGGAGCGGATCGGCGTGGCCGTAAGGCGCTGGCGGCGCTGTGTCGAGGAGCTTGCCGAGGAGGAGGTGGCCGCCCGGGCCGCCGAGGGCGGCGCCGGCTGTGCCCCCGACGAGGCCGCCGCGCTGCTGGTGGCATCCCTGATCGGCGGGCGCCGCACCCGTACGGCGGGTGAGCGGCTGGCCGAGACGCTGGGCGCGCACGGGGCGCTGCGCCTGGGCGACCGCGGTCGGCGGCTGCTCGACGACTGCGTCGGACGGGTCCTGGCGGCGGAGCGCGACCGGCGGCTGGCCCCGCTCGACGCCCTCGACGTCACCCCGGACCACCAGGTCCGGCTCATCGCCGCGCTGTCCGTACTGCAGAAGGAGAGGTGACGGTCGTGACGGCCACTGCGACGTCCGAGCCGGAAAGCGCGCCCCCTCAGGAGAGCGTCGCCCGCAAGCCCGCACCGTCCCGGCAGACATGGGACGACGGCCTGATCGCGCGCCGGGTGGTGGGCCGGCGGCCCGGACCGCCCGTCGTGGCGGAGGGGCGGGGGAGTGGGCCGGCGGGGGAGACGAACCGCGGCGAGGGGTACGGCCAGGGGCGCGAAGGGACGAACGGCGGAGGGTATGGCGGGGCGTACGGCGAAGGGGGCGGCCAGGCGTACGGCGACTCGTACCGCGAGAGGTATGGCGAGGGGGACGGCGCGCGCGACGGCGGGTACGCCGGGGCGCACGGCGGCACGGCGCGCGAGCCGTACACGCCGGCGTACGAGCACGGCGGCCGCGGCTTTGTCACCGGCGCCCTGCGGCCGCGCCTCGACGCGCTGCGCGAGCTGGTCGGGCTGTCCCGCACCCGGCTGGACGGGCGCACCCTCGGCGAGGCAGGGCGGGTGCTCGACGAGGCCGTCGCGCGGGGGCGGCATCCGCTCGGACATACCGTCGTGGCCCTCGCCGGGGCCACCGGAAGCGGCAAGTCCACCCTCTTCAACGCCCTGGCCGGGGCGTATGTGTCCGAGGCCGGTATCCGCCGCCCCACCACCGCCACCCCCCTCGCCTGCGCCTGGACCGACCACGCCGACGGCCTGCTCGACCGGCTGGACATCCCGCACCGGGACCGCCGCCGCCCCGCCTATCCGTACGACCCGACGCTGCGCGGGCTCGTCCTGATCGATCTGCCCGACCACGACTCGGCGGCCCCGGGGCACCGCGAACGGGTGGAGCGGCTGCTCGGGCTGGTCGACGCGGTGGTGTGGGTGGTGGATCCGGAGAAGTACGCGGACGCGGTGCTGCACGAGCGCTATCTGCGCCCGCTGGCCGGATACGCCGAGGTGACCTTCGTCGTGCTCAACCAGGTGGACCGGCTGCCCGGCGAGGCCGCCGACCAGGTGCTGGACGATCTGCGGCGACTGCTGGACGAGGACGGGCTCGCGCTGGGCGAGCACGGGGAGCCGGGGGCGACCGTCCTCGCGCTGTCCGCGGTGACCGGCGCCGGCATCGGGGAGCTGCGGGAGGCCCTGGGCCGGCTCACCGCCGAATGCGGGGCGGCGGAGCGGCGGCTGGCGGCGGACGTGGACGGCGCGATGGAGCGGCTGCGCCCGCAGTACGTGGCGGACGGGGCGCCGGTCGGCTTCTCCGCGCGGGCCCGGGCGGAGTTCGAGGAGCGGCTGGCGGACGCGGCGGGCGCGGTGGCGGCCGGTCAGGCGGCGGAGCGCGCCTGGCTGCGCGACGCGCGGTGGGCGTGCGGAACGCCCTGGGGGCGGCTGGGGCAGCGGAGGCGGGCGGGGGCCGTGTGGTCGTGGGAGCGAGACGGGGTGGGCGGGGGGAACAGAGGTGTGGGCGGGGGGAACAGAGGTGTGGGCGGGGGGAGCAGAGGTGTGGGCGGGGGGAGCACAGGTGTGGGCGGGGAGAGCGGTGGCGCGGCCGGGGGACGGGCCGGGACGGCGCTGGAGATCCCGGGGGCGAGGGCGAAGGCGGCGGCGGTGGCCGCGGTCACCGCCCGGCCCGCGGTGGAGGAGGCGGTACGGGCCTTGGCGGACGAGGCGACGGCGGGGCTGCCCGCGCCCTGGGCGCAGGCCGTACGGGAGGCGGCGGCATGGGGCGGCAAGGGGCTGCCGGACGCGGTGGACGAGGCGGTGGCCGCGACGGCGGAGCGTCGGCTGTCCCGGCCCGTGTGGTGGTCGGTGGTGGCCGCGGCGCAAGTCTCGCTGGCGGCGGTGTTGTTGGTGGGGGTGGCGGGTCTGCTGGCGGTGGTGTCCGGGGTGTTCGGCGGTGTGGCGTGGTGGCTGCCGGCGCTGCCGGCCGCGGCGGCCGGGGTCGGCGGTCCGGCGCTGGCCTGGGGGTGCGGGCTGGCGGCCCGGGGGCCCGCACGGCGCTACGGGCTGGCGGCGGAGCAGCGGCTTCGAGAGGTGGCCGCCGAGTGCGGGCGGACGCAGGTGCTGGAGCCGGTGACGGCGGAGCTGGCGCGCTACCGGGAGGTGCGGAAGCAGTACGTGATCGCGGCGGGCGGGGCCGTGGCGGGCGGGCTCGGTTCACCCGGCCGGGGGGCCGAGTTGTCCACAACCAGGGAGTAGCCCACAGGCCCCGGCGGGCTTGCGCGATCGCGTGCAGCATGAAGGCGGAAGGGGACGCGAGCGTGGAGAAGTGACGGGGGAGGCGGCTCGGTTGAACGAGACCTGGCTGACGGTGATGGGCAATACCGCGACGCGGCCGGACTATTGGGAGACGGCGGCCGGTGTCGCGGTGGCCCGGTTCCGGCTGGCGGTGACGGCGCGGCGCTGGGACCGGGCGCGGGAAGCGTGGATGGACGCGTACACGAGCTTCTACACGGTCTGGGCCTGGCGGGGGCTCGCGGTCAATGTGGCGGCGTCGGTCTCGCTCGGCGAACCGCTGGTCGTGCACGGCACGTTACGGGTGCGGGAGCGGACGGAAGAGCGGCAGGGGGATCGGCCGGGGGGCCGGCCGGGGGATCGGCGGGGAGAGCCGCGCGGCGGGTGGCCGGGCGAGCGGCCGACGGAGCGCCCCGGGGCGGAGCGACCGGGGACGGGGCAGCCGGGGGCTGATCGGCAGGGGGCGGAGCGACCTGGGGATCAGCTGCGGGATCGGCCCAGGGACCAACCAGGGGAGTGGCAGCGGGAGGACGGCGGCGGGGCCAGGCGGTGGATCACCGCGGATATCGACGCGGTGGCGGTCGGACACGATCTGGTGCGGGGTACATCCGCGTTTCGCCGGGTCTCGCGGGCTAAACCCCTTTTAAACGTACCGACCGGGACAACATCCCCGTGACTCTCGGGGATTTATCGATAAAGCCAGGTCAGAGGCGATGGTGTGATGAGATAACGATTTCGATTCGGATCGGTTGGGCCTTGGTATTCCTGGGGAACGGGACGAGGGTTCTCCCTAGGATCCCTGGTGCCAACGGGGGCTTCTGAGTTTTGAGTTCGCTGGCGAGGCGCACCCACAGACTGGCGCTCGCCCGAAGGGGAAACCATGATTTCTGTAAAGAGGCGGGGCGTTGCTCGCCTTGCCGCCGCTGTCCTGGCCTCGGGCCTGGTCGCGGCGGGTGCGATAGTCACGGCCGGCACCGCCGCAGCGGACGATGCGCCTCCGAGCCAGGGCGGCGCCACCGCCACGCTCAGCGGTCTCAAGACCTTTGACCAGGCCGTCATCCACGACAAGGGCAAGGACCAGAAGGTCGGCGCCGGCCTGTTCGAGATGGCGGTCGACAACGGCGGCACCATCCAGACCTACTGCATCGACCTCCACAACCCGACGCAGAGCAAGGCGAAGTACGAGGAGAAGTCCTGGAGCGCCACATCGCTGGCGCACAACACCAACGCGGGCAAGATCAACTGGATCCTGCAGAACTCCTACCCGCAGGTCAATGACCTCTCCGCGCTCGCTGCCAAGGCGGACTCCGGCCCCCTGACGGAGAAGACCGCGGCCGCCGGCACCCAGGTCGCCATCTGGCGCTTCTCGGACGGCGCTGACGTCGACGCGGTCGACCCCGCGGCCGAGAAGCTGGCCGACTACCTCGAGAAGAGCGCGCAGAGCCTCGAGGAGCCCAAGGCGTCGCTGACCCTGGACCCGCCCGCGGTCTCCGGCAAGTCCGGTGAGCGCCTGGGCCCGATCAAGGTCCACACCAACGGGGACAGCGTCACGGTCACCCCGGGTGACACCGCCGCCTCTGGTGTCAAGGTCGTCGACAAGGACGGCAAGACGGTCACCAGCGCCGCCGACGGCAGCGAGCTCTACTTCGACGTGCCGGCCGGTGCCGCCGACGGCAGCGCCACGCTGACCGCCCAGGCCGCCACCAAGGTCCCGGTCGGCCGCGCGTTCGCCAGCGCCACCAAGAGCCAGACCCAGATCCTGGCCGGCTCCAGCGAGTCCACCGTCTCCGCCACCGCCACCGCGGACTGGGCGAAGAAGGGCCCGATCCCGGCGCTGTCCGCCGAGAAGAACTGCGCCAAGGGCGGCGTGGACATCACCGCGACGAACAAGGGCGACGAGGCGTTCACCTTCGAGCTCCTCGGCGAGAAGCACACCATCGAGGCCGGCAAGTCCGAGACCGTCACCGCCCCGGTGAAGGAGGACCAGGCCTACAAGTTCACGATCACCGGTCCGAACGGCTTCGAGAAGACCTTCTCCGGCGTGCTGGACTGCAAGACCGCGAGCACCGGCGGCGGCAGCGGTGACGAGACCCCGTCCTCGCAGCCGAGCCCGGCGTCGGCCGGCGGCAGCAGCGCGGACAGCAGCGGCGGCGACCTCGCCGAGACCGGCAGCAGCAGCAACACCCCGATCATCGCGGGTGTCGCCGTGGCGCTCGTCGTGATCGGTGGCGGCGCGGTCTTCTTCGTCCGCAAGAAGAAGGCGGCTCCGGCGGGTGAGTGATCGCTGACCCGAAGTAATCGCTGAAAGGGCCGGGGCCTCGGATGAGGCTCCGGCCCTTCCGTATGGGTTGGGCGACTGGGATGGGGAACTGTGATGGGCGACTCGTAAGCGGTGGGGAATGGGTTTCCGTCGCGAGCTTGGCGTACGGCAAGATGGGGTGTATCTGACGACGCGGCGCAGCCGCATGCCGATCCACGGGCGGCGAACCTCGTGGTAAGACCGCACTTCGATACCTACGATTGCCGGACGGTTTCTCTTGGCTGAGTACATCTACACCATGCGCAAGACGCGCAAGGCTCACGGCGACAAGGTGATCCTCGACGATGTCACGCTGAGCTTCCTGCCCGGCGCCAAGATCGGTGTCGTGGGTCCCAACGGCGCCGGTAAGTCGACGGTGCTGAAGATCATGGCCGGCCTGGAGCAGCCGTCCAACGGGGACGCCTTCCTCTCGCCCGGGTACAGCGTCGGCATCCTGCTCCAGGAGCCCCCGCTGGACGAGACCAAGACCGTGCTGGAGAACGTCCAGGACGGCGTGGCGGTCATCAAGGGCAAGCTCGACCGCTTCAACGAGATCGCCGAGCAGATGGCGACCGACTACTCCGACGCGCTGCTGGAGGAGATGGGCAAGCTCCAGGAGGAGCTGGACCACGCCAACGCCTGGGACCTGGACGCCCAGCTGGAGCAGGCGATGGACGCCCTCGGCTGCCCGCCCGGTGACTGGCCGGTCACCAACCTCTCCGGTGGTGAGAAGCGCCGCGTCGCCCTGTGCAAGCTGCTGCTCGAGGCGCCCGACCTGCTGCTGCTCGACGAGCCCACCAACCACCTGGACGCCGAGTCCGTGCAGTGGCTGGAGCAGCACCTCGCCCAGTACGCCGGCACCGTCGTCGCCATCACCCACGACCGGTACTTCCTGGACAACGTCGCCGAGTGGATCCTGGAGCTCGACCGCGGCCGCGCCATCGGCTACCAGGGCAACTACTCCACCTACCTGGAGACCAAGCAGACCCGGCTGAAGGTCGAGGGCCAGAAGGA
This sequence comes from Streptomyces sp. NPDC020845, assembly GCF_044334165.1. Classification (NCBI taxonomy): domain Bacteria; kingdom Bacillati; phylum Actinomycetota; class Actinomycetes; order Kitasatosporales; family Streptomycetaceae; genus Streptomyces; species Streptomyces sp. NPDC020845. Next base: position 283,308 of record NZ_JBIRSJ010000007.1, on the reverse strand, counting down.
CGCCAAGCGGCAGAAGCGCCTGAAGGAAGAGCTGGAGTGGGTCCGCTCCAACGCCAAGGGCCGCCAGGCCAAGTCCAAGGCGCGACTGGCCCGTTACGAGGAGATGGCCGCCGAGGCCGAGAAGACCCGGAAGCTGGACTTCGAGGAGATCCAGATCCCGCCGGGCCCGCGCCTGGGCAATGTCGTGGTCGAGGTGGAGAACCTTTCCAAGGCGTTCGGCGAGAAGGTTCTGATCGACGACCTGTCCTTCACCTTGCCGCGCAACGGCATCGTCGGTGTCATCGGCCCCAACGGCGCGGGCAAGACCACGCTGTTCAAGATGCTCCAGGGCATCGAGATCCCGGACGCGGGCACCATCAAGGTCGGTGAGACGGTCAAGATCTCCTACGTCGACCAGACCCGCGCCAACATCGACCCCAAGAAGACGCTGTGGGCCGTCGTCTCGGATGAGCTGGACTACATCAACGTCGGCCAGGTCGAGATGCCCTCCCGCGCCTACGTGTCCGCGTTCGGCTTCAAGGGCCCGGACCAGCAGAAGCCGGCCGGGGTGCTCTCCGGCGGTGAGCGCAACCGCCTGAACCTCGCGCTGACCCTCAAGCAGGGCGGCAACCTGCTGCTCCTCGACGAGCCGACCAACGACCTCGACGTGGAGACCCTCTCCTCGCTGGAGAACGCGCTGCTGGAGTTCCCCGGCTGCGCCGTGGTCGTCTCCCACGACCGCTGGTTCCTCGACCGCGTCGCGACGCACATCCTCGCGTACGAGGGCGATTCCAAGTGGTTCTGGTTCGAGGGCAACTTCGAGGCGTACGAGAAGAACAAGGTCGACCGCCTCGGTGCGGACGCGGCCCGTCCGCACCGCGCCACCTACAAGAAGCTGACCCGGGGCTGAGTGTGGCCCGCCATATCTACTCCTGCCCCCTGCGCTGGTCCGACATGGACGCGTTCGGCCACGTCAACAACGTGGTCTACCTCCGCTATCTGGAGGAGGCGCGCGTCGACTTCATCTGGCGGCTGGCGCCGGGGGACGGCAGCGGCGCGTTCACCGGCGGCGTGGTGGTCGCCCGGCACGAGATCAGTTACCTCCGGCCGCTCTTCCACCGGCACGCCCCGGTGACCGTCGAGCTGTGGGTGAAGGAGATCGGCGCCGCGTTCATCACGCTCGGGTACGAGGTCAAGGACGAGGAGACCGTGTACGCGCGGGCCTCGACCATGATCGTCCCCTATGACCTGGAGCGCGGCCGTCCGCGCCGTCTCACCTCCGAGGAGGAGGGCTTCCTGGTGAAATACCGGGAAGACGGCGCGGACGACGCCGCCGAGGCGGCTCCCGAGGCCGCTGTGGCGACCGGGCGGGACGAGCAGCCCGAGGGGGCCGTGACCGTATGACGGTGCAGGGGGAGGAGCTGCGCTTCGCCGACCCGGGGGAGGCGGCGGACCTCGCCGCCTTCCTGGCCCGGCTGATCCACTACGACCGGGCCGCGGCGGTGCGGCTGCAGGCGGGCGGCGGAGTGCTCGCCGTCTTCGGCCGCCCGCCGTCCTTCGAAGTGCTCGCCATCCGTACCGCCCGGCTCGCGGCCGACACCGTGCTGGACACGACGGTCTCGGCCGGGCAGTTCGCGGACGCGCTGGACGCGGCGGCACGGCGTAAGGCGGACGGCGCCGGCGCGGCGCCCGACGGCCCGGCCGGCCTGGACGTGGCCGTACCCGACCCGGTCACCGGCCCGCCATGGGCCGGGCTGCTGCCGCCGCGCGGCGGCTGGCGCCGGGTGGCCGGTCTGCCGGGCGTGGCCGAGGTGCGCGGGGCGGTCGCCTCGGCCGTCGCCGAGTTCCGCGCCCGGGACGCGGCGCTGCCCGAGGAGCGGCGCACCCGCGCCGAGCGGGACCGCATCGGCCGCGAGATCTGGTCCCGGACGCTCGGCGAGACCGGCCTCCCACTGCGCGCCGTACACGCCGCGCAATCACTGGGTTTTCTGCGCCAGGCCCGCACCCCGGAGCCGATCGCCGCGGCCGTGGCGCCCGGCCCGCCGGGCGGCGGCGCGACGGCGCTCACCCCCGAGCCCGAGCAGCTTGCGCTGCTCGCCGCGGGCGGCTGGCTGCGGCTGCGCACGCCGTACGGCTCGATAGCGGTGCGCAAGACGGGGCTGCCGGGGCTCTCGGGCCTGTCGGTGAGCCCCGCCTGACCGCCGCCCGGCCCCGTCCGAGCCGCCCGAGCGGGGCGGCTGTGGGAGGGCGGCGGGGTCAGCCTGCGGTGTTGACCATGGACGCGGCCGCGTAGGTGAGGTAGTCCCACAGCTGCCGCTCGAGCTCGGGTGCCAGTTCCAGCTCGTCCACGGCGTCGCGCATATGACGCAGCCAGGCGTCGTGAGCCTCGCGGTTCACGGTGAAGGGCGCATGGCGCATGCGCAGCCGCGGGTGGCCGCGGTTCTCGCTGTAGGTGCGCGGGCCGCCCCAGTACTGCATGAGGAAGAGCCGCAGCCGCTCCTCGGCCGGGCCCAGGTCCTCCTCGGGGTACATGGGCCGCAGCAGCGGATCCTCGGCTACGCCCTGGTAGAAACGGTGCACCAGGCGCCGGAAGGTCTCCTCGCCGCCGACCTGTTCGTAGAACGTCTGTTCCTGAAGCGTGCCGCGCGGAATCTCTGTCACCCCACCATGCTCTCAGACAGTCGGAATGAGGACTCCGGACGTAGGTCGCGATGGGAGCGCGGGCGCAGGACAGTGGAGTCATGGGCAGCACGCGCACGGGCAGGCGCGGCGCGGATGGCGCGGACCGGAAGTCCGATCCGTACGCCGCGACGGCCGCGACGCTGCGTGCCGCCCTGGTCCGGGAGATCGCCGAGGGCGGTGGGCTGACCGACCCGGCGTGGCGGGAGGCGTTCGAGGAGGTGCCGCGCCATGTGTTCGTCCCCCGTTACTACGAGGCGGGCGAGCCGAGCACATCCGGCGGGACGGCGCTCTACGAGCGGCTGGGGCGGCACGACGCCGACCCAGCGCGGCGGGCGCGCTGGCTGGCCGGGGTGTACTCCGACGCGCCCCTGGCGACGCGGGTGCGCGACGGCGAGCTCGTCTCCTCCAGCAGCCAGCCGTCGCTGATGGCGCGGATGCTGGAGGCCCTGGCGGTGCGGGACGGGGACAGTGTGCTGGAGATCGGCACCGGCACCGGCTACAACGCGGCGCTGCTCGCGCACCGGCTCGGCGAGGACCGGGTCACGACCGTCGACATCGACCCGGACATCACCGACACCGCCCGCGACCACCTGGCCGCGGCCGGATACCAGCCGACGGTCGTCACCGGGGACGGAGCGCTCGGCTGCCCCTCGCGCGCCCCCTTCGACCGGATCATCGCCACCTGCGCCGTGACCGCCCTGCCGCCCGCCTGGCTGGACCAGTGCCGGTGCGGCGCGCTGATCCTGGCGCCGCTCGCCACCGGGCTGATCGCGCTGTGGGTCGCCGACGCCGAGCACGGCGAGGGGCGCTTCCTGACCACCCCCGCGTACTTCGTCCCGCTGCGCGGGAGCGAGCCCCGGCCCCCGGTCCGTACGAAGGGACTGCCGACCGAGCCACTGCTGGAAGACTCCTTCCGCTTTCTGCTGAACGTGGTCACGGCGTGGCTCGACCCGCTGGAGGCCCTCGCACTGTGGGAGCACGAGGGCCGGCCGGGGCGGGAGCGCTACGGCGTGACGGTGCGCGAGCAGCGGCAGTGGGCGTGGCTGGACGACCCGGAGGGCGCGTACGCCTGGCCGCTGGGGCCCGCCCACGCCGAACGGATTCACTGAACGGGCCTGTTGAACGGGTCGGCTGAAGAGCTCCCAGGTGTTCCGCAATTCGCCGACCCGGCGAGCTAGTACGGTCGGCGATGGCCGAGAAGACGGCCTGCGTGAGTCAACCGCGTGAGGTGCTGACCACCGGCTCGCCGGTACAACACCTGCGGCAGCCCGCTGAACCGCGGGCCTCTGCTCACCGGATTCCGGACAAGCTCCGAGCAACCCCAGGGGGCACCTCCCATGCCGAAGGCTATGGGGGTCTTGGCTGAGGCCGCCCGAGGCCCGGAGGCCCTGGCCAGTGAGCCAGCGGCCGTCCGGGCCCGCCGGGAACGCCAGATTGACCGACAGCAGATGTGAGCGGATGTTCCGCCCCGAATCTATGCAGGGTGCGCCTCCGGTGGCGGGCTGTCGGCCGAAGAAGTCGGCCGGTCGCCCGCCACCGGGCTGTGTCGCGTCAGTCGGGCCTATCCCCGGCGTACGGTGATCGTCGTCCAGGCCCCGACGTGGACGCGGTCACCGTCCTGGAGGGGGATCGGGACGTACGGCTGGATCGGGTCCTCTCCGCCGTTGATCGTGGTGCCGTTCGTCGAGTCCTGGTCGACGACCGCCCAGCCGCCGTCCGGCTGCTGGACGAGGACCGCGTGCTGGTGGGAGACCCCGGGGTCCTCCGGCGGGCGCGCCAGGTCGATATCGGGCGACTCGCCGGTGCTGTGGCGGCGGCGGCCGATGGTGATCTGCGGCCCGGTGAGCGGGAGCTGCTGCTCGGGAGAGTAGGCCGGGAGGTTCAGACCGGCCGCCTCCGGGCCGCTGCGGTGCATCATCGCCATGAAGTACTCACGGTCCGGGCCGACGAACGCGACCCACCCCGCGGGGGCCGCGGGCCCGGGAGGACCTGGAGGGCTGCCCTGGGTGAAGTGGGCGGGTGGCCCCTGGTGCGGTCCGGGCGCCGGGGCGCCCGGGTAGTCGCCGCCGCCGAAGGCGGGCCCGGGCGGGGCCGGGGCCTGGGGCGGTTGCGGCTGCCCGTACGGCGACGGGGGTGCGGGAGCGTTCGGCGGCGCGGCGGGCCCCGCGGCGTTCGGCGGCTGCAGCGTCCAGTCGTCGTCGCTGAAGGACGGGCCCGGGGGCTGCTGCATCGGCGGCGAGGGCAGCAGCGGCTCGCCAGGGCCCGGGTGGCCCGGCTGCGGCGGGCCCGCCGGGTAGCCGCCCTGGCCCGGACCCCCGTGGGGCCCCTGCGGCGGGAACGGCTGCGGCTGCGGAGGATGCGGCGGCTGGAAGCCGCCGGACCCGGGCGGGGGCGGCGGGGCGTACGAGGTGGGCGACTGGGTCAGGAAGTTGTAGCGGCACTCCTCGCAGAACGGTGCCTGCGCCTCACGGGGCGTACGGCACTGAGGGCACAGCTCCGCCTGGAAGGTGGGGTCCGGCGGCTGCGGGGCGGGCGCCGGGTAGCCGTAGCCCCCGGGCGGACCCTGGAATCCCTGGGCGTCCGGCGGCTGCGGGGCGGGCGCCGGATAGCCGTAGCCCCCGGGCGGCCCCTGGGGCCCCGGGGCGCCCGGCGGTGGCGACCCGCCGGGGAAGCCCATGCCGTCCGGGGCACCGGGACCTCCCGGGCCCGCGGGGCCCGGAGCGCTTCCCGGGAACCCGGGCGGGCCGGGCATCGGCGGTGGCGGAGGCGGGGGGACGGCGCCCGTGGGCACGGGTGTCCCCGACATCCGGTGGCCACACACCTCGCACCAGTCGTCGGCCGCTGATTGGTGGCCGTTAGGGCAGGTCGGCATGTCGGTGTTCCCCCTCTTGTGCCGTTCTCGGCGCTTACTGCCGTTTTGCGTGCTTGTCGCGTTACTTCTTGTTACCTTTTGACGCGAACTGTCTTGGTGGAGCGCGTTTCGAGAGTCATCTCATCCGCCTCCGCGACCTTCGCTTTCAGTCGCACAGTACCTGTCGCCACATCGACGACGTCCACCACCTTCGCAAGCAGTTTCGCCGTGTCCTCGTTCCCCGAGGCGTTCGCCAGCTGGACGGCACGCCCCAGCTTGGCCGTTGCTCCGTCCGTATCGCCCGCTTTGCGGGCATCCAGGCCCTGTTGGATGGCCTGTGCCAGTTCTGCCTGGCCCGTATAGTGCGCGACCTGCGGATTTATTGCGGTGGAGGCGGCCATGTCCTCCGTCCACACGGCCCGCACCAACCCCTGGGCGAGCGTGGCCGGGAGCCCGGCGTGCTGCGGATCGCGCCGCGGATCGTGTTGCGGCAGTACGAGGGAGACGCGGGCGGCCAGCATCTCCTGCCCGACGTCGGCCGCGGGCACCCGCACACACAGGTGGTAGTCGCGGGACTCGTCGCCCCAGGAGCCCGTCGGATAGTCGCCGGCCCGCGCTCCGGCCTCGGTACGCCGGTCGGTCAGGTCCTCGACCGCGGGCGCCACCTGCTTGACGAACGCCACCTCGGCGCCCACCGGGGTCCACACCCGCAGGCTCACGTCCGCGATCTCCTTGCCCATCGCGGCGTCCATCATGCGCGTGAAGTCCGCGGCCAGATGGGAGGGGTCTGCCACGATATCGGCCGTGCCGAGCAGCGCGGAGGCGATGCCCGTGACCTCCTTGACCTCCCAGTCCGTGCCCACCCCGCGCGCATCGCAGGTGAAGCGGCCCGCGCACGCATCCAGCGCGGCCCGCAGCTCCCCCGGCTCCTCGTGCTCGTTGCGGCCGTCGGTCAGCAGGATGCCGTGCCGGATCGGCGCATCGGCCGACGCCAGCAGCCGGTCGGCGAGGCGCAGCCAGGTGCCGATCGCCGTGCCGCCGTCGGCGCTCAGCCCGCGCAGCGCGTCCTTCGCCCGGGCCCGGGTGGCCGGGTCGGCGGTCGCCAGCCGGCCCCCGCCCGGGAAGATCTCCTCCGCTTTGTGGGTGCCGGCGACCACCGCGAAGGCGACGCCGTCGCGGATGGCGTCGATCGCGGCGGCGGTCGCGTCCCGCGCGTTGCGCATCTTCTCCGGCGGATAGTCCATGGAGCCGGAGCAGTCGACCATGATGACCACGGCCGCGCCGCCGCTCTGGTCCCGGGGCTGGGCGCCGCCCAGGTCCCGGGGCTCGGCGGGCGCCGGGATCGCCGGGATGGGCATCCCCCCGGTGGTGCCGCCGCCGGTGGAGGTGACCGTGACGATCGCGTTCACCTCGCGGCCGCCCTCGGGAAGGTACTCGTTCTGGTAGACCTCGGCCGAGAACCGCGGCACGGTGGACTTGGCGAAGTTGGCCATCAGATCCGCTCCTTGGGCTTCAACCGCTCCTGGGCTCAGACCGCTCCTCAGGCCGTCCGGAGATCAGCCGGATCCTGCCCCGCCCGGCTCCGCGGGGAACGGCAGTACGGCCACTGTTACGTTGTCGTGGCCCCCGCCCTCCAGGGCGTGGCCGACCAGAACGCGCGCGCTGTGCATCGGCCGGGCGCGGGCGTCCTGCGGCAGCGCACGGGCCATGTCCTGCGCCGATTCCGCGTAGTTCCACAGGCCGTCGGTGCACACCACCACCACACCCGGCTGGTCCGGCTTGTAGGAAGCGGTGTGCGGCTCCAGCTCATAGGCGTCCGCGCCGAGCCAGCCGGTGATGGCATGGGCCCGCTCGTCCGCGTACGCCTCCGCCTCGGACATCAGACCGGCCGCCACCATCTGGGCCGCCCACGAGTCGTCCTCGGTGAGCCGGGCGGGCGACGCCGAACGGTCGTCGGGCACCCAGTAGGCGCGGCTGTCGCCGATCCAGCCGACGGTCAGAATGCCGGAGGTGACCACCGCGCTGACGATGGTGCAGGCCGGCGCGTTCTGCTGGCGCTGGTGGGGTTCGTCGTGCGCACCCGCCCCGCCCGCCTCCGCCGCGAGGGAGTTCACGGCCTCGGAGGCGGCGACGATCGCCTCGTTCATGGCCGTCTGGGGATGGGCGCCACGGGGGAGCGCGGCGAGCAGCGACTGGCCCGCGGCGCGGGCGGCGGCCGCGGACGCGTCGTCGGGGCGGGTCGCCGAGGAGACCCCGTCGCAGACGACCGCGAGCACGGCCGGTGAACCGTCGGGCAGCGCGGCGGAGGACACGGCGAACGCGTCCTCGTTGCGATGGTGGCGCAGGCCGCGGTCGCTGGCCGCCGCGACGCCCGCCAACTCCCGCTCCATGTGGTCGCGTTCCCGCGGCTGGGCGTGGCCGCAGGAGTCGCAGTATCCGTCCTGGTCGATGGTGCCCTCCCGGCACGCGGCGCACAGGCGGCGACCGCTGTTCGCGTCAGTGTTCGTTCCGATGCCCGGCGTGCCCGGCGTACCCGGTGCAGCAGGCGTATCGGGGGTTGGTTGCTCCCCAGGAGCCGTGGCCCTGGGGTCGGCCGTCGGCCCGTCCGGCGCGGCCGGTACGTCCCAGGCGACCGGGACATCCGAGGCCGCCGGGACATCCGGGCCCGCCGGGGCCGCTGCGGCAGCCGGAGGCACCGGGGCGGGGGCCGGGAGCGGATAGTCCTCCGGCTCCTGCCGCCTGGCCCGCGCCGCTCCGTTCACCGGAGGCGCCGGGCGGTCCGCGGCCACGGCGGCATCCGGCGCGGCCGACGCCAGATCGGCCCCGCACACGCCGCAGAAGTTGTCACCCGACTCCAGCGGCTCTTCACAGGTCGGGCAGGCTGCCACTCCAGGCAGCCGCGGCATCTGCGACATCGATCACACCCACGTCCTGGGGCGGAAACGGTTGGCCCGCTCCACCAGTTCGATCCTTTCCTCGCCGCGCTGCGCAAGCCTGGCGAGCACCCGGTACGAGCGTTCCAAGCCGAAGCGCAGTCCCCGCTCGTCCAGACTGCTGCTGAGCAGGGACGGCCGGGCGCCGCCCGGCGGCGCGCCGCTGCTGCCGGACAGTACCCAATCCAGGGCGCTGCCCAGTACTTCCGTGCACAGCCGCTCGTACCGCACCGCGTCCAGGCCCAAGTGGCCCAGCCGCTCGACCTGTTGGGCCGAGGCCGTCAGATCGGCCAGCAGCGGCTCATGCGCGGCGCGCTGCCGCAGCCGGGCCCGCACCGCCGCGACCCGGGCCGCCGTGTAGTGAATGGACGACTCCGGTACGGACTCGAGAGCGGCCACCGCCCCCGCACGGTCCCCGGCGTACAACAGCACCCGGGCGAGCCCGAAGGCGGCGCTCACATGGTTCGGATCGGTCGTCCACACCAGCCGGTAGTACTCCGCCGCATTGTCCAACTGGCCGAGCACTTCGGCGCACACACCCAGCGCCAGCTTCGGCGCGGGCTCGCCGGGAAACGCGTCGTAGACGGCGTCGAAGGACAGGGCCGCGGTCTCGTTGTCCCCGGTCGCCAGCGCGTGCAGGCCCCGGTACCAGACGATCCGCCAGTCGTCGGGATGGCCGGCCTCCAGACCGTCCAGCGCGATCCCCGCCTCCCGTGCGTGGCCCAGCTCCAACTGCGCGCGGATACGGCGCAGCCGCAGCTCCAGCGAATCGGCGGGGGCCGCCCGCAGCGCCGCGTGCAGCTCGGTCGGGGCGGAGGCCAGCAGCCCGGCGAGAAACCCGGCGTTGGCGTCGTCCGGATCCACCAGCGGCACCGGCAGCGCCAGGGCGGTGGCGCGGGCGTCCAGCGGCGCGATCGCGGGCAGCGGCAGGGCGAGCACGCCCTGAGGGCGGGGCGGAGCGGCGGCCGCCCGGCCCCGGCCGGCGCGGGCCCCGAGCGCCGACGCGTCCTGCCCCTGCTCGGCGAACAACTGGGTGTCCACCACCCGCGGCTCGGGCCCGAACAGCGTCGACAGCGCCGGCCGGGGCCGCCCCGTCTGCAGCGCCACGACCTCCCGCAACACACCCGTCAGCTGATCGGCCATCTCCTGCGCCGAACCGAACCGGCGGTTCGGATCGGGGTCGGTGGCCCGCACCAGCAGCCGGTAGAACGACTCGTAACGCTGGAAGACCTCGATGTTCCCCGGGTCGGGCAGGCTGTCCGCGAAGACATTCGTATAACCCTGGAAGTCGAAGGTCAGCACGGCCAGCGTGCGCGCCACCGTATACAGATCCGAGGCGACCGTCGGGCCCAGCTCCGAAACCTCGGGGGCCTGATAGCCGACCGTGCCGTAGATCGGGCTGTCCTCGTCGTCCATCCGCCGCACCGCGCCCATGTCGATGAGCTTCAGCTGGTCCTGCTGCTGGATGGCGTTGTCGACCTTGAAGTCGCAGTAGAGCAGATTGCGGCTGTGCAGATGGCCCAGGGCCTCCAGGGCCTCGATACCGTACGCACACGCCTGCTCGACCGGCAGCGGATCGCGCCTGCCGTCCGGCGCGCGGCGGGAGTTGGCGATGTCCTTCAGCGACTTGCCGCCGACGTACTCCATCACGATGTAGCCGTCGAGGCTGCCGGTGCGCTGATCGAGATGCTCGACGAAGTTGTAGATGCGGACGATGTTGGAATGCTCGATCTCGGCGAGGAACCGGCGCTCCGACACCGCGACCGACAGCGCCTCCTCGTCCCCCGTGTCCAGCAGGCCCTTGAGGACCACCCAGCGGTCGGACACCGCCCGGTCGATGGCCAGATAGATCCAGCCGAGACCGCCGTGGGCCAGACAGCCCGCCACCTCGTACTGGCCGTGCACGATATCGCCAGGGCTCAGCTTGGGCACGAAGGAATACGGATGACCGCACTTGGTGCAGAACCCCTCGGTGCGGCCCGGCCGATCGCCGCGGGCGCGCCCCACCGGCGCCCCGCAGTCGCTCCGGCTGCAGAACCGCTTGCGCTCCGGCACCTCCGGATTGGCCAGCACCGCCATACGCGGGTCGGTGCGCGGTACCTCGTCCACGCTGACCAGGCCCGCGCCCAGGCGGCTGCGCCCGGAGCGGGCCACGGCGGAGGAGCGGGAACTGCGCACCGACACCGAACGCGAGGACGACCGCCCCGACCCCAGCGAACGGGACAGCCGCCCGGACACCGAACGCCGGGACGAGGCGGACCGCGACGACGGGCGCGAGGAGGAACGGGAGCCGGTGCCCGACGAGCCGCTACCCCGGTCGCCGCGCCCCACGCCGGTGATACCGGTGGGCGACGAACCGACCATTCCGTCCCGCGAGACGACCGGGGCCATACCGCACGTGTCGCAGTACAGCTGACCGCCGCCCACATCCTCGTACGATCCACCGCACCCACGCCGCTGACACCTGCCCATACCTGCGACGCTCACGGCGTTTCTCCGTTCGCCCCGCCGCGGCAGCGGCTCATGTCACTGCCGCCCGCGCGGCGCAGAGGCGCGGCCAGCGCGGTCGTGTGCGGCCCGGCGGCCGCGCGTGCGACGCTCACAGTGCCTCCCCCGTTCTGCGGTCCTGCAGCCCCTTCTGGCGCGGGACCAGGGCCTCGGCCGCGGCATGCTGGTAGCGCAGCACCGCCGCTTCGGCGGCGCGCAGATCGCAGGGCGCGCTCCACAGCATCCGGCGCGCCGTGTCGTACCGCTCGATCAGCAGCGGGTCCTCGGCCATGCCATGACGCGTGACCTTCGCCTTGTACGCGTCCAGCCGGCCGCGCAGCTCGGCGCGCACCGCCAGCGGCGCGGTCACCGCGGTCAGCGACTCCCGGGCCCGCAGCAACTCGTCGTCGGCGCGCTCCTCCAAGGACTCCAGCAGCGGGGAGAGCCGGTGCCACTGGGCGCGCCTGCGGTACTCGGCCGCCGTCACCAGCTGCTCCTGCAGCACCGTCGGCGGGCCGCTGACCGCCGGCACCTCGGACGCCGCGATCTTGGCCAGCACCTCACCACGCGCCTGCCGCGCCTCCGAGAGCGTGCGGTCCGCGCGGGAGAGGACGTCGCGCAGCCGCATAAGCCGCCGCTCCGCGTCCTGCCGCACATCGAGAACCGCCTCGATCTCGCGCCGTACGTCCTCCAGGGCGCGGGCCGCGGCGTCGTAGCGGGCGGTGTCGGGGCGGCCGCCGCCGGGCGCGGAGCTCGGCGAGGCGCCGGACCAGAAGGCGAGCGGATCGGAGACGACCTCGGCGCGCAGCGACGTCAACTCCGCCGTGATCCGCTCCAGGTCGTCGCCCGAGGGGTGCTCGCCCGGGCGCACCCCGACCGAATGGGCGAGAGAACGGGTGCGGCGCAACTCGGCGGAGAGCATGTCGATACGAGCGGGCAGCGCGGACCAGACGGCGTCGGCCGTGACGATGACATCAAGGGCCTCGGCGTACCACCGGTTCATCCGGACGACCAGCGCGTCCAGCGTCAGCTGCTCGCTGAGCAGCGGCGAGCCGGTGAGCGAGGCGCTGCTGGGCAGCGTGATGCCCGGGCCGCGCAGCAGTCCGGTGAGCTCGGCCAACTCGCCGGGCGTGGACCAGCGGTGGCGGGAGCGCACCTCACGGGCGGAGTGCAGCGCGTCCGTATAGGCGTCGAAATACGTCCACAGCAGGGAGATGGCCTGCTCGGTGGTGGCCCACCGGTCCTTGGTGATGCCGGTCAGCTCGGCGCCCTCCAGGAGTCTGCGGCCCGCGTGGTCCTGGAGGGCGAGCAGCGAGGACTCGATCGCCTCGTGTTCGGCTCCGAGCTTCGCCAGCACGCGGTCCACCTCCTCGCGGCCCATGACCGGCTTGTCGGGTTCCCCCGCGGAACTGGGGAAGGGTCCCGTGCCCCCCATCGATCACCTCTCTGTGTCCGTGCCCTGTGACCTACTGGATCCGTATTCGCTACATCCCTACTGCGTGCACTTACTGCGTGCATCCCTACGCGCGCTCGCCGCGCGCTAATCCTCGGCGGCTGCTAGTCCTTGTACGCGGGAGCCGGTGCCGCCGGATTCTCCTCCGTTCTGCCGAGATCCTCGGCGAGCCACTTACGGTAGGCCCGCATCCAGGGGCTGTTGTCACCGCCGGAGCGGTACGCCTCCAGCACCTTGTTGACCCGGCGTACCAGGTCCACATCGCTCTTGTTCATCGCCACGCCGTAGAACTCCTCGGTGAACGGCTTGCCGACGAGCTTGACGGACGGGTCCTGGGCCGCCTGCCCGGCCGCCAGCGCGTTGTCCGTGATCACGGCGTCCACCTGGCCGAGCTGCAATCTGACCAGGCAGTCCAGCTGATTGGGCACCGGGTCGACCTTGATCGCGCCCAGGTCCTCGGCGCCGTCCTTCTCCTTGTCCAGCTCGGCCTCGGCCGTGGAACCCTGCGCCGTGCAGACCCTCTTGCCGCGCAGCGAGGTGTTGTACCCGGTCACCGAGGAGCCCTTGGGGACCAGCACCTGCTGCCCGGCCTTGAAATAGGCGGTGGAGAAAGCGACGTCCTTGAGACGGTCGCAGTTGATGGTCATGGTACGGACGACGATGTCCACCTTGCCCTGCTGCAGCGCCTTGACCCGCTGACTGGTGGGGATGGCGCGGTAGATGACCGCGTCAGGGTCGCCGAAGATGTCCTTGGCGATGGCGCGCACCAGCTCGATGTCGAAACCCGTGAGATCGCCGGTGGCCGGGTCACGATAGCCCCAGCGGTAGCTGTTCTGGTCCACCCCGGCGATCAGCTTGCCCAGCCTGTGGCCGTCGACCTTCCGGTTCTTGATGCGCTGTATGGCCGGGCCGCTCGCGCTCGACGGCCGCAGACTGGCCTCCGGCCGCACACACTTCTCCGCAGTGGTCGCCGCCGTGGTCCGCGCGGCCCGCGGATGCACCCCGCCTCCCTCGCCCCGCCCGCTCCCGCCCCCGTCGCCCTGGTCGTCCAGCGCCGCGGGCACGAAGATCGCCGTAGCCACGCCCAGGGCACAGACGGCCGCCGCGGCGCCCGCTCGCACCGCTCGCCCCGCTCGCATCCTCACGCCCCCCATCGCCCTCACCGGTACTCCGACAGCCGGCGGCCTATGCCCAGCAGCGCGGCCGCCGCGCCCAGCGCGGCCAGCACCCCGGCGCCGAGCGCCAGCCCGGTCAGCGCGCCCCGCCCGTCGTCCGCCGCCCGCTTGAACTCCCGCTGCTCATGGTCCAGGGCCTTGGCCAGCAACTCGTCGACCTTGTCGAACGACTCGCCCGTGCTGCCCTCACCGCCGATGACCTTCTCCCGCGCGTCCTTGTAGTTGCCCGCGTCGTCGTCGGCACGGGCGGCCTTGTGGCGCACCTGCCACTCCCGTACGCGCGTGGTGGCCTCGTCCACCGGGGCGCGGCCCTCGTCGTCGTCCGCGAGGCCGCGCGCCCGGGCCAGCAGGCTGCCGGGGGCGGCCCCGGCCTTGTCGCCGCCCGCGACGCTTCCGGCGTCGGTGCCGTCGTCGCCTATGAGGCCGGACATCTGCTCGGCATAACCCACCTCGTAGGCGTCCTTGCCCTTGTCCTTGCCCTCCTCGACGACGACCGCGCCGCGCGCCACCAGCGTCAGGTTCTCGTCGCCGCGGGCGCGCAGCGAGTCGATCCGGGCCTCGTTGAGCACATGCAGGGACTTCGCCCCGTGGTCATTGGAGTCGTTCAGCGCGGAGCGGGCGAGGCCATGGCCGACCGCCAGCCACACCAGCACCACCGCCGAGGCGGCGGCAGAAGCGAGCAGCCCGCGGTTGAACACCCGGTTGGTGCGCAGAAAGTCACGCCGCTGGGCCAAGCCCAGGGCGGCCAGCGCGGCGACGCCGAGGCCGATCGCCGCCCACGGCCAGGACGTCGCCTCCTCGTAGTCCTCGCCCAGCCGCGCGGTCTCGGCCTGGTACAGCCGACCCGCGGCGGGCAGCAGCCGCTGCCGCATGATGTCGTTGGCATACCGCAGATAGGCGCCGCCCAGCGGCAGCCCCTGGCGGTTGTTGGCCCGCGCGGACTCGACCAGGCCCGAATAGACCGGCAGGAGCTCGCCGATCCGGCGTATCTCCTCGCGAGCGGTCGCCGAGCCCTCCGTATTGGCCGCGGCCTGCACCAGCAGCTTGGCGGCCCGGTCGACATCCGCCTCGTACCGCCTGCGCACCTCCGTCGGCTCCTGCCCGCCGGCCAGGAAGGCGCTCGCCGCGGTCGTGTCCGCGTCGGCCAAGGAGCGGTAGATGCTCGCCGCGTCGGCGCTCAGCGGCTGGCTGTGCTCCACCACCGCGTCCGCCGCGGTCTGCCGGTCGGAGACCTGCCAGGCCGTCACCGCCCCGAACGCCACCACCAGCGCCGCGAGCACGGCCCCGATGACCCGCAGCCGCCCCGGCTCCGTCGTCGCCGCGGCCCGGGCCCGCTCAACGCCCTCCCGCCACGCGGCCCGCCGCCGCCCCGACAACGCGCCCGCGGCGGCAGCTCCGGCCGCGCCGGTGGTCGGCGGGTATGCCACTTGACCTCCCCCTCGGTCCTGACCCCTCAGTCACTGTCGGCGGCCCGTCGCCCGATGCGGCGGGGGACAGGTATCCGGGCAGCAGTATGGACGCCAGCCGCCGACGAGCACACCGGTCGTGCCCGGATCTTGGCCCGATCGCGATCTTCGCCTCTGGGCCACCGGCCCCGGGGGTGTCCGCGTCGTCCTCCTTCTCCCAACTTCTCATACGCTTCTCGGCGCGCATCGGTTCCCAATTACCCGCCCCGACCTGGAAAATCGAGGTCCTCAGCCCCGGGCTCAAGGGGCTTCGGCCCCGGGCGCAGGGATCACCAGCCCCGGGCGTAGTGCGCGCGCAGCGCGGCGTACGCCGCCGCGGGCGCGCCCATGCGATCCAGACCGAGCAGAGCGGCCCCGAGCACCGGCGGCGCGGTGACCACCCTCGGCTCCGCCTTCGGGGCGCGCTCGGCAAGCAACTCGCGGACCCGGCCGTCCAGGAGCGGATGGCGCGCCGCGAGCACCCCGCCGCCGAGCACCACCGGCGTCTGCTCACCGAGCAGTTCGAGCCGGGCCAAGGCGACCGTGGCCATGGTGACCACCTCCTCCGCCTGCCGGGCGACGATCGCGCGCGCGATCTCGTCGCCCGACCCGGCCACCGCGAAGAGCACCGGCGTCAGCTCATGGCGCCGCGCCGGGGCGATCCGCCCCAGATGAAGCGCCTCGATCAGCTCATACATGGTGGCCAGGCCGAAGTGCTCGGGCAGGGCCCGGGCCAGGGCCGTCGGCGCGCCGCGGCCGTCCTCCGCGCGCGCCGCCCACCACATCGCCTCCAGCGACAGATCACTGCCGCCGCCCCAGTCGCCGGAGATCCGGCCGATCGCGGGGAACCGCGCGGTGCGGCCGCCATGGCCAAGCCCCGCGCAGTTGATGCCCGCGCCGCACACGACGGCGACGCCGGTCGGCTCGCCGTCGTCCGCGACCCCGGCCCGCAGCAGCGCGAAGGTGTCATTGGCGACCGCGACGCTCGACCCCCAGCCCTGAGCCGCCAACAGCGGCGTCACCTGCTCCTCCTCGGCCGGGAGATCCACATTGGCCAGGCAGGCCGAGACATGCTCGGTGGACGGCGGCCCGTCGAACCCGGCGGCCCGCGCCGCCCGCGCCACCAGCGGGGCGAGCGAGGCCACCGCGGCCTCGGCGCCCACCACGGGCGGCTGGAAGCCGCCGCCGCGCGCGGTGCCGAGGACCGCCCCGTCCGGGCCGACCAGCGCCACATCGGTCTTGCTGTTGCCCGCGTCGACCGCCAGGACGGACGCGCGCGGCGGGTGGGCGGTCACATTCTGGGACTGCTTCAGGCCCACGCCAAGTGCTCCCGGTTGTGTGCGATGAGAGTGTCGGTCAGCTTCTCGGCGTACTCGATCTGGCCGATCAGAGGATGGGCCAGCAAGGCGTCGAAGACCCGCTCCCGACCGCCCTTCAACGCCGCCTCCAGCGCCAGGTCCTCATACGCGGTGACATGGGCGACCAGCCCCGCGTAAAGGGGTTCCAGAGGGCTGACGGGCAGCGGGCTCGCGCCGCGCGCGTCCACGGCCGCGGGGACCTCGATCACCGCGTCGTCCGGGAGGAAGGGCAGCGTGCCCCGGTTGAAGGTGTTGACGATACGCACCTCGCCAGTGTCCCGCAGCAGGGACGAGGTCAGATCGACCGCCGCCTCCGAGTAGAAGGCGCCGCCGCGCTTGCCCAGCAGCTCGGGCTTCTCGTCCAGCGTCGGGTCGGCGTACATCTCCAGCAGCCGCCGCTCGATCGCCGCGACCTCGGCCGCCCGCGACGGCTTCGTCCTGAGCTCCCGTACGACTGCGTCGTGCTGGTAGAAGTAGCGCAAATAGTACGAGGGGACGACGCCGAGACGGTCGATCAGCGCACGCGGCATCCGCAGATCGTCGGCGATCGCGTCGCCGTGCTCGGCCAGCAGCTTGGGCAGCACATCCTCGCCGCCCGGGCCGCCCAGCCGCACCGCGCGCTCCCAGGTGAGGTGGTTGAGGCCCACATGGTCGAGCGACACCTCGTCCGGGGCCACGCCCAGCAGCTTCGCGAACTTCCGCTGGAAGCCGATCGCGACATTGCACAGCCCGACCGCCCGGTGCCCCGCCGTCAGCAGCGCGCGGGTCACGATGCCGACCGGGTTGGTGAAGTCCACGATCCACGCGTCGGGATTGCGGCGGCGCACCCGCTCGGCGATGTCCAGCACCACCGGAACCGTGCGCAGCGCCTTGGCGAGCCCGCCCGCGCCGGTGGTCTCCTGCCCGACGCAGCCGCACTCCAGCGGCCAGGTCTCGTCCTGGTCGCGGGCGGCCTGCCCGCCGACGCGCAGCTGCAGCAGAACCGCGTCCGCGCCGTCCACGCCCGCGTCCAGGTCGTCCGTCCAGGAGATCCGGCCGGGGTGGCCCTGCCTGGCGAAGATCCTCCGCGCCAGCCCGCCGACCAGCTCGAGGCGGTCGGCGGCCGGGTCGACCAGGACCAGCTCCTCCATCGGCAGCACATCCCGCAAGCGGGCGAATCCGTCGACGAGTTCGGGGGTGTAGGTGGATCCGCCACCCACCACTGCGAGCTTCAACCCTTGACTCCTGTCAGTGTGACGCCTTCGACGAAGGCTTTCTGAGCGAAGAAGAAGACGATGATGACGGGGGCCATGACGAGCAGTGTCGCGGCCATCGTCAGATTCCAGTTGACGCTGTGCGCGCTCTTGAAACTCTCCAGGCCGTACGACAGCGTCCAGGCGCCCGGATTCTGCGCGGCGTAGATCTGCGGGCCGAAGTAGTCGTTCCAGCAGTAGAAGAACTGGAACAGCGCCACGGCCGCGATGCCCGGCTTGGCCATGGGCACGATGATCCGCAGCAGCGTCCGCAGCTCCCCGCAGCCGTCCACCTTCGCGGATTCCAGGTATTCCCCGGGGATCGTCAGCAGGAACTGCCGGAGCAGAAAGATGGAGTACGCGTCACCGAACGCCATCGGAATGATCAGCGGCCACAGCGACCCCGACAGATGGAACTGCTGGGCCCACACCAGATACATCGGCACCACCACGACCTGCGGCGGCAGCATCATCGTGGAGATGACCAGGATCATGGCGGTGCGACGGCCACGGAAGCGGAATTTGGCGAGCGCGTAGGCGACCGGCACCGAGGAGATCAGCGTGAACGCCGTGCCGAGTCCGGCGTATATCAGGGAATTGCGCCACCAGTCCAGAAAACCGGGGGTGTTGAAGACCTCGGTGTAATTGGACCAGTGCCATGCGTTGGGCCACAGATCGCCGCTCATCGCCTGGCTGTCACTCATCACCGAGGTCAGAAAGACGAAGACGAACGGCAGCACGAAGAACAGCGCGGCGGCGATGGCGACCGCGTGCACGGCGATCCAGTGCAGTACGGCCTTGCGGCGGGCGGCCGGGGCAGAGGAGGGGCGGTCGGCGGGCCGTACCGGCGCGGACGGTGCCGAGAGGGTCGTGGTGGTCATATCGGTTGGTCCTCTCAAGCCTTCTCAGTCGTCCGCCGACAGCAGGCCGGCTCGCCGGCGCATCAGCAGGGTGGTGACGGCCATCGCGATCGCGAAGAGCACGAGCGAGAGCACACAGGCGGCCCCGGTGTTGAAGTTCTGGAAGCCGAGCGAATACACGAGCTGTGGCACCGTGAGCGTGGAGTGGTCGGGGTAGCCGGGCTGGATGACCGAGCCAGGGCCGATACTGACCCCCGAGGCCAGCTTCCCGGCGACCAGGGCCTGGGTGTAGTACTGCATGGTCTGCACCACACCCGTCACCACCGCGAACATCACGATAGGCGTGATCGACGGCCAGGTGACATAGCGGAACCTGGTGAACGCCCCGGCGCCGTCCAACTCCGCCGCCTCGTACTGCTCCTTCGGCACATCCAGCAGCGCGGCCATGAAGATGACCATCAGATCGCCGATGCCCCACAGGGACAGCAGCACCAGCGAGGGCTTGGCCCAGGCCGGGTCGTTGAACCAGTTCGGCGCGTCAATCCCGATCTTGCCGAGAATGTCGTTCACCGGGCCGGTGCCGGGGTTGAGAAGAAAGACGAACGCGACGGTCGCGGCCACCGGAGGGGCGAGATAGGGGAGATAGAAGGCGGTGCGGAAGAAACCGACGCCCGACTTTATCTTGGTCACCAGCAGCCCGATACCCAGACCGAACACAACGCGCAGCGCGACCATCACCACGACCAGCCACAGTGTGTTCCACAGCGCCGGGCCGAACAGCGGCATCTGCTCCAGCACATACCGCCAGTTGCGCAGGCCCACGAAGGTCGGCGCCTTGATCTGGTTGTAGTGCATAAAGGAGAAGTAGATGGTGGCGATCAGCGGATAGCCGAAGAAGACGGTGAAGCCGACCAGCCAGGGAGAGAGAAAACCGAGGGTGCGGAGCCGCTTGCGCAGATGCTTACGGCGCAGGGCGGGGGCGTTTGTTGTCATCGTGGCCATGTCGCCCTCCGTCAGTCCTGCGCCTGGAGAATATCGGCGTCTATCTGGTCGTCCAGTTCCCTGAGCCCCTTGTCCAGGTCATGGACCTTCCCCGCCTCCACGTTGTACGAGAAGTCCTGCAGCGAGGTCACGTACTGGCCGCCGTTGATCGAGGGCGGAAGGGCGTTGCTGTACTTGTTCTGCGCGATATCGAGGAAGGCGCGGAAGGTCGGATCCGAGTCCAGCTTGGGGGAGGCGAGCGCCGCCTTGGTGGACGGCACATTGTGAATGGCGTTGGCGAAGGTGACCACCTGATCGGTGTCGGCGGTCAGAAAGCGCACCAGTTCCCAGGCGGCGTTCTGGTGCTTGCTGCTGTGCGCGATGCCCGTGACGGTGCCCGTGAGATAGCCCCGGCCATAGGTGTCGGCCTGGTCGTCGGGCACGGGCAGCGGGGCGGTGCCCCATTTGAACTTCGCGTCCTTGAGGAAGAGGCCGCGCCATTCGCCGTCCAGATGCATGGCCAGCTTGCCGGTCAGAAAGGCGTTCTGGGAGGAGAATTCATCGCCGAAGGAGGTACGGAAGGTCTCCAGCGGGCCGTATCCGCCCTGCTCTTGGATCAGGTCCCGGACGGTGGCGTAGAACTCCTTGATCTTTCCTTCCTTCGTCAGCCGCGACTTTCCGTCCTTGTCGAAGTACGTCGGACCCCACTGGGCGAAGAGCCGGTCCGGACTGTTCTGATAGAGCCGGAAGTTCGGCATGAAGCCGACCCGCTCGTAGCCGCCGCCCTTGGTGCGCCTGGTCAGCTTGGCGGCGTCCCGCTTGAGCTCCGACATGGTGCGCGGGGGGCGCGCGATGCCCGCCTCCTTGAAGGCGTCCTTGTTGTAATACATGCCGTACGCGTCGGCGAGCAGCGGCAGCGCGCACTGCTTGCCCTCGTAACTGGTGTAGTCCAGCAGCGTCTTGGGGAAGACCTTTTCCTTGTCGAGGCCGGTCTTCTTCATGAACGGGTCGAGATCGGCCCACATACCGGACGAGCAGTACTGGCCCACGTTGTTGGTGGTGAAGGACGTGACGACGTCGGGGGCGTCGCCGCCACCGGCCCGTAGCGCCTGGTTGATGGTCTCGTCAGTGACATTGCCGACGGACTTCACCTTGATATTGGGGTGGAGCTTTTCGAAGCGGGCGATGCTCGCGTTGATCGCCTTGACTTCGTTCTGCTCCGACCAGCCGTGCCAGAACCTGAGCGTGACCGGTTTGGTCGGATCGTCTTCGGCGCTGCCGGTGCTCGGGTTGGCGCAGCCCGCCAGCAGCAGGGCGGCGGCGCAGAGCGCTGACCCGAGATGGGCCAATGATCGTCGTGGCATGGACGGACTTCCTTGTGCACGGGGGAAACGGCAGGGGAAGCGGCGGTGCGGGGCGCCGGGCGGGGGGGTTGGGTACGGCGATTGGGGACCAGGTGTTGTCGGGGACGGGCGGAACCGGGAAGGCCTGGGCGGTGTACCGGTAGGAGAGGGATGGGGCGGGACGGGGTCAGGCGGTGTCGAAGACGGTGTGACGGGCATCGGCGAGCGCCGTCTGCAGCGCGCCGATGAGAATCGGATCCCCCTCGACGGCGCTGATCCGCAGCTGCGGCCGGGGCAGCGCGAGCCCGGTCATCTCGGCCTCGACCAGCTCCCGCAGCCGCTCCCCGCCGGCCTGGGCGACCTGCCCGGAGAGCACCACCAACTCCGGGTCGACCACGGCGACGACCGAGGCGAGCCCGGTGGCCAGGCGGCGGGCCAGCTCGGTGAGGACGGCGTCGCCCGCGCCGGGTGTGCGCAGCGCGGAGGCGAGTGCCTTGGTGGCGGTGGGCGCCTGGATACCGTGCTCCCGGGCCAGTTCGACCACGGCGGGGGATCCGACCAGCTTCTGGAAGCCCCCGCCCCCGTCCGGCCGCGCGGCGCTGTCGTCCCCGCCACGCGCGAGCGGGGCACCCGGCAGCGGCATATAGCCGATCTCCCCGGCGCCGCCGGTCGCCCCGCGCAACAGGGTGCCGCCGAGCACGATGGCCGCGCCGACGCCCTCGTCGGCCCAGACCAGCGCGAAGTCGTCGAAGTCCTGTGCGGTGCCGTGGTGCTGCTCGGCGACGGCCGCGAGATTGACGTCGTTCTCGATCACCAGGGGCGTGCCCAGCACCTCGGCCAGCTCGTCCCGCATGGTGCGGGACTGCCAGCCCGGCAGGTGGGGTGCGTAGCGCAGCACCCCGGTGTGCGGGTCGAGCGCGCCGGGGGTGCCGATCACCGTCTGCCGCAGATCGTCCCGGGCGAGCCCGGCGGCGGCCAGCGCGCCGTCCACAGCCTCGGCGACGAGCTCGCCGGTGCGGTTGCGCACCGACTCGGCGGTCGCCTCGGCGTTCACCCGGTGCTCGCCGAGGACCTGGCCGGTGATGTCGGCGACGGCGGCGGTGATGCCCTCCTGGTCGACGGCGAGCGCCGCGACATGGGCGGCGGCCGGGTTGATCTCGTACAGCTGGGCGTTGGGCCCGGGGCGGCCGGTGACGTTCCCGGTCGTCCGGACCAGTCCCGCGGCTTCCAGCCGGGTCAGCAGCTGGGAGGCGGTGGGCTTGGAGAGCCCGGTCAGCTCGCCGAGCCGGGTCCTGGTCAGCGGCCCGTGCGCGACCAGCAGTTCGAGCGCGGCCCGGTCGTTCATGGCGCGCAGCACGCGCGGCGTTCCCGGAGTGCCTGATGCGGCCATGGTGGGTGCCCCCGTATCGCTCGAGTTCTCTGTTAAGAAACTTTCCTATTGATGAACAGCAAGGTAAGGCGCGGGGCGGTGAGGCGTCAATGGGTGCGGCCGGGTGAGTGGGGGCATGGCCGTCGGCCGGTGCGGGCCGGGGCGGCGGGAGCGGTGTGGGCCGGGCGGGCCGGGGCCGGAGGCGAGGGTTCCTCCAGCGGCGGTCCAGCGGTGCCTGCCACGGTCGCGGGCAATCGATGGAACGGGGAGCGCATGAAAACAACCTCACGAGGGCCGCTCGCGGTGCTCATCGCAGTGCTGCTCGCGGTCGCCGCCGGGGCCGGCGGCGCGCGCGCCGCGTCGGACGGCCCGCACGGGTCGGGCGGCCAGGGCAGCCCAGTCGGGTCGGCCGGGCAGGGCGGGTCGGACGGCCAGGGCGGATCGAGCGGCCCGGCCGGGGTGCATGGCGCGGGCGGGGCGAGCGGCGCGGGCGCGGCCTCGGCGGCGCTGACACAGGCCGGGGGCGGCCGGGACGCCGCCCGGGCCGAGGCCGCCGAGGCGGTCCGGGCCTACTGGACGCCGGAGCGGATGCGGCACGCCGCGTATCAGGGCAGCGGTCCGTCCCGGGGCGCCATCGAACACGCCCAGCGGCAGCTCGCGGACCCAGCCAACCCCGCCGACGAGCCCGGCTCCGTACCCCCGGCGGCGGCGAGCATCCCGGGGGCGCCCACCGCGGCCGACGAGATCCCGATCCGCGTCGGGCGGATCCTGTACGTCGATCCGTTCGACGGCAAGGACAAGGCCTGCGACGGCAACGCGCTGAACAGCGGCTCGCGCCGACTGGTGGTCACCTCCGGGAGCTGTGTGTACAGCCGGGCCGCGCACGCCTGGATGAACAACTGGGTGTTCATTCCCGGCTACTTCAGGGGGAACGCGCCCTACGGCAAGTTCGTCGGCGACTGGGGATACACGTTCAACGCGTGGATCGACGACGGCAATATGAACTACGACTTCGGGCTGGCGACCACCCACCCCAACGAGTCCGGCCAACGGCTCGTCGACAGGGTCGGCGGCGACGGCTTCGCCTGGAATCAGCCCAAGGAAGAGTTCGTGAGCGCCAACGGATACTCCGTCAACGGGCAGATCCCCTCCGGGTGCGGCGGCTACACCCGCCCCGCCTCCTTCGGGGGCATCGAGCTGCCCTGCGCCCCGTCGGACGGCGGGCTCTCCCGGGGCGGCCGCTGGCTGATGGACGTCGACCCCGACACCACCCTCGGCCACGTCAACGGCGTGACGAGCATCCACCAGCCCAGCGGCTGGCTCCAGAGCCCCTACATCAACACCGAGTTCAGGGACTTCTTCTACCGGGTCGCCGACAGCTGACCCACGGCTGGCACGACGCCGTCCACACCGGAATTGAGGAACCATCATGCGCGCTCCCAGGACCCTGAAGACGCTCGCCGTCCGCGCCGCGCTCGCGGTGGGCACGGCCCTGGCGGTCTCCACCACCCTCCTCGTCCCCGCCACCCAGGCCGCGGCGGCGCCCGCGGCCGTCGCGCGGGTGGCCGCCGGGCCCACGCTGATCAGCTACGACATCCAGTCCAAGACCCTCACCGGCAGCGGTTTTCTGCCCAGCCACCGGGTGTGGGTCAGGACCGCCGTCTCGGGTTCGGTGCCGACCTGCGGCACCGTCACCCTCTCCGACCTCCGCACCAGCCCCACGCTGCTGCAGACCACCTCCGACCCCTCCGGGAACATCTCCGTCCCGGTGGACCCCAAGGCCACGCTGCCGCCGCTGCTGGTCTGCCCCAACCCGATCGTCTATCTCTACGGGGCGTATCCGGGCGAGCAGGTCCACTTCAGCGCCCACGACGAGCGCTATGAGAACGGCCGTCTGGTCTGGAGCAACACGCTGACCGTCACGGCCTGAGACCCAGCGCAGCGAGACCCCGTACGCACAGCCGCGCGACCACCGCGGCTGTGCGTACGGCTGTTTCCCGGTCCTGCTTCTCGGCGCTGCTTCTCGGCCCTGCTCCTCGGCTACGGCGCGGCTACTTCTGGATGGGCGGCGTGGCCGGCGGCGGGATCGGGGTGGTGGCCAGGGACTGCGGGGAGTCCGGGTTGGACAGGGCCGACGGCGCCGCGACGGTCGTCGTCGTGGCCGGGTTGGCGGCGTCCTCGGGCTGCAGATCCGGGTCCAGGGGGCGGCCGACGATGCGGATCCCCGCCTCGTCCAGCGCCTTCTTGATCCGCCAGCGCAGCTCGCGCTCGACGCCGAGCGCCTTGCCCGGCATGGTGCGCGCCGTCACCTTCACGACCATGGAGTCCAGGTAGACCGCGTCCAGCCCGAGCACCTCGATCGGCTCCCACAGCCGCTCGTTCCAGGGCTCTTCCTTGGCCATGTCCACGCCGACCTGCGTGATCAGCGCGCGGACCTGCTCCAGGTCCTCGTCCGCGCGGATCTGGACGTCCACGCCGGCCGTGGCCCAGCCCTGGCTGAGGTTGCCGATCCGCTTGACCTCGCCGTTGCGCACGTACCAGATCTCGCCGTTGTCACCGCGCAGCTTGGTGACGCGCAGCCCGACCTCGATCACCTCGCCGGAGGCCACCCCGGCGTCGATCGAGTCGCCGACCCCGTACTGGTCCTCCAGGATCATGAACACGCCGGACAGAAAGTCGGTGACCAGGTTGCGGGCGCCGAAACCGATGGCCACACCCGCGACACCGGCGCTGGCCAGCAGCGGTGCCAGATTGATCTGCAGCGTCGACAGGATCATCAGCGCCGCGGTGCCCATGATCAGGAACGAGGCGACGGAGCGCAGCACCGAGCCGATCGCCGCGGACCGCTGGCGCCGCCGCTCCGCGTTGACCAGCAGACCGGCCAGGGCCGTGCCGTCCACGGCCTGGGCGGTGCGGTTCATGCGCTCTATCAGCTTGGTGATCGCGCGCCGCACCACGGTCCGCAGCACGAACGCGATCACCAGGATCAGGGCGATGCGCAGCCCGATGCTGAGCCAGGTGGACCAGTTCTCCTCCACCCAGCCCGCGGCGTTGGTGGCGCTCTCCTGCGCGTCCTTCAGCGTGGTGGGGGTGCTGGGATTGGTGGGAGTAGGCGTGGCGTCTGCGGCCGGAGCAGCGGACCAGAACACAGCGAGACCCTTCATGTGCGACATGCCCGGACGGAGGACCGGCGGGCAACCCCTCACACAGTAGCCGGGCCCGGGAATGTGCCGTTCCTGTGTTCGAGAGCGCGTGAGGGCGCCGAGGGGGCGTACAAGAGCGGGGTGAGGGCGTCAGTCGGGCGATTTCCGCCGCGGCCCCGGGCAGCCCGTGATTCTCGCCACTCTGATGGGTGTTCGCGGGCCCGGACGGCCGCCGAATTCCGCTCTTCCGGCGGTATGCGGGCGGTACGCGGAAATGCCTCTCAACCGTTAACCCGGTGATGGTGGCGTTCCGGCCGGGGTTCAGGGGAAACTGGGGGAGATCGTCCCGGCGCGAGCCACGCGCCGCCGGCGTACAAGGAGGCACCCGTGCCGCATGTCCTGGTCCTCAACGCGTCGTACGAGCCGCTCGGCGTCGTACCGCTCCGCCGCGCGCTCGTACTCGTCCTCAACGACAAGGCCGTCAGCCTTGAGGACTCAGGCGCCCTGATGCACAGCGCGACCCGTGTCATACCCGCACCCAGCGTGGTCCGCTTGAAGCGATTCGTCCGGATGCCCTACCGGGGCCCCGTGCCACTCACCCGCCGTGCCCTGTTCGCCCGCGACGGCGGGCGATGTGCGTACTGCGGTGGCGTGGCGACCAGCGTCGACCATGTGATCCCCCGCAGCCGCGGCGGCCAGCACACGTGGGAGAA
The DNA here is from genome assembly GCF_044334165.1 of Streptomyces sp. NPDC020845. Lineage (NCBI taxonomy): Bacteria > Bacillati > Actinomycetota > Actinomycetes > Kitasatosporales > Streptomycetaceae > Streptomyces > Streptomyces sp. NPDC020845. The sequence goes on along the minus strand of NZ_JBIRSJ010000007.1, from coordinate 257,304 downwards.
CGTGGTGGCCGCGTGTCGTCGCTGCAATCATGTCAAAGCCGACCGCCATGTCGCGGAGATCGGCTGGCGGCTGCGCCATCAGCCGGCGCCGCCGTCGGGCCTCGCCTGGCGGATCATCGGCACAGGGCATAGGGACCCGCGCTGGCTGCCATACCTGCAGCCGTACGGCGCGGAAGACGCCATGGCCCGGATCGACGGCAAATCTGCCTGAGACCGGGCCATCGTCATGTCTGCGCGCCTGCGCGGTGTATGCGCAGCGAGTCCGTGGACTGTGGCCCCCGCGGCGGAGCGGGGGCCACGCGCTGTACGGACCCGCGGCCCGCGGGGGCTCGTCAGTCCGCCGTCACCGCGTACGCCGCCACCGACCACAGGGAGTAGCCGAAGCGGGTGGCGCGCTCGGCGCCCTGGATGCGGATGAAGCGGGTGCCGGGGGCGTCCATCCGGACGGTTTCGTGCCCGCCCCGGCCGTCGGAGACGGTGGCCGCGGTGCGCCAGGTGCGGCCGTCGGCCGAGACCTGGACGCGGTAGCGGCTGGCGTAGGCGTCCTGCCAGTGCAGATCGAGCCGGCCGACCCGGGCCGGGCGGGCGAGCTCCAGCTGGAGCCAGGCGCCGTCGTCGGCGGGGGAGGACCAGCGGGTGGCGGGGTCGCCGTCGACCGCGGCGGAGGCCGGGAAGTCGGCGGTCTCATCGGCCGACGACGTCGCTTTCGTGCCGTCCGCGCGGGCCAGGTCGGGGCCGCCGGTGGGCGGGAAGGCCCGTACGGTCAGCGAGGCCTCCTGTGAGCCGAAGCGCACCGGGACGGTGAAAGTCCCCGCTTTGGTTCCGTCCGGGATCGAAACCTCGATCCGGGCGGTCGCGGTGGATCCGCGCCGGGCGGTCACCGCCTTGTCGGCCGTGACGCGGACGCCGCGCGGCGCGTGGACGGTCAGCTCGCCGTGGATGTCCTCGGGGCGGCGCGGGGTGATGTGGGCCTCGACGACGACGGCGCGGCCGCCGGTCTCGGCGTCGACCGCGTCCCGGGACAGCCGCAGCTCGGCGGCCGGGGTGTCGGCGAACCACGGGGTGATCTCGTGTACGTCGGGCGGTGTCGTGCCCGCCTCCCAGACCAGCCGTACCGCGTCGGCTCGTACGCCACGGCCCGCGAGCTGGGTCCAGCCGCTGCCGGAGACCGCGCCGAGCTTCCGCCAGCCCTCGTCGGGGACATGGGCCCAGACGGTGCCGGGCGAGGCGGCCGCGCGCCCGGTGAGCGCGGAGACGGCGGTGAGCGGGCGGGCGCGGTCGAAGCGCACGGTGACCGGGCCGGTGGGGGCCAGTGAGGTCGCCGCGTCGCCGTCGGCGGCGGCGCGCTGGGCCTTGGAGGTGTGCAGCGACTTCTGGTCCGCGGCGTCCAGGCCCGTCCAGGCGTCGGCGCGGGTGAGGGCTTCCTTCAGGAAGGGGCCCAGGACGCCCTTGCCCACGGTCACCCGGCTCTTCGTGATCTTCTCGTTCAGTTCCTGCACCGCGGCCCGGGCCGACCAGCTCGCCGCCCCGTCGCCGCGCGCCTGGGCGGTGAGCATGTCCACGGCCTGCGCTCCGGCGTCGCCGTAGCGCCCCAATTGGTCGAGCCAGGGGCCCAGTTCGCCGCCCAGGGTCGTATCGAGCCGGTCGGGGGCGTCCCGCATCGTGGTGAAGGCCGAGCGCAGCCGGTCCGCCGCCTGGTCGAGCCGCTGCCCCTCGCCTCCGGCGAGCGCCCTCCAGAATGCCTCGATCAGCGGGCGCAGATACGCGGACTCCTCACCGCCGAGGACCGAGGACGCGTCGTTTCCGGCGAGCGCGCGCAGGGCCGCGCGGGCGCGGGGGTCGGGCCCGGCGAGGTCGTCGACGGCGGCTCGCCAGGACTCCTGGGCGCGGTAGCCGCGCGGGTTCCAGGCGAAGTCCGCGGCGGTGAACAGCGCGATACGGGAGGCGGTGGGCTGCTCCATGGCGTTGGCGAGCAGCCCCGCGGACTGAGTGGCGACAGCCGGGTCGCGCCCGGTGTACGGGCCGAGGAAGACCCGGTCCTGGGCGTAGTCGTTGACCGGGTAGTTGTCCATGGTGAGCAGTGGATGGCCGAACGCGGCCCGGGCGCCGGCCAGTTCGCTGCCGGTGATGGTCTTGGGCACCACCCCGACGCCGGTCCAGGCGATCTCCACACCGGGGTCGACCTGGGCGGCCAGCGCGCGCCGGAATTCGGTGGCGCCGTCCTGGTAGTACTCGGTCGGCATCAAGGAGAGCGGGGCGGCGTCGGGGTGGCGCGCGGCCAGGTGCGCGGCGACCGCGCCGGCGACCTCGGCCTGCGCCTTGGCCGCCGCTTCGGGGCCCGAGCCGTAGGTGTCGGCGTCCGCCCCGCAGTGCCACTCGCTGTAGCTGACGTCCTGGAACTGGAGTTGGAAGGCGCGCACCCCGAGTGCCCACATGGCGTCCACCTTGCGCAGCAGCGCCCTGCGGTCCTCGGCGGAGGAGAAGCACAGCTCCTGGCCGGGGGAGACCGCCCAGCCGAGGGTGACGTGGTTGCGGCGGGCCTGGTCGGCCAGCTCCCGGAACTCCTCGCGCCGCTCGGCGGGGTACGGGTCGCGCCAGCGGGCCTGGCGGTAGGGGTCGTCGCCGGGCGCGTAGAGGTAGCGGTTCTGCTTGGTACGGCCCATGAAGTCGAGCTGGGCGAGCCGGTCCTGGTGGGACCAGGGCTGGCCGTAGAAGCCCTCGGTGGTGCCGCGCACCGTGGCGGCGGGCCAGTCGCGCACGGTCACCCCGGGGAAGGAACCCGCGCCGTGTGCGGGCCGGACCAGGAGCTGGCGCAGCGTCTGGACGGCGTGGAAGAGGCCGTCCGGGCCGACGCCGGACAGCGCGACCGTCGGCACCCCGGCCGCCCGGCCGGTCGCGAGCCGGTAGCCGCCGGAGGGCAGATCGCCGCGCTCGGGCGCGCCCAGGGCGCGCAGCGCGCTCTGCGCGCCCCGCCCGCCGACGCGCACCACAAGACCGTCCGCCAGCGGCATTCCCTTGGGTATGGGCTCGGTGGCCTCGTTGACGATGCGCGCCCCGGCGTCGTGCAGCAGGGCGCGCAGCGCGTCCAGTGCGTACGGGTCGGAGTCGGCGTCGGCTATGAGCGTGACCTCCTTGCTCACGCTCACGCCGGATCCCTGGGCGCGCAGCGACTGCGGGCGCGGCCATACGGGCGGCACGGCGCCGTCGCTCTCGCGGTCCGTCGTCGAGGTGCCGGGGGCGCCGCGATCCCCGGGTGCGGCGGCCGCCCCCGGCGCGCCGCCCAGCAGTCCGCCGATGACGGCGGCGGCCATGGCCGTGGCTCCGGCCGCCCTCGATGTTCGTCCTCGGTTTCCCCGCAACTGCACGGGCTTCTCCTCGATACGGACTGGTGGTTCGCCTAGGTGTAGCCCTGGTAGGCGCGAGCCCACCATCGCGCGTGTGAGGGTGTCAACGGCGGTGACCGAAGTGCCGGTAATGCCATGGTGTGTGGTGTGACGAGATGAGCACTGCGGCAAAGGCGCTGGGCGCCTTGTGGCGGGGGCGGGTCGGTAGTGGCCGGGGCGTGCGCCTTGACACCGAAAGTCTCACGCCGGAATGTCGGGTTGGTCAGTAAGCTATGTGCCCCGGACCCCTTACGGCCGTCAAATCGTCTGCTTCAGGGGATGTGAGCTGAGGCACGTCAGGGGGCCGGTTACGTCTGCGACCGCCTCGAGTGGGTAGGGCTGCCCTGTCCCACTGCCGACACCCTCACGGAGGCCCGTGTGGCCGCGTCAGCTCAGCTTCTGCTCTCTGCTCTCTCCAAACCTGTGCCCGAACCTGCGACCGGCATCGCATCCGGACCGGGGGAGCCCGACCCCTTCGCCGGGGTCACCCACCCCGACTGCGGCCTGTGCGGCCTGGAGGGGTCCGGGTCCGGTCTGCATGCGGAGACGCCGCTCACCAGTGAGCCCGCGCCCGCCGATATCGCCCCCCTGACCAGCGAGCCTCCGCTCGCCGCCGAACTGCCGCTGACGAGCGAGCCGACCACTGCCGCGTTCGGCGCCGGGGCGGGCATGGAGCCCATGGAGTTCTGAATGGAGTCCTGATGGGCAGAGCGCTCCTCGCCGAGTTGCACGGCGTCGCCACCTCCTACGAGCCCGCCCCCGGCCGTACCGTGCGGGTGCCCGACGACACCGTCGTCGCCGTGCTCGCCGCGCTCGGCGTGGACGCCTCGACCCCTCACTCCGTACAGGCCGCCCTGGAGCGGCACGAGCGCGAGGAGCGCGCCCGGCTGCTGCCGCCCTGCGTGGTGGTGCGCCCCGGCCGGCCGCCGCGGCTGCGGCTGCCCGAGGGCACCGTGCTGCGGGTGACGCCCGAGGACGGCGCGGTCGGCGCGCACGGTGCGGCGCTCGACTGGCGGCCGGAGGTCGACGGCCCGGCGTCCTCCGCGCTCCCCCTGGGCCGCCACACCGTGCACGCCCACGCCCCCGACGGCCGCTCGGCCACCGCCACCCTGATCGTCGCCCCCGACCGGATGCCGGCGCCCCCGGCGCGCAGCCACGGCTTCCTCGTCCAGCTGTACTCGCTGCTGTCCGCACGCTCCTGGGGAATGGGCGACCTCGGCGATCTGGCCGACCTCGCCGCCTGGTCGGGCCGGGCGCTGGGCGCCGGGTTCGTCCAGCTCAACCCGCTGCACGCGGCCGTGCCCGGCACACCGGCCGAGCCCACCGACCCCTCGCCGTACCGGCCCTCCTCGCGCCGCTTCCCCGACCCGGTCCACTTACGGGTCGAGGACGTGCCCGAGTACGCCCAGCTGCGCGGCCCCGCGCGCGACCGCGTCGACCAGTTGCTGGAGCGGGCCGCCGTGCTGCGCACGGACGTGCTCCACGAGGGCGCGCTGATCGACCGGGACGCGGTGTGGGCGCTCAAGCGGGAGGCCCTGGAGCTGGTGCGGACCGTACCGCTCAGCCCCGGCCGCCGGGCCGCCTACTGCGACTTCCTGGCCGAGCGCGGCCAGGCCCTCGAAGATCACGCGATCTGGAGCGCGCTCGCCGAGCTCCACGGCCCCGCCTGGCGCGCCTGGCCGGACGGCCTGGCCGACCCCCGGTCCGCCGCGGTCGCCCGTGCCCGGGGCGAGCACCTGGACCGGGCCGACTTCCACTGCTGGCTCGCCTGGCTGACGGACGGGCAGCTGGCCGCCGCCCAGCGCGCCGCGCTCGACGCCGGGATGGCCATCGGCCTGGTGCACGACCTGGCGGTCGGGGTGCATCCGTCGGGCGCCGACGCCTGGGCCCTGCGGGACGTCTTCGCGTCCGGGATGTCGATCGGCGCGCCGCCGGACGCGTTCAACTCCCGCGGCCAGGACTGGGGGCTGCCGCCGTGGCGCCCGGACGCCCTGGCCGCCACGGGCTACGCCGCCTACCGCGATCTGCTGCGCGGGCTGCTGCGGCACGCGGGTGCGCTGCGCATCGACCATGTGATGGGCCTGTTCCGGCTGTGGTGGGTGCCGGAGGGGCGGGAGCCGACCGAGGGCTGTTACGTCCGCTACGACGCGGAGGCCATGCTCGGCGTGCTCGCGCTGGAGGCGCATCGCGCGGGGGCGGTGGTCATCGGCGAGGACCTGGGCACGGTGGAGCCGGGGGTGCGGGAGGCGCTGGCGGGGCGGGGGGTGCTGGGCACGTCGGTGCTGTGGTTCGAGCGGAACTACAACGGCGAGGGTGGCGGGCGCGGCGAGGACGGCGGGAACAGCGGGACCGGCGGCGCCAGCGCGACCGGCGAGGAGGGCGGGGACAGCGAGACCGGCAAGACCAGCGAGACCGGCAAGACCAGCGAGGTCAACGGGGCGAGCGGAGGTGACGCGAGTGCGCAGCTCCGGGACACCGCGCCAGCCCGTGCGCGTCCGCTGAGGCCCGAGGAGTGGCGCGCCGACTGTCTGGCCACCGTCACCACCCACGATCTGCCGAGCACCGCCGCCCGCCTCACCGGCGGCCATGTCGAGCTGCGGCACCGGCTCGGCCTGCTCACCCGCCCGTTCGCGCGCGAGCGGGCCGAGGAGGCGGTGGAGCTCGCGGAGTGGCTGGGGCTGCTGGGGCGGCTGGGGATGCTGCCGGAGGGGCCGGGCGACGAGGAGGCGGCCGTGAAGGCCGTCCACCGCTTTCTGCTGCGCACCCCGGCGAAACTGGTCGGCGTGTGGCTGCCGGACACGGTGGGGGACCGGCGCCCGCAGAACCTCCCCGGGACCTGGGACCAGTATCCGAACTGGCGGCTGCCCATCGCGGACGCGAGCGGCCGCCCGGTATCGCTGGAGGATCTGGTGGCCTCGCCACGGCTGCACGCCCTGATGGGCGAGGTGGCGCGGATGGCGCGGGGCGGGGGCGCGGCCGGTGCCCGGGGCAAGCCCACCCCGCGCACGCGGGGCGCGAGGGCGTCCGATACCGTGAGTCCGTGAGCAACAAGGTCAAAAAGAACGCCGTTCGCGCCGGTGCCGTCATCGCCGCGACGACGGCGATGCTGATGGTGTCGTCCCCCGCGTTCGCGCTCCGCGACGATGGTGACGACCCGGGTCCGGGCCTGAGCGTCGCGGAGACGCTGGGCCTCTATGTCGTCACTCCCATCGTGCTCTTCGTCGTGATCGCCGGTCTGGTGATGCTCGGCGACAAGACGCGCAAGCGCAGTGACTGACACGCACTGACACGCACTGACACGCACTGACACAAGCTGTCACAGAGGACGCCGTCACGAGGGCGCCCCCGGCTGGATGCCGGTGGGCGCCCTCGTCGCGTTTCCCTGACGCCGTCGCGTCTCCCTGACGCCGTCGCGTTTCCGCGGTGCTCTCTCCGCGCTCCGCCGCCGCTCGCACGGGATTTCCCGGTGCGCACCCGGCCATTTATTTCCGCTTTAACCTACGGTGTCGTAACCTACGGAGCCGTAAGTCAAACCTACGGCGCCGTAGGTTTGCCCCCGCACGACATCCCCAGGAGCCCACTGTGACCCTCGCCCCAACCAGCCGTCACGGTCAGGCCGTATGGAGCGACAGCCGCCTGCTGTTCGCGCTCGAAGAGGTCGTCGAGGTGGAGCTCAACCGGCATCTGAAGGCCGCCAAGGAGTGGATGCCGCACGAGTACGTGCCGTGGAGCGACGGCCGCAACTTCGACGGCGTGATGGGCGGCGAGGCGTGGGCGCCCGAGCAGTCCAAGGTCACCGACGTGGGCCGGATCGCGCTCGTGGTCAATCTGCTCACCGAGGACAACCTGCCCAGCTACCACCACGAGATCGCCACGCGCTTCGGCCGCGACGGCGCGTGGGGCACCTGGGTGCACCGGTGGACGGCGGAGGAGGGCCGGCACGGCATCGTCATGCGTGACTACCTGCTCACCAGCCGCGCGGTCGACCCGGTCGAGCTGGAGCGGTTCCGGATGGCCCACATGTCCGAGGGGTTCGAATCCGACAACGGCCACAGCATGCTGCACTCCATCGCGTACGTGGCCTTCCAGGAGCTCGCCACCCGTATATCGCACCGCAACACCGGCCACCACTCCGGCGACCCGGTCTGCGACCGGATGCTGGCCCGTATCGCCACCGACGAGAACCTGCACATGGTCTTCTACCGGAATCTGCTGGCGAAGGCGTTTGAACTGGCGCCCGACCAGACCATGTGCGCCGTACGCGATGTGGTGGTCGGCTTCCGCATGCCGGGGCACGGCATGCCCGGGTTCGAGCGGGCCGCCGCGCAGATGGCCATCGGCGGCATCTACAACCTGCGCATCCACCACGACGACGTCCTCCAGCCCGTGCTGCGCTTCCTCAAGGTCCTGGAGATCTCCGGGCTCTCGGGCGAGGGGCTGAAGGCGCAGGAGGAGCTGGGTCTTTACATGGGCGGTCTGGACGCTCAGGCCACCAAGTTCGACGAGCGGCGCGAGGCGATGCTGGCCCGCCGCGCGGCCCGCATCGCCGCGCAGGTCTGAGGCACCAGACCGGACGCGAGGCACCGGACACGAGGGCGTCCCGGACCAACCCGGTCCGGGACGCCCTCATCCGTGCATACGTACCGTCCGTCAGCCCGCCGCTGCCGCCGCGTCCGCGGCCTGGGCCCTGAGCGCCCGCTCGACGCCCGCGCGGCACTCGGTGACCAGGCGGCGCAGCGCCGCGCTGGGCTCGGCGGAGGCCAGCCAGGCGTCGGTCGCGTCCAGCGTGGCCTGCGAGATCTGTACGGTCGGGTAGAGGCCGATCGCGATCTGCTGTGCCATCTCGTGGCTGCGGCTGTCCCAGACGCCCTTGACCGCTGCGAAGTACTTCTCGGCGTACGGGGCCAGCAGCTCGCGCTGGTCGGTCTGGACGAAGCCGCGGATCACCGACTCCTGCACCGCGTTCGGCAGCTTGTCGGACTCCACGATCGACGCCCACGCCTCGGCCTTCGCCTCCGGCGTCGGCCGGGCGGCGCGCGCGGTGGCCGCGTGGCGCTCGCCCGCCGAGGTGCGGTCCCGCTCCAGCTCGGCGTCGACCGAGGCCCCGTCGGACCGGCCGGTCGCGGCCAGCCGCTCCAGGAACGCCCAGCGCAGCTCGGTGTCGACGGCCAGGCCCTCGATGGTCTCGGTGCCCGCCAGCAGCCCGGCCAGCAGGTCGAGCTGTGCGTCGGTGCGGGCGGTGTCGGCGAAGGCCCGCGCCCAGGCCAGCTGGTGGTCGCTGCCGGGGGCGGCGGCCCGCAGGTGGTCCACGGTGGCCTCGGTCCACCGCGCCAGGCCCGTCGGGCGCCAGTCGGGGGCCGCGTACAGGTCGAGGGCCAGCTTGACCTGGCGCTGCAGCGACTGGACGACGCCGATGTCCGACTCCTTGGCGATACCGGACAGCACCAGGGAGAGGTAGTCGCGGGTGGCCAGTTCGCCGTCGCGGGTCATGTCCCAGGCGGAGGCCCAGCACAGGGCGCGCGGCAGGGATGCCTCGAAGTCGCCCAGGTGCTCGGTGACCACGGCCAGCGAGTCGGGGTCCAGGCGCACCTTGGCGTACGACAGGTCGTCGTCGTTGAGCAGGATCACGGCCGGGCGCTTGAGGCCGGCCAGGGCGGCCACGGGGGTCAGCTCGCCGTCCACATCGACCTCGATCCGCTCGCCGCGCACCAGCTTGCCGGTGGCGTCGATGTCGTACAGGCCGATCGCGATGCGGTGCGGGCGCAGCAAAGGCTCGCCCTTGGCGCCGGGCGGCAGGGCCGGGGCTTCCTGCCGGACGGCGAAGGAGGTGATGGTGCCGGAGGCGTCGGTTTCGATCTCCGGGCGCAGGATGTTGATCCCCGCGGTCTCCAGCCACGCCTTGGACCAGGTCTTCAGGTCCCGGCCGCTGGTCTCCTCGAGCGCGCCGAGCAGGTCGGACAGCCGGGTGTTCTTGTAGGCGTGGCGCTTGAAATAAGCCTGTACGCCCTTGAAGAACTCTTCCTCGCCGACGTAGGCGACCAGCTGCTTGAGGACGGAGGCGCCCTTCGCGTAGGTGATGCCGTCGAAGTTGACCATGACGTCGTCGAGGTCGCGGATCTCGGCCATGATCGGGTGGGTGGACGGCAGCTGGTCCTGCCGGTAGGCCCAGGTCTTCATCGAGTTGGCGAAGGTGGTCCAGGCATGCGGCCACCTGCTGCCGGGCGCGGACGCCTGGCAGGCGATGGAGGTGAAGGTGGCGAACGACTCGTTCAGCCACAGGTCGTTCCACCACTCCATGGTGACCAGGTCGCCGAACCACATGTGGGCCAGCTCGTGGAGGATGGTCTCCGCCCGCGTCTCATAGGCCGCGTCCGTGACCTTGGAGCGGAAGACGTACTGGTCGCGGATGGTGACCGCGCCCGCGTTCTCCATCGCGCCCGCGTTGAACTCCGGTACGAACAGCTGGTCGTACTTGGCGAAGGGGTAGGCGTAGTCGAACTTCTCCTCGAACCAGTCGAAGCCCTGCCGGGTCACCTCGAAGATCGCGTCCGAGTCCAGGAACTCGGCGAGCGAGGGACGGCAGTAGATGCCCAGCGGCACCGACCGTCCCTCGCCCTCCCAGCTGCTGTGCACGCTGTGGTACGGCCCGACGATCAGCGCGGTGATGTACGTCGAGATGCGCGGCGTCGGCTCGAAGCGCCAGACGTTGTCCTTGGGCTCGGGCGTCGGCGAGTTGGAGATCACCGTCCAGCCCTCGGGCGCCGTCACGGTGAACTGGAACGTGGCCTTCAGGTCCGGCTGCTCGAAGCTCGCGAACACCCGGCGCGCGTCCGGCACCTCGAACTGCGTATAGAGGTAGGCCTGCTGGTCGACCGGGTCCACAAAGCGGTGCAGGCCCTCGCCGGTGTTGGTGTACGCGCAGTCCGCGACGACCCGCAGCTCGTTGCGCCCCTGCTGGAGGCCGCCCAGCGCGATCCGGGAGTCCGCGAAGACGTCGGCCGGGTCCAGTTCGTATCCGTTGAGCACCACCTGGTGCACGGTGGGCGCGACCAGGTCGATGAAGGAGTCGCCCGCCTCGGCCGCGTCGAAGCGCACCGAGGTGACCGACCGGAAGGTGCCGCCTTCCTGGGCGCCGGAGAGATCGAGCTCGATCTCGTACGAGTCGACGCTGAGCAGCCGCGCCCGCCGCTGCGCCTCTTCGCGGGTCAGGTTCGTTCCAGGCACCTGGGCATCTCCTTCGAATACGACGTTTCGGCCATCCTTCCACGCAAGGCCGGTCCGCCGCCCGCGGTAATCGCCCGGCGCCGCGGGGCGCCTGTCAGGTGCCGGGAACGAGGCTGCCCGGAGCCTCGGCTCAGCTGAGAGCTCAGCTGAGAGCTCAGCTGAGCTCGGCCGCCACCAGCTCCGCGATCTGGACGGCGTTGAGCGCCGCGCCCTTGCGGAGGTTGTCGTTGGACACGAAGAGCGCCAGCCCGTTGTCGACCGTCTCGTCCACGCGGATACGGCCCACATAGCTGGGGTCGTTGCCCGCGGCCTGCAGCGGGGTGGGGATCTCCGAGACCTCGACGCCGGGGGCCTTGCCCAGCAGCTCGTAGGCGCGCTCCACGCTCAGCGGATTGGCGAAGCGGGCGTTGAGCTGCAGCGAGTGGCCGGTGAAGACGGGGACGCGGACGCAGGTGCCGGAGACCTTGAGCTCGGGGATCCCGAGGATCTTGCGGGACTCGTTGCGGAGCTTCTGCTCCTCGTCGGTTTCAAACCGGCCGTCGTCGACGAGATTGCCCGCGAAGGGAAGCACATTGAAGGCGATGGGGCGCTTGTAGACGGCGGGCTCGGGGAACTCCACGGCGGCCCCGTCGTGGGTCAGCGCGGTCGCGCCGTCGATGGCCTTGCGGACCTGGCCGTCCAGCTCCTCCACCCCGGACAGACCGGAGCCGGACACGGCCTGGTAGGTGGTGGCGACCAGGGCGGTCAGGCCCGCCTCCGCGTGCAGCGGGCGCAGCACCGGCATGGCGGCCATGGTGGTGCAGTTCGGGTTGGCGATGATGCCCTTGGGGCGGTGGGCCGCGGCGTCCGGGTTGACCTCGGAGACCACCAGCGGCACCTCGGGGTCCATCCGCCAGGCGGAGGAGTTGTCGATCACCACGGCGCCGGCCGAGGCGACCTTGGACGCCAGCGCCCGGGAGGTGGCCCCGCCCGCGGAGAACAGCGCGATGTCCAGCCGGGAGTAGTCGGCGGTGGCCGCGTCCTCGACGGCGATCTCGGTGTCCCGCCAGGGGAGCGTGCGCCCGGCGGAGCGGGCCGAGGCGAACAGGCGCAGCTCCTCGACCGGGAAGTCCCGCTCCGCGAGGATCTTCCGCATGACCCCGCCGACCTGGCCGGTGGCTCCGACGATTCCGATCCTCACGACGCGCTCCTTCACGATCTGTGCCTGCTGCTGGGCGCCTGGCCACGTTCTGTGCCTGTTACTGGGTGCCTGGCGTGCCTCCCATCATGCGGGTGGCCCCGGCGACCTTGTCCAATCCATTGTCCGGTCCCCGGGACACGCATGCGCCGGTCCCGCGCCGGGCGTACGCCGCGCGCAACCCGTTTCGGAGTGCTGTCGGCGTTCCCAGGTCCGGTGAACTCCGGGTGAGCGGCGGGATTCCGGCTGCGGAGTGCGGGATGACCGTTTGCTATCGCCAAGATCCACGTGCGTATTTCGGCGGCGGGCGTTGCCGCATCGTTAACTCGCAGGCCATCCCCGCTGCCAACGATCCGGAGTGACAGGGCAGCCCGCTGCCCGACCGCTGCCGCGCATCCACTCGGGGAGATCCCGCATGTCCCGCATACGGTCCGCCGCCCACGCCGCCCTCGACCGCCGCACCCTCCTTGTCGCCACCGCCTCCGCAGGTGCCGCAACGGGCCTCGGGCTCGCCTTCGGGCCCGGCAGCGGTTCGGCGACCGCCTCGCAGCCGGCCCAGGTGCGCGCCGCCGCCCGCAGAGTCGTCAGCGCCCCCGCGCTCCCCTCGAAGGCCGGTACGACGCTGGAGACCTTCTCCGCCCCGCGCGGCGGCGGCACCTACCGCAGGCTCGGCGACGGACCGGCCTGGGCCCGTTCCGTACGCACCGAACTCGCCGGGGCCAAGGGCGGCCGGGAGGACCGGCGTACCACGCTCGCCTCCTTCGTGCAGCTCACGGACATGCACCTCACCGATGTGCAGCACCCGCTGCGGTACGAGTTCCTGCGTGCCGGGCGCCCGGGCGCCTGGCGGCCCCACGAGGCGCTGACCGTGGTCGGCGCCGCGTCCCTCATCGAGCGGGTCAACGGGCTGCGCGGCGGGCCGGCCACCGGCTCCCCGCTCTCCTTCGTCATGACCACCGGCGACAACACCGACAACAACGCGCGGATCGAGCTGGACTGGTTCCTGGGCGTGATGAACGGCGGCCGGATCACCCCCAACACGGGCGACCCGCGCCGCTACGAGGGCGTGCAGAACAGCGGGCTCAAGGCGTTCTGGCACCCGGAGAGCGCGGTGCGCGACACCGACAAGCAGGTCGGTTTCCCGCGTATCGACGGCTTCCTTACGGCCGCGCTGCGCACCGTCAACAGCCCCGGGCTGCGGCTGCCGTGGTACTCGACCATCGGCAACCACGACGACCTGTCCGGCGGTGTGTACTCCTTCGGCGGCTCCTACTTCGCTGACCTCGCCACCGGCAGCCGCAAGCTCCAGATCATCCCGGCCGCCGAGGCCGAGGAGCGCTTCAAGGACGAGCGCAAGGGCGGCGACCCCACGGGCAAGGTCATGAAGGAGCTGCTGCGCGCGCACGCGAAGGACATGCGCACCGTCACCCCCGACGAGCGCCGCGCGCCCTTCTCCCAGCGGGACTTCGTCGCAGCGCACCTCGACCCGGCCCACACCGGGCCCGGCCCGGTCGGCCACGGCTACACCAAGGCCAACCTCGACGAGGGCACCTGCTACTACTCGTTCCGGATATCCGACGGCCTCCTCGGCATCAGCCTGGACACCACCGACCCGGGCGGCCACTACACCGGGTCGCTGGGCACCGCCCAGCTGCGCTGGCTGGAGCGGACCCTGAAGGCCCACAAGGACGACCGGATCCTGGTCTTCAGCCACCACTACAGCCGCAGCATGGACAACCTGAACCGCGACCCGGCCCGCCCGCGCGAGGCCCGGCACGGCGGCGACGAGGTCGTGGCGCTCTTCCAGCGCCACCCCCAGGTGCTGGCGTGGATCAACGGCCACAGCCACAAGAACGAGATCACCCCGCGCTCCACCTTCTGGGAGATCACCACCGCCTCGCATGTGGACTTCCCCCAGCTGGCCCGGGTGATCGAGGTCGTGGACAACCACGACGGCACGCTGTCGCTGTTCACCACCCTCGTCGAATCGGCCGCGCCGCACCGCACGGACTACGCCGATCTGTCCCAGACCGGCCTGGCCGCGCTCTACCGCGAGCTGTCCTACAACGCTCCGGGGCGCAGCCAGGCCCTGGCGGGCGACGCGGACGACCGCAACACCGAGCTGCTGCTGCGCAAGCGGTGACGCCGGGCGGCTCGCGCCCCCCGGGGGTCGCCGCTCACCTGACCGCTCACCTGGGCCGGATCACGAGGTAGGGCGTGGGCTCGCGGTCGATCGACGCGATCAGCGCGGTGCGGACGACCGCGGCCTGCGTCTCCAGGCTCTCGCGGAGCTTCTTGGGCGTGACGCGCACGACCGTGATGCCCAGCCGCTCCATATGCTCGCCTGCGGGCGTGAAGCGGCCCAGCGGATCGTGCCCGCCGCCCTGGCGGGGGGCGCGCGCGTCGATCTCCAGCGCCACGGCCTGCAGCGGCCAGTACGCGTCCACCCCGGACAGCAGGGGGCCGCCGGGCAGCCGCAGCTCGACGTTCCACAGCGGCTCGGGCAGGGAGTATCCGCGCACCATGTCGTAGAGCTGGGCCTCGGCCATGGCCCGCCCCTCGGCCAGCAGCGCGTCGACGGCGTCGACGACATGCGGCCGGGACAGCAGCCGGGCCCGGCTCAGCTCCCGTACGACGGACGACGCCTCGCAGTGCCCCTGGCGCACGGCCTCGATGAGCAGCCGGCGGACGGCCGAGGCGTCGGACAGCTGGGCCACCGCGTCGGCCAGCGCGCGGGCGGCGGGGGCGGTCGGCAGACCGGTGATCTCCCGGGGACAGGGCAGGGCGGCGGCGCGGACGAAGCGCACATAGCCGGCCCCGCGCAGCCGCCGCGCACGAGGTACGAGCACATCGACGCGGTCCAGGGCGCGCAGCGAGGGGACGGCGGAGAAGCGGTGCAGGGCCAGCGCCGCCAGTCCGGTGATCATCGCCTCGCCGTACGGGCCGCCGCCCGTCCCGGGTGCCGGAACGGTGCCTTCCGGGTGGCCCGGGCGCTCCCGGCTCGCGGTGTACAGGAGCGCCGCGTGCAGCCGCTCCTCGCCGGTGGCGGGGCCGGGGTGGAGCAGATGGACGCCCGGCAGGATCCGCTGCCAGGGTCCGCCGGGGCGGCAGCGCTCGGTGGCCTCGGCCGCCGTCACGCCGTGCTCACGGAGTTGACGACTCGTCAAAACGCTGCGGCCGCCGTCCGGGAGGTGGTGCAGCGGGCGGGGCGAGAGCGGGGTGTCGGAGTTCATGACCCCGCCATTCCCGGGCCCGCCCGGCCCGCTAACCGCTGTTACACGCTCGTCGACAAATACGGACAACCCCGTCCTAAAGTACGGACGTTCGATTGCCGAAAACAGCTGATCTGCCGACAAAGACCCGTCAAACGGCCGAGCGGGCGTCGCACTCCTGTCCGCGCAGCGCCCGCGCGAGATCGTCGCGCGCCTCCAGGACCAGTCGGCGCAGCGCCGGCGCCGCGTTCGGATGGCGGGTCAGCCAGGCGTCGGCCGCCTCCAGGGTTGTGGCGTCGCCCTGCGCGGGGAACAGGCCGCGGACGATCGACATGGCGATCTCGATCGACCGCTCCCGCCACACCCGCTCGATCACGGCGAAGTACCGGTCCTGGTACGGCGCGAGCAGGTCCGCCTGGGAGGGCTGCGCGAAGCCCGCGATGGTGGCCTCCACCAGAGCGTTGGACAGCGCGTCGGACTCCACGACCGCTGCCCATGCCTCCGCCTTGACCGCGGCCGACGGCCGGGCGGCCAGGCAGCGCACCTGGTGGCGCTTGCCGGAGGCGGTGTCGTCGCGGCCCAGCTCCGCCGCGATCAGCGACTCGTCGGCCGCGCCCTGGGCGGCCAGCGAGGCCAGGAACGTCCAGCGCAGCTCCTGGTCGACATCCAGCCCGTCGATCCGGGCCGTGCCGTCCAGCAGCCCGAGCAGCACACGCTGGTCCAGGTCGGTGGCGGCGGTCTGGGCGAAGAACCGCGCCCAGGCCAGCTGGTGGCCGCTGCCCGGTGTGGCCAGCCGCAGCTCGCGCAGCGCGCCCTCGGCGACCCGCAGGCCGCCCTCCTCGCGCCAGTCGGGCGCCGCGTAGTGCTGGAGCGCGGACTGGGCCCACGCCTGGACCATCTGGAGCACGCCGATATCGGTCTCCGCCCCGCCGAAGCGCTCCACCAGGTCCAGGAAGTCGCGGGCGGGCATCAGCGCGTCGCGCGTCAGATTCCACAGGGCGGACCAGCACAGCGCCCGCGCGAGGGGATCGGTCAGCTCGCCCAGGTGGGCGCGCAGGGTGTCCAGCGAGACCTCGTCGAAGCGGACCTTGCAGTAGGTGAGGTCGTCGTCGTTGACCAGGATCAGCTCGGGCCGCTCGGCCCCGGTCAGCTCGGCCACCACCGTACGGGGGCCGTCCACGTCGACCTCGGCCCGCGCGTAGCGCACCAGCGCGCCGGTCCCGTCCGCCGCCGCGCCGGCCCACCGGTAGAGGCCGACGGCGACCCGGTGCGGGCGCAGCGTCGGGTGCTCGGCGGAGGCGGCCTCCTGGACGATCGACAGCTCGGTGATATGGCCGGCCGCGTCATAGGTGGCCTGCGGGGTGAGCACATTGACCCCGGCCGTCTCCAGCCAGGCCCGGGACCAGGCGGCCATGTCCCGGCCGGAGGTCTCGGTCAGCACCGACAGCAGATCGGTCAGGCGCGTATTGCCGTACGCATGGCGCTTGAAGTAGCGGCGCGCGCCCTCCAGAAAGGCGTCCCGCCCGGCGTAGGCCACCAGCTGCTTGAGGACGGAGGCGCCCTTGGCGTAGGTGATCCCGTCGAAGTTGAGCTTGGCGTCCTCCAGGTCGCGGATATCGGCCGTGACCGGGTGGGTGGACGGCAGCTGGTCGGCGCGGTACGCCCAGGCCTTGCGGCGGTTGGCGAAGGTGATCCAGCCGTCGGTGAAGCGGGTCGACTCGACGAGTGAGAAGGCGCCCATGAAGTCCGCGAAGGACTCCTTGAGCCACAGGTCGTCCCACCACTCCATGGTGACCAGGTCGCCGAACCACATATGGGCCATCTCGTGGAGGATCACATTGGCCCGGTGCTCGTACGAGGCCTGGGTGACCTTGCCGCGGAAGACGAACTCCTCACGGAAGGTCACACAGCCCGGGTTCTCCATCGCGCCGAGGTTGTACTCGGGCACGAACGCCTGGTCGTACTTCCCGAACGGGTACGGGTAGTCGAAGTGGTCGTGGAAGAAGTCCAGGCCCTGCTTGGTGACGGTGAAGATGTCGTCCGCGTCGAAGTGCTTGGCGAGCGAGGCGCGGCACAGCGCGCCCAGCGGGATCTCCAGGGCGGAGCCGTCCGGCAGGGCGCGGCTGTAATGGTCCCGTACATAGTGGTACGGGCCGGCCACGACCGCCGTGATGTACGTCGAGATCGGCTCGGTCGGCGCGAAGTGGGTGGTGGCGAACCCGTCACCCGCTCCCCACGGCTCGAGCGCCGCCACCGCGCCGTTGCTGAGCACCGTCCAGTCCTGCGGGGCGGTCACCGAGAAGGTGAAGCGGGCCTTGAGGTCGGGCTGCTCGAAGTTCGCGAAGACGCGGCGGGAGTCGGCCGGCTCGTACTGCGTGTACAGATAGACCTGGCCGTCCTCGGGGTCCACAAAGCGGTGCAGCCCCTCGCCGGTCCTGCTGTAGGCGCACTGCGCCTCCACCACCAGCTCGTTCTCCGCGGCGAGGGAGTCGAGGGCGATCCGCGCGCCGTCGAAGACGGCCTTCGGGTCGAGCTCCCGTCCGTTCAGCCGCACGGCGGTGACCCGCGGCGCGATCAGATCGGCGAACGACGCCGCCCCCGGCTCGGCGCAGCGGAAGCGCAGCGTGGTCGTCGAGCGGAAGGTGCGCGGCCCCTTACCCGCGCGCTCCCCGACCGCGGACCGCAGGTCGAGCGCCACGTCGTACGCGTCCACGGTCAGCAGCTGCGCGCGCTCTCGGGCTTCGTCACGGGTCAGGTTCTCGCCGGGCAAGACGCGGCTCCCTCGTCATCGTCTCGAATATCGGACACTCGAACACGCGAAATCATGTCACGCGGCACTGACAACGGGAATTGGGGAATGGCCGCCACGCCCGGCCGTGTTTCCTGGAACACCTGTCGCTTTTCCATAGCTGTCCGTTCGAGGAGAGATCGTGACCGAAACCGCCAAGACTCCTGCCGACTTCTGGTTCGACCCGCTGTGCCCGTGGGCCTGGATGACCTCCCGCTGGATGCTGGAGGTGGAGAAGGTCCGCCCGGTCGAGGTGCGCTGGCATGTGATGAGTCTGGCCGTGCTCAACGAGCCCCGGGTCGACGAACTGCCCGAGGAGTACCGCGAGCTGATGAAGACCGCCTGGGGTCCGGTCCGGGTCTGCATCGCCGCCGAGCAGAAGCACGGCAGCGACGTCCTCGGCCCGCTCTACACCGCCCTCGGCACCCGCTTCCACAACCAGGGCCTGGAGAAGAGCCGCGAGACGATCGTCGCCGCCCTCGAGGAAGCCGGCCTGCCCGCCGAGCTCGCGGACGCCGCCGACTCCGACGAATACGACACCGAGCTGCGCGCCTCCCACAAGGAGGGCATCGACCTGGTCGGCCAGGACGTGGGCACCCCGGTCATCGCGGTCCCCGGCCCGGACGGCGAGCAGATCGCCTTCTTCGGCCCGGTCGTGACCCCCGCGCCCAAGGGCGAGGCCGCCGCCCAGCTGTGGGACGGCACGCTGATGGTCGCCTCGATCCCCGGCTTCTACGAGATCAAGCGCACCCGCACGGTGGGCCCGATCTTCGACTGAGGCACATCTGAGGCACACCTGGCGCATACGGCGGACAGGCGAAGGCCCCCGCGCGACACGGTCGCGCGGGGGCCTTCGGGTCACGCCGGGGCGGTCAGCTCCGCGCCGCCGCCAACCGCTGCCGTACGTATCCGACCACCGCGAGCGCCGCCGTCAGCCCGGCCGAGAAGTACAGCTGGGTGCGGGTGTCGGACTCGCGGGTCATCAGCGCCAGCACGACGACCGTCCCGGCCAGCGCCACCCACGTCAGATACGGGAACAGCCACATCTTCACCACGAGCTTGTCGGGCGTTTCGCGCTCCAGCCGCCTGCGCATCCTCAGCTGCGAGACCGCGATGAAGCCCCACACGATCAGCACGGCCGCGCCGACCATGTTGAGCAGCCACTTGAAGATGGTGTCCGGCCACCAGTAGCTCAGCAGCACCGCGAAGAAGCCGAAGGTGGAGGAGGCGACCACGGTCGCCCGGGGCACCCCGCCGCTGACCCCGCCGAGGACGGACGGCCCCTCGCCGCGCGCCGCGAGCGAGTACGCCATGCGGGAGGCGCCGTAGATGTTGGCGTTCATCGCGGAGAGCAGGGCCACCAGCACGATGACGTTCATCAGCTGGCCGGCCGCCGGGATGTCGAGGTGCTTGAGCACGGCCACGTACGGGCCGTCGGTGACGACCGACGGGTCGTTCCACGGGATCAGGGTGACCACGACCAGCATCGAGCCCACGTAGAACACCGCGATCCGCCACATCGCGGTGCGCACCGCGCTCGCGACCCCCTGGACCGGATGCTCGGACTCGGCCGCCGCGATGGTGACCGTCTCAAGACCGCCGTAGGCGAACACGGTGGCCGGCAGGCCCAGGACGAGGCCGTCGAGGCCGTTGGGCAGGAAGCCATGGGTCCCGGTGAGGTTGGCGGCGCCCGGGGCGTCGGTGCCCGGGAGTACGCCGAGGATGGCCAGCACGCCCAGGACCAGGAAGAGCGAGATCGCGGTGATCTTCAGCGCGGCGAACCAGAACTCGAACTCGCCGAAGTTGCCGACGGCCGCGAGGTTCGTCCCGCAGAAGATCACCATGAACAGGGCGACCCACATCCAGGACTCGGTGCCGGGGAACCACTTCACCATGATCCCCGCCGCGCCGATCGCCTCGGCCGCGATGCCCACGCACAACAGCACCCAGAACGTCCACCCCACGGTGAACCCGGCCCACGGCCCGATCGCCCGCTCGGCGTGTACGGAGAAGGAGCCGGAGGCCGGGTTGGCCGCGGACATCTCGCCGAGCATGCGCATCACGAGCATCACGAGCAGGCCGGACAGCGCATACGCGATCACGATCGACGGCCCGGCGGCCGCGATGCCGGTGCCGGAGCTGACGAACAGGCCCGCGCCGATCACGCCCCCGAGGGCGATCATCGACAGATGGCGCTGCTTGAGGCCGTGGGACAGCGGCGCGCCGCCGGCCCGGCCGGTGCCGACCGCCTCGGCGTCGCGCTCCTGCGCGGAGGACGCGGGTGTCCGGTTCATGGGTCTGTGGTGTCCATTACATGAGGGGTGCGGGTACGGGAGGTGCTGCTGGGGGCAAAACGCCCTCAGTGTGAGGGCGGTGTCCGCTCAGGACAACATTCGGCCCCAAGATGTCTGAATATCGGACCCTCGCGTGACGCTGCGTACCCACTCCATCGCCCGGTGGCCGGCTGCCGGAAGTCTCCAAGCGGGCCGGTGCGGCTTTGTCGCCCGCCGACCGTGATCGCGGACCTGCCCCCGGGTACCGTCACCGTGTCCCACACCGCCTCTCACCTCGGAGAACCGTCGATGAGCACCGCTTCTGCCGCCACCGTCCACCCGGGTACGGTCCTCGCGGACGTGATCTTCCCGGCCCGCCGGGCCCGGCCGGCCGCCTCGTCCGCCCCTTCCTCCCGGCAGGTCCTGGCCCGGGACGCGGCCCTGGTCGTCGGCGGCGCCGCGCTCACCGGCCTCGCCGCGCAGCTGTCCGTGCCCGTCCCCGGCTCCCCGGTCCCGGTGACCGGCCAGACCTTCGCCGCGCTGCTGGTCGGCACCTCGCTCGGTGCCCGGCGCGGCTTCCTCTCCCTCGCGCTGTACACCCTCCTCGGCATGGCGGGCCTGCCGTGGTTCGCGGAGGGCAGCTCGGGCGCCGCGATGCCGTCCTTCGGCTATGTGCTGGGCATGCTGCTCGCCTCGGCCGCGGTGGGCGCGCTGGCGCGGCGCGGCGGGGACCGCGGGGTGCTGCGCACGGCGGGCACCATGGCGGTCGGCTCGGCGATCATCTACGCCGTCGGCGTCCCCTACCTCGCGCTGGCCGCGGACATCTCCCTCAGCCAGGCGGTCGCCGCGGGCCTCACGCCGTTCCTGATCGGCGACGCCCTGAAGGCCGCACTGGCCATGGGCGCGCTGCCCACCGTCTGGAAGCTGATCGGCCGCCGCGGCCCCTCTTTCTAGGGCTCGGTTCTCCCCCAGCTACCGCTGGGAGGTGCCCCCGGGGGGCGCTACGGCCCCTGTCGACGGCCACGCGGCGGTAGCCGGAGGCTGCGATCGACCTGCGGCTCCGCCGCGTGGCGATCGCAGTCCTCGGCCCCCCGCGCGGCGGAGCCGCATATCGATCGCAGTCCTCGGATCCTCCGCGCGCTCTCCCTTTCACAGCGACATCAGCGCCTCCGGCGCGGGCGGCCGCGCCCCTTCGGCTCGCCCCCAGCTACCGCTGGGAGGCACCCCCGGCTCGATGGCGTAGGTACGCACTCAGGCGCCGGACGAGATGGTTCGTCCGGCGCCTGAGTCATGGGTGTCCCCCTACGGCAGCACCGATTCCTTCGGCTTGCTGTCGGCGCCTTCGCTCCGGGCCCCGGGGAGCCGGTCGCGGATCAGCGAGAAGGCCACGACCACCACGGCCACCGCCGCGGACAGCAGCACCTGCTCGCGTCCGTCCTTGTCAGTGAGCATGTAGACCAGCACGAACGAGATCATCGCGATCGTCGCCCAGGTCAGATACGGGAAGAGCCACATCCGGACGATCAGCTTGTCCGGGTTCTCGCGCAGGATGATCCCGCGCATCCTCAGCTGGGTGAAGCAGATCACCAGCCAGACGAACAGCGCGACCGCGCCCGAGGAGTTCAGCAGGAACTGGAAGACCGTGTCCGGCCACTGGTAGTTGAACCAGACCGCGACGAAGCCGAAGACGACCGATCCGAGGATCGCGGTCTGCGGCACCCCGCGCGAGGTGGTCTTCGCGAAGGCGGCCGGCGCGTCCCCGCGCTGTCCGAGCGAGAAGGCCATCCGGGAGGCGGTGTAGAGGCCGGAGTTCAGACAGGACAGCACGGCGGTCAGCACGATCACATTCATGACCTGGCCCGCGTGCGGGATGCCGATCGAGTCGAGCGCGGCGACATAGCTGCCCTTCGACTTGTCCGCGATCCCCGGGTCGTTCCACGGCAGCAGGGTCACCACGACGAAGATGGAGCCCAGGTAGAAGACGGCGACACGCCAGATCACGCTGTTGGTCGCCTTGGTCACCGCCCGCTGCGGGTCGGCGGACTCACCGGCGGCGAGGGTGACGATCTCGCTGCCCATGAAGGAGAAGACGACCAGCAGCACACCGGTGAGAATCGCCCCCGGGCCGTGCGGCAGGAACCCGCCGTGGTCGGTGAGGTGCGCGAAGCCCGCCCCCTCGTTGTCCGAGCCGGGCAGCACTCCGAACACGGCCAGCCCGCCCACCACGATGAACGCGGCGATCGCGACGACCTTGATCCCGGCGAACCAGAACTCGAACTCGCCGTAGGAGGAGACCGAGACCAGGTTGGCCGCGGTCAGCACCACCATCACGATCAGCGCCCAGCCCCACTGCGGCACATCCGGCATCCAGCCCTCGAGGATCTCGGCGCCCGCGGTCGCCTCGACCGCCAGCACCACCACCCAGAAGAACCAATAGAGCCAGCCGATGGAGAATCCCGCCCAGCGGCCGAGCGCCCGGTCGGCGTAGGCGGAGAAGGAACCCGAGGAGGGGTTGGCGGCGGCCATCTCGCCGAGCATCCGCATCACCAGGACGACCATCAGGCCGACCAGCGCGTAGGAGATGAGGATGCCGGGCCCGGCCTTGGCGATACCGGCGCCGGAGCCGACGAACAGCCCGGCGCCGATCACCCCGCCGATCGCGATCATCGACAGATGGCGGTTCTTGAGACCGGCCTTGAGGCCGTCGTTCGGGGCACCTGGGTCGGACGATCCGGCCGTCGCCTTGGCCGTATTGGTCGCAGGTTGTGCGCTCATGCTCGGTCCTTTGCTCTCGGGTGACGAGCGACGCCAGTGAAACTCAGGGACACGATCAACTGAACCTTTGATTCCAGATTGTTACCCGAGGTTTCTCTGGGTTTCGTTGGTGCTACTGAGGGCTTCCGCAACTCGTACCCCGGGCGGTGGCGACCACACGGCCGTGTCACACTCGGGGCATGCGCGTGTACCTCGGCTCCGACCATGCCGGTTTCGAACTCAAGAACCACCTAGTTGACTGGCTTCGGGCGGCCGGCCATGAGCCCGTCGACTGCGGGCCCCACATCTACGACGCCCAGGACGACTACCCGCCGTTCTGTCTGCGGGCCGCCGAGCGGACCGCGGCCGACCCGGACAGCCTTGGCATCGTGATCGGCGGCTCCGGGAACGGCGAGCAGATCGCCGCCAACAAGGTCAAGGGCGTGCGCGCAGCGCTGGCCTGGAGCGAGCAGACCGCCGAGCTCGGCCGTGAGCACAACAACGCCAATGTGATCAGCGTCGGCGCCCGGATGCACACCCAGGACGAGGCGACCAAGTTTGTCGAGATTTTCCTGAACACGCCGTACTCGGGTGAGGAGCGTCACACCCGGCGCATCGAGATGCTCTCGGCCTACGAGGCCACCGGCGAACTGCCGCCGATCCCCGCCCACCACCCGCAGCAGGGCTGATGGCCTGATGCCCGAAGGGCACACCATCCACCGGCTGGCCGCCGACCACAGTGAGCTGTTCGGCGGCCGGCCCGTACGCGCCAGCAGTCCGCAGGGCAAGTTCGCCGACGGCGCGGCGCTGATCGACGGGCAGGTGCTGGAGCACGCCGAGGCCCACGGCAAGCACCTCTTCCTGGGCTTCCCGGCGAGCGGCTGGGTCCATGTCCACCTCGGCCTGTTCGGCAAGGTGGGCCTCGGCCCGGCCCCCGCCCCGCCGCCGACCGACACCGTGCGGCTGCGGCTGGCCACCAAGGAGGCGTACGCGGACCTGCGGGGCCCGACCGCCTGCGCGCTGATCACCGACGACGAGAAGCGGGCGGTGCACGACCGGCTCGGCCCGGACCCGCTGCGCCCCTCGGACGACGGGGACCGCGCCTGGGCCCGGGTCTCCCGCAGCCGCACCAGCGTGGCCGCGCTGCTGCTCGACCAGAAGGTGGTCGCGGGGGTCGGCAACGTCTACCGCGCCGAGGTCCTGTTCCGGCACGGCATCGACCCGTACCGCGCGGGCCGCGACCTGAGCCGCGCCGAATGGGACGCGATCTGGGCGGATCTGGTGACGCTGATGCGCGAGGGCGTACGGAACAACCGCATCGACACGGTCCGCCCCGAGCACACCCCCGAGGCGATGGGCCGCCCGCCGCGCGTCGACGACCACGGCGGCGAGGTCTACGTCTACCGCCGGGACCGACAGCCCTGCCATATCTGCGGCGGCGAGGTGCGCATCGCGGACCTCGCCAACCGCAATCTGTTCTGGTGCCCGAACTGTCAGCGCCATTAGGCCCCGCGGGCCCCGCAGGCCCGCGGGCGCGGTCAGCCCCGCGGGCGCGGTCAGAAGTTGTGCGGGAGCCAGGGCGCGACATCGCTGCGGAAGGCGGCCGACGCCTCCGCCAGCGCGCCCTGGCGCAGCTCCTGGACGCGGCCGGCGCCCGCCAGAGCGGACAGCGAGGTCCCGCCGAGGTACACCGCGCCCAACTCCCGTACGTCCAGCCGCAGCCCCGGCTCATCCGACGTCCGCTCGCAGCTCGCGCCCTTGGCGTCCCCGGTCAGCCGCCATCGCCCCTCGTTCCATGGGCAGAAGGCGTCGGTGACCTCCAGGACCACATCCACCGGCAGGGCGTACGTCCGCGCCTCGAGGGCCGCGCCGACGTCCACCGGACGCACATACAGGTCGTCGCGCAGCAGGATCTGGCAGCGCCGGATATCGGAGACCATGTGCTGCCAGGGGTCGTCGACCGGTCGGCGACCGATGCGAATCTTGCTGGTCAGGTCGATATCGAAGAGAAAGCGCCACAGTGCGCCGCGGGACGCCGGGTCCAGGGCCTCCAGATCGCGCACGATCACCACGCCCTTCGGCACGGCCAGGTCCCAATCCGGGTTGACCGCGAAGCGCACATAACCGGTGACCTCACCGTCCCGCTCGGCCAGTACGCACCGCAGCGGCGAGGCGCCCGCGCGCTCGCTCGGCGGGTCGAGCAGCGGCTTGCGCTCCCAGCCCGGGCGCCGCTCCAGCATCCCCGGCCGGGCGGTCACCAGGCGGGCGTAGACCGCCTCACACGCCTCCAGCGCGGCCTCGGGCGCCACGGCGCGCAGGGCCACCTCGTCGGCCCCCTCCGGGACGGTCAGGCCCACCCGCGCGGTGTCGATCTCGGCGAGCGCGGCCCGGGTGGCCTCGCCGAAGCCGAACCGGCCGTAGATCTGCGGCTCCGACGCGGTCAGCACCGCCAGCGGCTCGCCCGCGGCGCGTACGTCGTCCAGCAGGCGGCGCATCATGGCGCGCAGCACCCCGCGCCTGCGGTGCGTGGGCTGCACGCCGACCATCGTGACCCCGGCCGCCGGCACCACGGCGCCGCCCGGCACCGACAGCCGGAAGCTGAACAGCCCCGCCGTCCCGACGATCTCCTCGCCGTCCCACGCCCCGACCGAACGCTCACATTCGGTCAAGTCGCGGTCCAGGACGCGCTCCTCCGGCGACTCCTGGACCCCGCCGAAGGCGAGCATCAGCGTCCTGTACCAATCGTCCCAGTGGGCCGGGTCGAGCACATGCAGCTCCATCGTCATATTCCCATCCCTAGCAGCGGATTCCGGCACAGGCGAACGAATTTCGCTTACGATTGCCCACTCCGGTGGGTGGTTCGACGCGCCACGAATCGACGCGCGTCCGAACGGGTGGGTAGGGTCCCGATGCAATGACTGGCGGCGTAGACACTCCAACGGCCCGGCTGCGCAAGGCGCTGCACCGGGCTCGCACTGGCGTGCGCAAAGCCGGAGTCGACTACTTCCGCGGGGGCGGCTCGGATCGGCTCGCCCTCACCATGCTGTTGCTCTCCGTCCCGACCATCGCCTTCGGCACCATCGCCCAGCCCGACTGGTGCGCCCCCGCCGCCCTCGTGCTGCCCATCGTCGCGGGCGGCCTGGTGCTGCGCCCGGCCAGCCTCCTCGCGCTCTACGGGGCGGCGGCCACCGCCCTCATCATCGAATCCGCCATCCTCGGCCCCTACACCGAACAGGACACCTCCGACCGGGTCACCCCGGGCACCATCCTGGTCGTCGCGGCCGTCGGCTTCTTCGGCCTGCTCATCGCCCAGTTCCGCAGCCGTGTCGGGGTGCCCTGGCGGCGCGGCGGCACCATGCTGTTCGACCTGCGCGAACGCATCCGCGTACAGAGCAAGCTGCCCGGTCTGCCCGGCGGCTGGCACCGCGAGATGGCGCTGCGCCCGGCCGGCGGGCAGTCCTTCTCGGGCGACTTCGTCGTCGCGGCCCGTACGAACGGCGGCCGCACCCTCGAAGTCGTCCTCACCGATGTCTCCGGCAAGGGCATGGACGCGGCCTCCCGCGCCCTTCTGCTGTCCGGCGCCTTCGGCGGCCTCCTCGGCTCCCTGCCGCCCCATGGCTTCCTCCCGGCCGCCAACGGCTATTTGCTGCGCCAGGACTGGGACGAGGGCTTCGCGACGTCCATCCACCTCGTACTCGACCTCGACAGCGGCGATTTCGAGCTCTTTTCCGCCGGACATCTGCCCGCGCTCCAGCTGAGCGCGGGCACCGGCAAATGGGAGGAGAAGACCGCTGACGGCCCTCTGCTCGGCGTCTACGACGGCGCCCAGTTCGACCCCACGAAGGGCACGCTGCGCCCCGGCGACGTTCTGATGCTCTTCACCGACGGCCTCGTGGAGACCGCCGACCGCGACATCAGCGAAGGCATAGACCGCCTGACCGGCGAGGCCGACCGCTATGTGGCGTCCAACTTCCACGGCGCGGCATGGCATCTGATCGAGACCGTCGCCAAGGACGTCAACGACGACCGGGCGCTGCTGCTGATCTGCCGCCAGTAGCGCGGCGCTTCCACCTCTTCCGGGGCCCGGTGTGCCTTCCGCCCCTGCCAGGGGCTCTCAGGGCCGTCCCAGGGCCGCGACGGGCCCTTTCCCGGCCTGCCCTGCGGCGCCGGGGCGGGGGATGGGCGGGGGCTAGCCCTACCCCGGAAACGGCGGCAGCCGTCATGGCTCCGGCACCCCGCTGATCCGTACGTTCGAGGCATCGACAACGACCTCGGAAGGGCGGAGACCATGCGGCTGCGGAAGCGGCGCGAAGAACGGCGCGCGGAGCGCCGGGAGGAGGGGCGGGAGGCGATCGGCGGTGCGCAGGGCGCCGCCGTCGAACTGCGTGGTGTGCGGCGCCAGTACGGGCGCGGCTCGCGCGCCGTGCACGCCCTGCGCGGTATCGACCTCGCCCTCCCCCGGGGGAGCTTCACCGCCGTGATGGGCCCCTCGGGCTCCGGCAAGTCCACGTTCCTGCAGTGCGCCGCCGGCCTCGACCGGCCGACCGCTGGTTCGGTCCGGCTCGGCGGTACGGAGATCACCGGCATGAGCGAGAACAAGCTCACCGCGCTGCGCCGCAGCCGCCTCGGCTTCGTCTTCCAGTCCTTCAACCTGCTGCCCTCGCTCACCGTCGAGCAGAACGTGGTGCTGCCGATGCGGCTCGCGGGCGCGCGCCCCGACCGCGCCCGGGCCCGGGCCGTGCTCGCCCAGGTGGGGCTGCACGAGCACGCCAGGCGCCTCCCGGGCCGGCTCTCCGGCGGGCAGCAGCAGCGGGTGGCGATCGCCCGCGCGCTCGTCACCAGCCCCGACGTCGTCTTCGCCGACGAGCCGACCGGCGCCCTCGACACCGGCACCGCCGCCGAAGTGCTCGGACTGCTGCGGCAGGCCGTGGACGCGCTCGGCGCGACCGTCGTCATGGTCACGCACGACCCGGTGGCCGCGAGCTACGCCGACCGCGTGCTCTTCCTCGCCGACGGCTCCCTCGCCGACAGCATGACGCGCGCCCCCGCCCAGGAGGTCGCCGCCCGGATGGCCCGGCTCACGGCCCGTACGGCCGTCGGCGCACCTGGTATGCCGATCCGCAGGGCGAGCGTGCCGGCCGGTGCGCCCTCGCACGGGGAGATCGTCCCATGAGGCTGCTGGGCAACGGTCTTGCCCGTGCCGCCGTCCGCTTCAAGCCCGCCGCCTTCGCGGGCACGTTCATCGCCCTGATGCTGGCCGCCGCGATCGTGTCGGCCTGCGGGATCCTGCTGGAGTCCGGGCTGCGGGCCACGGTGCCGCCCGGGCGCTATGCGAGCGCCCCGGTCGTGGTCGCCGCGGAGCAGCGCGTGGGGGACCGGGAGGAGTCGGAACCCGCCCCCGACCGGGTCCGGCTCGACGCCTCGCTCGTCGCCACGGCCGCCCGCACGCAGGGCGTCGCCGCCGCCGCGCCCGACTGGAGCTTCCCGGTCCAGGGCGGCGGCGCCTCCTGGACCGCCCATGGCTGGGGCTCGGCCCCCTTCACCGGGGTCGCGCTCGCCTCCGGCGCGGCCCCACGGAAGGGCGAGGCCGTACTGGACCCGGCCGCCGCCCGCGCGGCGCACGTACGCGTGGGCGGCAGCGTCACGCTGACCGCGGCCGACGGGGACCACCGCTTCCGGGTCGCCGGCATCACCCGTACGGGCGACGCCCAGGACTCCGGTCCCGCCGTCTGGTTCACCGACCCCCAGGCGGGGGCTCTGTCCGGCCACCCCGCCACCGTCGATGCCGTTCTCGTCCGCCCCGGACCCGGCACCGCCCCCGGCGCCCTGGCGGCCGACCTCGAACGCGCCCTCAAGGCGGTGCCCGCCGCCCGCGTGCATACCGGCGACGGGCGCGGCGCCGCCCGGGAGCCCGGTCTCGACGGGGCCAAGGAACTGCTGGAGGGGATCGGGGGCTCCTTCGGCGGGATCGCCACCATGGTCGCGATCTTCACCACCGCCGGTACCACCGCGCTCTCCATCGGCCAGCGCGGCCGCGAGATCGCGCTGCTGCGTGCCGTCGGCGCCACCCCGCGCCAGATCCGCCGGTCCATCGCCACCGAGGCGCTGCTGGTCGCCCCGCTCGCGGGCGCGCTCGGCACGCTGCCCGGTATGGCGCTCGCGCACTGGTGGTTCGGAGAACTCCGGGACCGGGGCGCGATCCCGGCCGGGGTGGAGCTCGCGGTCTCCTGGATCCCGCTGGTCAGCGCGGTCGGCGCGGGGCTGCTCGCCGCGCTGCTCGCGGGCTTGGCGGCCGCCCGCAGACCGGCGCGGATCAAGCCGGGCCAGGCGCTCGGCGAGGCGGCGGCCGAGCCGTTCCGCCCGGGGGTGATCCGCACGCTGCTGGGCGTCGCGGCCCTGGCCGGCGGCGGTGTGCTGACGGGCGTGGCGGCCGCGGCGTCGGGGGACGACGCGGCCAACGCCGCGCTGGGCGTGGTGATGCTGTTCATGCTGGCCGTCGGGCTGCTCGGCCCGTTCGTCGCCCGCGGCTGCGCCTGGCTGGTCGGCCTGCCGCTGCGGGCGGGCCGGGCCCCGGCCGCCCTGGCCGCCGCCAACGCCTGGGCCAACGCCCGCCGCCTGGCCTCGGCGATCACCCCGCTCGTGCTCGCCATGGCCTTCGCCTCGACGCTGGTGTTCATGCACACCAGCGAGGCCCATGCGACGGACGGGCAGCGGCGCGTGGGCGTCGTCGCCGACCACGTCCTCTCCGCGCCCGGCGGCCTGCCCGCCGACGCAGTGGCCCGCGCCGGCTCCGTCCGGGGAGTGGCGTCGGCGGTCGGGGTGCTGCGCACCGGCGTCCTGGTGCCCAGGGGCTCGGGCGACGGTGCGTGGCTGGAGAACACGTCGGCGCAGGGCGTCTCCGGAACCGGCCGCGACCTGGCGGCGGTCCAGGACCTCGACGTCCGTACGGGCAGCCTGGACGGGCTGGGCCGCGGCACGGTGGCCGTGGACGCGAGCCTCGCGTCCGCGGCGCATGTGAAGGTCGGCGACCGGCTCCGGCTGCACCTGCCGGACGGCACGGCCGTCGCGCCGAAGGTCGTCGCGACGTACGGGCGGGGGCTGGGCCTGGCGGCGGTCACACTGCCCCGCGCGGCGCTGGCCGCCCATGTGACCTCGGCCTTCGACAGCCATGTGCTGGTACGGGACGACAAGGGCGCCGACCCGGCGGCCGTCGCGGCAGCGCTCCGCCCCCTCGGCGAGGTCACCGGACCCGGCGGCTATGCGGCGGCCCGGGACAAGGAGGACGAGCTCAACGTCTGGGCCAACACCGTCATGGCCGCGGTCCTCGGCGGCTTCGCGGCCGTCGCCGCCGCCAACACGCTGGTGATGACCGTCCTGGACCGCCGCCGGGAGCTGGGCATGCTGCGGCTGATCGGGTCGACGCGGCGGCAGGTCCTGGGGATGGTGCGCTGGGAGGCGCTGCTGGTGGTGGTCGCGGGGGTCGTGCTCGGCACGGCCATCGCGCTGGCGACGCTCGTCCCGATGGTGCGCGGCCTGACCGGCGAGGACCCGTATCTGCCGCCGCTGACGTACGGCGGGTTCGCGGGCGCCGCGGTGGCGCTGGGCCTGCTCGCGACGGGGCTGCCCGCCCGGGCGGTGCTCCGCCGCGGCCGGGCCGGCTGAGATGGGAGACGGCGAAGGCCGGAGACGGCGAAGGCCGCGCCGGGGCCGTGTACGACGGTCCTGGCGCGGCCTTGTGCCGTTCGGGCGGGCGGTTGCCGCTCGGGTACGAGGCGGTCAGGCCGCCGTGGTGGTGCGCTTACGGGCCTGTTCGGCCGGGTCCTTCCGGAAGGCCCAGGGCATCTTCGGCTCCATCGCGAAGCGGAAGAGGCGCTGTACGGGTGGGGTGCACAGCAGCGTGATCACGGTCGCGGCGATGATGGTGACGACGATCTCGCCCAGCGGCTCATGCGTCCACGGGTTCTCGTCGTACCAGCCCCAGAAGCGGGAGCCCTTGGCGAGGAAGCCGTGCAGCAGATACCCGTACAGGGTTCCGGCGCCCAGGGCGGTGAACCACATCCGGCGCCGCGGCACCCAGGCGAAGAAGCAGGCGACCAGCACCATCGAGCAGCCGAAGAGCGCGAGGGTCATCACCGGCCCGGTCCACGGCGCCGCGGCCAGCTCCTGAACGCTGTCGCGGCGGTAGAACCACGCCGAGTTCATCCGGGGGCCCGCCCAGTAGGCGAACACGAACGCGCAGGCGAACACCGGCAGGGCCAGGATCCGCATCCGCTGCCCGCGCAGCTTCTGGAAGTGCTCCGGCTTCATCTGCAGCCCGACCACGAAGAACGGCAGGAACTGCAGCACCCGCTGCAGATCGAGGTCGTCACCGATGTCGGGGGAGACCGAGGCGAGCGTCGCGATGGCCAGCGAGAGCGGGACGGGCCAGCGGATGATCTTCCAGATCGGGGTGGTCATCCGCCAGACGAACAGCGCGATCAGGAACCAGGTGAGGTACCACGGGTCCAGCAGGCTGAAGTCGTACGTGGGGTCGTCGTCCGCCCAGCGCTTGAAGAAGGTGTACGCGATCTCGAAGACCAGATACGGCACCGCGATACCGGTGATGAGCCGCTTGAGCCGGTCGGGCCGCATGTCGAAGCTGCGCGAGAAGTAGCCGGAGATGAGGATGAACGCCGGCATGTGGAACGTGTAGAGCGTCATGTAGAGCGCTTCGGCGGTCCGGCTGTAGTCCGTCAGCGGCTCCCACGCATGGCCCATGGCGACCAGGACGATCGCGAGGTACTTGGCGTTGTCGAAGAACGCGTCCCGCTGTTTGGGCTTGGACCCGGTCGGGGCGGTCGGCGGACCCGTCTGATGCCCTGCTGTGTCGCGGTGCGGTGTGGGGGGAGAGGGCTCCGCCTCCCGGGCCGGGGGGAGCGGGGCCCGCTGATAACCGTGCGGGCGCAGGGAGTTGGTCACAGGCCCTCCCACCAGGAACTGGGGGAGAGAACCCGGGACCACACTGCGCGCCGGGGAGTGATGGCAGTGTGGAACATCTGAGGCACGATAGCCCCGAAACCTCTATTGCGTAAAACCTCGTTCAGTTCTTTGTTGCCTATCACATACATGGCAGACGCATACATCTGTGGAGGCTAAGTCGACAAAGCGATCCGAACGGACCGCATGGCACCTCCAAGGTGCCCGATCTGTCGGGTTTCATCCCGCTTAAATGGCGACATATGACCCGCAAGAGGCTCTGGCGGAATGTCTGGTTCATTGGCGCTTTGTCGTTACGCGCCGGGTCGTGGAAACGGACTCGCCGCGCATTTGGAATTTCCCGCCGGACTATGTGATCAAGTCCAATTCTGATCGTCGGGCAGGTCCTCGAATTGTGGGCGGCGTCACGAGTGCCGGGCTCGTCCGGGGCCGCATCGACGGGCCCCTCAGTGGGTAGATGAGCTGCGGGGCGACGGGCCTGCGGTTCCCGCCACGCGGCTCCAGCGCGGCGGGAGTTGATGGCACGATGGTGTTGCGGGGGTGTGCGAGGTCGCGTGCTTCCGGGCCGGTGAGATGCGTAGCGACCGAGGGTGTGTGATCAGGCGTGGTCATATCTGTGTCTTTGGTGGTGCTGGTGGGCATCATCCTTGTGCTGATGGTGCGCAACGGCAAGATCACCTGGGGGCCGGCTCTCGTGGCGGCGCTCTTCGGCTTCTTGCTCGCATCGTCCGACCTGGCGCCGAACATCCAGGACTTCCTCGACTCGGTGACGCACTCGATCAGCGAAATCGACATCTGACCCGAAGAACCCCCGGGGCTCGTAAGACGGGTCCCGGACCCCGCATAAGGTCAGGCCCTGGGAAACACATACGGCCCGGCGCCGGGAGAAACCCCGAGCAACCGGGCCATGAGGCATGGAGCGGGCGACGGGAATCGAACCCGCGTAGCCAGTTTGGAAGACTGGGGCTCTACCATTGAGCTACGCCCGCCTGCGCCGCCGCCTCGCCGGAGTCCCGGGCGCGGCCGCCGAGCGTGATCGCTCGACCCGCGGCACGGGAAGCATCGTAGCGGGTCCGCACCACATCCCGCACACCCTTGCCCACCAGTCGAAAAAGCGGCAGCCGGGGCCCGCGCGGGCATGTACCCTACGTGTCGCACCGGCGGGGTGTGGCGCAGCTTGGTAGCGCGTCCGCTTTGGGAGCGGAAGGTCGTCGGTTCGAATCCGGCCACCCCGACCACCACCACGTTTGCCATGAGCGCAAGATCGCATTGTGGGCCGCGTCATGCGTGCGGTTACTATGCAAGCTGCGCGTCTGTGACTTTCTCTGCCGGGCGCGATCCGCTGAAACGCACGACAGCAACGCAGCAGAACACCAAGAAGTCAGCCCCAAGGAGACCGAACCGTGAAGAGCGCCGTGGAGACCCTGAACCCGACCCGGGTTCGGCTCACTGTCGAGGTGCCCTTCGAGGAGCTCAAGCCCAGCCTCGACGCGGCGTACAAGAAGATCAACCAGCAGGTCACGGTGCCCGGCTTCCGCAAGGGCAAGATCCCGGCCCGTGTCATCGACCAGCGGTTCGGCCGCGGCGCCGTGCTGGAGGAGGCCGTCAACGACGCGCTCCCGAAGTTCTACACCGAGGCGGTCAACGAGGGTGAGCTGAACCCGCTCGGCCAGCCCGAGGTCGACATCACCGAGCTCAAGGACAACGAGCTGCTGGCCTTCACCGCCGAGGTGGACGTACGCCCGACGGTCGAGATCCCGGACTACTCCGGCATCGAGGTCACCGTCGACTCCGTCGAGGTCTCGGACGAGGACATCGACAAGGCCGTCGAGCAGCTGCGCGACCGCTTCGCCACCACCAGCGCGGTCGAGCGCGCCGCCGCCGAGGGCGACATCGTGGTCGTCGACCTCGAGGCCAAGGTCGAGGGCGAGGTCCTCGAGGACGGCGTGGCCAACGGCGTCAACTACACGATCGGCTCCGGTGAGCTGCTCGAGGGCATCGACGAGGCGGTCACCGGCCTGGAGGCCGGCGGCTCCGCCACCTTCACCTCCGAGCTCAAGGGCGGCTCCGCCAAGGGCAAGGAGGCCGAGGTCTCGGTCAAGGTGTCCGAGGTCAAGGCCCGCGAGCTGCCCGAGCTGGACGACGACTTCGCCCAGCTGGCCAGCGAGTTCGACACCCTCGAGGAGCTGCGCGGCGACACCCGTACGCGCCTGGAGCGGTCGAAGAAGTTCGACCAGGCCACCCAGGCCCAGGAGAAGGTGCTGGACGCCCTGCTGGAGCTGGTCGAGGTCCCGATCCCCGAGAAGCTTCTCGAGGACGAGATCCAGACCCGTAAGCACAACCTGGAGCACCACCAGCTCGGCCAGATGGGTCTGACCCTCGACGCCTACCTGGAGATGCAGGAGAAGACCGCCGAGGAGTTCGAGGCTGAGCTCAAGGAGCAGGCCGAGAAGGGCATCAAGACCCAGTTCGTGCTCGACGAGCTGGTCAACAAGGAGAAGCTGTCCGTCGGCCAGGAGGAGCTCACCGAGCACCTGATGCGCCGTGCGCAGTCCTCCGGTATGAGCCCGGACCAGTTCGCCCAGGCCGTCGTCGAGGGCGGCCAGGTGCCGATGCTCGTGGGCGAGGTCGCCCGGGGCAAGGCCCTCGCGGTCGTGGTCGAGGCCGCCAAGGTGGTCGACGACAAGGGCGAGACGGTCGACCTGGACGAGGACGACGAGGCTGCCGAGGCCGCCGAGACCGGCGAGACCGTCGAGGCCACCTCCGAGGAGCCGGCCGCCGAGGAGTCCGACAACGAGGCCGAGCAGGCCGCCGAGGTCGCCGAGGCGGCCGACAAGGGTGGGGACAAGGCCGAGGGCTGATCGCCCGGCCGCCCTCCGCAGCCCGCATACGAACGGGTCCGAACGTCTGAGCGCGTCCGGGCCCGTTCGTGGTTCCACGGGCCCCCTGGCGGCCCCTGTGAGGCGCCCTGGCCGGTCCCCGCGCCCCGTTGGCGGCCCCCGCCTCGTAAGCCCGCGCCCGGCCCCCGCGCACCCCCGCCACCGGCCGGAACCTGCGCTCAGAGCGAACAGTTCCTGATGCGGGATGGCCGCCGCCGACCAGCGCGTTAGGGTCCGTAGATACGAGGGCAGGGGAGTCCCACGAGCCCGCCGGAGCGTACCGGCGGTTACGCCCCCGCGTCCCAGAAGAAGACGCTGAGACGGCCAGTCGCCGTCAGAGACGAGCAGGTGGATACGTGACGAATACGATGCCTTCCGCCGCCGGCGAGCCGACCTTCGGAGGCCTCGGCGACCAGGTCTACAACCGGCTGCTCGGTGAGCGGATCATCTTCCTCGGCCAGCCGGTCGACGACGACATCGCCAACAAGATCACCGCGCAGCTGCTGCTCCTCGCGGCGGAGCCGGAC
This sequence comes from Streptomyces sp. NPDC020845, assembly GCF_044334165.1. Taxonomy (NCBI): domain Bacteria; kingdom Bacillati; phylum Actinomycetota; class Actinomycetes; order Kitasatosporales; family Streptomycetaceae; genus Streptomyces; species Streptomyces sp. NPDC020845. The sequence goes on along the minus strand of NZ_JBIRSJ010000007.1, from coordinate 222,111 downwards.
AAGGACATCAACCTTTACATCAACTCTCCGGGCGGCTCGATCACGGCCGGCATGGCGATCTACGACACCATGCAGTACATCAAGAACGACGTGATCACCATCGCCATGGGCCTCGCCGCCTCGATGGGCCAGTTCCTGCTGAGCGCGGGCACCCCCGGTAAGCGCTTCGCGCTGCCGAACGCCGAGATCCTGATCCACCAGCCGTCCGCGGGCCTGGCGGGCTCCGCGTCGGACATCAAGATCCACGCCGAGCAGCTGCTGCGCACGAAGAGGAAGATGGCCGACCTGACCGCGTTCCACACCGGCCAGACCGTTGAGCAGATCACTCGCGACTCGGACCGCGACCGCTGGTTCTCGGCCGAGGAGGCCAAGGCGTACGGCCTGGTCGACGAGGTCATCGCCTCCGCCGCACACATCCCGGGCGGCGGCGGCACCGGGGCCTGAGCCGCCCGCTCCCAGCCGACCCAGCCCACTGCTCATCACCAGGACGGTGCATGTGAACACCCAGAACTTCCCCGGCAGCGGTCTGTACGCCCGTTACGCCGGCCCGCAGGCCGAGGCCCGCTATGTCGTCCCGCGCTTCGTCGAGCGGACCTCCCAGGGCATCCGGGAGTACGACCCGTACGCGAAGCTCTTCGAAGAGCGCGTGATCTTCCTCGGCGTGCAGATCGACGACGCCTCCGCCAACGACGTCATGGCGCAGCTGCTGTGCCTGGAGTCGATGGACCCCGACCGTGACATCTCGATCTACATCAACTCGCCCGGCGGCTCGTTCACCGCACTGACCGCCATTTACGACACGATGCAGTTCGTGAAGCCCGACATCCAGACGGTCTGCATGGGCCAGGCGGCCTCCGCCGCGGCCGTGCTGCTCGCCGCCGGCACGCCCGGCAAGCGGATGGCGCTGCCGAACGCCCGTGTGCTGATCCACCAGCCGTACAGCGAGACCGGCCGCGGTCAGGTCTCCGACCTGGAGATCGCGGCCAACGAGATTCTGCGGATGCGTTCGCAGCTCGAGGAAATGCTGGCCAAGCACTCCACGACGCCGATCGAGAAGATCCGCGACGACATCGAGCGGGACAAGATCCTCACGGCCGAGGAATCGCTGTCGTACGGTCTGATCGACCAGATCGTCTCGACCCGCAAGACCTCGGTGGGCCTGGGCTGAACTCCGGTATCGGTGCCCCCCTTGTACCGAGTAGGGCCAAGGGGGGCCCGAACCGGGCCCTGGGCAAGGTACCGTCATAGGGGGCTGGGGTCGGCCCCCGGTAACAGAAGCAGAAAGCGCAGCGCAAGCACCCGGATTCGCGAAACTGAGCGGATCCAAGGCGAAGGGGAATCACCTCGTGGCACGCATCGGTGACGGCGGCGACCTGCTCAAGTGCTCGTTCTGCGGGAAGAGCCAGAAGCAGGTGAAGAAGCTCATCGCGGGCCCGGGTGTGTACATCTGCGATGAGTGCATCGATCTCTGCAACGAGATCATCGAGGAAGAGCTCGCCGAGACCTCCGAGGTGCGCTGGGAGGAACTTCCCAAGCCGCGTGAGATCTACGAGTTCCTCGAGGGCTATGTCGTCGGCCAGGAGGCCGCGAAAAAGGCGCTTTCCGTCGCCGTCTACAACCACTACAAGCGGGTTCAGGCGGGCGAGAACAGCGCCCACAACCGGGACGACGGCATCGAGTTGGCGAAGTCCAACATCCTGCTTCTCGGCCCGACCGGCTCCGGTAAGACCCTGCTGGCGCAGACCCTCGCCCGGATGCTGAACGTCCCCTTCGCCATCGCCGACGCCACCGCCCTCACCGAGGCGGGCTATGTCGGCGAGGACGTGGAGAACATTCTCCTGAAGCTGATCCAGGCCTCCGACTACGACGTCAAGAAGGCCGAGACGGGCATCATCTACATCGACGAGATCGACAAGGTGGCGCGCAAGAGCGAGAACCCCTCGATCACCCGTGATGTCTCCGGCGAGGGCGTTCAGCAGGCGCTGCTGAAGATCCTGGAAGGCACCACCGCCTCGGTGCCGCCGCAGGGCGGCCGCAAACACCCGCACCAGGAGTTCATCCAGATCGACACGACGAATGTGCTGTTCATCGTGGGCGGTGCCTTCGCCGGTCTGGAAAAGATCATCGAGTCGCGGGCCGGCGCCAAGGGCATCGGCTTCGGCGCCACGATCCGCTCCAAGCGCGAGATCGAGGCGAGTGACCAGTTCCAGGAGGTCATGCCGGAGGACTTGGTGAAGTTCGGGATGATCCCGGAGTTCATCGGCCGCCTCCCCGTCATCACCTCCGTCCACAACCTGGACCGCGAAGCACTGCTGCAGATCCTCGTCGAACCGCGGAACGCGCTGGTCAAGCAGTACCAGCGGCTCTTCGAACTCGACGGCGTGGAACTCCACTTCGACCGCCCCGCCCTGGAGGCCATCGCCGACCAGGCGATCCTGCGCGGCACCGGCGCGCGCGGCCTGCGCGCCATCATCGAAGAGGTCCTGATGTCGGCGATGTACGAGGTGCCGTCCCGCAAGGACGTCGCCCGCGTCGTCATCACCGAGGACGTCGTCCACTCCAACGTCAACCCGACCCTCGTGCCGCGCAGCCGCGGCAGCGAGCCGGGCGAGCGCCACGAGAAGAGCGCGTAAGGCTGCCGCAAGGCGCTGTAGGACGCGAGGAGGGTCCCGGGGAAACCTTGGGACCCTCCTCGCGTCCTATGGGCCTCAGCGCCTCTCAGACGGCGCTGAGGCCCGGGAGGTCACGAGGGGGGTCACGACATGTCGTCGAGCGCGCCTGCCTTGACCCTCGATATGAACGCGCGCAGCGTGCGTCGTGTCGTCACCAGGACGACGTCGGGCTCGTCGCTCTCGCGGAGCAGGACCGCGCCGTTGCCCGCGGCGGCGACGTAGACGCAGGCGTTGCCCTCGCTGCAGAACGAAGATCGCTGCCAGTCAGGCTGAGGCATGTTCCATTCCCCTAGAGGCTCTGCACGATGCCGAAGATGAAGTCCCGCGAATCCTGCTCCTTCAGAGCGACGGCGTCCAGCCGTTCGAAGAGCCCCCGGTACTTGGTCAGCTCCTCCTCGGTATCCACCATCACCGGCCCATGGGACTGGTCCAACTGCACGGTGTCGAGCCGGGCGACGGGCCCGTCCGCGTAGCAGATCGACTGCCCGGAGCCTGGATAGGCTCCGGCGTCGAACGGGATCACCAGAACGGTGACATGCTCCCGCTCACCCATCTCCAGCAAATACTCGAGCTGCCGACGAGCCACCTTGGGGCCGCCGAACTTCATGCGCAGCGCCGCCTCGTGGACGATCGCGTGGTACGGCACCGGGGCATCCCGGTAGAGCACTGCCTGCCGCTTCGCCCGGAACGACACCCGGTGCTCGATCTCCGGCGGCGACAGCTTGGTCACCCCGTGCGTAAAGACCTCGCGGGCATGCTCTGTCGTCTGCAACAGGCCGGGGATGTGGGCCGTGTACGCCGTGCGCAGCCGCACCGCGTGATGCTCCAGTTCAGCGAGGTCGAGCAGGCCGGACGGCAATGTGCCCCGGTACTCCTCCCACCAGCCCCGGTGCCGTTCACCTGCCATCTTCGCCAGGGCGTCGACCAGCTCGTGGTCCGAGCAGTCGTAGTTGCGCGCCATTACCCGTACGCGTTCCGCGCTCACGCCGAACCGGGCCGACTCGATGTTGCTGATCTGAGTCTGGTTCGTACCGAGCAGGCGTCCGGAGTCGGTTGAGCTCATTTCCGCGTGCTCGCGAAGTCTTCGCAGTTCGGCCCCGAGGCGCAGCCGACGCGCGGTCGGCGCCGGTCTGGCGGTCATCGTCCCGTACTCCTCGTCCATCCACGGCGCCCGCCTGTCACCCACACGAGCGTGTTTCTAACGACTTTGCGCGAGAGTAGCTAATAACTCATGCGGCCACTCTACGGTGTGAGGCAAGCCACTCAACTGGCCCGCCGCACAACGCGGAAGCGCACCGGCCTGCCCGACTGCAGCGAGAGGGCGGCAACGACACCGCGCGGCGCCAGCCAATTCCACCTCCCGCCAGGAGACTTCCATGCCCACCGTATCGCCGCAGACCCGCTGCCTGGAGCCATCCAGCCAACCGTGGACCTACTCGCTCCGCCTGCCCCACGACGCCCGGGCCGCCCGCGTCGCCAGGGCCACCCTCCGCGTCGTACTCCACAGCCACGGCATGACCGGACTCGCCGACACCGCCGAGCTGCTGACCAGCGAAATGGTCACTAACGCCCTCCACTACTCCGACGGCCCGGCACAGCTCCGCCTCCGCAGCATGGAAGAGGACCGCCTCCGGGTCAGCGTCTGGGACTCCAATCCACGCATCCCCAGCCCCTTCCACACCCCACCCGGCCCGCTCACCCACCACAGCGCACTCACCGAGGCGGCCGACGCCGCCGACGCCACCCACGGACGCGGCCTCCTCCTCGTCCGCCTGTGCGCGGACAACTGGGGCGGCTACCCGCTCACCGACCACCATTCCGGCACCAGCGGAAAGCTCCTGTGGTTCGAACTCACCCCACACCAGGACGCGTTCGACATCGCGGCTTGAGTGCTCCGCTGCGCGTTAGCTGCGCTTGTGCCTGTGCGCCGTCTCGCGGCATTCGGCTCACGCAGGCGCGGCTTTCGTCTCGGACCCTCCGGGTCCAAAGCGCCAGCAGGAGGAGGGAAGGGGGGCGGCTTGCCCGGTGTCCCGGTTCTTTGGCCTGGTGGGCGGCTGGGCTCACGACTGGCTCCGCTGCGCGCCGCCGCAGCTGCTGCCGCGCGGTGGCCAAGCCGGTCAGTCGGCTCTCCTCCCACCCCCTCTTAAATAATCGCTTGATGCAGTACTTGATGTAGAGCAAGTACTTTTTTAAGAGGGGTGGGAGGGAGGCCCCAACCGGACCGGCGTCTACCGCTCTGGGTGACCATCCGCCGTTCCGCCGTCCGGCGGCCGGTGAGGGCCCGTTGGGATGGACGGCGACGATGCCTCCGGCGCCCCCTCCCCTTCCCACTGCTGGCCGCTTTGCGCCGAAGGCGCGAGACGATACCTGCTCTCGGCAACCGGACCATGCCGTCCAGCGGTCGCAGCCCGAGGCCGAGCCCGAGCACCCGGACGCGTGCTGCACACCTGCGGCCCTGGCGCCTTCGGGATCGCAGCCTGACTTTGTGGTGAGTTTGAGACGGCGACACACCGGCGCGACGGCGTGTCGCCGTCTCAAACTCACCACAAACCGCCGCGCCTCTCTCGCTGCAGGCGTGCCCTGTACGTAACGACGACAAGGGCACCGAGTCCACCGCCGACCGCCGCGGTGAAGGGGGCCAACCAGGCGCCAGCGTGCTGAGCCGTTGCCCCTGCGGTCACCGTCCCGGCGGCGATTCCGAGCTCTTCCGCCGCGATCAGCCACATCATGGCTGCGACGGCCGTGCGTCGCGGGGCATGGGCGTCCAGCAGCTCGAACAGGCAGATCGTCATGGGCGCGAACGAACATCCACCCGGCGTCCGCGGCTGAACCGTGTTCGGCGGCCCGGGCGGGGAGGGCGACCGTCAGTGCTCCGAGGCACAGGCCCGCGCAGACATTGGCGGCACACAGAAGCCGCAGCGTGGGGGAGGCCAGGACGCCGCGGCCGGTACCTGATGCGACGGAAGGGCGATCGGTGGGCGGGTGGAGGACCACCAGGCAGGTGCCGGCTACCAGGAGGGCCCCGGCGGTGACCACACCCAGCTGTGGGGAGTATGCGGCCGCCGCAGCCGCGAGGAGCGGTCCGCAGATCTTGGTCACTTCGGTCAGGACGGCGTCCAGGGCGTAGCCGCTGTGCACCCGGTCCCGCGATACCGTCTGGGTCCGTAAGGGCCGGATGCCGGCCACGATGGGTGGGGCGGCGGCGCCGGCGAGCGCGCCGAAGCAGATCAGCTGCGTGGTCTCCGAGGTAGTGGCCAGGCCGGTGGCGGCAACGGCGGTGAGCAGGGCCAATGCGGCCAGCGGCACGCGCTGGCCGTAGCGGTCGACCAGGTGTCCGCGCAGCGGACCCGTTACGGTGCCGCCCATGCTCCACGCCCCGGCGACGGCCCCGGCGTCCAGGAAGGACCCGGAGGAGTCGTGGCCGAGCAGCACGGTGGCCAGCGGGAAGATCGCGAAGCCGAGTTTGCCGGCGGCAGCGGCAGCGATCAGTCGGCGAGCTGCCCCGTATTTCAGCGGGTCCATGTAGACGCGCAGCACAGCACGCTCGCATGGGCGGACTGCCTGCTGAAGCCCCGGAGAGGGAAGTTGGGCGGGGTCAGGGGGCACAGGTCCGAGCGCCGCCGCCTCGGCCCGCGGCATGGCGGCAGCCACAAGACGCGAGGAGGGCCCTGGGGGATCTCCCGGGGCCCTCCTCGCGTCTTGTGGCGTCAGCGCGCCTCTCAGGCGGGTTTGCGGGTGGCCTTGTAGATGCCCGCGGTCACCTTCGCGAACGCCTCCATGTCGGCGTCGTCCGCGGTCGTGTTCTCCGCGTTGACATCCAGCACCATCGCCGCGTCCGTCTTCTCCGCCCAGGCGCAGGCCGGAGCGTAGATGCGGTCGTACATCTTCACGACCTCGCACTCGATGCTCGGCCCGTCGGCGCCCTCGGGCTGGAACTTCTTGCGCTTCTCCTCGACGGTCGGGGAGGCGTCGCCGCCCGTGAAGCTCTTGAACATCTCGTCGCGGACCTTGTCGGGGTCGCTGAACTCCCCGTACACGCCGGAGAAGGCCAGCCCCGAGTTGGAGTCCTCGGCGCGGGTGTACTGGGCCAGGACCGAGGTGGCACCCTCGGGCATGCGGTCCTGGACGCTGGTGCCCTCGTTCTCCAGGTCCTTGGTGCCCTTGTCCAGCGTGTACGTGCCGTCGTCCAGCGTCTTGGGGGTGACCAGCTTCATCGCCTTGGGCTTGTCGTCGCCCTTGTTGAGGACCACGGCGCCGGTGACGATCGCGCCGACCACCACAAGCCCGGCCGTCGTGATCGCGATGATCTTGGTCTTGTTCCGGCCCCCGGTGGGCGCGGCGGGCCCGGGGAAGGGGGGCTGGGGCTGCTGGCCGTAGGGGTTCGGCTGCTGGGGATAGCCGTAGCCCTGTTGCTGTGACGGCTGTTGGGGGTAGCCGTAGCCCGGCTGCTGCTGCGCGTACGGATTGGGCTCCGAGGGCGGTTGCTGCGCCCCGCCGTACGGATTGGGCTGACCGCCCCCGTACGGGTTGGGGCCCGGCTGGCCTCCGCCGTAGGGGCCGGGCTGCGGCGGCGGCTGGTTGTAGCTCATCGTGTGGGGTATCCCCTCCGGGCTGCGGCCTGTGAACTTCGCTGAGCGGGCGGCTACTTGATCTCCACGCGGACGTCCTTGCGGACCTTCGCGGTGATCTCGGCGGCGGTGTCGATCGACGTGCCCCCGCCGGAGAGCGCGGCCGAGACGTCGGAGACCACCACATAGCCGATGGTGCTCTTGTCGCCCCACATGCAGATCGGGATGGTGAAGCTCTTGGTGGCCGCGGTGGCGCCGGTGAACTTCACGTTCTGGCACTTCATCACGGCGTCGTCGAGGCCGGCCGGGGTGACCGCCTGCGGGCTGCCCTCGAGCTTGGCGGTGCCGCCCCCGCCGACGCTGGAGTCCTTCTCGGCCTCCTGGGAGATCTTCGCGAAGGCGCCGTCCACCACGGCCTGGGGGTTGTCGATCTTGCCCCACAGCCCGTTGAAACTCAGGACCTTCTGGCTCATGCCCTCGCCGGCCTTGTAGCTGGCGCCGGTGGACTGCGGGTTGGAGACGCCGAGCTTCTCGAAGTCGGCCTTGTCGCTCGAGGTCAGCGAGTCGCCGCCCTTGGAAGCGTCCTTGGTGTACTCGCCGGCGACCGTCGCGGGCGTGATCAGCTTGTAGCGCTTGCCGTCGTCGGCGACGACGTTCTTGCCGCCACCGCCTCCGTTGCCGCCGCTGCCGCCCTTGTCGTCGTCCTTGTTGTTGAACACCAGGAACCCGCCGACCACCGCGGCCACCACGACCACCGCGCCGATGCCTATCGCCAGGCCCTTCTTGTTGCCGCCGCCGGGCGGGGGCGTCGGCTGGTAGGGCCCGGGCATGCCCGGCTGCCCGTACTGCTGCTGGCCGTACGGGTCGGCCGGCTGCTGCGGGTAGCCGTACCCGGGCTGGGCCTGCGGCGGCTGGCCGTACCCGGGCTGCTGCGGCTGCTGGGGCTGGCCGTAGGGGTTCGGCTGACCGTAGCCGCCGGCCTGCTGCGGTGGCTGCTGCGGGTAGCCGTAGCCGGGCTGTCCGGCCGCGCCGCCCTGCCCGTAGGGACCCGGCTGCTGGGGCTGCTGGCCGTACGGGCCCGGCTGGTTGTAGCTCATGTCTGTCCTTCGCTTTGTTGCCGGTTGTTGCTAGCTGTTGATCTAGCCGTCGATCTCCACGCGCGCGTCCTTGCGTACCTTGACGGTGAGCTCCGCGGCATCCCGCAGTGACATGCCCCCGCCGCCCAGGACCGCGGCCGCCGGGTCCACCATCACGGTGACGCCCAAGGTGTCCTTGTCGCCCCAGACGCACGCGGGTGCCTCGACGGATCCCTGATCCGAGGTGAACTTCAACGTCTGGCACTTCAGGACGTCCCCGTCGAAGCCGTCGGGGGAGAACTCCTGGGCGCTGCCCTGGGCCTGCGCCGTGCCGTTGTCCTGCAGCGCCTTGACGATGACCGCCAAGGACAGGTCCGCGCCCCGCTTCGGATCGGTCACATCGCCCCAGACCCCGGTGAACTTCATCATGTTCTTCCCGGAGGACTGGTAGTCGGCCGCCACCAGATGCGGATCCTTGACGACCGGCACCTGCTGGAGGTCCTTCTTGCCGGACTCGGACAGGTCGTTCTCGTCCGTGCCGGCCCCCTGGCGCTGGTAGTCGCCGGCGACCGTCTTCGGGGTGGTCAGCTTGAACGGGCCGTCATCGCCCCCGCCCAGCGCGAAGTAGTAGACCCCGCCGGCCACGGCCCCCAGGGCCACCACCACGCCCACCGCGATGCCCACGGCTCTGCCCCGGCGGCGGCCCGGCACGGGCGGCTGGGGCTGCGGCGGCGGATAGCCGTAGCCGGTGCCCGGTATCTGCTGCTGCGGCGGTATGTGCTGCTGTGGTGGCTGGGCGTACGGATTCGGCTGGCCATAAGGGCTCGGCTGGCCGTAGCCCCCGTACGTACCGGAGCCGCCGTAGCCGCCCGACTGCCCGCCGGGCTGTCCGCCCGGCCGGCCGCCCTGGGGCGGATAGCCGTAGCCGGGCTGCTGGGTGTAGGGATTATTGGGCACGGGCGACTGGCCGGCGCCGTACGGACCCGGCTGCGCCCCGTAGGGGCCGGGCTGCGGCGGCGGCTGGTGGTAGCTCATCGTGCCCTCTCTTCGATGCGCATGACAGGTGCGCAACATCCTTCCTGACGGGAAGCCCTCCCTTTGCGGCGGGGCCACAACTTGTTCGTAACGGAGTGCCGCGGCCCTTTAGACTGCGCTCGTGACCGAGAACTCTCAGCAGCGCCCCGACAGCGGGCCCAACAGCCACCCCGAACTGCCGACCCAGTACGCGCCGGCCGATGTAGAGGGGCAGCTGTACGAGCGCTGGGTAGAGCGCGGTTACTTCGAGGCGGACGAGAACAGCGGCAAAGAGCCCTACACCATCGTCATCCCCCCGCCCAACGTCACCGGCTCCCTGCACCTCGGGCATGCCTTCGAGCACACCATCATCGATGCGCTCACTCGACGCAAGCGCATGCAGGGCTATGAGACGCTCTGGCAGCCCGGTATGGACCACGCCGGTATCGCCACGCAGAACGTCGTGGAGCGCGAGCTCGCCAAGGAGGGTGTCTCCCGCCACGACCTGGGCCGCGAGGCGTTCGTCGAGCGGGTGTGGCAGTGGAAGGCCAGCTCGGGCGGGCAGATCTCCGGCCAGATGAGGCGCCTGGGCGACGGTGTCGCCTGGAACCGCGAGCGCTTCACGATGGACGAGGGGCTGTCCAAGGCCGTCCAGACCATCTTCAAGAAGCTCTACGACGACGAGCTGATCTACCGCGCCGAGCGGATCATCAACTGGTGCCCGCGCTGTCTGACGGCCATCTCCGACATCGAGGTGGAGTACCAGGACGACGACGGTGAGCTGGTCTCGATCCGGTACGGGGAGGGCGACGCGTCGATCGTCGTGGCCACGACCCGCGCCGAGACGATGCTCGGCGACACCGCGGTCGCAGTCCACCCCGACGACGAGCGCTACCGCCACCTGATCGGCACCGAGATCGAGCTGCCGCTCACCGGCCGCCGCATCCCGGTCGTCGCCGATGAGCACGTCGACCCGGAGTTCGGCACCGGCGCGGTCAAGGTCACCCCGGCCCACGACCCGAACGACTTCGAGATCGGCCAGCGCCACGGCCTGCCGAGCCTGACCGTCATGGACGAGCACGCGGTCATCACGGCCCACGGCCCCTTCCAGGGCCTGGACCGGCTGGAGGCCCGCAGCGCCATCGTCGGCGCGCTGCGCGCCGACGGCCGGATCGTCGCCGAGAAGCGGCCGTACGTCCACTCCGTCGGCCACTGCTCGCGCTGCAAGACGACCATCGAGCCGCGGCTGTCCATGCAGTGGTGGGTCAAGGTCGGCCCGCTGGCCAAGGCCGCGGGCGACGCGGTCCGCGACGGCCGGGTGAAGATCCACCCGGAGGACATGGCCAAGCGCTACTTCGACTGGGTCGACAACCTCCACGACTGGTGCATCTCCCGCCAGCTGTGGTGGGGCCACCGGATCCCGGTCTGGTACGGGCCGAACGGCGAGGTCGTGTGCGTCGGACCGGACGAGCAGCCGCCGTCCGGCGAGGGCTGGCACCAGGACAGCGACGTCCTGGACACCTGGTTCTCCTCGGGCCTGTGGCCGTTCTCCACGCTCGGCTGGCCGGAGGACACCGGCAGCCTGCGGAAGTTCTATCCGAACTCGGTCCTGGTCACCGGCTACGACATCCTGTTCTTCTGGGTCGCCCGGATGATGATGTTCGGCCTGTACGCGATGGACGGCACCCCGCCGTTCCACACCATCGCCCTGCACGGCATGGTGCGCGACCAGTTCGGCAAGAAGATGTCCAAATCCTTCGGTAACGCGGTCAACCCGCTGGACTGGATGGACCAGTACGGCTCGGACGCGGTCCGCTTCACCCTCGCCCGGGGCGCCAACCCCGGTGTGGACGTGCCGATCGGCGAGGACTGGGTCCAGGCGTCCCGCAACTTCGCCAACAAGATCTGGAACGCGACGCGCTTCGCGCTGATGAACGGCGCGACGGTCGAGGGCGAACTGCCTGCCGCCGAGCGGCTGTCGGCGGCCGACCGCTGGATCCTGTCCCGGCTGAACACGGTGGTCGCCGAGGTCGACGCGTACTACGAGGACTATCAGTTCGCCAAGTTGTCGGACGTCCTCTACCACTTCGCGTGGGACGAGGTCTTCGACTGGTACGTCGAGCTGTCGAAGACCACCTTCGCCCAGGGCGGCGAGGCGGCCGACGCGTCCCGGCGGGTGCTCGGCGAGGTTCTGGACGTGATGCTGCGGCTGCTGCACCCGGTCGTCCCGTTCGTCACCGAGAAGCTGTGGACCGCGCTCACCGGCCGGGAGTCCGTCGTCATCGCCGACTGGCCGCGCGACAGCGGCTTCCGCGACGCCGCCGCCGAGCAGGAGATCACCACGCTCCAGCAGGTGGTCACCGAGGTCCGCAGGTTCCGGGCCGACCAGGGCCTGCAGCCCGGCCAGAAGGTCCCGGCGCGCCTCGACCTGTCCGGCACCCCGCTGGCGGCCCACGAGGACGCCATGCGCTCGCTGCTGCGGCTTCAGCCTGCCGGTGAGGGCTTCGCCGCCACCGCCTCGCTGCCGGTCGCGGGCGCGACCGTGGCCCTGGACCTGTCCGGCGCGATCGATGTCGAGGCCGAGCGCAAGCGGCTGGCCAAGGACCTCGCGGCGGCCGAGAAGGACAAGGCGCAGACCACGGCCAAGCTGAACAACGAGGCCTTCCTGGCCAAGGCGCCCGACCACGTCGTGGAGAAGATCCGGCAGCGGCAGACCACGGCCGATGCCGATATCGCCCGGATCACCGCCCAGTTGGCGGCCCTGCCCCAGGGCTGACCGCTCAGCCGACCGGCCAAGCGCCCCCGCCCCCCTCAGCCGAAGAGGCCGAGGGCGGCGGGGGCGCTTCGCGTGTGCGGGGTCACAGCCGGGAACCAAAAGCGCCGATCCGGGAGTTATCCGCTCGTACGTCCCGGAAGGAGCACCGTCACCATGAACAAGCCGCTGCGACGCGCCTCCGTGTTCAGCCTGCTGCTCGTGCTGGCCCTGCTCATCTGGGCCACCTGGATCCAGGTGGCCCGGGCGCGCAGCCTCGACGACAACGCCCACAACGTGCGCTCGGCCATCAAGGAGTACTCCAGGCCTCTCGGCGACATCCTGGTCGGCGGCAAGCCGGTCACCGGCTCCACCGCCACCAGCGGCGACCTGAAGTACAAGCGGACCTACACCGACGGCGAGCTGTACGCGCCGGTCACCGGCTACGCCTCGCAGACGTACGGCACCACCCAGCTGGAGGCGCTGGACCGGGGCGTGCTTGACGGTTCGGACTCCCGGCTGGCCGGCCCGGACCAACTGCTGACCCGGCAGCGGGCCACGGCGGGCGATGTGCTCACCACCATCGACCCCGCCGCGCAGAAGGCCGCGTACGAAGGGCTCGGCAGCAAGACCGGCGCCGTCGTGGCCCTCGATCCGAAGACGGGGAAGGTCCTCGCCCTGGCCAGCACCCCCTCCTATGACCCCGGCACCTTCGCGGGCTCCTCCGCCGCCGACCAGAAGGCGTGGGACGCGCTGCAGAAGGACGACAAGCAGCCGATGCTCAACCGCGCGCTGCGCCAGACCTATCCGCCGGGCTCGGCCTTCAAGCTGGTCGTCGCCGCGGCGGCGCTGGAGGACGGGCTCTACGGCTCCGTCGACGAGCCGACCAAGAGCCCCGATCCGTACCGGCTGCCCGGCACGGTCACCGATATGACCAACGAGAGCGCGTCGGCTCCTTGTGAGAACGCGACGATACGCACCGCGCTGCAGTACTCGTGCAACACGGTGTTCGCGAAGATGGCGGTCGACCTGGGGCAGTCCAAGGTGGCGGCCCAGGCGAAGAAGCTGGGGTTCGACGACTCCGGGCTCGACATCCCGGTGCGCGCCGCCAAGAGCGTCTACCCCAGCGGCATGGACGCCTCGCAGACCGCCCTGAGCGGCATGGGCCAGTTCGACGTCACCGCGACCCCGCTGCAGATGGCCATGGTCTCCGCTGCCATCTCCGACGGCGGCACGCTGATGAAGCCGTATCTGGTCGACCGCACCACCGACGGAAGCGGGGGCACCCTGGACAAGACCGAGCCCGCCGCGTACAGCCGGGCCATGTCGCCCGCCACGGCCGAGCAGCTGCGGTCCGCGATGCAGACGGTGGTGGAGCGGGGCACCGGCACCAGCGCGCGCATACCAGGGGTGACGGTCGGCGGCAAGACCGGCACCGCACAGCACGGCGAGCACAACAGCGCCAACCCGTACGCGTGGTTCGTGAGTTACGCGGCTGACGGGCAAGGCCATCAGATCGCGGTCGCGGTGGTGGTCGAGGACAGCGGCGCGGCCCGCGCCGACATCTCCGGCGGCGGCCTGGCCGGGCCGATCGCCAAGTCGGTGATGAAGGCGGCGCTGGGCTGAGGCCTGGGCCGCCGGGGCCGCGGGGATTGTCAGGGGCCCCTCGTAGACTGTCACCGTGAGCGAGAGCCCCCAGAACGAACCGGACGAATTCGACGAGATCGTCGGAGCCGAGACCGACCGCGACCCCGATCTCGCCGTGATCGAGGCCGGCAGCCGGACGCTGCGGACCCAGTCGGGGCCGCCGCAGGGGGACGGCGTGCCCGCCCGCCCGGCCGACCCGGAGCTGGACCGGGCGCTGCGGGAGGTGGAGACGGAGCTCGCGGGGCGCTGGCCCGAGACCAAGCTGGACCCCTCGCTGGTGCGCGTCGAGGCGCTGATGGACATCCTCGGCTCCCCGCAGCGCGCGTACCCCTCGATCCACATCACCGGGACGAACGGCAAGACCAGCACCGCCCGCATGATCGAGTCGCTGCTGGGCGCCTTCGAGCTGCGCACCGGCCGCTACACCAGCCCGCACGTCCAGTCGATCACCGAGCGGATCAGCCTGGACGGGGCGCCGATCTCCGCCGAGCGGTTCATCGAGACGTACCGGGACATCAAGCCGTACATCGACATGGTCGACGCCTCGCAGGAGCACCGGCTCTCGTTCTTCGAGGTGCTCACCGCCATGGCGTACGCGGCGTTCGCCGATGCGCCGGTCGATATCGCGGTGGTCGAGGTCGGCATGGGCGGAGTCTGGGACGCCACCAATGTGATCGACGCCGGGGTCGCGGTGATCATGCCGATCTCGCTGGACCACACCGACCGGCTGGGCACCACACCGGAGCAGATCGCCACCGAGAAGTCCGGGATAGTCAAGCAGGACTCCACGGTGGTGCTGGCGCAGCAGCCGCTGGAGGCCGCGTCGGTGGTCCTCAAGCGCGCGGTCGAGGTGGATGCCACGGTCGCCCGCGAGGGCATGGAGTTCGGCGTGCTCTCCCGCGAGGTGGCGGTCGGCGGTCAGCTGCTGACCCTGCGCGGCCTCGGCGGTGAGTATCCGGAGGTCTTCCTCCCGCTGTACGGGGCCCACCAGGCGCATAACGCGGCGGTGGCGCTGGCCGCCGTGGAGGCGTTCTTCGGCGTCGGCTCGGAGCACGCCCGCACGCTCGACCTCGAGACCGTCCGGACCGCCTTCGCCTCCGTCACCTCCCCGGGCCGCCTCGAGGTCGTGCGCCGCAGCCCGACCGTGGTCCTGGACGCCGCGCACAACCCGGCCGGCGCGCGGGCGGCGGCCGAGGCGGTCACCGAGGCGTTCGGCTTCAGCAGGCTGATCGGTGTGGTCGGCGCGAGCGGCGACAAGGATGTCCGCGGCCTCCTGGAGGCCTTTGAGCCGATCTTCGCCGAGGTGGTGATCACTCGCAACTCCACCCAGCGCGCGATGGACGCGGACGAGCTGGCCGCCATCGCCGTGGAGGTCTTCGGCGTGGACCGGGTGCAGGTCGAGCCGCGGCTGGACGACGCCCTGGAGGCGGCGATCACGCTCGCCGAGGAAGAAGGCGAGTACTCCGGCGCGGGCGTGCTGGTGGCCGGGTCGGTGATCACGGTCGGCGAGGCCCGGCTGCTCCTGGGAAAGGGCTGAAATGCGAACGCTCTGCGCGTCCACCTTGATCGGTGAATTCTTTGTGATCGGCTTCGCCGGGCTGGTGGCCATGAAGACCTCCGGTCTGTCCGCGACCACGGTGTGGACGGTCAGCGGTATCGCCATGGCGCTGTGCGTCCTGCTGTGCGGGATGCTCGGCCGCCCCGGCGCGGTGCACATCGGCTGGGCCCTGCAGATCGGCCTGGTGCTGAGCGGCACGATCGTCACCACCATGTACATCCTGGGCGCGGCCTTCGCCGCGCTGTGGTGGGCCTCGGTCCACTTCGGCCGCAAGGTCGACGAGGCCAAGGCGCGCTTCGCCGCCGCCCCTGCTGACACTGCGTAACGTGGCCGTCGTTCACCCATGTAGCCTCGGCGGCACAGCATCACCCGCATGCCACGTTCCAAAGGAGTTCTCGTAGTGACCCAGCGCACGCTCGTCCTTCTGAAGCCCGACGCCGTACGACGCGGACTGATCGGCGAGGTCCTGAGCCGCATCGAGAAGAAGGCGGGCTGGACGATCAGCGCGCTGGAGCTGCGTGAGCTCGGCCGCGACGTTCTGGAGCAGCACTACGCCGAGCACGTGGGCAAGCCGTTCTACGAGCCGCTGGTGGAGTTCATGGCCTCCGGCCCGGTCGTCGCGCTGGTCGTCGAGGGCGAGCGCGTCATCGAGGGCGTACGGGCGCTGGCGGGGCCGACCGACCCGATCGCCGCGGCGCCGGGCTCCATCCGCGGCGACTTCGGCACGATCGTGCGGGAGAACCTGATCCACGCCTCCGACTCCGAAGAGTCGGCCCTGCGGGAGATCAAGATTTTCTTCCCCGGGCTCGCCTGACCTTCATCGCTGACCGTTCATCACATCGTCACCCCTCCTGGCCTGGGGCGGCCGATATTGTTCGGCCGCCCTTTGGCATATGCGGGCCGATCGGGGGAACGCATCCCCGCGACACGACGTCACCATTAGCAGGGGGCGGGCCCGTGTTCTGCTGACAATGGCGGAGGACCCCCGCAGCGTGTTCGAGCGGGCGTGACTACGATGAGAGCTTCCGCGCCTCGCAGCGCACCACATCCTGCCGACCTCAAAAAGCAAACGCTTCAAGTGGGAAGGCCTGACGCATCCTCATGGGGAACAACATGTCGTTCATCGGCCGTGACATGGCTGTCGACCTCGGGACCGCCAACACGCTGGTGTACGTCAGGGGCCGCGGGATCGTCCTCAACGAGCCGTCCGTCGTCGCCATCAACACCAACACCGGCGGAATCCTCGCGGTGGGCGCCGAGGCGAAGAAGATGATCGGCCGCACCCCTGGCAACATCGTGGCCGTGCGCCCGCTCAAGGACGGCGTGATCGCCGACTTCGAGATCACCGAGCGGATGCTGCGCTACTTCATCCTGAAGATCCACAAGCGCCGCTATCTCGCCCGTCCCCGGGTCGTCGTCTGCGTGCCCTCCGGTATCACCGGCGTCGAGCGCCGCGCCGTCATCGAGGCATCCACCCAGGCGGGCGCCCGCCAGGTGCACATCATCGAGGAGCCCATGGCCGCCGCCATCGGCTCCGGCCTCCCCGTCCACGAGGCCACCGGCAACATGGTCGTGGACATCGGCGGCGGCACCACCGAGGTCGCGGTCATCTCGCTCGGCGGAATCGTCACCGCACAGTCCATCCGGGTGGCGGGCGACGAGCTGGACAACGCGATCATCCAGCACATCAAGAAGGAGTACAGCCTTCTGCTCGGCGAACGCACCGCCGAGAACATCAAGATCACGATCGGCTCCGCCTTCGAGGGCAAGGAGGAGGAGCACACCGAGATCCGCGGCCGTGACCTGGTCAGCGGCCTCCCCAAGACCGTTGTGATCTCCGCCGCCGAGGTCCGCAAGGCCATGGAGGAGCCGGTCAACGCGATCGTCGACGCGGTCAAGACCACGCTCGACAAGTGCCCGCCCGAGCTGTCGGGCGACGTCATGGACCGCGGCATCGTGCTCACCGGCGGCGGCGCCCTGCTGCGCGGCCTCGACCAGCGGCTGCGCCAGGAGACCGGTATGCCGATCCACATCGCCGAGGACCCGCTGGACTCGGTCGCGCTCGGCTCCGGCAAATGCGTCGAGGAGTTCGAGGCGCTGCAGCAGGTGCTGGACGCCCAGCCCCGCAGATGACGATCCGGTGAATCCGCCGTACGGGGGGCCGACTTCCCGTACGGCGGAGCGGCGGTTCACTGATATACAGGCATATGGCTCCCCATGACCGGCAGCCGTTGAGAAAACACAACAAAGCCGTAGCCGGTCCGACTCCGACGAGGAAGGCACGTCGCCGCACGTGAGGGACACACGAGAGAGCCGGCTGCTCCTGGTGCTGCTGGTCGCCATCGCGTTCGCACTGATCACGGTGGATATCCGCGGCGGCGAGGATTCGCCCCTCGACGGCGCCCGCCAGGCCGCCGCGTCCGTCTTCGGGCCGGTCGAGGAAGGGGTCGCCTCCGCGGTCGACCCGATCGGCAACGCCGTGTCGGCCGTACGGGACTCCGACGAGCGGCACGACCGGATCAGCGCACTGGAGCGGGAGAACGCC
Source organism: Streptomyces sp. NPDC020845 (assembly GCF_044334165.1). NCBI lineage: Bacteria > Bacillati > Actinomycetota > Actinomycetes > Kitasatosporales > Streptomycetaceae > Streptomyces > Streptomyces sp. NPDC020845. Next base: position 204,279 of record NZ_JBIRSJ010000007.1, on the reverse strand, counting down.
GAGCTCAAGCAGCGGCTCGGCAGCGACGCCCGCAACCGCGCCCGCGTCGTCGAGCTGGACAAGCTGCGCAAGACCGCGGGCGCCGGCCAGTACGGCGTCAAGGGCGCCCAGGTCATCGCCATAGGAGCGGCCCAGGGCTTCTCCTGGACCGTCACCATCGACGTGGGCAGCAAGGACGGCATCCGCCGCGATATGACCGTCATCAACGGCGACGGCCTGGTCGGCCGGGTCACCACCGTCGGCCCGTCGACCGCCACCGTGGTGCTGGCCATCGACCCGGACTTCACCGTCGGCACCCGCATGGAGAAGTCCGGCGAGCTCGGCTTCGCCAACGGCCAGGGCGACCGCTCGCTGCGCGTCCAGCTCCTCAACGGCAAGGCCAAGATCAAGAAGGGCGACCGGCTCGTCACCTTCGGCTCCCGCGCCAACAAGCCGTTCGTGCCCGGCGTACCGGTCGGCGAGGTGGTCCGCGTCGACCCCTCGGGCGGCGATCTGACCCGCACCCTGCTGGTGCGCCCGTACGTGGGCTTCACCAAGCTCGACATCGTGGGCGTCGTCGTCGAACCGCCGCGCGAGAACCCGCGGGACACCGTGCTGCCGCCCAAGCCCGCCAAGCCCAAGCCGGCGCCCACGGTCACCGTCACGGTCAAACCGTCCTCGTCGCCGAGCGCCTCCGCCAACAGGAGCTGACCGATGCTGCGTCTGAACCGGGTCCTGCTGTCGACCCTTCTCGTGGTCATCGCCCTCGTCGTCCAGGTCTGCGTACTCGCCCGGCTCCAGCTGCCCGGCGCGGTCCCCGATCTGCTGCTGCTCGTCGTCCTCGGCCTCGCGCTCGTCTACGGCCACACCGGCGGCGCGCTCATCGGCTTCGGCGCCGGCCTGCTCGCCGACCTCGCCCCGCCCGCCGACCACGCGGCCGGGCGCTACGCCCTGGTGCTGTGCGTCATCGGCTATCTGGCGGGCCTCGCCAAGCCCGAGACCGGCCAGCTGAGGTCGGCCACCGGGCCGATGCTGGTGGTCGTCGCGGCGGCCATCGGCAGCACGCTGCTGTACGCGGGCGTCGGCCAGCTCGTCAGCGACGACGCCGCCCGCCATGCGGGCCTGAGCAAGCTGCTGTTCACCGCGGCGCTGTACGACCTGCTGCTGGCGCCGTTCACGGTGCCACTGATCATGGGGATGGCCAGAAAGAGCGAGAACGACCCGATGGCCGACAACTCCGGCGGCTCCCGCATCGGCAGCCAGCGCGGCGGCCTCCTGATGAAGGCCGCCAACCGGGGGACGGGACGCCTCAAGGGGGTCAAGCGCCTGTGAGGCCGCGTTCTGACATTGCGTGGGGGGCCGCTGTGAGGCTGCGTTCTTCCGGGGGACACTGCGCCCGACAGCGGCTGCGCCGCGGGCCGTACCCTCGGCCGAACAACCAGTGGGGGCCGCTGTGAGGCTGCGTTCTTCCGGGGGCAACCCCCGTACCCCCGGCCGAACAACCAGTGGGGGCCGCTGTGAGGCTGCGTTCTTCCGGGGGACACTGCGCCCGACAGCGGCTGCGCCGCGGGCCGTACTCCCGGCTGAACAACCAGTGGGGGCCGCTGTGAGGCTGCGTTCTTCCGGGGGCAACCCCCGTACCCCCGGCCGAACAACCAGTGGGGGCCGCTGTGAGTAACATCCCCGAGACCGGGCGGACGCCGCGCGTCACCATCCGGCTCGTCGCCATCCAGATCCTCGTCTTCTCGCTGCTGCTCACGCTCGGCGGCCGCCTCTGGTACCTCCAGATCCGCAACGGCGACGAATACACCGCCGAAGCCGCCAACAACCACGTCCAGCAGGTCGTCCACCCCGCCGTGCGCGGCTCGATACTGGACGCCCGCGGGGTGCCGCTCGCCGACAACGAGACCCGTCTGGTCGTCTCCGCCAGCCGCACCGAGCTGATGAAGATGAAGGACGACGGGAAGGCCGTCCTCACCCGCCTGGCGGGTGTCCTGGACATGAAGCCCAAGGACGTGATGGACAAGGTCCGGCTGTGCGACGCCAAGACGCCCCAGCCCTGCTGGAACGGTTCGCCCTACCAGCCCATCCCCATCACCGACGAGGCCAGCCCCAAGCAGGCCCTGCAGATCCGCGAGCGCGAAGAGGACTTCCCCGGGATAAGCGCGGAGCCCACCGCCGTGCGCCGCTACGCCGCTCCCGGCGACGCCAACGCCGCCCAGGTGCTCGGCTATCTCTCCCCGGTCACCGACGAGGAGATCAAGAAGGCTGAGGACAGCCATTCGCCGCTGCTCCGCTCCGACCAGATCGGCCGTAACGGCCTGGAGCGCGAGTACGACGACGAGCTGCGCGGCAAGGCCGGGGTGACCCGCTACGAGGTCGACAACCTCGGCCGGGTCATCGGCCAGGCCGAGAGCCAGAAGGCCCAGCCCGGCGCCAACGTCGTCACCAGCATCGACGCCCGGGTGCAGGCCGTGGCCGAGAAGGAGCTGGCCCAGGCGATGAAGGACGCCCGCAAGGAGATGGACCGGAACACCGGCCGCAGGTACGAGGCGGACGCGGGCGCGGTCGTGGTCATGGAGGCGAAGACGGGCCGGGTGGTCGCGATGGCCTCCAACCCGACGTACGACCCCAACGCCTGGGTCGGCGGCATCTCCGGCAAGGACTACAAGAAGCTCACCGGCAAGAGCTCCAACTATCCGCTGCTGAACCGGGCGATCCAGGGCCAGTCGGCCCCCGGCTCGATCTTCAAGGTGGTCCCGACCACGGCGGCGGTCAACGCCGGCTACCCCTTCGACGGCAACTACAACTGCAGCAGCTCCTTCAACATCGGCGGCCAGGTCTTCAAGAACTTCGAGTCGAAGGGCTACGGGCCGATCAGCCTCGGCCGGGCGCTCGAGGTGTCCTGCGACACCGTGTTCTACGACCTCTCGTACAAGCAGTGGCAGAAGGACGGCGGCAACAAGCCCAAGAAGCACCCGGCGGACTGGTTCTACAAGACCGCCCACCAGTTCGGCCTCGGCAAGGAGACCGGCATCGACCTCCCCAACGAGGTCACTGGCCGGATCCCGGACCGCCAGTGGAAGAAGGACTACTGGAAGGCCAACAAGAACGCCTGGTGCAAGTACGGCAAGAAGAGCGGGAACTACGGCCAGCGGATCGCCTACGAGAACTGCCTCGAAGGCATGAAGATGCGCGCCGGTGACTCCGTGAACTACTCCATCGGCCAGGGCGACACGCTCGTCACCCCGATCCAGATGGCCACCATCTACGCCGCGATCAGCAACGGCGGCACGCTCTACGACCCGACCATCGGCAAGGCGATCGTCAGCGCCGACGGCAAGAAGGTCCAGCAGATCAAGCCCAAGTCGCACGGCAAGCTGCCGATGACCCAGGGCACGCGCGACAAGATAGACAAGGCCCTCGCGGGAGTCGCGACCCGCGGCACCGCCGCCTGGCGATTCGGCGGCTGGCCGCAGGACAAGATCCCGATGCACGCCAAGACGGGTACGGCCGAGGTCTACGGCAAGCAGACGACCTCGTGGTTCGCGACGTACACCAAGGACTACTCGATCGTCATGACGATCTCCCAGGGTGGTACCGGCTCCGGCGCCTCCGGCCCCGCCGTGCGCAACATCTACAACGCGCTCTACGGGGTCGACGCCAAGGGCGGCATCGACAACAAGAAGGCGCTGCTGCCCCACCCCCAGGCGACCCTGCCCAAGATCGACTCCGATGGCACCATCCAGGCCCAGCCGCTGGGCAAGCCGATCGCGGTGGTCGGAAGGCGGGAGCAGCTGTCATGAGTGCGTCCACGCATACGTACACCACGCGGCGGTTCACGCCTGAGCGCGGCACTTGGGGCAAGCTCATGGCGCGCGACTCGATCGTGCGCCGGCTGGACTGGGTACTGCTGTTCGCCGCGCTCGCCCTGTCCGCCATCGGCACCGTCCTCGTCTACTCCGCCACCCGCAACCGCACCGAGCTCAACCAGGGCGACCCGTACTACTTTCTGATCCGGCACGCCATGAACACCGGCATCGGGCTGGTCCTCGCGATCGCCACGATCTGGCTCGGCCACCGCACGCTGCGCGGGGCCGTGCCCGTGCTGTACGCGCTGTCCGTGGTGCTCGTCCTCGCCGTCCTCACCCCGCTCGGCTCGACGATCAACGGCGCGCACGCCTGGATCGTGATCGGCGGCGGCTTCTCCCTCCAGCCGTCCGAGTTCGCCAAGATCACCATCATTCTGGGGATGGCGATGCTGCTGGCCGCGCGCGTGGACGCGGGGGACCGGGTCCACCCGGACCACCGCACCGTCGTCCAGGCCCTCGGGCTCGCCGCGCTGCCCATCGCGATCGTGCTGCTGATGCCGGACCTCGGCTCGGTGATGGTGATGGCGGTCATCGTGCTCGCCGTGCTGCTCTCCTCGGGCGCCTCCAACCGCTGGGTGGTGGGGCTGATCGGCGCGGCCGTCATCGGCGCGGTCCTCATCTGGCAGCTCGGCGTGCTCGACCAGTACCAGATCGACCGCTTCGCCGCCTTCGCCAACCCGGCCCTCGACCCGGCGGGCGTCGGCTACAACACCAACCAGGCGCGGATCGCGATCGGCTCGGGCGGCCTCACCGGCAAGGGCCTGTTCCACGGCACCCAGACCACCGGCCAGTTCGTGCCCGAGCAGCAGACCGACTTCGTCTTCACGGTCGCGGGGGAGGAGCTGGGCTTCCTCGGCGCGGGCCTGATCATCGTGCTGCTGGGCGTCGTGTTGTGGCGCGCCTGCCGGATCGCGCGGGACACCTCCGAGCTGTACGGCACGGTCGTCGCCGCCGGGATCATCGCCTGGTTCGCCTTCCAGGCGTTCGAGAACATCGGCATGACGCTGGGCATCATGCCGGTGGCCGGTCTGCCGCTGCCGTTCGTCTCGTACGGCGGGTCGTCGATGTTCGCCGTGTGGATAGCGGTCGGTCTGCTGCAGTCGATCCGGGTGCAGCGCCCCGTATCGGCCTGACGCCCCGTCGCCGGCCTGCCGTACGGTTCGCCCGCCACAGGGGGCTGCCCTCAAACGCCACAGGGCAGTACATTCACGTCATGGCGGACACGGTGCGTGAGATCGAGCGTAAGTACGAGGCTCCCGACGACGGCCGGCTCCCCGATGTGACCGGGGCCGTCGGCGTCGCGGAGGTCGTGGACAAGGGCGTGGCCACTTTGGACGCCACGTACTACGACACCGTCGACCAGCGGCTCGCGGCGGACGGCATCACGCTGCGCCGCCGCACCGGCGGCAGCGACGCCGGGTGGCACCTCAAGTTGCCGGCCGGACCGGACACCCGCGACGAGATCCGCGCCCCGCTGTCGGACACGCTGCCCGCCGAGCTCGCGGCCCTCGTCCGCTCCCGCGTCCGCGACCAGGCGCTCGTACCGCTGGTCCGCCTGGTGTCCGAACGGAACGTCAGACACCTCGTGGACGCCGATGGCGCCCTGCTCGCCGAGCTGTCCGCCGACCACGTCACGGCGCGCCGGCTGACCCCGGAGCCGGGCGATCCGGTGGAGTGGACGGAGGTCGAGACGGAGCTCGCCCCGGGCGGCGACCCGGCGTTCCTCGACGCGCTCGAGTCGCATCTGACGGAGGCGGGGCTGCGCCGGTCGGCTGCCCCGTCCAAGCTGGCCAGGGCGCTGGCCGAGACGGGCGTGGCCAGCAAGGCGGGCAAGGCGGGTGAGGAGGGTAAGAAGGGTAAGAAGGGGAAGAAGGTGGCCGAGCCCACGGCGGGCGATGTGATCCTCGACTACGTCCGCGCCCAGATCGCCGCCATCGTCTCGCTCGACCCCGCCGTACGCCTTGACGTGCCCGACTCCGTGCACCGTATGCGCGTCGCCACCCGCCGGCTGCGCAGCTGCTTCCGCTCGTACCGCAAGGTGCTGGACCGGGCCGTCACGGACCCTGTCGGCGACGAGCTGAAGTGGCTGGCCTGCGAGCTCGGCATCGACCGCGACCGGGAAGTGCTCACCGCCCGGCTCGAGGAGCGGCTGGCCGAGCTCCCGGACGAGCTGCGCACCGGCCCGGTGTCCGAGCGGCTGAGCACCTGGTCGCAGACGAGCCGCCGCGGCTCGCGCGAGCGGCTGATCGGCGTGCTCGACGGCGAGCGCCACCTCGCCCTGCTCACCACCCTGGACACGCTGTCCGCCACCCCGCCGCTGCGGCCCGCTGCGGCCCGCCCGGCCGAGGACGTGATCCTCGCGGCCGTGCTGCGCGACTACGAACGGCTCGCCGCCCTCGTCGCCACCGCCCTCGCCGCTCCCCCCGGGCACGACCGGGACATCACCATGCACGACGCCCGTAAGAAGGCCAAGCGCGCCCGCTACGCCGCCGAGGCAGCCCGCCCCGCGCTCGGCAAGCCCGCGAAGGCGTTCGCGGGCCTCATGACCGACCTCCAGGATCTGCTCGGCGACCACCAGGACAGCTGCGTCGCGCGCGACGCCCTGCGCGAACTGGCCGAGCAGGCGCACGCCGCCGGGGAGCGGGACTTCACCTTCGGCGTCATGTACGGGCGGGAGGAGGCGCTGGCCGCCCGGCGGGAGGCGGAGCTGCCCGCGCTGTGGGCCGAGGTCTCGCGCAAGGAGCACCGGGCGGCGCTGCGGCCGTGATACGCGGGTATGGCCGGAAGGCTCGGAAATGGGCCGGAAGGGCCGGAAGGGCCGGAAAGGGGCCGCTGTGAGCGGCGTTAAGGGTGTCCGCCGGGCGGGTTAGGCTTGAGGGTCACCCTTGCCAGCTCACGAAGGTCTCCCGGATGTCTGTCGAGTCGGTCTTTCCGCAGCTCGAGGCCCTGCTCCCGCATGTGCAGAAGCCGATCCAGTACGTAGGCGGGGAGCTGAACTCCACCGTCAAGGACTGGGACAGCTGCGACGTCCGCTGGGCGCTCATGTACCCGGACGCGTACGAGGTCGGTCTGCCCAACCAGGGCGTCATGATCCTTTACGAGGTGCTGAATGAGCGCGAGGGCGTGCTCGCGGAGCGCACGTACAGCGTCTGGCCGGACCTGGAAGCGCTGATGCGCGAGCAGAAGGTGCCGCAGTTCACCGTCGACTCGCACCGCCCGGTCGCGGCGTTCGACCTCTTCGGGCTCTCCTTCTCCACCGAGCTCGGCTACACCAACATGCTCACCGCGCTCGACCTGGCCGGGATCCCGCTCGTCGCCGCGGACCGCGGCGACGACCACCCCATCGTGGTCGCGGGTGGCCATGCCGCGTTCAACCCCGAGCCGATCGCGGACTTCATCGACTGCGCGGTGATCGGCGACGGCGAGCAGGCCGTCCTGGAGATGACCGAGATCGTCCGCGCCTGGAAGGCCGAGGGCCGCCCCGGTGGCCGGGACGAGGTGCTGTTCCGCCTCGCCCGTACCGGCGGGGTCTATGTGCCCAGGTTCTACGACGTGGAGTACCTGCCCGACGGCCGGATCTCCCGCGTCGTGCCGAACCGCTCCGGTGTGCCGTGGCGGGTGTCCAAGCACACCGTGATGGACCTGGACGAGTGGCCGTACCCCAAGCAGCCGCTGGTGCCGCTCGCCGAGACGGTCCATGAGCGGATGTCCGTCGAGATCTTCCGCGGCTGCACGCGCGGCTGCCGCTTCTGCCAGGCGGGCATGATCACCCGCCCGGTGCGCGAGCGGTCCATCACCGGCATCGGCGAGATGGTGGACCGCGGCCTCAAGGCCACCGGCTTCGAGGAGGTCGGCCTGCTGTCCCTGTCCTCGGCGGACCACACCGAGATCGGCGACATCGCCAAGGGCCTGGCCGACCGCTACCAGGAAGACAAGATCGGCCTGTCGCTCCCGTCGACCCGGGTGGACGCCTTCAACATCGACCTCGCCAACGAGCTCACCCGCAACGGCCGCCGCTCCGGCCTCACCTTCGCCCCCGAGGGCGGCAGTGAGCGCATCCGCAAGGTCATCAACAAGATGGTCTCCGAAGACGACCTGATCAGGACCGTCGCCACCGCGTACGGCAACGGCTGGCGGCAGGTGAAGCTCTACTTCATGTGCGGTCTGCCGACCGAGACCGACGAGGACGTGCTGCAGATCGCCGACATGGCGACGAAGGTCATCGCCAAGGGCCGCGAGGTCTCCGGTAAGAACGACATCCGCTGCACCGTCTCGATCGGCGGCTTCGTCCCCAAGCCGCACACCCCCTTCCAGTGGGCGCCGCAGCTCAGCGCCGAGGAGACGGACGCGCGCCTGGAGAAGCTGCGGGAGAAGATCCGCGGCGACAAGAAGTACGGCCGCTCCATCGGCTTCCGCTACCACGACGGCAAGCCGGGCATCGTCGAGGGCCTGCTCTCCCGCGGCGACCGCCGGATCGGCGCGGTCATCCGCGCCGTCTACGAGGACGGCGGCCGCTTCGACGGCTGGCGCGAGCACTTCAGCTACGACCGCTGGATGGAGTGCGCCGAGCGGACGCTGCCCGAGTTCGGCGTGGACGTCGACTGGTACACCACCCGCGAGCGCGGCTATGAAGAGGTCCTGCCCTGGGATCACCTGGACTCCGGTCTCGACAAGGACTGGCTCTGGGAGGACTGGCAGGACGCGCTCGACGAGACCGAGGTCGACGACTGCCGCTGGACCCCGTGCTTCGACTGCGGCGTCTGCCCGCAGATGGACACCCAGATCCAGATCGGACCGACCGGCAGGAAGCTGCTGCCGCTGTCGGTCGTCAAGTAACCCACGGTCCGACAAGTACGCTGGAAGAGGCACGGGCCGTGGCACCCGCTCGGGTGAGCGGCCCGCCCACCGGCGCATCACAGCCGTCAGACAGCAAGGAGAAGGACCCCTGGGCAAGCGACAGCCCGAAGGCCCGCCGCCCGCACCCGCGGTGCAGCGCATCCGTTTGTGCTACACCAAGCGCGGCCGCCTCCGGTTCACCAGCCACCGCGACTTCCAGCGCGCCTTCGAGCGGGCGCTGCGCCGCGCCGAGGTGCCCATGGCGTACTCGGCGGGGTTCACCCCGCACCCCAAGGTGTCGTACGCCAATGCCGCACCCACCGGCACGGGCAGTGAGGCCGAGTACCTGGAGATCCAGCTCACCGAGGCGCGCGACCCCGAAAGGCTGCGCGGGCTCCTCGATGAGTCGCTGCCCCCCGGGCTCGACGTCATCGACGCCGTCGAGGCCCATACGTCGAATCTGGCCGAGCGGCTGCAGGCCTCCGTCTGGGAGATCCGGCTCGAGGGAGTCGACCCGGATGAGGCCGAGCGCGCCGTCGCCGCCTTCCTCGTGGCCGAAACGGTCCAGGTCGAGCGCATGACGAAAAATGGGTTGCGGTCCTTCGACGCGCGTGGCGCGGTGGCCCGGCTCGAGGCCCTTACGGCCCCGGTCGATAGGCCGGGGGACCCTGCCTGTGCGATACTGCGGCTGGTGGTACGGCATCTGACACCTGCCGTGCGACCCGACGACGTCCTGTCCGGTCTCCGCGCTACGGCCGACCTGGCGCCGCCGGTCCCCGCAGCGGTGACCAGGCTGGCGCAGGGGCTGCTCGATGAGGAGTCCGGCACGGTGACCGACCCGCTCGCGCCCGATCGCGAGGCAGCCTTGGCCGCCCCACCCACGGCCGCCGGGCTGACCGCCGCGATGGCGCCGGAAGGTTCCGCGTAGGACCGCCGTCGACGCGCCGCCGATGCACCAGGGAGCCACCCGGGTCCGGCAGGCGCACTGACCAGGAGACTTTCGCCGGACCCGGCATTTCCGGTCCCGGCGAGTGAGACGACAGCTCCCGTGCGGCGCCCGCGCCGCGGGCGGCGGCAATCGCGCACAGCGCGGATTGCGGCCGGACGCAGACGCGGCGCCCGGGAGCGTGACGGGAGAAACGCCCGCATGCTCGAGCCTATTGAGCCGATCGAACCTATCCAGCCTCTGGGACAGCCCGCTCAGCGTGCCGTCGCGCCCAGGGACACCACGGAGAACAACACGCCCAGCGACACTCTGCCGCCGCGCCGCCGCCGCGCGGCCTCCCGGCCGGCCGGCCCGCCCGCGGGGACGCTGAGCGACGAGGCGGCCCAGACCGCCACTCCGGCCATACCGGCCGCCCAGTCCGCCGACCTCGAGAGCGTGTCGGCCGAGGCCGCGTCGGCGTCGGCCTCGGCGGAGGAGCCGGTGCCCGCGCCGCGTACGCGCCGTCGTGCGACCCGTAAGGCGACTGCTCCGGCGGGTTCGCCGGAGACGGCCGAGACGGTGGTTTCGGCCGCGGAGTCGGCTTCCGCCGCCGAGGACGCCACACCGGCCGAGGAGCCGGTGCCCGCGCCGCGTACGCGCCGTCGTGCGACGAGCAAGGCGACCGCCCCGGCGGGCTCGGCGGAGGCTGCTGAGGACGGCGCCGCGGACGCCGAGGTGGCTGACGCCGAGGTCGCGGAGGAGGCCGCCGCGCCGGCGCGCAAGCGTCGCCGTGCGACCCGCCAGGCGTCCGCTCCGGCGGGTGCGCCGGAGGCCGCTGAGACCGCTGTCGCCGCCGAGGCCGCTGACGTGTCGGACGAGGCGGACGAGGCGGCTGTTGAGCAGCCTGCCGAGTCTGATGAGACCGCCGAGGCCGCGGCACCGGTACGCAAGCGCCGTCGTGCGACCCGCCAGGCGTCCGCTCCGGCGGGTGCGCCGGAGGTGGCCGAGCCCGTTGTCGCCGCCGAGGCCGCCGACGAGAGCGCTGAAGCCGCCGAGGCCGACGTGGCCGACGAGGCTGTGGCGCCGGTCGGTCGGCGTCGTCGGGTGACGCGTAAGGCGTCCGCCCCGGCGGAAGAGACCGCCGCCCAGCCCACCGAGATCCCCGAGACCGCTGACGTCGCCGCCGAGGCGGCGGAAGAGGCCGCGCCCGCGCGGCGTACCCGCCGGCGTGCGACGCGTAAGGCGACCGCCGCTGCGGGCTCGCCCGAGTCCGAGGCCCCGGAGGTGACCGCCGTGGCCGAGACCTCCGCCACACCGGCCGACGAGACCGCCACCGACCAGACCGCCACCGACCAGACCGCCACCGACCAGAGCGCCGCCGGTGACGCCGCCGCGGAGCAGCCCGCCGAGGCCGCGCCGCGCGCCCGTACCCGCCGCCGGGCGACCCGCGCGGCGGCCGCTGCCACCGCCGCCGAGCAGGCCGAAGCCCCGCAGGCCGAGGCTCCGCAGGCCGCCGAAGAGGCCGAGCCGGAGGCTCCGGCCAGGGGGCGGCGCCGGGCCGTACGGCCGCCGACGGCCGTGTTCCAGGCGCCGGTGTTCACCGAGCCGGTGTTCCAGACGCCGGAGAGCGCGGCCCTGGCCGCCGCCGCGGCCGCCGAAGAGGCGGACGAGGAGGATGAGACGGGCGAGACCGAGGACGCGGGGGCGTTCGGGATCGCCGAGCCGCCGGCGCCCACCAGCGGTGCGCGCCGCCGTCGCCGTCGCCGCGGCGAGGCGTTTGACGACCAGGCCGCGCAGGCCGCCCAGGCCGCGCAGGCCGAGGCCGAGGAGACGGCCGAGACCGCCGAGGAGGCCGAGCTCGCGGAGGGCGAGCACGGCGACGAGGAGTCGGGCGAGCGCCCGTCCCGCCGCCGTCGCCGTGGCGGTCGGCGGCGCCGCCGGGGCGAGGCCGCGGACGTCGAGAGCGCCGAGGGCGAGACCGGCGAGCGCTACGAGGACGAGCACCCGGGCGAGGGCGCGGACGAGCAGGCCGCCGGCGAGGCCGAGGAGGCAGACGAGGGCGACGAGACGGTCGGCGCCGGGGGTTCCAGCAGCAGCCGTCGCCGTCGGCGCCGCCGCCGGCGCAGCGGGGACGCCGCCGAGGTCGAGTCGGGCGACGACCCGGAGCGTACGGTCGTCAAGATCCGCGAGCCGCGGGAGCGGCGCGCGAAGGAGACCGAGTCCGGCGCCGACGAGGTGCAGTCGATCAAGGGGTCGACGCGGCTCGAGGCGAAGAAGCAGCGCCGCCGCGAGGGCCGTGAGCAGGGCCGCCGCCGGGTGCCGATCATCACGGAGGCCGAGTTCCTGGCCCGCCGTGAGGCGGTCGAGCGGGTGATGGTCGTCCGGCAGAACGGCGAGCGCACCCAGATCGGCGTGCTGGAGGACAACGTCCTCGTCGAGCACTTCGTCAACAAGGAACAGTCGAACAGCTACGTCGGCAACGTCTACCTGGGCAAGGTGCAGAACGTCCTGCCGTCGATGGAGGCCGCCTTCGTCGACATCGGCAAGGGCCGTAACGCCGTCCTCTACGCGGGCGAGGTCAACTTCGAGGCGCTGGGGCTGGCCAACGGCCCGCGCCGTATCGAGACCGCCCTCAAGTCCGGCCAGTCCGTTCTGGTGCAGGTCACCAAGGACCCGATCGGCCACAAGGGCGCCCGGCTGACCAGCCAGGTCTCCCTCCCCGGCCGTTATCTGGTGTACGTGCCCGAGGGCTCGATGACCGGCATCAGCCGCAAGCTGCCGGACACCGAGCGCGCGCGCCTGAAGCAGATCCTCAAGAAGATCGTCCCCGAGGACGCGGGCGTCATCGTCCGCACCGCGGCCGAGGGCGCGAGCGAGGACGAGCTGTCCCGCGACGTCCAGCGGCTCCAGGCGCAGTGGGAGGAGATCCAGAAGAAGGCGAAGAACGGCGGCGCCCCCACGCTGCTGTACGGCGAGCCGGACATGACCGTCCGGGTCGTCCGCGACATCTTCAACGAGGACTTCTCCAAGGTCATCGTGAGCGGTGACGGCGCCTGGGACACGATCCACGGATACGTCTCGCATGTCGCTCCGGACCTCGCGGACCGGCTCCAGAAGTGGACGTCGGACGTCGACGTGTTCGCCACCTACCGGATCGACGAGCAGCTGATGAAGGCGCTGGACCGCAAGGTCTGGCTGCCCAGCGGCGGCTCCCTGGTGATCGACCGGACCGAGGCGATGGTCGTGGTCGACGTCAACACCGGCAAGTTCACCGGCCAGGGCGGCAACCTGGAGGAGACGGTCACCAGGAACAACCTGGAGGCGGCCGAGGAGATCGTGCGTCAGCTGCGGCTGCGCGACCTCGGCGGCATCATCGTGATCGACTTCATCGACATGGTGCTGGAGTCCAACCGGGACCTGGTGCTGCGGCGCCTGCTGGAGTGCCTGGGCCGGGACCGTACGAAGCACCAGGTGGCGGAGGTCACCTCGCTGGGCCTGGTCCAGATGACCCGTAAGCGGGTCGGCCAGGGCCTGCTGGAGTCCTTCTCCGAGCCCTGTGTGCACTGCAACGGCCGTGGTCTGATCGTCCACATGGACCAGCCGACGGCGGTCGGCGGCGGTGGCGGCAAGCGCAAGAAGAAGAAGGGTGCCGCCGGCCACCTGGCCGAGCCCGAGCAGGCCCCGGAGACCGCCGAGGTCGTGGAGGCCGCCGTGGCGGCCGTGGTCGAGGCCGAGCCGGAGACGGTGGCCGAGGCCGCCCACGAGGCCGCCGAGCACAAGACCATGCCGGAGCCGGTGACCTTCGCCGCCGACGAGGAGCTGTACAGCAGCGCCGCGGAGGCCGAGGCCGCCGCCACGCGTGGCCGTACGCGCCGCCGGGCGACCCGGAAGGTGACGGCCCCCGCGGGCGCCCCGAAGGCCGCGGAGCGGCCGGAGGCGGCCGTGGTGGTCCTGCCGGCCGAGGAGCCCAAGGAAGCCCCGGCCCCGGCGGAGGAGCCGAAGGCCGAGCCGGTCGCGGCGCCGGAGCCGGTGTCCGCGCCTCGTGCGCGCCGCCGGGTGACCCGTAAGGTGACCGCTCCCGCGGGCTCGCCGTCGGGCTCCGAGGAGGCGGCCGTGGTGGTCGTCAGCGCGGCCGCCCAGGACTCGGCGCCGGAGTCGGCACCGGAGCCGGTGGCGGTCGAGCCCGAGCCCGAGACGGTGTCCGAGGCTCCTGAGGCGGCTTCCGAGGCCGCGGTGGAGCCGGAGGAGGCGGCAGCCCCGGCGCCGGCGAAGAAGACGGCCCGCAAGGCCGCCAAGAAGGCACCAGCGAAGAAGGCGGCGGCCAAGAAGACGGCCGCGAAGAAGACGGCCGCCAAGAAGACCGCCGCGAAGAAGACGACGGCAAAGAAGGCGGCGGCCAAGAAGACCGCGGCGGCGGAGCAGCAGACGCCGTCCTCGGTCACGGCCTCCACCGACGACTGAGCACGCCGGACCGGGGCCGGGGCGCCCGGGGTGTGCACCGACACACGGTGTACACCCCCGCCCCGGCCCCGGTTTGACCCCCTGGTCCCGGCCCCGTAACCTTGACCGTCGGCGTTTGTACGCCAAACCCCTGAGCAAATCCCTCCCGCTCTGTCGGGAGAGGCCGCTCGCCGTTGCCTGGGCATTCCTGTGTGGCGCCACGAGGCGATCGGTGAACCACGGACCATACGGGTCGGTGGGGAGCGGCTGGCATCAGAGGTCCCGATTACTAGCGAGAGAGTGAGAACCGCGTGTACGCAATCGTGCGCACCGGCGGCCGCCAGCAGAAGGTGTCCGTGGGCGACGTCATTGAGGTCGACCGTCTGTCCAGCAGCAAGGTCGGCGACACCGTCGAGCTCTCGACTCTGCTCGTTGTCGACGGCGACGCCGTGACCAGCGACCCGTGGGTGCTGGCCGGGGTGAAGGTTCAGGCCGAGGTCGTGGACCACCACAAGGGCGCCAAGATCGACATCCTGAAGTACAAGAACAAGACCGGCTACCGCAAGCGGATCGGCCACCGTCAGCTGCACACCGCGCTGAAGATCACCAGCATCGACGCGGCTGCGAAGTAAGGGACTGAGGAGAGATGGCACACAAGAAGGGCGCATCGTCCACCCGGAACGGTCGCGACTCCAATGCCCAGCGGCTCGGCGTCAAGCGCTTCGGCGGCCAGGTCGTCAACGCGGGTGAGATCCTGGTCCGCCAGCGCGGCACGCACTTCCACCCGGGCACGGGCGTCGGCCGTGGCGGCGACGACACGCTGTTCGCGCTGGCCGCCGGTGCGGTTCAGTTCGGCACCGCGCGTGGCCGCAAGGTCGTGAACATCGTTCCGGTCGCTGAGTAATCAGCCCGGGGCGACACCACACACCTTTCCGAGGGCGGACCGCTCTTTCCCGTGATGGGGAAGCGGGTCCGCCCTCGGTGCGTTACGCCTAAGACATTCGGTACGTAAGACGTACCGTACGTAGCAACTTTGGAGGCACAGCGTCATGACCACCTTCGTGGACCGCGTCGAGCTGCACGTCGCCGCGGGTAACGGAGGCCACGGCTGCGCCTCCGTGCACCGCGAGAAGTTCAAGCCGCTCGGCGGCCCGGACGGCGGCAACGGCGGCCGTGGCGGCGATGTGATCCTGGTCGTCGACCAGTCGGTCACCACGCTGCTCGACTACCACCACAGCCCGCACCGCAAGGCCACCAACGGCAAACCGGGCGAGGGCGGCAACCGCTCCGGCAAGGACGGTACGGACCTGGTCCTGCCCGTTCCGGACGGCACCGTGGTCCTCGACACGCAGGGCAATGTGCTGGCCGACCTGGTCGGACAGGGCACCACCTTCGTCGCCGCCCAGGGCGGCCGCGGCGGCCTGGGCAACGCGGCGCTGGCCTCGGCCCGCCGCAAGGCCCCCGGCTTCGCGCTGCTGGGCGAGCCGGGCCACGCCGGGGATGTGGTCCTGGAGCTCAAGACCGTCGCGGACGTGGCCCTGGTGGGCTACCCGAGCGCCGGCAAGTCCTCGCTGATCTCGGTGCTCTCGGCCGCCAAGCCGAAGATCGCCGACTATCCCTTCACCACCCTGGTGCCCAACCTCGGCGTGGTGACGGCCGGTTCGACCGTCTACACCATCGCCGATGTGCCGGGCCTGATCCCGGGCGCCAGCCAGGGCAAGGGCCTGGGCCTGGAATTTCTGCGCCATGTCGAGCGCTGCTCGGTGCTCGTCCACGTCCTGGACACGGCGGCGCTGGAGTCCGAGCGCGACCCGCTGACCGACCTCGACGTCATCGAGGCGGAGCTGAGGGAGTACGGCGGCCTCGAGAACCGGCCGCGGCTGGTCGCCCTCAACAAGGTCGACGTCCCCGACGGCCAGGACCTCGCCGACATCATCCGGCCGGACCTGGAGGCCCGCGGCTACCAGGTCTTCGAGGTGTCGGCGGTCTCCCGGCACGGCCTCAAGGAGCTCTCGTTCGCCCTGGCGAAGATCGTCGGGGATGCGCGGGCCGCCAAGCCCAAGGAGGAGGCGACCCGTATCGTCATCCGCCCGAAGGCCGTGGACGACGCGGGCTTCAAGGTCGTCGCCGAGGACGGCTTCTACCGGGTGGTGGGCGACAAGCCCGAGCGCTGGGTCCGCCAGACCGACTTCAACAACGACGAGGCCGTCGGCTACCTCGCCGACCGGCTGGCCCGGCTGGGTGTCGAGGAGGCGCTGGTGAAGGCCGGGGCGCGGGCGGGCGACGAGGTCGTCATCGGCGCCGCGGACGACGCCGTCGTCTTCGACTGGGAGCCGACCCTCACGGCCGGTGCGGAGATGCTCGGCCGCCGCGGCGAGGACCACCGCTTCGAGGCCCCGCGCCCGGCCGCCCAGCGTCGCCGTGAGCGCGATGCGGAGCGGGACGAGGCCCAGCACGAGTACGACGCGTTCGAGCCCTTCTAGCGGCGCCTGAGGGCCCGCTACGGCGGTGCGTACGGCAAGCCTCGCCACGGCGGTGCGTACGACAGGCCCCGCTGCGGCGGCGCGTAGGGACGGCGGTGCGTACGGCAAAGGCGCGTACGGCAAAGGGCCCCGGGAGAACCGAGCGTTCTCCCGGGGCCCTTTGCGACGCGGCCGGCGGCGTGCGGTGGCGGGGTCAGACCGCCGCCGTCTCCTCCGCCTCGGGCGAGCCCGGCTCCAGCTCCGCCTCCTCGGCGGCGTCCCTGGCCTCCCGCTGCGCGGGGATCTCGTCCGCCAGGCGGGTGGCCATCCGGGCCCGGCGGGCGTCGGCCTTGGCACACAGGGCCTGGGCGGCCGCGTTGAAGCGCACCAGCGACGGCGGGTCGGACGGGCCCAGCAGATGCACCTTCAGCTCCGCGCGCGCGGCCACGTTGGTGTCCTTCGCCGGGTCGCGGACCGATTCGAGGAGCGTGGTCACACCCTTCGCCTTCGGGGTGAGGATGGTCGCGGCGCGCACTGTCGGGAAGCCCGCCTTGAACTCGGCCTCGGACAGCCCGCTGGTGTTCGCCACCGCGTACGGCTTCTCGCTCGTCAGGTAGTCCGAGACCACGCTCGAGACGTCGCTGATCAGCAGGTCCGACTGGTTGAAGCAGGCGAAGATGGCCGGCCGGGGGCCGGTGACGATCTGGTGCTCCCACACCGGCATCGACGCCCAGTAGGCGTTCTCCCAGGCCGTGGTGGCCGCCGTGACGACCGCGGCGCGGTCCTTGTCCGGGGCGCCCTGGAGCTTCATGCGCTCGATCTCGTCCGCGCTGGGGCGGAAGGAGGTGCTGGTGAGGCGGTTGAGCTCGTCGGTGCGACGGGCCAGTTCGGCGGCGGCCTCCGGGCCGGGCCGGTCGCCGCTCCGCTTGGTGTTCGCCTCGGCGATCATCGCCATGATGCGCTCGTTGGCGCGGCCCGCGCGGGGGTCGACCGAACCGGTCATCGGGTGCGGCTTGTACAGGAGGCGCACCTTGGGGTCGGCCAGCAGCTCGCGGACGATGTTCTCACCCGCCAGGATGACCGAGGTGTTGCCCGGGTTGCCGTCCCAGCCCTCCCAGGTGGGCGCGTACAGCACGGTGGTGAAGTCCTCCCCGCCGGCGCCGCCGAGCGCGCCGGTGGCCGCGGCCGCGTAGGGGCGGATCGGGGCCAGCTGCGGGCGGCCGACCTCGGCCACGTCCTTGTCCTCGACGCCGATGTCGGCGAGCTGGTAGCGCTCACGCGCCGCCGGGCCCGCGACCCACACCTCGTCGTACGCCTTGGCGTACGGGTTGCAGCTGGAGAGCTTGTCGCTCTCGCCGTGGTTGATGAAGGCGTGCTTGATCGACGGGATGCGCAGGACTTGCGAGGTCTTGCCGGAGTTCGCCGGGTGGAGCAGCACCTTGAGCGTGGAGTGCTCGAGCCGCATCAGGTGCGCGACCTTGGGCAGGCACACGATCGGCACGTCCGTCGCGTCGATCTTCTGCACCATGAAGCGCTCGCGGAGCACGATGATCGGGTTGCCGTCGAGCGCGGCGAGCGTGGAGAGCCACATGTTCGCCTGGTACGCCGAGGTGGTGCCGCCGGAGAAGTACATGCCGACCGTCGGCTGGTACTCCGCCAGCCACTTGTCCAGCCACTCCAGCGCCTTGGCCTCACCGGCCACGCGCTTGCGCGGCAGCAGCCAGGTGCTCAGGTGAACGGTGCCGGCGAGCGCGATCAGCAGGCCGACGGCCACGCCGATCCCGCCCCACACGGCGTTCTTGGTGCCCGTGGTGACCAGCAGACCCGCGGTGACCGGGATCGACAGACGCACCAGCCGGCGGGCGTGCTGGCGGGCGAACAGCCGCGGCGGGGCTTCGCTCAGCCGCAGCGCCGACGCGTCGATGTTGCGGGTGACGAACGGCAGCTGGCGGGTGCGGCGGACCAATATGGCCACGGCCTGGCAGGCGAAGTGCGTCACATAGAACAGCAGCAGCCCGGCCGTCAGCGGCGCCTGCTCGTGCAGCGGGTCGATGCCGTCTATGCGCAGCAGTCCCACCAGGATGAGCATGTCCCGGAACAGCTGGCGCACCGTGACGTCGAGGCGGACCTTGCCCAGCAGCGACAGCAGTCCCGGTTGCTTGTGCTGCAGATAGAGATCGAGCGCGAGGCCACCCGCCGAGGCGGCGATCAGAAGGGGCACGTTCGGGAGCACGGCGCCGACGAGCTGTGTGGTGAAGAACACCAGCATCGCGAGCAGCGCAGCCAGCTGTACGGCCCGGCGGGGGGCGATTCCGGCAGAGGGCACGGGTTGAGCTCCTGGCAGGAGGACGAGGGAACTTTATGGGGGGACCCCTGACCGTATGCCGCCGCCCGGCCCGGTGACAATCCGCGCCCGCGCCAACCATCTCGAATCGGGTCCAAAGGAGCCTCCCGAGGCCGCTCAGGCGACCACCGGACGACTTCGAGGCGACCGCCGGGCAACTCACAGACGGCCGGAAGGCGACCCGTGGACGGCCGTCGGGGAGTTCGCCGGGTGTTCGTCGGGGCGGCGCGTCCAGGGGCTGAAATACGCGGGCATCCGGCGGCCCGGCTGACGTACATTGCGCGCTTGTCATGATGAGTGTGTAGAAAGAAGCGCTCTTCAGGGCGCGCACGACCAGGGGACGAGCAGGGGAGCGGTGTGAGCGAGCAGGACGGGTCGGCGGCGGTACGGGACGAGGTGGCCGCGGCCCGCAGGATCGTGGTCAAGGTCGGTTCGTCCTCCCTCACCACTGCGGCGGGAGGTCTGGACGCCGACCGGGTCGACGCGCTGGTGGACGTCCTCGCCAAATTCGTGGACGGCCCAGGCGGTCCCGGCGGCCCAGGCGGTCCCGGCGACGCGGAGGGCAAGGAGATAGTCCTGGTCTCCTCCGGCGCCATCGCCGCGGGCCTGGCGCCGCTGGGGCTCGAGCGGCGCCCGCGCGACCTGGCCCGCCAGCAGGCCGCCGCCAGCGTCGGCCAGGGCCTGCTGGTGGCCCGCTACACGGCCTCGTTCGCGCGCTACGGGCGCCGGGTCGGCCAGGTGCTGCTGACCACCGACGACACCAGCCGCCGCGCCCACTACCGCAACGCCACCCGCACCCTGGACCAGCTGCTGGCCATGGGGGCCGTGCCGATCGTCAACGAGAACGACACAGTGGCCACGGACGAGATCCGGTTCGGCGACAACGACCGGCTCGCGGCCCTGGTCGCCCATCTGGTGCGGGCCGATCTGCTGGTGCTGCTCTCCGATGTGGACGGCCTCTACGACGGGGATCCCCGCACCCCCGGCACCTCCCGGATCGCCGAGGTCACCGGCCCCAAGGACCTGGACGGCGTCTCGATCGGCAGCGCGGGCCGCTCCGGGGTGGGCACCGGCGGCATGGTCACCAAGGTCGAGGCGGCCCGGATCGCGGCCGCGGCCGGTGTTCCGGTGGTGCTGACCTCCGCCAGCCGGGCCGGTGACGCCCTGCTGGGCCGCCCCACCGGCACGTTCTTCCACCGCACCGGCCGCCGCTCCGCCGACCGGCTGCTGTGGCTGGCGCACGCCTCCGCCCCGCGCGGGGCGCTCACCCTGGACGACGGGGCGGTGCGGGCCGTGGTGGAGCGCCGTACCTCGCTGCTGCCGGCCGGTATCGCCGCCGTGGAGGGCGAGTTCACCGCGGGTGACCCGGTCGAGCTGCGCGACACCGAGGGGCGGGCCGTCGCCCGTGGGCTGGTCAACTTCGACGCCAAGGAGATCCCCCGGCTGATCGGGCGGTCGACGCGCGAGCTGGCCCGCGAGCTGGGTCCCGCGTACGAGCGCGAGGTCGTGCACCGGGACGACCTGGTCGTGCTGCACACATGATGCACGCGTGACGGACGTCACTCAGAGGAGAGAAAATCCGACAAGTCCGTTCATTCAGCGGAGAGCTTCCGGAAAATCGCCACGCGGCCTCCCGCGGACTGGTCAACTTTGTTGCACGGGGCCGCACCGGCAGTGGGTCCGTACACCGAACCGTGGGTAACCGCAGCACAGCACCGGCTCCGGCCGGCGCGTGAGCGGAGCAGCGAGCAACAGGAGGCCGCCGGTGAGACGAGGGCGCTCGGGGGCGCTGCCCAAAGAGGGGGCGCTGCCCGAAGAAGCGGCGGGGCGCACCCTGACCAGTGTCGGGACCGTGGGCGCGGGGGTGGGCGAGGCGCCCGACGCGATGGGCGTGGCGGACGCGCCGGGCGTGCCCAGTGAGGCCACCCGGATGTGGCACGTCACCCTCAGCCTCTCGGGCGCGGAGGCCCCGCTGCGGGACGTCCGGCAGGCGCTCGAGCGGCTGGCGCATGACCATCCGTTCCTGCTGACCAGCCGCTATGCCAATGATCACGCCGAGATCCGCTACTGGGAAGAGGCCCGGGACCTGCATGACGCGGCGGCCGTCGCCCTGCGGCTGTGGGGCGAGCACCGGTCCACGGCCAAGCTGCCGCCCTGGGAGATCGTCGGCCTCGAGGTCATCGACCGCGAGACCTACCATCAGCGCATCGCGGAGGGGTACGGTCCGCCGCCGGCCGCGCCGGTAGGGGTGCACCCGTACTGACCGGGACCGACAGGGGCTGACCGGGACCGATAGGGCGCCTATGTGGCCCGATGTGTCCTGATACGGCTCGGCCGTTCCCATCGTGAGAATTCCGTCTCGAAAGGCGGAACGGCGGAGGGCATACGGCCGAGCGCTCAGTAGGCTTCACTCCATGACCAGCGCACCCACCTCGCCCCTCACCGACCCCTGGCCGAAGTCCCCGGTCCTCCAGACCGCCTACCGGGCCCGGGTCGCGGCCACCGACCTCGCCCCGCTGCCGCGCGCGGCCAAGGACGACGCGCTGCTCGCGATGGCCGACGCGCTCGAGGTGCGGACCAAGGAGATCGTCGAGGCCAACGCGGTGGACGTGGCGCGGGCGCGCGAGGCGGGCACGAGCGAGGCGATCATCGACCGGCTCACCCTCACCCCCGAGCGGGTGCGGGCCATCGCCTCGGACGTGCGCGACGTGGTCGCGCTGCCCGACCCGGTCGGCGAGGTGGTGCGCGGCTCGACCCTGCCCAACGGGATCGATCTGCGCCAGGTGCGGGTGCCGCTCGGCGTCGTCGGAATCATCTACGAGGCCCGGCCCAACGTCACGGTGGACGCGGCCGCGCTGTGCCTGAAGTCGGGCAACGCCGTGCTGCTGCGCGGCTCGTCGTCCGCGTACCACTCCAACACCGCGCTGGTGAAGGTCCTGCGCGACGCCGTCGGCGGGGCCGGACTGCCTGCGGACGCCGTGCAGTTGGTGCCGGGCGAGAGCCGGGATTCGGTGGCCGAGTTGATGCGCGCCCGCGGTCTGGTGGACGTGCTGATCCCGCGCGGTGGCGCATCGCTGATCCGTACGGTCGTCGAGCAGTCGACGGTCCCGGTCATCGAGACCGGCACCGGCAACTGCCATGTGTACGTGGACGCGCAGGCCGATCTCGACATGGCGGTCGAGATCCTGGTGAACTCCAAGGCGCAGCGGCCCAGTGTGTGCAACGCCGCCGAAACCCTGCTGGTCCATCAGGACATCGCGGCCGAGTTCCTGCCGCGCGCGCTGGACGCCCTGGCCGAGGCCGGGGTGACGGTGCACGGCGACGAGCGGGTGGTGGCCCTCGCGGAGCGGTTGGAGGGTTCCAAGGCCACGGTCGTCCCGGCGGTGGTGGAGGACTGGGAGACCGAGTACCTCTCGTACGACATCGCGGCGGCGGTCGTGGACTCCCTGGACGCCGCGGTGGCCCACATCCGGCTGTGGTCCTCCGGTCACACCGAGGCGATCGTCACCACGTCCCAGATGGCCGCCCGCCGCTTCACCCAGTTGGTGGACTCGACGACTGTCGCGGTGAACGCCTCCACCCGGTTCACGGACGGCGGCCAGTTCGGCTTCGGCGCCGAGATCGGCATCTCCACGCAGAAGCTGCACGCCCGCGGCCCGATGGGCCTGCCCGAGCTGACCTCGACCAAGTACATCGTCACCGGCGACGGCCACACCCGCTGAGCGGGATTTCCTGCTGCGGCATCCGCGTCGCATCCCCCATGTGGCGTCCCCCGTTCGGGGGACGCCGCGGGCACTCGGGGGTACTCCCGTCGGGTGGACTTCCGCCGCTCCACTCCAGGTGCCTGTTCCCCCGAATAGCATTTCACCCTGCCCAAATTGACCCGTCCGGTCTACTCTGAATGGGTGCCGGACGATGTGGGAGGCAAGCCGTTCCCGGACGGTGACGAGCCCGAAGACCGCAGCCACGGGGAAGCGAACGACGAGTTCGCCACCGTGGTCTTCGACGAGGACTTCGTACGATCCGCCGCGATTCACGAACCCACCGCCATCGAGCGGATGCTGGCCGCCGCCCAGGCCCGCGCCGACGCCGAGGCGTCCCGCCGCCGCTCGGCCGGCGTCTCTCCCGAGGACGAGCTCTACGAGGACGGTTACGGCCCCGACGGCGACGCCGAGTTCGGATATGGCCTGTACGACGACGAGGCCGCCGACACCGACATCGACCAGGCCGACGGATTCGGCCACGGCCGGGATGGCTACGGACCCTATGGCCCGTACGGCCGATACGGCAGCGCCGGGCGCCCCTACCGCGGCCACGCCCGCTGGCACCGCCCGGTGGCCTGGCTGCTGGCGATTCTGATGGGCATAGGGGTCGTCGCGCTGGCCTTCACGGCCGTCTACCGCGGCGCCTCCGGAAACCGCCAGGACCCGTCCCCGCCGCCCGCCACAAGCGGCGTCGACGCCACACCCGCCGACCGCCCGGGCTCCGTGCCCTCGGAGCCGTCGGAGCCGGCCTCGCCCTATGAGTCCGCTGGGGCCGCCGCCACGGACGAGCCGAGCGGCGCCGCGACGACCGTGCCGCGCTCGCCGTAAGCGGAAGTTGTGGAGTATCACCGCGTTTACCGGCGCCCCTCGCGACCTACTCTTGAGATATGACCGGGCGTGGAAACCCTCCTGAGGGGACACCCGAGGGCGTCCCGGGAGGCGGTGACGACGAGTATCGCTCCGTCGTTTTCGACGAGTCGTTCGTTCGCGCTGCCCGGCTCCAGGAATTCTCGGCCCAGGAGCGCATGGGTGAACACGCCAGGGCGGTGCGCAGCCGGCACGCCTGGGCGCGGGCGGGCGCCTCGCGCCAGGCCGTCATTCTGGTGCTGCTGATTGCCTTCGCCTTCGCCGCCGCCGTCTATCTGGGTGTGCGTCACCCCTACCAGAGCCCCCCGCCGCAGGCCGTCGAGCCGCTGCGCAGCACCGTGGTGCCGCTCGCGCCGCGCGGCCAGGTGCCCGGCGGGGAGCCCGCGGCCCTGTTCGAGAACAGCCCGGCCGCCGCGTTCGCCACCGGCGCCGCGGGCGTCACCCTGCCCGGTGCGCGACGCACCCACAGCTTCTCCGAGAGCCAGGTGATGGGCGCGCTCACCACGGCCAAGGAATACATCGTCAAGTCGGCTCTCGACCCGGCCGTGCTCGCCGGCGGCGAGGCGCGGTCCGTACGGCTGCTGCTCGACCCGGACCAGCTCGACCAGTTCGACCGCAGCCTCGAGCACCCGGCCGACGACGGACGGTACGCGGCCACCGGCTGGCTGAACCGCTTCAACCCGGCCGAGGCGGCGCTGGCCGCCCCGGCGGTACGGGTGCACGGCACTCTGACGGCCGCTGAGCGGAGCGCATCGACGCTGGAGGTCACCGCCGACCACACCTTCGTCTACGCCGTCAAGCGCCCCCATGAGGGCGGCACCGACCACGCCTCGCTGTTCACCGTGCGGCGCGAGACGCGGTTCCGCTTCGACCGTGACGATCTGCGCGACCACCACCTGGAGGTGGTGGTCAGCTCCGTGCTGGCGGGCCCGCAGGCATGCGCCGCGAACGCCGCCGGGTATCTGCGGCCGCTGCTGGCCGGGCAGAGCGCCAAGGGCGACGCACCGCCCGGTACGGACCCGTACAGCTCAGGCCGCTCCACGGCGTCCCTGTGCGGTGTCCTGTCCCCGGGAGCCCTGCCGCATCTGCCGGGTTCCGCTTCCTGACGCTGACGCTTCCCGGCGCCTGCTGACGGTTGCTGGCGGTTACGGAAGGTCCGGCTCGGGACCGTCCTTGGGCGGGGTGTCGCCACCCGAGCCACCCGAGCCACCCGAGCCACCCGAGCCACCCGAGCCGCCCGAGCCGCCCGGGCCGTCCTTGGGCGGCTCCTTGGCGGCCGAGGCGCCCCCGGCGAACTTCTCGCGCAGCTTGCTGCCGAGGTCCCCCGCGCCGCCCGCCACATCCCGTACGAACGCCATCAGCGGGTCCTTGCTGCCGCGCACCGACTCCGCGTAGTGGTTCGCCGACTCCCTGAAGGAGTCGCTGACCGAGGTGTTCTTGTCCTCGTCGCGCCGCGCGTAGTGACCGTCCATGATCCGCTGGTAGTCGCGCCCGGCGGCCCACTTCTTCAGTTCGGCGGCGCGCACGGTGGTGAACGGATGGCTGCGCGGCAGCATGTTCAGGATCTTGAGGACGGAGTCCCGCAGATCGCCGCCGGCCTCGTACTCCTCCGCCTGCTCCAGGAAGGCGTCCACATTCATCTCGTGCAGATGGTGGCCGCCCGCGAGCTTCATCAGCCCGCGCATCGACGCCTTCAGGTCCTGCCCCACCAGCAGCCCGGCCCGGTCCGCCGACAGCTCCGACTTGCGGAACCACTCGCGCAGCGCCGTCACCACGGCCATCACCGCGACATTGCCGAGCGGGATCCAGGCGACCTTCATCGCCAGATTGGTCAGGAACAGCAGGATCGTGCGGTAGACGGAGTGCCCGGACAGTGCGTGGCCCACCTCGTGGCCGACGACCGCCCGCATCTCCTCCTCGTCCAGCAGCTCGACCAGGCCGGTGGTGAGCACGATGATCGGCTCGTCCATGCCGATGCACATCGCGTTCGGCCGAGGGTCCTGTGTGACGTACATCGCGGGGACCTTGTCCAGGTCCAGGATGTAGCAGGCGTCCCGGAGCATGTCGTGCAGGTGCGCGAACTGCCGGTCGCTCACCCGCACCGAATCGGACAGATACAGCAGCCGCAGGCTCCGCTCCGGCAGCAGCCCGCTCAGCGCCCTGAAGATCGTGTCGAAGCCGGTCAGCTTGCGCAGCGCGACCAGCGCGGACCGGTCCGCCGGATGCTCGTACGCACGCGAGGAGATGCCCGGGAACCGCCGCCGGTCACGCCCCGGCACCCGCTCCTGCCCGCCGCCCGCGCCGTGCCCGGCCCCAGGCGTGTCGCTGTCGCTCATCTGGCCCCCTCGCTGGACTGCTCGGTCCGTGCCCCAACCAGCCTAGGCCCTCGGCCGCGGCCCGCGGCGGGCACCGCCCGGCCCGACACTGCCCGGGCTGGTGACGGCCTTCGGCCGGGGGAGGGTTAGCGTGGAGGCATGCCCGACATGACTGGTCTCACAGAAGCGCTCGCCGCCACCTCCAAGCACGACGGCGGGCCCGGCGCGCTGCTGCGCATCGTCCTGGTGGTGGGCATCGTGGGCGCCGTGCTGCTGGCCTGGTTCCTGTTGCGCGGGTACAAGCAGGACTGAGATCGGGCTCGCATACGATGTGGCGGACGCACTTGCCCGCCTCGATCCGGATAGGTTCTGCCTGCGATGACCGCTCTCAGCACCGCGCACGCCACCCTGACGACCCTCGCCGCCGAGGGCGAGCACGTCGACAACCATCCGAGCATCAGCCCCTTCATGACCGGCGGCGGGGCCCTGGTGATCCTCCTCCTGCTGCTGTGGGTCACCACCCGCTTCAACCGGGACCGCTGACCGAGGTCACAGTCCCCATGGGTCCCGGCGCCGGGCCGGGCCCAGTAGGGTCTGCTCGCATGGGAGAGCAGATGGGCCACGTCAAGCGGCGGCTCGGGGTGATGGGTGGGACGTTCGATCCCATCCACCACGGCCACCTGGTCGCCGCCAGCGAGGTCGCTTCGCAGTTCCACCTCGACGAAGTGGTGTTCGTACCGACCGGGGAGCCGTGGCAGAAGAGCCACAAGAAGGTGTCCCCGGCCGAGGACCGCTATCTGATGACGGTGATCGCGACGGCCTCGAACCCCCAGTTCTCGGTCAGCCGTATCGACATCGACCGGGGCGGCGCCACGTACACAACGGACACGCTGCGCGATCTGCGCGCGTTGAACAGTGACGCGGACTTGTTCTTCATCACCGGCGCGGACGCGCTGGCCCAGATCCTCACCTGGCGGGACGCCGAGGAGCTGTTCTCGCTCGCGCACTTCATCGGGGTGACCAGACCCGGCCACATACTGGCCGATCCGGGGCTGCCGGAGGGCGGGGTGTCGCTGGTCGAGGTGCCGGCGCTGGCGATCTCCTCCTCGGACTGCCGCGCGCGGGTCGCACACGGCGAGCCGGTCTGGTATCTGGTGCCGGACGGCGTGGTGCGCTACATCGACAAGCGCGAGTTGTACCGGCACGACTGCTGAAGGGGCACCGGTGAACGACCGACAGGACCCGTACGACCCGTACGCGCGGGATTCCTATCCCCAGGACCCGCAGATCTACGGCTACGACGCCTATGGCCGGCCGGTGTACCAGCCGCAGGACGCGCAGCAGGGCTACGACCCGTATGCGCAGGGGCAGCCGCAGCAGCAGCCGCCGCAGGAAGGTTACGGCTACGACCCGTACGCGCAGCAGACGCAGCAGCCTTACGGGCAGGGGCAGGGGCAGCCACAGTACGACCTGTACGCCGGGCAGCAGCAGTACCCGCACCAGCACGACCCACAGCAGCCGCAGCAGCCGCAGCAGGGTTACGACTACACCCCGTACGACAGCGCGCAGGGCACCTCCTACGGCGCGGCCCCCTACGAGACGCCCTACGCCCCCGGCGGGCGCCCGAACGTCCCCCCGCAGCGCGACCCGGCGGCCCCGGCCCCGGCCCCGGCGCCGGGCGATGCGTACCAGGAGCCCGGCCCCGCCGAGCGTGAGCAGGCTCCCTCCCGGGCTGACGCCCGTACCAGCAGACCGGCCGACCGGCAGCCCGATGGGCAACCCGGCAAGCGGTCCGCGCAGCAGTCCGGCGGGAAGTCGGCCGAGCAGTCGGACGGCGAGGCGTACCGCACCGAGCAGTTCTCCTTCGTCGAGGAGCCGGACGAGGACTCCGAAGACGTCATCGACTGGCTCAAGTTCGCCGAGACCCGCAGCGAGCGGCGCGACGAGCGCAAGCGCAAGGGCCGCAACCGCGTGGTGGCGCTGGTGGTGGTCATGGTCCTGGCCGCGGTGGGCGGGGTCGGTTACCTCTGGTACGCGGGCAAGCTGCCGGGCCTGTCCGACGACGAGCAGGGCACGGCCGCCGCCGGGGGACCGCAGAAGCGCGATGTGATCGTGGTCAATCTGCGCGAGACCAAGGGCGGGCGCACCTCCACCGCGCTGCTGGTCGACAACGAGACCACCAAGCGGGGCACCACCGTCCTGCTGCCGAACGCGCTCGCCCTGTCCACCGAGGACGGTGGCGCGACCACCCTGGGCAAGTCGGTGGTCGACGAGGGCTCCGACTCCACCCGTGAGTCCCTGAGCACGCTGCTCGGCTCGCGGATCCAGGGCACCTGGCGGCTGGACACCCCGTATCTGGAGAACCTGGTCGAGCTGGTCGGCGGCATCACCCTCGACGCCGACGCCACCGTCCCGGGGGCGGCGAAGGGCGACGACCCGCTGGTCGAGCGGGGCAAACAGCGCGATCTGGGCGGCGAGGCCGCCGTCGCGTACGCCACCTACCGCGGACAGGGCGAGACGCAGACCAAGCAGCTCGCGCGCTTCGGACAGGTCATGCACGCGGCGCTGAAGAAGATCTCCAGCGATACGGACGGCGCCACGAACACCGTGGAGTCGCTGGCCCAGATCCCGGACCCGTCGCTGAGCGAGAAGGCGCTCGGCGCGTCGCTGGCCCGGCTGGCCGAGCAGGCCAAGGGCGGTTCGTACGACACCACCATGCTGCCGGTCCAGCCGGACGGCACGCTCAGCGAGGAGTCCACCGACAAGGTGGTCAAGACCATCCTCGGCGGCGCGGTCAAGAACACCGACCAGGAGGCGGCCTCGCGGGTCAGCGTGAAGAACGCGGGCTCGGTGCAGGGCGCGGCCAACGAGGCGCAGGTCACCCTGGTCAACGGCGGCTTTACGGTCGTCGGCGCCACCGAGCAGGGCGGCACTCCGCAGGCGGCCTCGCAGGTGCTGTACGCGGACGCGAAGCAGGCCGCCCAGGCCAAGGAGGTCGCCAAGACGCTGGGTCTTGCCGCCGCCGCCGCGAAGAAGGGCAAGGTCGCCTCGAACGCGGACATCACGGTCCTCCTCGGCCCGGACTACAAGCCGAAGAGCTGACCGGGGGCGAGAAGGCCGGACGGGGTGACGGTGGGGCGTGAGACGCTTGGGGTATCACGTCCCACCGACTGAAAGCCTTGCCTGTGACCGCCACTGACCGCTCCATCGAGCTCATCAACGCCGCCGCCCAGGCGGCCGCCGACAAGCTCGCGCACGACATCATCGCGTACGACGTCAGCGATGTGCTCTCGATCACCGACGCCTTCCTGCTCGCCTCGGCTCCCAACGACCGCCAGGTCAAGTCGATCGTCGACGAGATCGAGGAGCGGCTGAACAAGGAGCTGGGCGCCAAGCCGGTGCGCCGCGAGGGCGACCGCGAGGCCCGCTGGGTGCTGCTGGACTATGTGGACATCGTGGTCCACGTCCAGCACAGCGAGGAGCGCGTCTTCTACGCCCTGGAGCGGCTGTGGAAGGACTGCCCGCAGCTGGAGCTGCCCGCCGACGCCAAGGCCACCCGCGGCAAGGGGGAGGAGTACGCGAAGGCACAGTCCGCCGACGTCGGGCTCGGCGGACTGGACGGTGAGCTGCGCTGAACGGCTCGCAGGGCGGCCGTGGCCGCCGCATAGTCCTGTGGCGCCACGGCCAGACGGCCTGGAATCTCGAGCGCCGCTTCCAGGGGACCACGGACATCGAGCTGACCGAGACGGGTGTCGTACAGGCGCGCCGCTCGGCCCGCCTGCTGGCCGCCCTGAAGCCGCACGCCATCCTCGCCTCCGACCTCAGCCGCGCCAAGGCGACGGCCGCCGAGCTGGCCACCGTCACGGGCCTGGAGGTCAACTACGACGCGGGGCTGCGGGAGAGCTTCGCCGGGCAGTGGCAGGGGCTCACCCATGAGGAGATCACCGCGCGGTTCGGCGAGCAGTACGCGGCGTGGAAGCGCGGCGAGCCGGTGCGGCGCGGCGGCGGCGAGCTGGAGACCGAGGTGGCGGACCGGGCCGCGCCGGTCGTGGCAGAGGCCGCCGACAAGCTGCCGGACGGCGGCACGCTCGTCGTGGTCAGCCATGGCGGCACGATCCGCACCACCATCGGGCGGCTGCTCGGCCTCGACCCGAATTCCTGGGAAGCGCTCGGCGGGCTGTCCAACTGCTCCTGGTCGGTACTGGGCGAGGGCGCGCGCGGCTGGCGGCTCCTGGAGCACAACGCCGGGTCGCTGCCGGAGCCGGTGCTCGGCGACGACGACTGAGCGGATTTCCGACGACTGGGCGGATTTCCTTTTCCGGCAGGTCACCGGCTAAGCTTCATCTCGTTCGAAGCGCTCCGGCGCGACGGAGAGCGGGGCTATAGCTCAGTTGGTAGAGCGCCTGCATGGCATGCAGGAGGTCAGGAGTTCAATTCTCCTTAGCTCCACAGAAGTTGGGCCACGGCGATCCCGCTTCCCTCACAGGGAGGCGGGATCTTTCGTTTCCGCCTCCGCGTCTGCCTCCATCTCCGCCTCCATCTCCGCTGCCGCCGCCCGCTCCGCCAGGATCTCGGAGACGTGCCGGGCGTGCCGGGGGCAGCCGATGAGCAGGTCGTCCATCGTGCGCAGCCGGTCAAGCAATACCCGGCTCTGCTCATCGCTCGGGGTGTAGACCACGACGCGGCTCTCCGGAGCCCCCTGGATCACCAGGGAGGTCGAGATCAGCCGCAGATCGCCGACCGAGGCGTGCCGTACGAGTTTGATCCGGGAGCCGGGCGGGGCGACATCCCCGCTGTGCCACATCCGGGCGAATTCCTTGCTGAGGCCCAGCAGGCGGTTGATGAAGTCCTCCCAGGCGGGCTCGCCCACATGGCGGCCGTATGCGCCGCGCAGCGTCGCCACCATGAGCGGCAGTTCATTGGCCCGGTTGATGAACATGGAGCAGCAGCCGGGGTGGGAGAACAGCTGCCACAGCGCGTTCCGCTCGGTGCGGGGGGCTATCGCGAGCGACGGGAAGAGGGTCTTGTATGTGTCGTTCAGCGCCAGCAGGTCGTACCGGGCGTTGTAGACCACCGCCGGGAGCGGGTCGATCGCGTCGATGATGCCCTGCACCTCAGGGCGGACCGTCTGCACCTCGTCCGCCAGGTCGGGGACGTACGGCACCTCGGCGAGGTGGTACAGGTGCTCGCGCTCGGCCTGGTCCAGGCGCAGGGTGCGGGCCACCGCGTCCAGCACCTGCGCACTGGCGTTGATCGGGCGGCCCTGCTCCAGCCAGGTGTACCAGGTCACGCCGACCCCGGAGAGCTGGGCGACCTCCTCCCGGCGCAGCCCCGGCGTGCGGCGGCGCAGACCCGGGGCCATGCCCACGTCGGCGGGCGTCACCCGGGCGCGGCGTATGCGCAGGAAGGCGGCCAGCTCCGGCCGCCGGCGGCGGGTGTTCACTGTCATCGTGCCATGGTCCCCGCCGTGGCGGGTGGCTGCCAGGTGCTGCCAGTACCAGCATCGGCGGGCTCTCGTTACCCGTACCGGCCCGCCTCCAGGCTCGATCCATGACACACACCACCCCGACCACCTCGGTGCCGCCCGGCGCGCTCGACGACACCGGTGGATCCAGTAAAAGCGATGCCACTGACAACCGGTCCCGGCGCCGGGCGCCGGGCCCCGGCCGGCTGCTCACGATCGTCCTGGTCGGGCAGCTCATGGCGGTCCTCGACGTCTTCATCGTCAACGTCGCCGCACCGGCCCTCAGCACCGATCTGCACGCCTCGGGCGCCGGGCTGCAACTGGTCGTCGCGGGCTACACGATCTCGTACGCCGTGCTGCTGATCACCGGCGCGCGGCTGGGTGCCCTGATCGGCCACCGGCAGGCGTTCCTCGCCGGGCTCACGGTCTTCACCGCCGCCTCGCTGGCCTGCGGGCTGGCCCCCGGCACGGGGGCGCTGATCGCCTTCCGGTTCATCCAGGGTGCGGGCGCGGCGGTGATGCTGCCGCAGGTGCTCAGCCTCATCCAGCGCACCTTCACGGGCGCTTCGCGGGCCCGTGCGCTCGGCGCCTATTCGGCGGTGCTGGCCTCCGGCGCGGCCGTCGGGCAGGTCCTGGGCGGGGCGCTGGTGCAGGCGGATCTGTTCGGGACCGGCTGGCGCCCGGTCTTCCTGGTGAATGTGCCGATCGGCCTTGCGCTGCTGGTCCTGGGACCGCGCTGGCTGCGCGGCGCCGAGGAGAGCCCGGCGGCGGGCGCGGGCGGTGGCGCGGCGGGGCGGTCCGGGGCCCTGGACCTGACCGGTCTGCTGCTGCTCGCGGCGGCGGTGCTGCTGTTCACCGTGCCGTTGGTGCTCGGCCAGGAGCGTGGCTGGCCGCTGTGGGGCTGGGTCATGCTGGGCCTGAGCGCGGTCCTGGCGGCGGCCTTCGCGGCGTACGAGGCCCGGCTGGCCGGCCGTGGCGGGGCGCCGCTGATCTCGCCGCGGGTGGCGGGGGCGCCGGGCATGCCGCTTGCGATCGTGCGGATCGTGCTGGGAATGGCGGCCAACGGGGGCTTTCTGTTCGTGATGACGCTGCATGTGCAGGGTGGGCTCGGCTACAGCGCCCTGCGGGCCGGCTGTACCTTCGCCCCCACCGCTGTGGCGTTCGGCCTCGTCGGCCTCAACTGGCAGCGTCTTCCGTCGCGCTGGCAGCCCGTCACCGTACCGGCCGGATTCGTGCTGGCGGCCGTCTCGTTCGTCGGCGTCGGTCTGGCGCTGCGCGACGGGTCCGACGGCGGCGCCTGGCTGTTCGTCGCCCTGGTGGGCGTCGGGATGGGGCTCGCCTTCGCCTACAGCCCCGTGCTGACCCGGACGTTGGCGACCGTTCGGCCGCAGGACGCGGCGGACGCCAGCGGGGTGCTGGTGACATCCGCTCAACTCGGTCTGCTGAGCGGCGTCGCCGTTTTCGGCGCGGTCTTCCTGGGCCACGGGTCGGGCGTGGACGCCTCCGCGGACGCCCTGTGGATGAGCTGTCTGGCGCTGGCGGGCGCGGCGCTGTGCGGAGCGATTGTTGGTCTGGTGATACGTGTGAGGTATCTCCGCTGACCTGGGCGCCCTCCCATGGCAGAATCGGCGGCCGGAGGGGGATCCCAAGGTCTTGGTGACAACGGCGGTGTTTCCTACGTGTGTACGGCCTGCGGCCACAGCTGGAGCTGAGTGAGATTGGGAGCACACAGCCGGAAGTGCGACTGGTGTGGCAGCGGGACGCCGATCGTGCGCGACATGGAACCGCTCAACCCCGACTACCAGTACTGGTGTGTGGAGTGCGCCCGGGCGCTCATCATCAAGGGCGACCCGATCGAGACGTACAGGGAGCTCGAAGGGGAGCCGATCTACGGACGGCTCCTCGACGAGCACTGCACCCTGAAGCGCTTCTACTCGTTCGCGACGGCATAAGGAAACCGATTTGGCAGACGGCCGTGGGGTCCGTGTAATGTAGGCGATGCCGCCGGGGGTACCGGGCGGAGCAGGACCTGGGGCTATAGCTCAGTTGGTAGAGCGCCTGCATGGCATGCAGGAGGTCAGGAGTTCAATTCTCCTTAGCTCCACAGTGTGAGTGAATGGGCGGGCCGTCCGGCGAGGACGGCCCGCCCATTGTCGTAGGTCCGGGGCGTGGGCGACGAGTCCGGTCCGGCGGCAACCTCTGTGCGCGCCATTGGTGCCCTGCGGTAACCTGACCCCATGCGTGCCGTACGCCTTCTGCTTAGCGGGCCGCGCTGATCAGTCCCGACCGGTGATCCACCCGGGTCGGAATCGGCGCGGCGTCCCCTCCTGTGCGAGGGGTCTTTTTGTTTCAGACGCGACTGCTCGGATGCGACTGCGACGGAGAGTCGCCCGGTACCGCAGGCAGAGACGACCCGATGGAGCTTTGAGGACCATGAGCGAGACCAATGCCGCCGAGGCGGCCGCGCCGCACCGCTACACCGCCGCGCTGGCCGCCGACATCGAGGCCCGCTGGCAGGACTTCTGGGACGCGCAGGGCACGTACGACGCCGCCAACCCGAGCGGCGAGCTGGCCGGGGACCCGGAGGCCGTGGCGCGGCCCAAGAAGTTCATCATGGACATGTTCCCGTACCCCTCGGGCGCGGGCCTGCACGTCGGCCACCCCCTGGGCTATATCGCCACCGACGTCTACGCCCGCTACCACCGCATGACGGGCCACAACGTCCTGCACACCCTGGGCTTCGACGCCTTCGGCCTGCCCGCCGAGCAGTACGCCGTGCAGACCGGCACCCACCCCCGGGTGAGCACCGAGGCCAACATCGAGAACATGCGGCGCCAGCTGCGCCGCCTGGGCCTGGGCCACGACCCGCGCCGCTCCTTCGCGACGATCGACCCGGACTACTACAAGTGGACCCAGTGGATCTTCCTGCAGATCTTCAACTCCTGGTACGACCAGGAGGCCGACAAGGCGCGCCCGATCGCCACCCTGGTCGAGCAGTTCGTCTCCGGTGAGCGGGCGACCCCGGACGGGCGCCCCTGGGCGGAGCTGACCGCCGTCGAGCGCGCTGACGTGCTGAGCGGCTACCGCCTGGCGTACGCCTCCGACGCGCCCGTCAACTGGTGCCCGGGCCTGGGCACCGTGCTGGCCAACGAGGAGGTCACCGCCGAGGGCCGCTCCGAGCGCGGCAACTTCCCGGTCTTCAAGGCCAACCTGCGCCAGTGGAACATGCGGATCACCGCCTACGCGGACCGGCTGCTGGATGACCTGGAGGCGCTGGACTGGCCCGAGGCCATCAAGCTGCAGCAGCGCAACTGGATCGGGCGGAGCGAGGGCGCCCGGGTGGACTTCCCGGTGGCGGACCACCCCGACGCCAAGATCACGATCTTCACCACCCGCCAGGACACCCTGTTCGGCGCGACCTATATGGTGCTGGCCCCCGAGCACGGCCTGGTGGACGCCATCGTCCCGGCCGCCTGGCCCGAGGGCACGCACGACGTGTGGACCGGCGGCCACAGCACCCCGGCCGAGGCCGTCGCCGCGTACCGCAAGCAGGCCGCCGCCAAGTCCGACGTCGAGCGCCAGGCCGAGGTCAAGGACAAGACCGGCGTCTTCACGGGCGCCTTCGCGATCAACCCGGTCAACGGCGACCGGGTGCCGGTCTTCATCGCCGACTATGTGCTGATGGGCTACGGCACCGGCGCGATCATGGCCGTCCCCGCGGGCGACCAGCGCGACTTCGAGTTCGCGCGCGCCTTCGAGCTGCCGATCCACTGCATCGTCGAGCCGACCGACGGCCGGGGCACCGACACCGCGACGTGGGTGGACGCCTTCGGGTCATATGACGCGAAGATCATCAACTCGTCCAACGACGACATCTCCCTGGACGGCCTGGACGTCGTCGAGGCCAAGGCCCGGATGGCCGAGTGGCTGACCGCCCGCGGCATCGGCGAGGGCACCGTCAACTTCCGGCTGCGCGACTGGCTGTTCAGCCGCCAGCGCTACTGGGGCGAGCCCTTCCCGATCGTCTACGACGAGGACGGCGTGGCCCACCCGCTGCCCGAGTCGATGCTGCCGCTGGAGCTGCCGGAGGTCGAGGACTACTCGCCGCGCACCTTCGACCCCGACGACGCCGACACCTCCCCGGAGACCCCGCTGTCCCGGAACGAGGACTGGGTCCATGTGGAGCTGGACCTGGGCGACGGCGCCGGTGCCAAGCGGTACCGCCGCGAGACCAACACCATGCCCAACTGGGCCGGCTCCTGCTGGTACGAGCTGCGCTACCTGGACCCGCACAACGCCGAGCGGCTGGTCGACCCGGACATCGAGCAGTACTGGATGGGGCCGCGCGAGGGGCAGCCGACCGGCGGCGTCGACCTGTACGTCGGCGGCGCCGAGCACGCCGTGCTGCATCTGCTGTACGCGCGCTTCTGGTCCAAGGTGCTGTACGACCTGGGCCACATCTCGTCGGCCGAGCCGTTCCACAAGCTGTACAACCAGGGCATGATCCAGGCCTTTGTCTACCGGGACAGCCGCGGTATCGCGGTCCCGGCGGCGGAGGTCGAGGAGCGGGACGGCGCGTACTACTACCAGGGCGAGAAGGTCACCCGTCTGCTGGGCAAGATGGGCAAGTCCCTGAAGAACGCCGTCACCCCGGACGAGATCTGCGCCGAGTACGGGGCCGACACGCTGCGGCTGTACGAGATGGCCATGGGGCCGCTGGATGTGTCGCGGCCCTGGGACACCCGCGCGGTGGTCGGCCAGTACCGGCTGCTGCAGCGTCTGTGGCGCAACGTGGTGGACGAGGCATCCGGCGAGGTCACCGTCGTGGACGCCGAGCCGGACGAGGCGACGCTGCGCGCCCTGCACAAGGCGATCGACGGCGTACGGCAGGACATGGTGAACCTGCGGTTCAACACCGCCATCGCCAAGATCACCGAGCTGAACAACCACGTCACCAAGGCCCGCGAGGTGCCGCGCCAGGTCGCCGAGGCCCTGGTGCTGCTGATCGCGCCGCTGGCCCCGCACGTCGCCGAGGAGCTGTGGCGCAAGCTGGGCCACGACACGTCGGTCGTCCACGAGCCCTTCCCGGTCGCCGACCCGGCGTATGTCGTCGACGAGACCGTGACCTGTGTGGTGCAGGTCAAGGGCAAGGTCAAGGCACGGCTGGAGGTCGCGCCCTCGGTCTCCGAGGAAGAGCTGGAGAAGCTGGCGCTGGGCGACCCGGCGGTGGTGGCCGCGCTGAACGGCGCGGGGATCCGGAAGGTGATCGTGCGGGCGCCGAAGCTGGTGAACATCGTCCCCGCGTGATGGCTGACCGCTGAGTGCTGACCGCTGACCGCTGAGTGCTGATCGCTGGGTGCTTCAGTGCTGGGGCGTCAGGGATCCCACCTACGGGTGGGTTGGGGGTTCGCCGGGAACCCCTAACCCACCCGTTGCGTTTACGGTGGGATGGGAAGACGACCGATGCCGTCGGCCGGAGCCGCCCGGCCCGCCGCCGCGAAGGAGCGCGCATGGAAGCCGTTGTCTGGATCCTGCTGCTTGTCTTCCTGCTCTTCGTCTCGGTGGGTGTCTACGCGGGCGTCCGGGCGGTCAAGGCGGCCAAGCGCGGTATCGACCGCACCGTCAGCCAGGCCCGCCGCACGGTGGAGGACACCAGGCTGCGAGCCAAGCAGTTCGTACAGCCCGGCCCGGCGGGCGAGCTCGCCGAGCTGCGCCTGTCGCTGCGCACCTCGATGCGGGCGACCCATGAGGTGCTGCGGGCGGGGGCGCCCCAAGATCCTTCGCTGTCCGAGGCGTTGGGCCTTTTCGAACGGCTCAGCGCCCATGGGCGGGAGCTGGACGAGGAGCTGAAGCGGCTGGAGCAGGAGCCGACCAGGACCCGCCTGGAGGCCCAGCTGCCCGAGCTCCGGGAGCGTACGGAGCGGATCACCCGCTCCGCGGACTCGCTGCGCTGGGCGGCGCAGGACCGGGCGCAGCGGTTCGCCCGGGACGACCTGGACGCGCTGGATCGCGAGATCGAGGTCGAGGCGGGCGCGCTGCGGCACTGGGCGCCGGAGCCCGAGCCCTCCTCCCCGGCGGCTTCCGGGACCGCGGCGGGGTCCGCCGGGCCTGCCGCGCCCGCGCCCACGTCCGGCGAGCCGCCCCGGTCCATCAGTGGCCCCGGCTCCACGGCGGGGACGGACAGCTGGTGGCAGGCAGCGACATCACCGGCTGATGCCGCGGGGACACCGGCCGCCGACCCGGCGGGCGCACGCCGCAAGAACACGACGTGACCTGATCATCCGGCGGGGTCGCGCTGTTCGCCCAGGCCATCCCCCGATAACCTCCCAGTCATGTCCCGCCATGTCGCGATCGTGACCGATTCCACGGCGTACCTTCCGCAGGAGGCCATGGAGCGGCACCACATCGTCTCGGTGCCGCTGACGGTGGTGCTCGAAGACCGGGCACTGGAGGAGGGGACCGAGATCTCGGCCCGGTCGCTCGCGCAGGCGTTGCAGAAGCGCAGACCGGTGACCACGTCCCGGCCCAGCCCGGCGATGTTCGCGGCCGCCTACCGCGCCGCCGCCGAGGCGGGCGCGACCGGGATCGTCTCCCTCCACCTGTCGGCCGAGTTCTCCGGCACGTACGACGCAGCCGTGCTCGCGGCCCAGGACGCGCCCGTGCCGGTGCGGGTGGTGGACACCGGGATGGTGGCCATGGCGCTCGGCTTCTGCGCCCTGTCGGCGGCCGAGACCGCGGAGAGCGGCGGCATGCTGGACGAGGCGGTCGCGGCCGCCGAGAAGCGCGCCGAGAGCACGGCCGCCTACTTCTACGTCGACACCCTCGACTATCTGCGCCGCGGCGGCCGCATCGGGGCCGCTCAGGCGCTGCTCGGCTCGGCCCTCGCGGTCAAGCCGCTGCTGCAGCTGGACGAGGGCCGGATCGAGCTGCGGGAGAAGGTCCGCACCGCGTCCAAGGCCATCGCCCGGCTGGAGGAGATCGTGGTGGAGCGGGCCGGCCTGAGCCCCGTGGACATCGCGGTACAGCATCTGGCCGCGGGCGAGCGGGCGGCGGCCCTCGCGGAGCGGCTGCGCGAGCGGGTGCCCGGGCTCGAGGAGCTGTACGTGAGCGAGGTCGGCGCGGTGATCGGCGCCCACACCGGTCCTGGTCTGCTGGGCGCGGTGGTCTCGCCGCGCTAGCGGGGCGGGGAGGGGGCGGGTGCGCCCGTCCGGGTGACGGGGTTATCCACAACTGGTGGGTTATCCCCGGAAATTGAGGTGCGTCGGCGAGATCGGCCGAGGTCGCCTACGGTCAGGCGCATGGGAGCACACTCACGCACAGTAACCACCCGGCCGGGCCCCGCCCGCCGTCACGACCGCCGCCCGCCCTCCGGCCCGGGCCGCCATCTGCTCCGCCGCCGCCCCGGCGTCGGTAGGCGCCCGGCGGCGGCCGCGTACCACCGCCATGCGCGAGCGACCGCGCTCTTCCCCAGCGCACCACGAGTCACCGCCGCCACGCCCCAGCCGCCGCCGGGCGCCCGGGACGAGGCGAGCGAAGAGCGCACGGGTACCGGTACGGCGGACGACACGAAGCCGGTCGAGGCAGCCAACGAGGCCGAAGCGGCCGAAGGAGCCGAGGCGGAAGCGACCACCGGCAACCCGGGGATGCCACGCCGCGACCGCCTGCGGCTGGCGCTGAAGGAGCGGCTGCCGCTGTGGCTTCAGCTCCGCTGCGGTATCGAACTGCGGACCCTGGCCGCGCTGGCCGTCGCACTGCTCGTCGCGGCGGCGTTCGCGGCGTACCACTTCTTGACCGGCCGACCGCAGACGGTCGCGGCACCGCCCCCGGAGCCGCCGCGCCCGGCGGCCTCCGAACCGGCTTCGGCTCTGGCTCCGTCGCCCGGGGCGGGGCCTACGGCGGGGCCGGGGTCGGTCGTGGTGGATGTATCGGGCAAGGTCCGCGACCCGGGGGTGCATCGGCTGCGGCCGGGTTCGAGGGTCGCCGACGCGCTGAAGGCGGCCGGAGGGACCCGGCCGGGCGCGGATCTCAGCGGGCTGAACCGGGCCCGTGTCCTGACGGACGGCGAGCAGATCGTGGTCGGCACGCCCCCTGCCCCGACCCCCACCGGCAGCGGCCCCGCCGCCACGGCCGAGTCGGGCGGCGTGGCGGGCGGCGCGGGCCCGGCGCCCGCCGGGCCGGTCAGCCTGAACTCCGCCACCGTCGACCAACTGGACACCCTTCCCGGGGTCGGCCCCGTGCTGGCCCGGCACATCCTCGACTACCGCACCCAGCACGGCGGTTTCCGCTCCGTCGACGAACTCCGCGAGGTCAACGGGATCGGCGACCGCCGATTCGCCGACCTCCGCCCGCTGGTCCGCCCATGACACCCCGACAGGCCCCGCGCCCCCGCGCCCCGGTGCACGCCGAGGCCGCCTCCCCACGCGGAGCCTCCGCCCCACGCCAGGAGGGCCCGCCCGACCTACGCCTCGTACCGCCTGCCCTCGCCGCCTGGCTCGCGGCGGCCCTCGCCCTCGGAGCGTCCGGCCGCACGGTGGCTCTGGCCTGCGCGGGAGCATGCCTCGCCGCAACGGCCCTGATGTGGGCCACCCACCGCCCCCGGACCGCCACCCGACCCCCGCCCAACACTCCGCCCCGGTCCACGACCCCTGCCCCGCCCCGACGCGCCACCCGAGGCCCGGGCAGGGCCCAGGGCACAGCCTCGCGAGCGGGACCGACAGGTCGCTGCGAAGCGGGAGGTGTGGCGTCCGCGGGACGCGGGGCAGCGCCGGAAGGTGCAGCCGTGCCGGGAGCCGTGACCGCCGGGAGAGGCGAGGCTGTGCCGGGAGGCGGGGCAGCGCGGGGAGGCGCGGCGCCCTCGGGAGCTGTAGCGGCCCCGGGAAGCGCGGCTGTCCCGGGGGCTGCGGGCGTCCCGGGGGCTGCGGGCGTCCCGGAAGGCGCAGCCGCCCCGGGAGAGGTAGCCGTTCCAGAAGTCGTAGCAGCCCCAGCAGCCGCAGACGGTCCGGGAACGGTTGCAGCCCGGGGAACCGTGGCCGCGTCGGCGGCCGGGGCGCGGTGGCGTGGGCTTCGGGGGAGTGTGGCTGCGGCGTTGGTGTGCGGGGCCGCGGCGGCTGCCGTGGCCTGGGCGCATGGGGCGGATGTGCGGCGGGGGCCGGTGCCGTCGCTGGCTCGGGTGTACGCCGGGGCTTCCGTCGAGCTGACCGTCACGGGCGATCCGCGCCTCACCCGTCCCCGGGTGCGGGGCGCCGCGCCCGCGCCCGTGTCCGTGGTGCTGGAGGCGGAGGCCACTCGTGTGGCGGCCGACCACGGCGGCTCGGCGGCCACCACCCGCGCCCCCGTCCTCGTGATCGCCCAGCCACGGCCGCAGCAGCAGGCCGCGTGGCTGCGGCTGTTGCCCTCCACGCGCCTGCGCGTCCACGGCCGTCTCGCCCCGCCGATGCGCGACGGCGACCGCATCGCCGCCGTGGTGCGCGTCAACGGCGGCGGGGCGCCGCAGATCGTCGCGGGGCCCACCGCGGCCCAGCGCGTGGCCGGGCGGCTGCGGGGCGGTCTGCGGGCCGCGACCGACGGGCTGGCCCCGGACGCGCGGGCGCTGCTCCCGGGGCTTGTCGTGGGGGACACCTCACGGGTGTCGCCGGATCTCGAAGAGGCGTTCCGGGCCGCGGACATGACGCATCTGCTGGCGGTCAGCGGAAGCAACCTGTCGGTGATCCTCGTGCTGCTCATCGGACCGCCCCACCTCGCCGCCCGGGCCGAGCGGCGCGGGCTCGCCGCCCGGCTGGGCATCCCCCTGCGGATGACCGCGTTGCTCGGCGGTGGGCTCACGCTCGGCTTCGTCATCGTCTGCAGACCCGACCCCAGCGTGCTGCGCGCAGCCGCGTGCGGGCTGATCACCCTGCTGGCCATCGCCACCGGCCGCCGCCGGTCCCTGCTGCCCGCCCTGGCCGCCGCCGTCCTGGTACTGGTCCTCTACGACCCCTGGCTGGCGCGGAGCTACGGTTTTCTGCTCTCCGTGCTGGCCACGGGCGCGCTGCTCACCCTCGCTCCGGGGCTCGGTGCCGCCCTGCGGCGGCGCGGACTGCCGCCGCGGCCCGCCGAGATGCTGGCCGCGGCCGTAGCGGCCCAGGCGGTGTGCGCGCCGGTGGTCGTGGTGCTGGCCGGCCGGGTGAGCCTGGTGGCGATCCCCTGCAATCTGATCGCCGAGCTCGCGGTCGCCCCCGCCACGATCCTCGGCTTCGCCGCTCTCGCGGCGGCCCCGTTCGCGTTCCCGGTCGCCCAGTTCCTGGCCTGGCTGGCCGGTTGGCCGACCGGGGGGATCGCCTCCGTGGCGCGCGCGGGCGCGGGGCTGCCCGGGGCGGAGCTGGCCTGGCCGGGCGGCTGGACCGGCGGGCTGCTGCTGACCGCCGTCACCGCCGTCGCCGTGCTTACCGGCCGCCGCCTGCTGAGGCACCGGCTGCTGTGCGCGCTCTGCGCGCTGCTCCTGCTGCTCGTCCTCACCCGCCCGGCCCCGCTGGCCCGTGTCATCTCCGGCTGGCCACCGCCCGGTTGGCGGCTGGTGGTCTGCGATGTCGGCCAGGGCGACGCGCTGGTCCTCTCGGCCGGCCCCGGCACGGCCGTCGTCGTGGACACCGGTCCTGAGCCGCGCGCCGTGGACCGCTGCCTGCGGAGGCTGGGCGTGGTCCGCATTCCACTGCTCGTTCTCACCCACTTCCACGCCGACCATGTGGCGGGGCTGAGCGGCGCGTTGCGCGGCAGGGCGGTGGGCGCGATCGAGACGACGCCCCTGCGGGACCCGCCGGATCAGGCCGAGTCCGTGCGCCGCCGGGCCGGGGCGGCGCATATCCCGGTGATCACCGCCGCACCGGGGGAGCGCCGCCGGGTCGGCTCCCTGTCCTGGGAGGTGCTGTGGCCGCCGCCCACGGCCGTGCGCTCTGCGAAAGGGCAAGGCGCGCCCGCGCCGACCGCGAAGGGACGAGGCGCGGCCGTATCGCCCGCGCTGGGGCAAGGCGCAACCGGGCTGCCCGTGGAGGGGCCGAACGACGCGAGCGTCACGCTCCTGGTCCGCACGGCGGGCCTGACCTTCCTCCTCCTGGGCGATCTCGAACCGCCCGCACAGAGCGCTTTGCTGGCCGCCCACCCCACGCTGTCCGAGGTGGACGTCCTCAAGGTCGCCCACCACGGTTCCGCCTACCAGGATCCGGGCCTGCTCCGCCGCGTGAGCCCGCGCCTCGCGTTGATCAGCTGTGGTGCGGACAACCCGTATGGCCACCCATCACCC
Source organism: Streptomyces sp. NPDC020845 (assembly GCF_044334165.1). NCBI lineage: Bacteria > Bacillati > Actinomycetota > Actinomycetes > Kitasatosporales > Streptomycetaceae > Streptomyces > Streptomyces sp. NPDC020845. The sequence goes on along the minus strand of NZ_JBIRSJ010000007.1, from coordinate 161,736 downwards.
CGAACCGTCGCCGCCCTCCGCGCCCAGGGCGCCGCCGTCCTGCGTACCGACTCCGCCGGTCCGATCGCGATCATCGGCCCGGACCTGCGGGCGGCGGTCAGATGACGCGGGTCACGCTCGGCGGTGGCGGGTGGCCACACGCCACCGGGGCTACTCGGCCTCCAGCCATCCCTCGTACTCGGCCGCGTACGCGTCCAGCGCCGCCGGGTCCAGGGCCTTGGCCGGGTCCTCCACGACCACCAGCCACTGCGCGTCCTCCGCGTCGTCCTCGCCCGCCAGCGCGTCCCGGATCAGATGGGGTTCCTCGGCGACGCCGAAGCGGTCGGCCAGGCCCTCGGCCACCTCCTCGGCCGCGTCGCGGTCGGGCAGTACGAGGACATGTCTTACGGGGTCGAGGAGTGCATCGGTCACCGGATCATTGTCGGGCATCCGGGGAGCGGGGCTGTCGGGGTTGTCGGCGGGTCGTGGGATGCTGGACGACGATGGCCAGGAAGACGACGACCGACGATCCGCTCGCCCCCGTGACTCTCGCCGTGGGCCAGGAGGACCTGCTGCTCGACCGAGCCGTGCAGCAGGTCGTGGCGGCGGCCCGGGCCGCCGATCCGGACACCGATGTGCGCGACCTCATGCCGGACGCGCTGCAGCCCGGCACGCTCGCCGAGTTGACGAGCCCTTCCCTGTTCGCCGAGCGCAAGGTCGTGGTGGTGCGCAACGCACAGGATCTGTCGGCGGACACGATCAAGGACGTGAAGGGGTATCTGAGCGCCCCCGCGGAGGAGATCACCCTCGTGCTGCTGCATGCCGGCGGAGCCAAGGGCAAGGGGCTGCTGGACGCCGCCCGCAAGGCGGGCGCGCGCGAGGTCGCGTGCCCGAAGATGACCAAGCCGGCCGACCGGCTGGCCTTTGTGCGGGCGGAGTTCCGGGCCACCGGGCGGTCCGCCACGCCGGAGGCGTGCCAGGCGCTGGTCGATGCCATCGGAAGCGATCTGCGCGAGCTGGCAAGTGCCTGCGCGCAGCTTGTCGCCGATGTGGAGGGCACGATCGACGAGGCCGTCGTCGCCCGCTACTACACGGGCCGTGCCGAGGCGTCCAGCTTCACCGTCGCCGACCGCGCGGTCGAAGGGCGCACCGCCGAGGCCCTGGAGGCGCTGCGCTGGGCCGTGTCCACGGGCGTGGCCCCGGTGCTGATCACCAGCGCCCTCGCCCAGGGCGTGCGCGCCATCGGCAAGCTCGCCTCAGCGCCGCGCGGTGCGCGCCCCGGCGATCTGGCGCGTGAGCTCGGCATGCCGCCGTGGAAGATCGACCGGGTGCGGCAGCAGATGCGCGGCTGGTCGGCGGATGGCGTGGCGGTGGCGCTGCGCGCCGTGGCCGAGGCCGACGCGGGGGTCAAGGGTGGCGGCGACGACCCGGAGTACGCGCTGGAGAAGGCGGTGGTCACCGTCGCCCGTGCCGCCCGAGCGGGCCGCTAGGCCACTTTTCCCACGGAGATCCGGCAGAAAAGCCCCGGACCCGCCCGGGGCGACCGGACGGGTCCGACGGTGACAGCCCGCGCGGGTGCCGCTTCGGGCCGACTGGCCGACTACTTCTGGAGCTTCTCCAGCGTCCCCTTGGCGCTCGCCTTGAGCATTTCGGTGATCTCGGCATTGCTCTTGACCGGGCTGTCCGACGAGCTCGACGCGTACTGCGACCACGTCGTCTGGTACGTCATCCAGCCGTCGCGCACCCCGAGGATCACATAGGCGCTGGTGTTGCTGGTGCCCTCGTACTCCTGGGCCACCACGTACGCCTCGTCGCCGACACCGCTGACCTCGGACACCTTGTAGTGGGTGGTGGAGGTCTTCTGGTTCTTGTACGACATGTAGGTCGCCTTGAACTCGGGCGTGGGGTCCGTCTTCCGGTGCAGATACGCCGTCGTGTAGAGCCAGGCGGAGGAGTAGTCGCTGCTGGACGAGGAGCTGGGCTCGTAGTCGACATTGCATGTCATCGAGTCCATGGCCGGGTCCTCCGAGCTGCTGTGCTGCGGATTGGTCCCGCTGGTCGAGTCCTTCTCCTTGAAGGAGGCGTTCTCGATGGGGGTCAAGTCGCTGGAGGAGCACAGGTTGCTGGCGTACTGGTAGGTCCCCAGGTCGGCCCTCTTCTCGTCGCTCCCGAAGCCGCCGGTCGAGAACACGACCCCGGCCCACACCGCCGAGGCGACGACCGCCCCGCCCAGGCCCCACAGCCAGCCCTTGCCACGGCCGCCGGGGTTGCCCGGCCCTGCGGGCGGCATGGGCGGCTGGGCGCCCATCGGGCCGTACCCGGCCCCGGCCGCCGTCTCGGGTGTGGACCAGCCACCGGCCCCGGGAGGCGCGGGAGGACCAGGGGGGCCCGGGGGCATCGCGGTGACGGCGGGCATGGCGGGCATCGTCGGCTGCGCGTACGGATACGGCGACTGTCCCTGCTGCGGGCCTTGCGCGTAGGGGTTCGGCTGTGGGGCCGGTGCGCCTGGCTGAGGTGGCTGAGGCTGCTGCGGCGGCCCGTACGGGTTGGGAGACTCCCCCGGTATCGACATGACGTGAACATACCCGATAAAGGCCAAAAGCCCCACGCTGCCCTGGGGAAACGTCCCGCCACCGCGGAGCTGTTGCGGAATGCGCCGGACGCTCCGGTGCCGCAGTGACGCAGAGCCGCCGCTCACCTTAATCGACGCCGTCGCCCGCCCGCCGCCGAGGCCGGACTTGTCCGCTTGTCTGTCCGGTCTGAGCTGGGCTTTCGGACAACTCCCGACGGCCCGAGGGTGCGGGCCGGTGCCCCTACCCGGGGCCGTCGCCGTACGGGCCCGAGGACGCCGAAGTGTTCTTCGGCCGGGCGGAGTTGGCCGAGGAGGCCGGGCGAAGGATCTCCGACCCGACCGGCACGTATGTGATCACGCTCTGCGGCGCCTCGGGCAGCGGGAAGTCCTCGCTGCTGAGATCCGGGCTGCTGCCGAACCTCGAACCGCACCGGCATCCCGTCCTGTTCACGCCGGGACCGCACCCTCTGAGCGAGCTGGCCACGGCGGTGACGCGGCTGACCGGCGGGGACGCCGAGGCGTTGTGCCGCGACCTCGCTCTCGACCCCGCGAGCCTGGGCGCCGCGCTCACCACGTGGCCGGCGGGCCGGCCGAGCGGCACCCACGTGCTGCTCGTCGTCGACCAGTTGGAGGAGACCTTCACCCGGTGTGCCGACGCCGACGAGCGTGACGCGTTCCTCGCCGCGCTGGCCGAAGTGACGGCGGGCGCCCGCCACTGGTTACGGATCATCCTCGCCGTACGGTCCGATGCCGTCGACCGCTGCCTGGACCACCCGGACCTGGCCGCCGCGCTACGGGACGGCGCGCGCATCCCGGTCGGTCCGCCCTCGCGGCACGAACTGCGGGAGATGGTCGTCCAGCCCGCCGCCCGCGCGGGGGTGACCGTGGAGCCGGACCTGGTGGCCTGTGTCCTCACGGAGGCGGCACAGCAGCCCGGTGCCCTGCCCTGGGCGGCCCACGTCCTGCGGGAGACTTGGCAGGCCCGTCGAGGAGCGTCCTTACGACTCGCCGACTACGAGGCCGTGGGCGGGCTGCGGCGCGCCGTCGCAACGACGGCCGAGCAGGTGTTCACCGCCTTGCCGCCCGCGCGACAGGACATCCTGCGCACTCTTGTACTGCGGCTCACCGCCCCGGGAGACGGCCCGGTCGGCGCCAGGCGGTGCGCAAGCCGCGACGAACTCACCGGACTCGCGGAACAGGCCGAGCTGTCCGCCGTACTCGAACTCCTGGCGGCGCACCGGCTGATCGTCCTCGACGGCGACGGCATCCACCTCGCCCACGACGCGCTGCTCACGGCCTGGCCGCGCCTGCGGCGCTGGCTCACCGAGGGCCGCGAGGAGCTGCGCATCCACCGTCAGCTGACCGAGGCGGCCAGCGCGTGGCAGGCCCTGGGGCGTGATCCGGGCGCGCTCTACCCGGGCGCGAAGCTCGCTCTTGCGCGGCGCTGCGCGGAGCATACGGGCGGGGCGAATGCCCAGGAGCGGGATTTCCTCCACGCCAGCGCCGCCGCTCACGACGCCAGCGCCGCCGTACAGACCCCGCCGACGCCGACCGTGTCCGGCCGCCGCCACCGTAAGGGCCGCGTCCGCCTGCCCGCGGGCCGGGCAGGGCGCCTGACCCTGTGGGGTGGGCTCCTCACGGCGGGGGCGGCGGCCGCCATGCTGGTGCACTACGTCTGGCTGCCGCCGGGGAACGTGGCGGCGCGGATGCCGTTCGACGTGCCGACGACCTTCGACGGGGACGCCGTGCGGTGGATCGAGGACGCGGACACCCTGCGGGTCTGCGATCAGACCCCCGATGGGGTGGGCATACGGGCGTACGTCTTCACTCCGGCCGGCACGGACATCTGGGCCGACGGCGGGGACGCTCTCATCAAGGGGAGCGACACCAGTGACGACGGTGTATGCAAGGAGTCCTCGCGCGATATCCACGAGGCGGCACACCTCTCGCTCAGGGTCTGCAAGAGCGGCAAGAGCGGCAAGACCGGTGAGCCGCCCGGCAAATGCTGGCGCGTGCGGCTGTGGTGACGGCTGTGGTGACGCCCGGGACACAGCAGTGCCCCCGGAGTGGGCCCGGGGGCACTGAACGTAGCGTGGCGTACTACGAAGACTGTCCGTGATTCGAGGTAGAGGGCTCGAATGTTCCCACGGCGGGGTGGGGCGGTGGCCCCGAGGGGCAGTGGCCCCGGGAATCAGCCTTGGAGGCCGGCGACCTGGCTGGCCAGGGCCGACTTCTTGTTGGCGGCGTTGTTCTTGTGGAGGACGCCCTTGCTGACGGCCTTGTCCAGCTTCCGGGACGCGACGCGGGCGGCGGCGGTGGCCTTCTCGACGTCACCGGCGGCGACGGCCTCGCGGGTCCGACGGATCGCGGTCTTCAGCTCGGACTTGACGGACTTGTTGCGCAGGCGCGCCTTCTCGTTCGTCTTGTTCCGCTTGATCTGGGACTTGATGTTCGCCACGTAAAGAGCCTTCGCAGGTTCGTTGGATTTCGCTGTTTCGTTTCGCATCCGGTGTCGCTCGCGGGAGCGGCACGAGACACAGTCGACCAGGGTACCAGCAGGCTTCGCGGCCTCCTAAACGGAGCCGAATCCATATCGAACCCGGGCGCCGTCGCCGTACCGAACCCGGGCGCGGTCGTCAGTCGTGGGACCATGGACTGACGACTGACTGACATCACTGACTGACAACACCGAGTCCCGCCTAGACACAGGACCCTGCGTGCCCGCGACCCCTACCAATGTGCCGGAGCCGAGCCGTACCGACCCGGCTCTCATCCGTAACTTCTGCATCATCGCGCACATCGACCACGGCAAGTCGACGCTCGCCGACCGGATGCTCCAGCTGACCGGTGTGGTCGAGCAGCGGCAGATGCGCGCGCAGTACCTCGACCGCATGGATATCGAGCGCGAGCGCGGCATCACGATCAAGTCCCAGGCGGTCCGGCTGCCCTGGGCGCCCCAGGGCGGGGATCAAGGCGGGGATGCGGGCGCCACCCACATCCTCAACATGATCGACACCCCTGGCCACGTGGACTTCACCTATGAGGTCTCGCGCTCCCTCGCGGCCTGCGAGGGCTGCATCCTGCTGGTCGACGCGGCCCAGGGCATCGAGGCGCAGACCCTGGCCAACCTCTACCTGGCCCTGGAGAACGACCTCACGATCATCCCGGTCCTCAACAAGATCGACCTTCCGGCCGCCCAGCCCGAGAAGTACGCCGCCGAGCTGGCCCACATCATCGGCTGCGACCCCTCCGATGTGCTCAAGGTCTCCGCCAAGACCGGTGAGGGCGTGGCCGAGCTGCTGGACGAGGTCGTCAGGCTGGTCCCGGCCCCGGTGGGCGTCAAGGACGCCCCGGCCCGAGCCATGATCTTCGACTCGGTCTATGACGCGTACCGGGGCGTCGTGACCTACGTCAAGGTCGTCGACGGCACGCTGGGCAAGCGCGAGCGCATCAAGATGATGTCCACCGGCGCCGCCCATGAGCTGCTGGAGATCGGCACCAACTCGCCCGAGATGACCCCTGCCGACGGGCTGTCCGTCGGTGAGGTGGGCTATCTGATCACCGGAGTGAAGGACGTCCGCCAGTCCAAGGTCGGCGACACGATCACCCAGTTCACCCACGGGGCGACCGAGGCGCTGGGCGGCTACAAGGACCCCAAGCCCATGGTCTTCTCCGGGCTGTATCCGCTGGACGGCTCGGACTACCCGGAGCTGCGCGAGGCGCTGGACAAGCTCCAGCTCAACGACGCCGCGCTGGTCTACGAGCCGGAGACCTCGGCGGCCCTCGGCTTCGGCTTCCGCGTCGGCTTCCTCGGCCTGCTGCATCTGGAGGTCATCCGCGAGCGCCTGGAGCGCGAATTCGGTCTCGATCTGATCGCCACCGCGCCCAATGTGATCTACCGCGTGGATATGGAGGACGGCTCCGAGCACACGGTGACCAACCCCAGCGAGTTCCCCGTGGGCAAGATCGACAAGGTGCACGAGCCGGTCGTACGGTCCACCATCCTGGCCCCGAGCGAGTTCATCGGCGCGATCATGGAGCTCTGCCAGAACCGCCGCGGTGTGATGCTCGGCATGGACTACCTCTCCGAGGACCGGGTCGAGATCCGCTACACCCTTCCGCTCGCCGAGGTGGTCTTCGACTTCTTCGACCAGCTGAAGTCCAAGACCCGCGGCTATGCCTCGCTCGACTACGAGCCCACCGGCGAGCAGGTCGCCGACCTGGTCAAGGTCGACATCCTGCTGCACGGCGACAAGGTCGACGCGTTCTCCGCGATCACCCATAAGGACAAGGCGTACGCGTACGGCGTCCGGCTGGTCGCCAAGCTGCGCGAGCTGATCCCGCGGCAGAACTTCGAGGTGCCGATCCAGGCCGCCATCGGCAGCCGGGTGATCGCCCGCGAGACGGTCCGCGCCATCCGCAAGGACGTGCTGGCCAAGTGCTACGGCGGTGACATCTCCCGGAAGCGGAAGCTGCTGGAGAAGCAGAAGGAGGGCAAGAAGCGGATGAAGATGGTCGGCAGCGTGGAGGTCCCGCAGGAGGCCTTTATCGCGGTGCTGTCCTCCGACTCCGAGGGCGACGCGAAAGCGAAGAAGTAGGGCGGACTGGAGGTCAGTGGGTCCGGCACGTGTCGCGCCAGGCCCACTGCCCTCGTTACGCGACTGCTTCCCCACGTTTACGGACTGGCGCGCCCTAAGTTTCAACAAGGTGGCCGAAGCCCCCTTACGCGGTACGGTTCCGGCCCTTACCCTGATCACTGCTCAAAGGTTACTCGCGAGTTAATTAGCGCGAGGCAAGCGAGGCAAGCGAGACAAGCACTGAGGCGGGCTCCGGAGGATGCCGTGACCGTGACCGACACAAAGACTTTGCTCGAGAACCGCCCGCCGTCCCTGGCGACGCACTTCCTCCAGCGCGTCGAGGCGACGCCGGACGCCGAGGCCTACCGCTATCCGGTCCCGCCCGCCTCGGGCGAGGGCCCCGACGACTGGCAGCCCCTGACCTGGCGCGAGACCGCGGACCGGGTCTTCGCCATCGCCGCCGGTCTGATCGACCTCGGCGTCCGCCCCGAGGAGCGGGTGGCGCTCGCCTGCTCCACGCGTATCGAGTGGATCCTGACCGACCTCGGGGTGCTCTGCGCGGGCGCGGCGACCACCACGGTCTACCCGAACACCAACGCCGAGGAGACGGCCTTCATCCTCTCCGACTCCGGCAGCCGGGTGCTGATCGCCGAGGACGGGGCGCAGCTGGCCAAGGCGCGGGAGCAGCGCGAGGAACTTCCTGAGCTGGCCCATGTCGTGGTGATCAAGGCCGAGGACGCGATCCCCGCCGAGGGCGACCCCGAGGGCTGGGTGCTCTCGCTCGCCGAGCTGGAGAAGCGCGGCACGGCCCACCTCGACAACCACCCGGACGCGGTGCGCGAGTGCATGGACGCGCTCCGCGCCGATCAGTTGGCCACGCTCATCTACACCTCCGGTACCACCGGACGCCCCAAGGGCGTACGTCTGGCGCATGACACCTGGTCGTACATGGCCATCGTGATCGGCAATCTCGACGGGATCCTCTTCGAGGACGATGTGCAGTATCTGTGGCTGCCGCTGTCACATGTCTTCGGCAAGGTGCTGACGGCGGGGCAGGTGTACGTCGGGCACACGACGGCCGTGGACGGCCGGCAGGACAAGATCATCGAAAATCTGCCGGTGGTCAGGCCCACCTACATGTGCGCCGTGCCGCGGATCTTCGAGAAGGTCTACAACGGCGTGGCGCAGCGGGCCCGCGCGGGCGGCGGCGCCAAGTACAAGATCTTCCAGTGGGCGGCCGAGGTCGCCCGCGAGTACGCCAAGACCTCCCAGGACAACTTCCGCCGCACCGGCACGGCCTCCGTGCCCATGGGCCTCAAGGCCAAGCACGCCGTCGCCGACAAGCTGGTCTACGCCAAGCTGCGCGAGGCGTTCGGCGGGCGGCTGCGGGCCGCGGTGTCCGGCGCGGCCGCACTCGCGCCCGAGATCGGCTACTTCTTCGCCGGCGCCGGCATCAACATCCTGGAGGGCTACGGGCTCACCGAGACCAGCGGCCCCGGCTTCCTCAACCCCGTGGAGTACCGCACCGGCACGGTGGGCAAAGCGTTCGCGGGCCTGGAGGTGCGGGTGGCCGAGGACGGCGAGATCCTGATGCGCGGACCGTCGATCATGCAGGGCTACCACGGGCTGCCGGAGCTGACCGAGCAGGTGCTGGAGTCCGACGGCTGGTTCCACACCGGAGACATCGGCGAGCTTTCGCCGGACGGCTATCTCACCATCACCGACCGCAAGAAGGACCTGATCAAGACCTCGGGCGGGAAGTACGTCGCGCCGGCCGAGGTCGAGGGCCAGTTCAAGGCGGTGTGTCCGTTCGTCTCCAACATCCTGGTGCACGGCGCGGACCGCAACTACTGCACCGCGCTGATCTCCCTCGACGAGCCCACGATCATGGACTGGGCGCGGGAGCACGGCCTGGAGGGCAAGTCGTACGCCGAGCTGGTGGCCACGGACGAGGTGCGGGAGCTGATCGACGGCTATGTGCGGCGGCTCAACGAGGGGCTGCAGCGCTGGCAGACGATCAAGAAGTTCCGGCTGCTGCCGCGCGACTTGGACGTCGAGCACGGTGAGCTCACGCCGAGCCTGAAGCTCAAGCGACCGGTGGTCGAGCGGGAATACAAGGACCTGCTGGAGGATATGTACGCGGGTACGAGGGAGAACTGAGCGGACGTATGCGGCGGGCATCCCGGGCGGGGCGTCGGGCGGGGGCGTCGGGTGGGGCTGATGCGCCACCCGAGGCGTAACATCCGCACAGGTGCCGCAGCTCCGACACACTGTTCACCTGATTTTTCCCCTCATCGCGGCTCACTTGCGTAACTCGGCGCATATGAGGGCGGCATGTCTGCCACTCTGTCGGTGTCGGACTACGGCGTTAGGCCGGGACTGCTCAGGAGCCGCACAGTGGGGACGCCTTCTTCTGCCACACCTGCTTCTGTCACACCTGCTTCTGTCACATCTGATCCGGCGCCGGGGGCGGTGCCGGGCGTAGTGCCCCGCCCTCGGCCCGGATCCGGGCCAGGGCCGGCGCTCGTGGCCGTGCCCGGGGCCGTACCGGCCGCTCGGATCGCCGCCGCGCGCACCAGCCTGCCCGGCAATCCGCTGGCGGCCTCCGCCGCGCGCCGGTTCGCGCGCACGGCCCTCGCGGACTGGACCTCGCTCGACTTCCCCGCCGTCGGCCGGATTCCCGACCGGGTCGCGGACGAGGTCGTACTGCTGGTGAGCGAGTTGGTCACCAACGCCGTGGTGCACGCAGGGACGGCGGTCGAGGTGAGCTGTGCGCTGGACGTCTTAACCGGGGATGGTGAAGTCCCCTCCGTGGTCGTGGAGGTGACGGATCATCATCCCACTCGTTTCCTGCGCGGTGAGCCACCCGATGAGGGCGAGGACCCGGTGTGCGCCGGGCACGGGCTGCGGCTGGTCGCCGAGCTGGCCGAATGCTGGGGCACGGCGTATCGCCGGGACAGCAAGACGGTGTGGTTCCAACTGCCCGTCACCGCGGTCGAGTCCGTCGCCCTTCCGGGGGAACCACTTTCAGACGGCTCATTGCCAACCGATCTGCCCACCGCCCCGGGCGACGCCCTGGGCTCCCCCAAAGACGGCCCCCTAAAGGACGGCTCCCTCAACGGCGCCTCCCTGAAGGGCGATCCGTCGAGTGGCGGCACACTGAACGGCGACTCGCGCGGCGATGCGTACGCCGTCGAACTGCTGGCCCCCGACCCCCGGCGCGTCGGCGGCCGCGACGCCGACGCCGACTGGGTCCGGGAGGGCGCGCTGTCCTTCCTCGCCGAGGCGTCCGAGCTGCTGGCCGGACAGTTCGACGAGGACATGGTGACCTCGCTGGCCGCCCAGCTGCTCGTACCGCGGTTCGCCGACTGGAGCGCGGTGTGGCTCGACACGGAAGGCGGCCCGCCGCGGCTCGCCCAGGTGTGGCACGCGAGCGAGAGCCGGATCGAAACCCTCCGCCAGCTGCTCGAGAAGGAGCCGCTGGAACTGCCCGCCACCGCACGCGGCCGGGCCGTGCCCTGGCAGTGGCCCAGCGACCCCTCCGCGTACGGGCCCGGCGGCGCGGCCCTGGCCTGCCGGCTGATCGCGGGCGGGCGCACCGTCGGCACGCTGCTGCTCGGCCGGGCCGGGCTGATGCGGGTGCCGGGCGAGGTGGCCGGACTGGTCGAGGACTTCGCCCGCCGGGTCGCGCTGGCGCTGGCCTCCGCCCGGCAGTACACGCGTCAGGAGACGATCAGCCGGGTGCTCCAGCGCGGCTTGCTGCCGTCCCGTATCGCGCGGATCCCGGGCGTGGAGTCGGCGGTGGTGTACGAGCCGACCGGCGGCACCTCGGCCGGGGGTGACTTCTACGACATCTTCCCCGCGGGGAACGGCCGTTGGGTCTTCGTCCTGGGCGACGTATGCGGCAACGGGCCGGAGGCGGCCGTGGTGACCGGGCTCGTACGGCCCTGGCTGCGGCTGCTGGCGCGCGAGGGGTACGACGTCGGGGCGGTCCTGGAACGACTCAACCGGATGCTCGGGGAGGAGGCCGTCGAGGCCGCGGTCGAGGGCGCGGCGGAGGCCGTGGCCGCGGGCGTGGGGCTGCCGGTGGGCGGCGGGGTGTCGCGGTTCCTGTCGCTGCTGTACGGGGAGCTGGTGCCGCTGGGCGAGGAGGGCAAGGACGGCATCCGCTGCACGCTCGCCAGCGCGGGACATCCGCTGCCCCTGGTCCTGCGGCCCGACGGGTCGGTGCGCACCGTCGCCGAGCCGCAGATCCTGCTGGGTGTTGTGGACGACGTGGCGTATCAGAGCGAGACCTTCGAGCTGGCGCCCGGGGAGACGCTGGTGTGCGTGACGGACGGGGTGACGGAGCACAGATCCGGCGCCCGGCAGTTCGACGACGGGGACGGGCTGGCGTCGCTGCTCGGTGACTGCGTGGGGCTGGACGCGGGCGATCTGGCGGAGCGGATCCGCCAGGCGGTGCACGCGTTCGCGGTCGAGCCGCCGGACGACGATCTGGCGATGCTGGTGCTGCGGGCGCGGTAGGGGCGCTCCGGACGGGCCACCCGGCGGAGCCGCAGAGCCGCGTATCGGGCGGCTCCCCGACCTGACACCGGGGCTCCGCCCCCGCCAGGGGCCTGGGCCCGGCCCAGGCTCCTGGCGGGGCGGGCTCCTGGCGGGGCGGGCCCCTGGACCGTTTGGTGTCCGGCCGTGCGGGCGTTCCAGCCGCGCGGCGGCCGGCCCGCTGCGCCGATGGCGGACAATGGGCGCATGCCTTCCGTACTGCCCGATGGCGAGCCCATGCCCGAGGACGGCGCGCTGCCCGTGAGCGCCGTGGCCGGGGCGGCGAACCGGCCGCTCGGGTTCTATCTGCATGTGCCCTACTGCGCGACGCGCTGCGGCTACTGCGACTTCAACACCTACACCGCCACTGAGCTGCGCGGATCCGGTGGCGTGCTCGCCTCGCGCGACAACTACGCCGACATGGTCGTCGAGGAGGTCCGCCTCGCCCGCAAGGTGCTGGGGGACGACCCCCGGCCGGTCGAGACCGTATTCGTCGGGGGCGGCACCCCGACCCTGCTGGCGGCTGCCGACCTCGGGCGGATGCTCGGTGCCATCCGGGACGAGTTCGGGCTGGCGGAGGGGGCCGAGGTCACCACCGAGGCCAACCCGGAGTCGGTCGACCCGCGCTATCTGGAGCAGCTGCGGGCGGCCGGGTTCAACCGGGTGTCGTTCGGGATGCAGAGCGCCCGGCAGCACGTTCTGCGGATACTGGACCGCACGCACACCCCGGGCCGCCCCGAGGCGTGCGTGGCCGAGGCGCGGGCGGCCGGATTCGACCATGTGAACCTGGACCTGATCTACGGCACGCCGGGGGAGAGCGACGAGGACTGGCGCGCCTCGCTGGAGGCCGCGCTGGGCGCCGGGCCCGACCATGTGTCGGCGTACGCGCTGATCGTCGAGGAGGGCACCCAGCTCGCCCGGCGGATCCGGCGCGGCGAGGTGCCGATGACCGACGACGATGTGCACGCCGACCGGTATCTCATCGCGGAGGAGATGCTGTCGGCGGCCGGGTTCCGCTGGTACGAGGTGTCGAACTGGGCCACGTCGGACGCCGGCCGGTGCCGCCACAACGAGCTGTACTGGCGCGGCGCGGACTGGTGGGGCGCCGGCCCCGGCGCGCACAGCCATGTGGGCGGTGTGCGCTGGTGGAACGTGAAGCACCCCGGCGCCTACGCGCAGGCCCTGAGCGAGGGCCGGTCCCCGGGGGCTGGCCGCGAGGTGCTGACCGACGAGGAGCGCCGGGTGGAGCGGATCCTGCTGGAGCTGCGGCTCGCGGAGGGCTGCCCGCTGGACCTGCTGGCCCCGGCGGGCGCCGCCGCGGCGGCCCGGGCCATGGCGGACGGCCTGCTGGAGCCGGAGCCGTACGGCGCGGGCCGGGCGGTGCTCACCCTGCGAGGGCGGCTGCTGGCCGACGCGGTGGTGCGCGATCTGGTGGACTGACCCCTGATCCGAGGTGCCCGCCTGATCCGAGGCCCGGAGGACGACCCGACGCGCTCGCCCGACCCGAGGCCCTGACCTGGCGCCCGGACGACCGACCCGGCACCCCGACAGGCCCACAGCCCCACAGGCCCCCTACGGCCCGGCCGGGCCGCCCACGGTCACATGGTCGATCAGCTCCTCCACCCGCCCCAGCAGGGCCGGCTCCAGGTCCTTGTACGAGCGGACCGAGGACAGGATCCGCTGCCAGGCGGCCCCCGTGTTCTCGGGCCACCCCAGCGCCCGGCAGACACCCGTCTTCCAGTCCTGGCCGCGCGGCACCGTCGGCCAGGACGGAATGCCGACCGAGGAGGGCTTCACGGCCTCCCATACGTCGATATAGGGGTGTCCGACGATCAGTACGTGCTCGCCGGTGACCTCGGCCGCGATACGGGACTCCTTGGTGCCCGGGACCAGATGGTCGACCAGCACGCCGAGGCGGGCGTCGGGGCCGGGGGAGAAGTCGCGGACGATCGCGGGCAGGTCGTCGATCCCCTCCAGGTACTCCACGACCACGCCCTCGATGCGCAGATCGTCCCCCCACACCCGCTCGACGAGCTCCGCGTCATGGCGCCCCTCCACATAGATGCGCCCCGCGCGGGCGACGCGCGCGCGGGGCTGGGGGAGGGCGAGGGAGCCGGAGGCCGTGCGGCGCGGGCCCGTGGGGGCGGCGGCGCGGGGGCGTACCAGGGTGACGACGCGGCCCTCCAGAAGGAAGCTGCGCGGCTCCATGGGGAAGACCCGATGTTTACCGAAACGGTCTTCCAGAGTCACCGTGGGGCCCTGCGCGGTCTTCTCGCAGCGGATCACGGCGCCACAGAACCCGGTGGTGACCTCCTCGACGACCAGGTCGGGCTCGGCGGGCACCTCGGGCGCGGGCGCCTGGCGCTTCCAGGGCGGGGTCAGGTCCGGGTCGTACTGTCGCATCCGCATGACCCTAGCGCCGTGCCGCCGACCTCAGGAGGACACGCCGAAACGAGCCGTGAGTTCAGCGGCCGAAACGAGCCGCGAGTTCATCGCGCTGCGCCCGGACGAAACGGGCGTCCACGGCGGCGCCGTGCCCCGGGACGTACACCGCGTCCTCACCGCCGAGGGCGAGCAGCCGGTCCAGGGCGGCGGGCCACTGGCCGGGCATCGCGTCGGCGCCCGCCTGGGGCGGCCCCGACTCCTCGACCAGATCGCCGCAGAAGACCACCTCGGGCTCGCCCGGGGCCCGGCCGGGGACGAGGACGGCCAGGTCGTGGGCGGTGTGGCCGGGGCCCACGTTCGCCAGCAGGACGGGCCGGTCGCCCAGGTCCAGGGTGAGCTCGCCGCACACCAGGTGGTGCGGGCGTACCAGATGGTCGGCGGCCCCGGCGGCGGCGCCGGGGTCCACGCCGTGCCGCACCGCGTCGTCGCGCAGCGCGTCCCGTTCGCGGCGCAGCAGCTCGTCGAGCCCGGCGGCCCCGTACACCTCGCAGCCCGCGAAGGCGGCGGTGCCGAAGACATGATCGAAGTGGGGATGGGTGAGGGCGATGTGGGTGGGCCGGCGGCCGAAGAGCCGGGTGACCTCGCGCCGAACCCACGCGCCCTCGGCCAGGTCGGCGCCGGTGTCGACGACCAGGACGCCGGTTCGGCCGGCGATCGCGCCGACGGTCGCGTCCCAGCCGGGCAGACGGCACCGGACGACGGACGGCGCGAGATCTTCCCAGCGCGCCTCTTCCCAACGGGTGTCCATACGGAGACGCTAGCTCCAGTGGTGGCAAAGCGGCGGCTCTTGCCCCGGCCACGGCACCCCGCCGTACACTGGCTGAGGGGTTCTGGCACTCGTGACCATTGAGTGCCAGGGGGAATACCTGATGAGACGGCTGGACTGGAGGTGCGCGCGGTGCTCAGCGAACGCAGACTCGAGGTACTGCGTGCGATCGTCCAGGACTATGTGGGCACGGAGGAGCCGGTCGGCTCCAAGGCGCTCACCGAGCGGCACCGGCTGGGCGTCTCCCCGGCCACGGTGCGCAACGACATGGCGGCTCTGGAGGACGAGGGCTATATCGCCCAGCCGCACACGAGCGCCGGGCGCATTCCCACGGACAAGGGCTACCGGCTGTTCGTCGACAGGCTGGCCGGGGTGAAGCCCCTGTCCACGCCGGAGCGGCGGGCCATCCAGAACTTCCTGGACAGCGCCGTGGACCTGGACGACGTGGTGGGCCGTACGGTCCGGCTGCTCGCGCAGCTGACCCGGCAGGTGGCGGTGGTGCAGTACCCCTCGCTGACCCGCTCGACGGTCCGCCATGTGGAGCTGCTGGCGATGAGCCCGGCGCGGGTGATGCTGGTGCTGATCACCGACACCGGGCGGGTCGAGCAGCGCATGGTGGACTGTCCGGCGCCCGTGAGCGAGGAGTCGCTCGCGGACCTGCGGGCCAGGCTGAACAGCCGGGTCGTGGGTCGGCGGTTCGCGGATGTGCCGCAGCTGGTGCAGGACCTGCCCGAGTCCTTCGAGCAGGAGGACCGGGGCGCCGTCTCGACGGTTCTGGCCACCTTGCTGGAGACGCTGGTCGAAGAGACCGAGGAGCGGCTGATGATCGGCGGCACCGCCAATCTCACCCGCTTCGCGCATGATTTCCCCCTGACGATCCGGCCCGTGCTCGAAGCGCTTGAGGAGCAGGTCGTGCTGCTCAAGTTGCTGGGCGAGGCGAAGGACTCGGGCATGACCGTACGGATCGGTCATGAGAATGCTCACGAGGGCCTGAATTCCACTTCGGTCGTGGCAGTCGGCTACGGTTCGGGCGACGAGGCGGTCGCCAAACTCGGCGTGGTCGGACCGACCCGCATGGACTACCCCGGAACGATGGGAGCGGTACGCGCAGTGGCACGTTACGTCGGACAGATCCTGGCGGAGTCGTAAGTGGCGACGGACTACTACGCAGTCCTGGGCGTGCGGCGTGATGCCTCGCAGGACGAGATCAAGAAGGCATTTCGCCGGCTCGCCCGTGAGCTGCATCCGGATGTGAATCCGGATCCCAAGACCCAAGAGCGGTTCAAGGAGATCAACGCCGCCTACGAGGTCTTGTCCGATCCCCAGAAGAAGCAGGTCTACGACCTGGGCGGAGACCCGTTGTCCGCCGCGGGCGGCGGCGGGGGCGGCGCAGGCGGCTTCGGCGCCGGCTTCGGCAACTTCTCCGACATCATGGACGCCTTCTTCGGCACCGCGTCCCAGCGCGGCCCGCGGTCCAGGACCCGGCGCGGCCAGGACGCCATGATCCGCCTCGATATCGAGCTGACTGAGGCGGCCTTCGGGACCACCAAGGACATCCAGGTCGACACCGCGGTCGTCTGTACGACGTGCAGCGGCGAGGGCGCGGCGCCCGGCACCACGGCGCAGACCTGTGACATGTGCCGCGGCCGGGGCGAGGTGTCCCAGGTGACGCGGTCCTTCCTCGGCCAGGTCATGACCTCCCGGCCGTGCCCGCAGTGCCAGGGCTTCGGCACCGTGGTGCCGACCCCGTGCCCGGAGTGCGCGGGCGACGGGCGGATCCGCTCGCGCCGGACGCTGACCGTGAAGATCCCGGCCGGTGTGGACAACGGCACCCGGATCCAGCTCGCCGGTGAGGGCGAGGTCGGCCCGGGCGGCGGCCCGGCGGGCGATCTGTACGTGGAGATCCACGAACTGCCGCATCCGGTCTTCCAGCGCCGGGGCGACGATCTGCACTGCACGGTGACCATCCCGATGACGGCGGCGTCCCTGGGCACCAAGGTGCCCCTGGACACGCTCGACGGCCGGGAGGAGGTCGACATCCGGCCCGGCACCCAGTCCGGCCAGTCGATCCCGCTCCACCAGCGCGGCGTCACCCACCTGCGCGGCGGCGGCCGAGGCGATCTGATCGTCCACGTCGAGGTGCAGACCCCGTCCAAGCTCGACCCGGAGCAGGAGGAGCTGCTGCGGCGGCTGGCCAAGCTGCGGGGCGAGGAGCGGCCGACGGGCGAATTCAAGCCAGGGCAGCAGGGGTTGTTCTCGCGGCTGAAGGATGCGTTCAACGGACGGTAGGCCGCCTCAGCGGGCCTGAGGCGGCCCTGAGCGGCACCGAGCCGAGTACGGATTCACGCGGAGGACATGACACGATGTCGCCATGTCCTCCGCGTTGACCGATCTCTTTCGGTACCCGATCGTGCAGGCCCCGATGGCGGGTGGGGCCTCCTGCCCGCAGTTGGCCGCCACCGTCTCCGAGGCCGGTGGCCTCGGGTTCCTCGCCGCCGGCTACAAGACGCCGGAGGCGATGTACGAGGAGATCAAGCAGCTGCGGGGGCAGACCGCCCGGCCCTTCGGCGTGAACCTGTTCATGCCGCAGCCGCTCACCGCCGACCCGGCCGCCGTGGAGGTCTACCGGGAGCAGCTGGCCGGGGAGGCGGCCTGGTACGACACCCCGCTGGGCGACCCCGACGCGGGCTCCGACGACGCGTACGACGCCAAGCTGGCGATACTCCTCGACGACCCGGTCCCGGTCGTCTCGTTCACCTTCGGCTGCCCCGCCCGCGCCGTGCTCGATGCCTTCGGGAAGGTCGGGACGCGGACGGTGGTGACCGTGACCTCGCCCGCCGAGGCGCAGGCCGCCCAGTGGGCGGGCGCCGACGCCGTATGCGTGCAGGGTGTCGAGGCGGGCGGCCACCAGGGCACCCACCGCGACGACCCGCGCGCCGACGGGACGGGTGCCGGGCTCGGCCTGCTGTCGCTGCTCGCGCTGGTCCGGGAGATCGTGCAGATTCCGGTCATCGCGGCGGGCGGGCTGATGCGCGGCTCGCAGATCGCCGGGGTGCTGGCGGCGGGCGCCGTCGCGGCCCAGCTGGGCACCGCGTTCCTGGTCTGCCCCGAGTCGGGGGCCAACGCCCTGCACAAGCGGGCCATGACCGACCCGGTCTTCGGCCGTACGGAGCTGACCCGCGCCTTCTCCGGGCGCCCCGCGCGCGGACTGGTCAACCGCTTCATGCGCGAGCACGGCCGGTACGCCCCGGCCGCCTACCCCCAGGTGCACCACCTCACCTCGGGGCTGCGGAAGGCGGCGGCGAAGGCCGGCGATCCGCAGGGCATGGCGCTGTGGGCGGGGCAGGGGCACCGGCTGGCCCGGGAGCTGCCCGCCGCGCGGCTGGTGGAGGTGCTGGCGGCCGAACTGGACGCGGCACGTGAGGGTTTGGGCCTTACGTGGGACAGAGGGGCGGTGTCGTGACCGCCCCTGTCTTCCTGGCCGACTCCCTCGCGGGGGCGGCCGTAGGGGCGCGGCTGGCGCTCGAGGGGCCGGAGGGGCGGCACGCCGTGTCGGTGCGCCGGCTGCGCGTGGGCGAGCCGGTGGTGCTGACGGACGGGGCCGGTACGGGCGCCTTCGGCGCCGTGGCGGCCGTCGAGGGCAAGGACCGGCTGCTGGTCGAGGTGGCAGAGGTGCGCCATGAGGCGCCGCCGAGCCCGCGGATCACCGTCGTCCAGGCGCTGCCGAAGGGGGACCGCGGCGAACTGGCCGTGGAGACCATGACGGAGACCGGCGTGGACGCCATCGTGCCCTGGGCGGCGGCGCGTTGTGTCACCCAGTGGAAGGGCGAACGCGGCCTGAAGGCGCTGGGAAAGTGGCGTGCGACGGCCCGGGAGGCGGGCAAGCAGTCGCGTCGGCTCCTCTTTCCCGAGGTGATGGACGCGATGACAACCCGCCAGGTTGCTCGGCTTCTGGCCGAATCCGACTTCGCCGCCGTGCTGCACGAGGAGGGCGCCGAACCGCTTGCGACCGCGCCGCTGCCCGCCGAGGGCAGCGTCGTGCTGGTGGTCGGCCCTGAAGGGGGCGTATCGCCTGAGGAGTTGGCGGCCTTCGCCGAGGCGGGGGCGCGTCCGTACCGCCTGGGCCCGACCGTGCTGCGCACCTCCACAGCTGGAACGGCGGCGGCCGCACTGCTGTTGGGCCGTACGGGCCGCTGGGGCTGACGTAACCTCGGCCCGGATGGGCCCGGATGGCCCCCACCCGGCGGATCATGTGGCCGAGGTTGCTCTTCCGGTTCCCCCCGCTCCGGTGGGAACCTTTTCTTATGGGGGCAATGAGGCATCAAAGGAACGCGCTCTTCGCGGTGGTGGCGGCGGCTCTGACGATCGGCGCCGTGGCGGCGTGCGAGCCCAGGGACGACACCGGGCTCAACGCCATCGGGGTGGCGGTCACCACGGACCGGGTCAGCACGCGCGCGCTCGAAAAGGGCGGCATCGACGTGCGGTGGATGACGTGCAACGCGGATGTGAAGGGCAAGCACACGTCCGGCCCGTCGCAGGACGCGAAGGCATCCGTCCACTGCCGGGGCAAGACCGATGACGACCGCACCATCAAGGTCAGCGGCACTGTCACCTACGAGCGCAAGAACATCTGCGTTCGGGGCGATCTGACCGCCAAGGTGGACGGGCACCAGGTCTTCCAGGCCAATGTGATCGGCGACTGCAACGCACGGAAGACGACGCATCCCCGGCCGTCCGGGCACACCACCCACCCGTGGGACCGGCGGACCACGGCGGGCAGCGACAAGTAGGCGGGACGGGCAGGCGGGACGGGCAGGCGGGACAAGCAGGCGGCAAGGGCGGCAAGGGCGCCATGCGGTTCCGGCGCGCGCTCTCCGGGCGTCCCGGTAGCATCCGGTTCCGTACCAGCCGACGTTGCGTAAGGAGCCACCGGTGGCGGGAGAACCGCAGGCCGACTGCCTGTTCTGCAAAATCGTCTCGAAGGAGGTGCCGGCGACCGTCGTCCGCGAGACCGAGACGACCCTCGCCTTCCGGGACATCAACCCCCAGGCGCCGACCCACGTCCTGGTGATCCCCAAGGTCCACTACCCGGACGCCGCCTCCCTTGCGGACGCGGAGCCGCAGATCGCCGCCGACATACTGCGCGAGGCGGGTGCGGTCGCCGCCGACGAGGAGATCGACGCCACCGGCTTCCGCGTCATCTTCAACACCGGCTCGGGCGCGGGCCAGACCGTCTTCCACGCGCACGCCCACATCCTGGGCGGCCGCGGCTTCAACTGGCCCCCCGGGTAACCCCGTTGTCCGTACGAGAACTGGTCGTCCTGGGCACCGCGAGCCAGGTGCCGACCCGGCACCGCAACCACAACGGCTATCTGCTGCGCTGGGACGGCGAGGGCATCCTCTTCGACCCCGGCGAGGGCACCCAGCGCCAGATGGTGCGGGCAGGGGTCGCGGCCCATGACATCAACCGGATCTGTGTCACCCACTTCCACGGTGACCACTCGCTGGGCCTGGCCGGGGTCGTCCAGCGGATCAACCTGGACCGGGTGCCGCACCCGGTGACCGCGCACTACCCGGCGAGCGGACAGCGCTTCTTCGAGCGGCTGCGGTACGCGACCGCGTACCGCGAAACCGTGTCGCTGGCCGAGGCGCCGGTGGCGGGGGAGGGCGGCGTCCTGGTGCGGACCGCCGCGTACACGCTGGAGGCGCGCAGGCTCTCCCACCCGGTCGAGTCCTACGGCTACCGGCTGATCGAGCCCGACGGCCGCCGCATGCTGCCGGATCGGCTTGCGGAGCACGGCATCCGTGGGCCGGAGATCGGCCGGCTGCAGCGGGAGGGGGCGCTGGAGCGGGAGGGGCGCACGGTCACGCTGGAGGAGGTCAGCGAGGTGCGGCGCGGACAGAGCTTCGCCTTCGTCATGGACACCCGGCTGTGCGAGGGCGCCCATGACCTCGCCCAGGGCTGTGACCTGCTGGTGATCGAGTCCACCTTCCTGGACGAGGACGAGCCGCTGGCGGTCGAGTACGGGCATCTCACCGCCGGGCAGGCGGCTCGGCTGGCCGCGGAGGCGGGGGTGCGGCATCTGGTGCTGACCCACTTCTCACAGCGGTACGGCGACCCCGCCGACTTCGAGCGCCAGGCGCGGGCGGCGGGCTTCGAGGGGGAGCTCACGGTGGCGCAGGACCTGATGAGCGTGGCGCTGCCCAAGCGGCGCTGATCGCCCGGGGCGCCCGCCGCTGTCAGTGCCATCGTGCAGACTGGCGGCAACTGTATTCATCCACATTCATCCGCATCGCATTCACTGAACGAGATTCATGGAACGGGACCGGCGACGAGACCGGTCCTCTCTGGGAGCGCACGGTGACCACAGACCACGGCCAGCCGCTCGCGGCGGCGTACCCGGCGGAGTACCCCCTGCTCGACCCGCTCGAGGCCGTCCGCAGACCTGGTGACCCGGCCTGTGACGTCTATCTCACCGGCTCGGTCTTCCTGGACATCATCTTCACCGGCCTGGACTCCGCCCCCGTGCGCGGCACCGAGTCCTGGGCCCGCGGTATGGGCTCCAGCCCCGGCGGGGTGGCCAATATGGCCACCGCCCTGGCCCGCCTCGGTCTGCGTACCTCCCTCGCCGCCGCCTTCGGTGACGACATGTACGGGGACTACTGCCGCGACGCCCTGGACCGCGGCGAGGGCATCGACCTGTCGCTGTCCCGTACGGTGCGCGGCTGGCACTCCCCGGTGACCGTGTCCATGGCCTATGAGGGCGAGCGGACGATGGTCTCCCACGGCCATGAGGCGCCGCCGCCCGAGGAGCCCGCCCCCAGTTGCCCGCCCCCGGCCCGCGCCGCCATCGCCTCCCTGGTCCCGGGGAGCCGCGAGGAGTGGGTCACCCAGGCCGTCGGCCACGGCAGCATGGTCTTCGCGGACGTCGGCTGGGACGACACCGGCCGCTGGGACCCGGCCGACCTGGCCGATCTCGAGCACTGCGAGGCGTTCTTGCCCAACGCGGCCGAGGCGATGCGCTACACCCGCACCGAATGCCCGCGCGCCGCCGCCCGCGCGCTCGCCGACAAGGTGCCGCTCGCGGTGGTCACCCTCGGCGCCGAGGGGGCGTACGCGGTGGACGGGCGCACCGGCGAGACCGCCGAGGTGCCCGCGATCGCCGTGGAGGCCCTGGACCCGACCGGCGCGGGCGATGTGTTCGTCGCGGGCTTTGTCACCGGCACCCTCGCCCAGTGGCCGCTCGCCGACCGGCTGGCCTTCGCGGGTCTGAGCGCCGCGCTGTCGGTGCAGGAGTTCGGCGGCTCGCTGTCGGCGCCGGGCTGGGTGGAGATCGCCGCCTGGTGGCAGCACGCCAAGTCGTACGACGACCAGGACCCCTCCGCGCTGCGCCGCTATGCCTTCCTGGACCGGATCCTCCCGGCGGCCGCCCGCCCCTGGCCGCTGCGCCGGGCCGTGCCCACGATCGGCTTCCGGCAGGCGTGAAGCGGGAAGTGAAGCAGGGGAGTGGCAGGGGAGTGGCAGGGGCGGGACAGGGGCGAGGCAGGGGAGACGGGTGTGGATCCGGAGTGGAGTAAAAGCACTCGGGTCTTGTCAGTGCTCCGTCGTACCCTTGTACTCGAGGTTGTCGAGCAACGAGAACCCCGCAAGAGGGAGGTAGGAGCAGGCCTCAGAGCCGGCCCATGACGCAACCAACCACAGCACGCCAGGCGCATGCGCAGTTCACGGTCCCGACCAAGCACCCGATGGTCATGGTGCTGGGATCGGGCGATTCGCTGCTGCGCGTCATCGAAAAGGCCTTCCCGGCGACCGACATCCATGTGCGGGGCAATGAGGTCAGCGCGACCGGGGACCCCGCGGAAGTCGCCCTCATCCAGCGCCTGTTCGACGAGATGATGCTGGTGCTCCGCACCGGTCAACCGATGACAGAGGACGCGGTGGAGCGCTCGATCTCCATGCTGCGCGCGGCGGAGGACGGCGAGAGCGGGGTGGAGACCCCGGCCGAGGTGCTCACGCAGAACATCCTCTCCAACCGTGGGCGCACCATCCGCCCCAAGACCCTCAACCAGAAGCGCTACGTCGACGCCATCGACAAGCACACCGTCGTCTTCGGCATCGGCCCGGCCGGTACCGGCAAGACCTATCTGGCCATGGCCAAGGCGGTCCAGGCCCTGCAGTCCAAGCAGGTCACCCGGATCATCCTGACCCGGCCGGCGGTCGAGGCGGGCGAGCGGCTCGGCTTCCTGCCCGGCACGCTCTACGAGAAGATCGACCCGTATCTGCGTCCGCTGTACGACGCGCTGCACGACATGCTCGACCCCGACTCCATCCCGCGCCTGATGGCCGCGGGCACGATCGAGGTCGCGCCGCTGGCGTATATGCGCGGTCGCACGCTCAACGATGCGTTCATCATTCTCGACGAGGCCCAGAACACGAACCCCGAGCAGATGAAGATGTTCCTCACCCGGCTCGGCTTCGACTCCAAGATCGTGATCACGGGTGATATCACCCAGGTCGACCTCCCGGGCGGGACCAAGAGCGGTCTGCGCCAGGTGCAGGAGATCCTGGAGGGCGTCGAGGATGTGCACTTCTCCCGGCTCACCAGCACCGATGTGGTCCGCCACAGGCTGGTCGGCCGCATTGTCGACGCATACGAGCTGTACGACAGCCGGAACGGAAAGTAAAACAACACTCTCATGGCGATCGACGTCAACAACGAATCCGGCACGGAGATCGACGAGCGGGCGGTGCTGGACGTGGCCCGCTACGCGTTGGCCCGGATGCGTATCCACCCGCTCTCCGAGCTCTCCGTGATCGTCGTCGACGCCGACGCCATGGAGCAGCTTCATATTCAGTGGATGGACCTGCCGGGGCCCACCGACGTCATGTCCTTCCCGATGGACGAGCTGCGCCCGCCCGCGAAGGACGACGAGGAGCCCCCGCAGGGCCTCCTCGGGGATATCGTGCTCTGCCCCGAGGTGGCCAAGAAGCAGGGGGAGGAGGCGCCGACCGGACACTCCATGGACGAGGAGCTTCAGCTCCTGACCGTCCACGGCGTCCTCCACCTCCTGGGCTACGACCACGAGGAGCCGGACGAGCGGGCCGAGATGTTCGGCCTGCAGGCCGCCATCGTCGACGGCTGGCGCGCCGAGCGCGGCATGACCGGCCCCTCCCCGGCCCCCACGACCCGATGAACGGCCCGCTGATCACAGCCGCCGTCCTGCTGGTGGTGGTCGCCTGGCTCGCGGCCTGCGCCGAGGCCGGCCTGGCCCGCACCACCCGCTTCCGCGCCGAGGAGGCCGTACGGGCCGGGCGGCGCGGCAGCGCCAAGCTGATGCAGGTCGCCGAGGACCCCACCCGCTATCTGAACGTCGCGCTGCTGGTGCGGGTCGCCTGCGAGATGGCGGCCGGCGCGGTCGTCACGTACGCGTGTCTGCGCGAGTTCGACGAGACATGGAAGGCGCTGACCATCGCGATCGGCGTGATGGTCCTCGTCTCGTATGTGGCCGTCGGCGTCTCGCCGCGCACCATCGGTGCCCAGCACCCGCTGAACACGGCGACCGCCGCCGCGTATGTCCTGCTGCCCCTGGCCCGCGTCATGGGCCCCATCCCGCCGCTGCTGATCCTCATCGGTAACGCGCTGACCCCCGGCAAGGGCTTCCGCAAGGGCCCCTTCGCCTCCGAGGCCGAGCTGCGCGCCCTGGTGGACCTCGCGGAGAAGGAGTCGCTGATCGAGGACGAGGAGCGGCGCATGGTCCACTCCGTCTTCGAGCTCGGCGACACGCTGGTGCGCGAGGTGATGGTGCCGCGCACCGACCTCGTCGCCATCGAGCGCTTCAAGACCATCCGGCAGGCCCTGACCCTCGCACTGCGCTCCGGCTTCTCCCGGATCCCGGTCACCGGGGAGAACGAGGACGACATCGTCGGCATCGTCTACCTCAAGGACCTGGCCCGTAAGACGCATATCAACCGCGATGCCGAGTCCGAGCTGGTCTCCACCGCCATGCGGCCCGCCGCCTTCGTGCCCGACACCAAGAACGCGGGCGATCTGCTGCGCGAGATGCAGCAGGAGCGCAACCACGTCGCGGTCGTCGTCGACGAATACGGCGGCACGGCCGGGATCGTCACCATCGAGGACATCCTCGAGGAGATCGTCGGCGAGATCACCGACGAGTACGACCGCGAGCTGCCGCCGATCCAGGACCTGGGCGACGGCACCCACCGGGTCACCGCCCGGCTCGGCCTGGACGACCTCGGCGAGCTGTACGGGACGGACCTGGACGACGAGGACGTCGAGACGGTCGGCGGGCTGCTGGCCAAGTCGCTGGGGCGGGTGCCGATCGCGGGCGCCACGGCGGAGGTCGCGGTCGAGGACGGCGGCCCGGACTCCGACCTCAAGTCCCTCCGGCTGACCGCCGAGTCCCCGGCCGGCCGCCGGAACCGCATCGTCACGGTCCTGGTCGAGCCGGTCCGCGCGACGGCGGAGACCGAGCCCGAGGACTGAGCTTGAGGCCCCGAGCCCGAAGAACTGAGCCTGAGGACTGAGTCTGAGGCCGCGAGCCCGAAGAACTGAGCCCGAGTCCTTGAGCCCGAAGAACTGAGCCCCCGCGCGGGCCTGGCCCTTCACACCTGCATGAGTCCCGCCCCGCCTATGCTCATCCGCATGAGCGAAGCCGCACCCCTGGACCCCGAAGACCGCAAGATCATCACCCTCGCCCGCTCCGCGCGAGCCCGCAACGGCGTGCCCGAGGGCGCCGCCGTACGCGATGAGACGGGCCGTACGTATGTCGCCGGCACCGTCGCCCTCCCCTCGCTCCCGCTGAGCGCGCTGCGGACCGCCGTCGCCATGGCCGTCGCCAGCGGCGCCGAGTCCCTGGAGGCCGCGGCCGTCGTGTCCGAGGCCGAGGACCTTCCGGAGGAGGACCGCGCGGCCGTACGGGACCTGGGCGGGGCGGGCACCCCGGTGCTGCTGGCGGGCCCCGACGGCGGGCTGCGCACCACGCTCCAGGCCTGAGCAGGATGAGAGGCACCAGCGCCCTCCTCGGCTGACCGCGCTGACCTTTTGAACCGCGCGGTCGGCGAGGGCCGGGGCATCGGGGACAATGGGCGCCATGAGTGCCGCTACGTCCCCCTCCCAGCCCGAGCCGCGGGCGACCCCGCACCGCGCGGGCTTCGCCTGCTTCGTCGGCCGCCCCAACGCGGGCAAGTCGACCCTGACCAACGCACTGGTGGGGACGAAGGTCGCGATCACCTCCAACCGCCCGCAGACCACCCGCCACACCGTCCGCGGCATCGTGCACCGCCCCGACGCCCAGCTGGTGCTGGTCGACACCCCGGGTCTGCACAAGCCGCGCACCCTGCTCGGCGAGCGCCTGAACGACGTCGTACGGACCACCTGGGCCGAGGTCGACGTCATCGGCTTCTGTCTGCCCGCCGATCAGAAGCTCGGCCCCGGCGACCGCTTCATCGCGGGCGAGCTGGCCGGGATCAAGAAGACCCCCAAGGTCGCCATCGTCACCAAGACCGACCTGGTCGACTCCCAGCAGCTCGCCGAGCAGCTGATCGCCGTCGACCGGCTCGGCAAGGAGCTGGGCATCGAGTGGGCCGAGATCGTCCCCGTCTCCGCCACCGGAGGCAACCAGGTGGGCCTGCTCGCGGACCTGCTCGTGCCGCTGCTCCCGGAGAGCCCGGCGCTCTACCCGGAGGGCGACCTCACCGATGAGCCCGAGCAGGTCATGGTCGCCGAGCTGATCCGCGAGGCGGCCCTCGAGGGCGTCCGGGACGAGCTGCCGCACTCCATCGCCGTGGTGGTCGAGGAGATGCTGCCCCGCGAGGACCGCCCCGCCGACCGGCCGCTCCTCGACATCCACGCCAACCTCTACATCGAGCGCCCCAGCCAGAAGGGCATCATCATCGGCCCCAAGGGCAAGCGCCTGAAGGAGGTCGGGACGAAGTCCCGCAAACACATCGAGGCGCTGCTGGGCACGCCGGTCTTCCTGGACCTGCACGTCAAGGTCGCGAAGGACTGGCAGCGGGATCCGAAGCAGCTGCGGAAGCTGGGGTTCTAACCGCACTGGTCACCGCCGGTCGGAGGCCGGCGCAGCCGTCCGAAGCCCGGGAGGCCCCTGGGGCCGAGCGGTGCGAGGGCGGCAGACAAGAGGGCTCCCGAAGCAGCTGCGGAAGCTGGGGTTCCGAGGAGGCCGAAGCTGGGGTTCTGAGGGGGCCGAACGGACGGCCCCTACGCGCCCTCCTTGAGCACCGTACGCACCAGCTCCCGCTGGGCGTCGCTCAGATGCGGGTCGGTGGCGTGGACGGTGCGCCCGTCCACCGTGATCTCGTAGTGGAAGCCGTCCGGGACACCGCGCGTGGGCGTGATGTGTCCGGTCTCGACGGCCTGGTGGGCCAGGGCCTGCAGATGCTTGGCGTCGGGCCGGCCGGAGGTGTCCAGCTCGGCCCGGCGCTCGATACCGGCGAACCCGCCGGTGCGGGTGACGGAAATACGCATGGATCCATCAGTACCCGGTACGGGCCGCGGCCCGCCGCAGACGCGGAGATCCACCGAAGATCCGTCCGTACGGCCCCCGACGCGGCCCCTGACAGGGTCCCCGAGACGGCCCCCGACGCACCGTAGGGGTTAGCGCGCCCCCGCCCGCGCCCGCAGGTCGGAGATGCCCACCTTGGCCCAGGCGTCCAGCACCGCCCGCTGCTCCTCGCCGTCCCCGTACTGCGACTGCGCGGTCGCCACCGTCGCCTGCGCGAAGTCGGCGAAGTCCGCGTCGGTGGCCAGCTCCCCGCCGGTCAGGGTGGCGTACCAGATCTTTCCGGCCCGCTCCCAGGCGTGGCCGCCGAGGGCCTTGGCGACGAGGTAGAAGGCGTGGTTGGGGATGCCGGAGTTGATGTGCACCCCGCCGTTGTCCTGCGAGGTGCGCACATAGTGCTCCATCGTCGCCGGCTGCGGGTCCTTGCCGAGGACGTCGTCGTCGTACGCCGTACCAGGGGCCTTCATCGAGCGCAGCGCGACGCCGGTGACCCGGTCGGCCAGCAGCCCGGCGCCAATCAGCCAGTCGGCCTCGTCGGCCGTCTGGCCGAGCTGGAACTGCTTGGTGAGCGAGCCGAAGACATCCGACAGGGACTCGTTGAGCGCGCCGGACTGGCCGAAGTACTCCAGGTTGGCCGTGTACTGGGTGACGCCGTGGGCGAGCTCGTGGGCGGTCACGTCGACCGGGATGGTGAAGTCGTTGAAGATCTCGCCGTCGCCGTCGCCGAAGACCATCTGCTCGCCGTTCCAGAAGGCGTTCCCGTACTCCTGGCCGTAGTGGACGGTCGCGTTCAGCGGCAGCCCGGAGTCGTCGATGGAGTGCCTGCCGTACGCCTTGAGGAACATCTCGAAGGTCGAGCCGAGGCCGTCGTACGCGCGGTTCACCGTCGCGTCGCCGGTGGCCTGGCCGCCCTCGGCGCGCGCCTTCTTCCCCGGCAGGGTCTCCTTGTGCCCGGCGTCGAAGATGGTGCGCTTGGGCTTGTCGGAGGGGGCGCCGGTGGGGGCGGCGAGGCCGCGGACGGTGGTGATGCGGCGGCGGGTGCGCTCCAGGGCGTCGCGCTCCAGGGTGCGGCGGGCGGGCTCGGCCAGCGCGGGGTCCTGGGCACGGGCCAGTTTGTCGAGGACGTGCGGCGGCACGATGGTGCAGAAAACAGGGGTGCGGGAAACAGCGTGGTTGTTCGCGTTGGCGTCCATGCGAGGCAATGTGGCAGTCTGTGCATCGCTTGTCACGCCTTGACGTCACGATTCCTGAAAACGAGTGGTTGATGACCGATCGTGCCAAGTGAGAGTGGCGAATGCGTCATCCCGCATAGTGATACGGGTCGGCCGGTCCCCGGGGTCTCGGTTACGCTTCTACGCATCATGCGTTTCGGGCTGCTTCTTCTTAGCTGCCGCGGCGAGGGCCTGTAGTCGTAGGCCGACCCCCTCCCCGCGGAGTTCGGTGTTGCGGTGTATTCGCCCCGTCGGCCGCCCAGCGGACATACGAGGAGCCCCACGCATCATGAGCACGTCTGATCATTCCGCGAGCGCCCAGAGCCCCGTCGGCCGTCGTACGCCGATCACCGCCGCGACCGTGACCCAGCGCCCGTCCGGGATGCCGATCCACAAGTACGGCCAGTACGAGGCCGTGGACATCCCCGACCGCACCTGGCCGAACAAGCGCATCACCGCCGCCCCCCGCTGGCTGTCCACGGATCTGCGCGACGGCAACCAGGCCCTGATCGACCCGATGTCCCCGGCCCGCAAGCGCGAGATGTTCGACCTGCTGGTGCGCATGGGCTACAAGGAGATCGAGGTCGGCTTCCCCTCGTCCGGGCAGACCGACTTCGACTTCGTACGGTCGATCATCGAAGAGGGCGCGATCCCCGAGGATGTGACGATCTCCGTCCTCACCCAGGCCCGCGAGGAGCTGATCGAGCGCACCGTGGAATCCCTGCGCGGGGCCCACAAGGCGACCGTCCACCTGTACAACGCCACCGCGCCCGTCTTCCGCCGGGTGGTCTTCCGGGGCTCGCGCGAGCAGGTCAAGCAGATCGCCGTGGACGGCACCCGGCTGGTGGTGGAGTACGCCGACAAGATCCTGGGCGACGAGACGGTCTTCGGCTACCAGTACAGCCCCGAGATCTTCACCGACACCGAGCTGGACTTCGCGCTGGAGGTCTGCGAGGGCGTCATGGACGTCTGGCAGCCCGAGGACGGCCGCGAGATCATCCTCAACCTGCCCGCCACCGTCGAGCGCTCCACCCCCTCCACGCACGCGGACCGCTTCGAGTGGATGTCGCGCCATCTGTCCCGGCGCGAGCACGTCTGCCTGTCCGTCCACCCGCACAACGACCGCGGCACCGCCGTCGCCGCCGCCGAGCTGGCGATCATGGCGGGTGCGGACCGTATCGAGGGCTGTCTGTTCGGGCAGGGCGAGCGCACCGGCAACGTCGACCTGGTGACGCTGGGCATGAACCTCTTCTCCCAGGGCATCGACCCGCAGATCGACTTCTCGCAGATCGACGAGATCCGTCGCACCGCCGAGTACTGCAACCAGATGGAGATCCACCCGCGCCACCCGTACGCGGGCGATCTGGTCTACACCGCCTTCTCCGGCTCCCACCAGGACGCCATCAAGAAGGGGTTCGAGGCGATGGAGGCGAGCGCGGCCGAGCAGGGCAAGACGGTCGACGAGATCGAGTGGGCGGTCCCGTACCTGCCGATCGACCCCAAGGACGTCGGCCGCTCGTACGAGGCGGTCATCCGCGTCAACTCGCAGTCCGGCAAGGGCGGCATCGCTTATGTCCTGAAGAACGACCACAAGCTGGACCTGCCGCGCCGGATGCAGATCGAGTTCTCGAAGATTATTCAGGCCAAGACCGACGCCGAGGGCGGCGAGGTCACCCCGGCCCAGATCTGGTCGGTCTTCCAGGACGAGTATCTGCCCACCGACGACAACCAGTGGGGCCGGATCTCGCTGCGCACCGCGCAGACCTCGACGACGAGCGAGGGCACCGACGCGCTCACCGTCGAGGCGGTCGTGGACGGCGCCGAGACCGTGCTGACCGGCTCCGGCAACGGCCCGCTGGCCGCGTTCTTCGACGCCCTGGCCGCCATTGACGTGGACGTTCGGCTGCTGGACTACTCCGAGCACACCCTCAGCGAGGGGGCGGGCGCACAGGCCGCCGCGTATATCGAGTGCGCGATCGACGGCAAGGTGCTGTGGGGCGTCGGCGTCGACGCCAACATCGTGCGGGCCTCTCTGAAGGCCGTCGTCTCGGCGGTCAACCGCGCCGGCCGCTGACCCGCTGCCCCCTGCCGCGGGGGCCGCGTCAACCGCGTAAGGCACCACGAAACGCCTTCACCCACACGGGCCCCGCCCGCCGTGTACCCGGATGTCACGGCGGGCGGGGTTCCGTCTTTGGCCTGTTGTCTCCGTTCGGGGTACTGACGCCGCATCATGGATGTGGCTAGCATCACGTCAGCGCGGCAACGTGGCCGAAGCGTTATGGAGGTGTGACGTGGCGCACGCGCAAGCCCGACGCGGCCGGGATCTGTGTGTGATAGGCGTTCGCACTCTGTGGCGGACCGTGGGCGACGGCGAGTTCTTCTGCCCCGAGTGCGGAGGCGACCGGAACTATCGCCGCCGTACCGGCCGCCGCCGTATCGTCGTCCTCGGCCTGCCGGTGCTGCCGCGCGGGCCGGTCGCGCCGGTCGTCGAATGCGCCGCCTGCGGCGGCCGCTTCGGCACCGAGGCGCTGGACCACCCCACCACCACCCGCTTCTCCGCGATGCTGCGCGACGCCGTGCACACCGTGGCCCTCGCGGTGCTCGCCGCGGGCGGCACCGACTCGCCCGCCGTGCGGCAGGCCGCGGTCGGCGCGGTGCGGGCCGCCGGGTTCACCGAATGCGGCGAGGAGCAGCTGCTGGAGATCGTCGAGGCGCTGGCCGCCGACACCGGGCGGCTGCCCGGCGCCGCCGCGTACGACGCCGCGACCGCCGCGGCCGCGGGCACCGCCGGACAGGGCGGGCGGGACATCGGGCGGGACGGCCTCGACCCGTGCGGCACCGCGCTGGCCATCGAGCTCCACGAGGCCCTGGAGCCGCTGGCACCGCACCTGGCGCCGACGGGGCGGGAGTCGATCCTGCTGCAGGGCGCCCGGATCGCGGTGGCCGACGGGCCGTACCGGCCGGCGGAGCGCGCCGTGCTGGAGACCGTGGGCCGGGCGCTGATGATCTGCCCCGACGACACGGCCCGGCTGATGGCCGCCATCCGCGCGCCGTTCTGAGCCGGGGCGGTCTGAGCCGGGGCGGTCTGAGCCGGTCTGGTCTGTCTGGGTCGGTCCGGTCTGAGCCGGGCCGTTCTGGGCCGGGGCGGTCTGAGCCGGGCTGGTCTGAGTCGGTCCGGTCTGAGCCGGGCTGGTCTGAGTCGGTCCGGTCTGAGCCGGTCCGTCCGGGCCGGGGCGGTCCGCTGCGGTACGCGCCGGTCCGCGGTGAGCCGGGCCGGAGTACTCCCCCGGGAGTAATCCGGCCCGCCGCGCACCCGGCGCAGTAGCCACCATCTCCCTCGCCGGCGCGACGATTCGCCCGCCCGGCGCCGGGAGCCTGGAGGGCATGCAGACCACACAGCCGACGCATACGACCGCGCCACGAAAACCGGAGGGACCGGAAGAGCCAGGCCGTGCCACCGGGCGCCGCCGCGCACTGCCGTGGACGGTCATCGCCGTATGGGCCCTGGTGCTCCTGGCCGCCGTGCCCTTCGCGGGCAAGCTGGGCGACGTCAAGCGCGATACGGCGGTCGACTATCTGCCCGCGAGCGCCGACTCCACCCAGGTTGCCAAGCTCCAGGCGGCGCTGCCCGGCGGCGACACCACCGACCTCGTCCTCGTCTACCGGCGGGACGGTGGGCTGACCGCCGCCGACCGCGAGGCGGCCGCCGCGCAGGTCGCCCGGGTCACAGGCCGCCATGCGACCGTCCAGGGCAGGGCACCGCAGGCCATCCCGTCCCGGGACGGCAGCACCGTGATGTACCCGGTGGCGCTCACCGAGCTGACGGATGAGACGGAGCGCGGTGACGCCGTCAAGGACGTACGCGCCGAACTGGCCGACCACCCCAAGGGGCTGAGCGTCCAGGTGGGCGGCCAGGGCGCGCTGCGCGCCGACTCGCAGGAAGTCTTCGCCTCCACGGACGGCACCTTGATGTTCGCCACCGTCGGCGTCGTCGCCGTGCTGCTGATCCTCACCTACCGCAGCCCGCTGCTGTGGCTGGTGCCGCTGGTGGTCGTCGGCGCCGCCGCGATGGCCTCGATGGCCGTCGTCTACGGCCTGGTCCAGGGGATCGACCTGGTCGTCACCAGCATGAGCTCGTCGATCATGACCGTGCTCGTGTTCGGCGCGGGCACCGACTACGCGCTGCTGCTGGTCTCCCGCTACCGCGAGGAGCTGCGCCGCCACCGGCTGCCGTACGACGCGATGCGCGCCGCCGTCCGCGGCTGTGGCCCCGCCGTCCTCGCCTCCTGCGGCACCGTCGCGGCCGGGCTGCTGTGTCTGCTCGCCGCCGACCTCAACAGCAGCAGCGGCCTCGGGCCCGTCGGCGCGGTCGGCGTGGTGTGCGCGCTCGCCGCCATGCTGACGCTGCTGCCCGCGGTGCTGGT
The DNA here is from genome assembly GCF_044334165.1 of Streptomyces sp. NPDC020845. Lineage (NCBI taxonomy): Bacteria > Bacillati > Actinomycetota > Actinomycetes > Kitasatosporales > Streptomycetaceae > Streptomyces > Streptomyces sp. NPDC020845. The sequence continues at coordinate 128,680 of NZ_JBIRSJ010000007.1, read as the reverse complement.
GCTGCTCGGCCGCCGGGTGTTCTGGCCGCTGATCCCCGCGTACGGCAGCGAACCCCGCGCCCGGCGCGGCCTGTTCGCCGCCATGGGGAGTTCGGCGGGGCGCCGGCCCGGCACCGTGCTGGTCGCCGGAGGCGCGCTGCTGGGCGCCCTCGCGCTCGGCATCCTCAACCTGCCCGGCGACCTCAAGCAGGCCGACACCTTCACCGAACGGCCCGAGTCCGTCGTCGCCATGCAGACCCTCGCCGACGCCTACCCCGGGAGCAGCAGCCAGCCGATCAGCGTCCTCGCGCGCAGTGAGCGCGCCGGTGACGTACTCGACCGCGTGGGCGGTACGGAGGGCGTCGAACGGGCCGAGCGCGGCCGCAGCGGCGGCGGATGGACCGAGATCGACGTCTATGCCAAGGCGCCCCCGCAGTCCGCGGGGGAGCGGGACACCATCCACGCCCTGCGCGACGGACTCCACCGCATCCAGGGCGCCGACGCCCACGTCGGCGGGGCCAGCGCCCAGGAACTCGACCTGGAGGACACCAACTCCCGGGACCGGGCGGTCGTCGTCCCGCTCGTCCTCCTCGCCGTCCTGCTGATCCTCGCCGCCCTGCTGCGCAGCCTGGTCGCGCCGCTCGTCCTGGTCGTCGCCGTGGTCGCCGTGTGGGGCGCGGCGATGGGCCTCGGCGGCCTCTTCTTCGAGCCGGTCTTCGGCTTCGCGGGCATCGACCCCGGACTGCCGCTGCTGTCCTTCGTCTTCCTGGTCGCCCTCGGCGTCGATTACGGCATCTTCCTGATGCACCGCATGCGGGAGGAGTCCCTGCGCGGCGCGGACGTATCGGAGGCCGCGGTCACCGCCCTGCGCACCACGGGCGGTGTCATCGCCTCGGCGGGCCTGGTGCTCGCGGCGACCTTCGCGGTACTGGGGTCGCTGCCGCTGGTGATGCTGGCCGAGATGGGGTTCGTCGTCGCGGTCGGGGTGCTGCTGGACACCTTCCTGGTCCGGACGTATCTGGTGACCTCGGCGAGCCTGCTGCTGGGGCGCTGGGTGTGGTGGCCGGGAGCGCTCTCCCGCCGCCCGGCCGCCCCCGGGGCCGTTGCTCCGAGGCGGGCGGTGCCCGCAGCCCGGAGATGAGGGGATGAGCGGTGAGATTCCCCCGGCCCGAGCCGGTTCGCCCGGCTCGGGCCGGGACTCGCCCGGGACGACCCGTCAGGATGGACCCGTGCCCCCACTGACCCGCACCGAGTCCGAGCGGCGGACGGAGCCCGCCGCGCCGCCAGGCCCGGGACGCCGACCGCTGGCGGCGCGCTTGCCGCGCGCCCTCCACCGCCGCCGCGCCGCGGCCGAGACCCCCGCCGAGGCCGCGTCCCGGCGGCGGGTCGACGCCGCGGTCGCGGCGGTCGTGCTGGCCGTGCAGTGCGGGCTGGCGCTGTTCGCGCACGTGGACGGCGACCGCCGGCTCGACGCGCTCGGGTGGACGCTGCTGGTCGGCAGCGCCGTGGCGCTGATCGGGCGCAGGCACAGCCCGATGCTCGTCACCGTGGCGGTCGTCCTGATGGTCGGCCCGTACCACGCTCTGAACTACCAGCACGTCGCCGTCGTCCCGGCCGGGCTCACCGCCCTCTACACCCTCGCGGTCCTCGGCCCGCCGCTGCGCTCCCTGCTCACCGTCACCTTTGTGATCGGGCTCATGGTGACGGTCATGTCGTGGGGCGGCAGACCTCATGGCGCGGTGGACATGCTGCGCTCCTCCGGCTGGGTGCTGTCGGTCGTGTTGGTCGGCGAGGCGGTGCGGATCCACCGCGCGTACATCGCGGCGATCGTCGAACGGGCCGAGCGCGCCGAGCGGACCCGCGAGGAGGAGGCCGCCCGGCGCGTCGCGGAGGAGCGGCTGCGGATCGCCCGCGATCTGCACGACCTGCTGGCGCACAGCATCACGCTGATCGGCGTCCAGACCTCGGTCGCCGCCCATGTCCTGATCACCGACCCCGACCGGCTCGACCGCGGGACGTTGGCCAAGGCGCTCGACTCCATCTCCGACACCTGCCGCGACGCGCGCGCCGAGCTGCGGGCTACCTTGCAGGTGCTGAGGGCGGGGGAGGGCGGCGAGGCCGGGGAGGCGGACGGGGCGGACGGAGTCGGTACGGGGCCGCCGCCCGGGCTCGCCGGTCTGGCCGACCTGGCGGCGGCAGCGGAGGCGGCGGGCGTACGGGTGCGGCTGACCGTCGACGTGGACGAGGCGGACCTGTCGTCGGCTGTGGGCGCGGCCACGTACCGCATCGTGCAGGAGGCGCTGACGAACGCGGTCCGCCATGCGCCCGGCACCCTGGTGCGGCTCACCGTGGCGCGGGAGGCGGTTGGCGGCCTGCGCGTCGCGGCCGTGGACGACGGTCCGTCCGGTCTGCCGGGTCCGTCGGGTTCACCGGGGGAGGGTCTGCCCCCGGTGAAGGCGGCGGAGGACCCCGACCGCCCGCAGGGCTACGGCCTCGTCGGCATGCGCGAACGCGCCCGCAGCGTGGCGGGAACCCTGACCGCCGGACCGCGCCAGGACGGCCCCGGCTTCGCTGTGACGGCCGTCCTCCCGTACGGCAGGTCCGGGCGGGAGCGCGCGGCGCCGCCCGGGCACGGCCCCTCGCCGATCTCCATACCACCGACAGAGGGAACCGCATGAGCGCGACGAAGCCGACCCCGAGCGCCCCCATCAGGGTGCTGCTCGCCGACGACCAGACGCTGGTACGCGCGGCCTTCGCCATGCTGATCGAGTCGGCTCCCGGTATGGAGGTCGTCGGACAGGCGGGCACGGGCCGGGAGGCGGTCGAACTGGCCCGCACCGCGCGCGCCGACCTGGTCGTCATGGACATCCGCATGCCCGATCTCGACGGTATCGAGGCGACCCGCCGCATCGCCGCCGACGACGATCTCGCCGGAGTCCGGATCCTCGTCCTGACCACGTACGACACCGATGACCACATCGTCGAGGCGCTGCGCGCGGGTGCCTCCGGGTTTCTGGTGAAGGACACCCGGCCCGCCGATCTGCTGGACGGGATACGGACCGTGGCGGCCGGTGAGTCCCTGCTGTCCCCCGGCCCGACCGCCCGCCTCATCGCCCGTATGCTGCGCCTCCCGGCCGCCCCGCCGCCCGCGGCCCTGGCCGCCGCGGGGCTCGGCGCCCTGTCCGAGCGGGAGCGTCAGGTCCTCACCCTCGTCGCCCGCGGCCTGAACAACGCGGAGATCGCCGAGGCGCTCGGGCTGTCGCCGCTGACCGCCAAGACCCATGTCAGCCGCATCATGGGCAAGCTGGACGCCCGTGACCGGGCCCAACTGGTCATCGCGGCCTATGAGTGCGGCCTGGTCACCCCGTCCCGCTCCGAGGCGCCCTGACCGTCGGGCCCTGACCGTCGGGCCCTGACTGTCGGGCCCGGGCCGTCGGCCGTCGGACCCGGGCCGTCGGACCCTGACGCCCGCCGGACCGGACCGGCGGCTCAGGCCGCGTGCTCGTGCCAGGCGTAGGGCGCGAGCTGTTCGTCCAGCGGGGCGTCGATCAGCCGGTTGGCCAGGGTCGACATGGTGTAGGCGCCGATGCCCAGCACCACTTCGAGGGCGTTGCGCGGGGTGTAGCCGTGCGCCAGGAAGGCGTCGAGGGCGTCGGGGCCGACCGCCCCCGCGCGGTCCAGGACCTCGATGGTGAAGACCCGTACGGCCTCGAGGCGTTCGTCGGCCAGGGGCCGCCGCTCCCGCAGGGCCGAGGTGAGTTCGGCGTCCGCGCCGAGCGCGGCGAGCTTGCCGGTGTGCATGGCGACGCAGACGTGGCAGGCGTTACGGGTCGCGACGGTGAGGATGACCACCTCGCGCGCCAGCGGGTCCAGGGTCGTCGTCTCGAACAGCCCGCTGAGCTTGAGGAAGCCGTCCAGCAGCTGGGGCGCGGTGGCCAGCCGCCCGACGGGCGCCGGGAGGTAGCCCAGGCGCCGGGACACGGCCTCCATGAGGCCGCGCGAGGCGGCCGGGGCGGACTCCAGGGTGTGATCGACGAACGGGGTGGACGGGTGGGTGGGCATGACGGATCCCCCTGACCTAGGATGGACAACGTGGTTGTCGAAAAAGTAAACCAGGTTGTCGAGTTTCGCAATGGCCGATGAGATCCGGCGCATGCCGCCCGCCCAGGACCGGCCCGGCTACGAGCTGCCTCTGCTGCTGTTCGCCGGGTTCCGGTCGATCATCGATCAGTTGCACGCCGAGTTGGCCCGCCAGGGCCACCCGGACGGCCGCGCCGCCTACGGCTTCGCCATGCAGGCCATCGGCCGCGACGGGGCTACCGCCAGCGAGCTCGGTCGACGGCTCGGCGTCTCCAAACAGGCCGCGGGCAAGACGGCCGACCGCCTGGAGGCGCTGGGCTACGCCGTCCGGGCCGACGATCCGGCGGACGCCCGGCGCAAGGTGATCCGGCTGACCCCGCGCGGCCTGGACTCGCTGGCCAAATCGGCCGCCATCTTCGAGGAGTTGCGTGCCCAGTGGGCGGCGGCGCTCGGCCCCGAGCGGCTGCGCGACCTGGAGGACGACCTGAGCGTCATGGTGCCGCCCAGCGGCTTCCGTCTCGATGCGGCCGGGTGGTTCGGCCCCTGAGCCCATCACCGGCGGCGCGGGCCACCAGTTTCCGCATCATGTCGGCGCCCGCCACGACGGCGGCGAGGTGCAGCGCCGTGGCAACGGCAAGGTTCTCCGGTTGCGTGACTTCGGACGGGTCGGCCAGCGAAACGGACAGTGTGACCGGCAGTTTCCAGCCACTCCAGGCGAACAGCGAGCCCGAGCCGAGCCAGCCGAGCGCCATCGGGAGCCAGCGGGGCAGCCGGGCCGGGCGTGCCCGGACGAGCGCCCAGAGGGCGGCGGCGCCGACCAGCGCCCACCCCGCGCCCATACCGGTCAGCAGGTAGCCGCCGCTGGTCCGCTCGGCCGGATGTGCGATTCCCAGGGTGCCGCCGGCCGCCCAGTACAGCCAGACCAGCCCGACCACGGCCGCGACGGCGGCCGACCACGGCGGCGTACCGGCGCCGCTACCAGTAATGGCACCTTCGCCGTCCCCGGCGCCGTCCCCGACGCGCCCGGTGAACGCCGCGGGCCAGCGTCGCCGCAGGTAGGCGGGGAGCGCGATGGCAAGTCCCAGGCCCATCCCGACAAAGCCGAACTGGACCAGGGCCGCCTCCCAGCCCGGCATGACAGGGTCGTCGCCCCCGTCCCGATCGCCGGACCCGGAGTCCAGCAGCGCGCTGAGCGCGGAGTAGGGCAGCACGGACACGAGGAACCCCGACCCCGTCCAGGCGCAGAACGCCACCAGCCACCCCGGAATCCGCATCCCCCACGGCCGTGCCAGGGCGAGGGCCAGGGCGATCCCGGTCCCCGCCATGCCGACGGTCACCATGTTGAAGAGCACCCACCCGGCCAGGCTGAAACCCCCTCCGACCGGAGCCAGTCCTGCCAGTGAGCCGATCACCCACGACACCTTGATCAGCACATACGGCAGCAGCGCCAGCGCCGCCCCGTATGCCGCGCGCCGCCCGATCCGATCCCAGCGTTCCATCCGGACTTCCCTCCTCTGTCCGCCGGAACCCCAGCCTCGAACCCCACCCCGCGCGCCCGCATCCACCGCCGGAACCACCCGGCTCCCCCATCCGGCGGAGCCCGTTCTCGTCAGCCAGGCCAGCCCGAGCGCACCGGCCGGCCGATCACCGGCTCACTGGCTCACTCGCCGTCCGGGACACCCACCCCGAACAGCTCCAGGCACGGCTCGAGGCCCGTCACCTCCACCGGGACGGTCCGCCGCGCCTCCCAGTCGGCGCGCTCCAGGCGCAGCCGCTGGATGGTGCGGGACTGCCCGCGTACGGACAGCACCTCGATGCCGTCCGGGCGGTAGCCGATCCGCCGCGAGACGCCCAGCGAGCGCGCGTTCTCCAGCATCGCGCCCGAGATCACGCTGCGCGCCCCCAGCCCCTCGAAGGCCAGATGTGCCACCGCCGCCCGCATCTCCGTGCCGATGCCCTGCCCTTGGTGGGCCAGGCCCAGCCAGGAGCCCGTCTCCGCCTGCCGGGTCACCGCGAAGTCGGTCGCGAACAGGTCCTGGCGGCCGACCACCTTGCCCTCGTGCAGTACCGCGAAGCTCATGTTCCACTTCTGCGGGGTCCACTGCGCGATGGTGCCCAGCAGGTGCTGGAAGGTGCTGCGCCCCACCTGTTCCGGGGGGTTGTCGGTCCATGCGAAGGAGAACGGCATCTCGGCGGGGTCGTGTACGCCCGCCACCGCGACCGCGGCCATCTCGTCGAGGAGTTCCAGGTCCGGGAGGCGTAGTTCCAGGCGTGGGGTGGTGAGCCGCAACCCGTAGGGCGGCCAGTAATGGAGTTCCATGACGAGAGGCTGCCGGACTCCGAGTCGCTCGTCGAACCAATTTCGTCAACTGAGGTTGACGCCTTCCGTTATGTCAACCTACATTGACACCATGACCGAGGCAACGAACCTCGCCGAGCGGGCCGGCGACCAGGACCCCCGGGTCGGGCTGCGTGCCGTCGCCGCGCTCCGCCGGCTGTTGGAGCAACTGGAGGCCGTGCAGGTGCGCAGCGCCCGCGCGAAAGGGTGGTCGTGGCAGGAGATCGCCGCCGAGCTGGGCGTCAGCCGGCAGGCGGTCCACAAGAAGCACGGGAGGCGTTGATGTTCGAGAGGTTCACCACCAGCGCGCGCCAGGTCGTCAAGGGCGCCGTCAAGTACGCCGACGGCATGGGCGCCGGGGCTGGCGGCGGCACGGGCAGCGGCACCGTCGGGGAGGCGGAGCTGCTGCTCGCGCTCCTGGACCGTGCGGGCACCCCCGCCGCCGACGTCCTCGCCGCCCTCGGCGCGGCCGGCCGGCGCGCGGCCATCGAGCGCGACCTGGCCGCGGTGCGCCGCCGCGGCGGCATCTCGGCCGAGGACGCGAAGGCCCTGGCCGGGCTCGGCATCGACGTCGAGGAGGTCGTCGCGCGGGTCGAGCGGGTCCATGGCCCGGGCGCCCTCGCCGAGCCCGCGGAGACCGCCCGTCGCCGTGGCCGTCCGCTCCGGCGCCCCTTCGCACGGGAGGCCAAGTCGGTCCTGGAGCGGTCCCTGCGGATCTCGCTGGGCCGCGGCGACAAGTACATCGGCGATGAGCATCTGCTGCTCGCCCTGACCGCCCGCCCGGGCGTCGCCGCCCATGTGCTCGCCGACCACGGAGTGACGTACGTCCAGGCCCTGTTCTCCCGAAGCTACGGCGAAGTGACAAGTAGCTCGGCGTAATCAGAGTGACGCTCGGTCAGGAGCGGCGAGGCGGGGTCCGGGGACCTCGCTGTTCTGGAGGGCGCCGAAGTCGGCGTGCGCGGCCTCGATGGCTTCGGGGTATGCCTCGCGCTTGGCGTGCTCTGCGAGCGCCCGGTAGAGGGGTCCAGCCAAGGTGAGCCCAAAAGCCGCCATGAGATGATCTTGAAGCCCTCGAAGGTCAGCCCGCGGCGCCGGTAGCTGCCTGGAGGGCTCGCCGGAGCTGGTCGAGACCGGGCGCCCCGGCCGGACCAGTGCAGGAGGGGTAGATCCGGCAGGCGAGCGGCGGTGCTGTGCCGGGCTCGGCGAATGGATCGCGACCGTCGATGAGGATCGTTGGGGAACCGGTGAAGCCGAACCGCTCGGCCTCGGCCTGGTCGCCGACCACCCGCGTGGTGAAGCCCGTGGTGCCCAGCCCGGCGCCCGCCAGCGCCTGCCGCAGCCGCTCCTCGGCGAGCTGCCGGTGCGGGCAGGCACCACCAGAACCTCGATCATGACGCGGACATGGGGACGCGGAGTGGCTGCTGGTGCGGGCTGCGATGCCGATGCCAGGCTATCGGTTCACCTGGTGTCGTGCCCTGCTGCGCCGGTTCAAGACCGGATCTCCTGGAAGATGACGCCGCTCTCAAGGAGGACGACCGCTTCGTTAACCCAGCGAGGCGGACCAAAGTCCGTCTCAAGGTACTGGCACTGGTACCCAGTGTCCTCGTACTCGGAGCTGGCGAGGTCGTACGGGATCCTTTTGAAGGGCGGGATTCTGTCGCAGCGTAGCTCGTTGGACGATTCATGGTGCAAGTCCCAGAACTGTCCGTAGACCGACTTGGCCACCAGCAGCCCCTCATCGGGAGGAAAGATCTTGTACGTGGCGAGCTGGATAGCCGAGGACTCGTTGCCCGTCACGCGCTCGATATAGACATCCCACCTAACCTTCGCGCCCTGGTAAGTGACGGTGCACATCGTGCTCTGCCCGGCTTTTACGGTGACCTGGCCACCTTCGCACCCAGCACTGACTTTGGCGCGGATTCCCGCCATGATGAGAGTGTCCGCCCGTATCTCGTCCAGCACCTGCTCGGTGAGCGGAGCATCGTAGCCCGCCCTTGGCGGTAGGCCCATTTCCGACCTGCTGGAGTGGTTGTCGATGAGGTGTGGCTCAGCCGACTTGACCTTGACCGGCAGTTCCTCGCCCTCGACCGATGACGAAGGACTCGGCCCGTAGTCCTCGGTTGCGGCTTCCTCGCTCGCGGTTGCTGCCGTGGTACTGGGAGTGGCGGTGTCGTCGCCGTCGGAGTCCGGCCAGACGGCGCTCCCAATCCCCAATCCCACCAGGCACACAAAGATCACCAGGAGCGCCAGCTCGAAGCGACTGTAATCGTTGAAGTAGCGACGAGTCATCGTCTCACCATATTTCTCGGGTCCGGGGACCGGTCCCGCCTGGCTCAGCTCGCCGACAGCTTGACGTCCGTCCGGTCGGCCCTGTTCTCCCGAAGCTACGGCGAAGTGACAAGTAGCTCCCTGCAATCAGAGTGACGCTCGGTCAGGGAGAGCGAGGCGGGGTCCGGGGACTTCGTCGGCCTGGAGGGCGGCGAAGTCGGTGTGGGCCTGTTCGACGGCTTCGGGGTACGCCTCGCGCTTGGCGTGTTCGGCGAGCGCCCGGTAGATGCTGGCGACGGAGGGGTTCTGTCCCTTGCGCTTGCCGGTGGGGATGATCAGGTCGGGCTGGATCTGCTCGACGGACTCGCCGCCCGCGCGGCGCCGGAGCACGGTGTGGAGCATGTCGTCGGTGATGACCGGGGGTCGGCCGCCGTGCTTGCCCTTTCGGGCCGCGGTGTCGAGCCCTTCGAGCGTGGACTCGCGGATATTCTCCCGCTCGGTCTCCGCCATCGCGGCGAAGAACGCGAACAGCAGCTTCCCAGGGCCGGTGGGGTCGTAGATGCCGGGCAGGGGCCCGGCGAGCATCTCCAGGACCAAGCCGTGGGCGGTGAGGTGGTCAGCGAGGGCGGTGAGTTCGGCGGCATCGCGACCGAGCCGCTTCATCTCGTACACCGTGAAGATGACCCGGCAGTGCGGGGCGTGCGCCTTGACCTTCCGCGCCGTCCTCAGCGCCTCCTCGAACTTCGGGCGGACCCGCACCCGGGTGCTGATCTTCTCGCTGAAGATCATTTCCCTCGGGATGCCGTGCTTGGCGAGCGCGTCGAGCTGGGAGTCGAGCTCCTGCCCGAGGGTCGAGCAGCGGGCGTAGCCGATGCGGATGTCCGCGCTCGGCAGGTCCGGGTCGATCGACGTCGGCGGCGGGGTGCCCGGCCGCCACGGTCGACCCGGTCCGCGGTCGGCCGGGGTCGGGACCCGCAGCGCCTTCCTCAGCCGGGGCACCATGGTGAAGCGGCGGGTGTGGTAAGCGGAAGCGACCGCGCCGCCGCGCGAGCGGCAAGGCGAGCCGGGCTGGGCGTCACACTTCGGACAGGCGTGCTGTTCGACGTCGTCGGCGTCCGACCGGTCGGTTGGGGAAGGTTGCTGAGGGTCCGTCATGGGCCCGGATTTTCGCACAATGCAAGTCTCAGAAAGGGGTCCGTCCCGCTTTTGGGTGAGAACGGGTTCTGCGAACGAATCCGGGTCGGGCGGGGGTCCGGTGGCCCGTGATTGATCTTGCTCGCGCAAAGGATCGATTGTGCGAATGCCCTGACGTGGGCAGCGGTGTGCACCGCGGGTGCGGTGCACACCGCTGCGGGGGCCGGTGCGTCAGCCGGTCTTGAGGTTGGGGTGGACTTCCTCGACGCGGTCGCGCTTGGTGTACATGTCCCAGTAGAGCGAGGCGAGGTCGGCCGGGTCGACGCGTGGCTGCGCGGCGGCCAGGGGGTCACCGGCTGCGGCAGCGGCCCGCTCGGCCTCGCTGCCGGTGATGAACGCGGCGATCGACAAGGTGCCCGCGTAGATCCCGGATTCGGCGAGTTCGCCGTTGAGGGAGTACAGCCAGTTGCGGGCGGCGGCCATCAGCGTGCCGACGCCGCTGGTGTGGGCCCTGGGGTGGACAGCGGTTGCGCCGGTGGTCATCAGGAACGCGCCGTCGCCGCGTTCCTTCCATTCGGGCAGCACGGCCTGGAGGACGGCCAGCGGGGTGAGCACGAGCAGCGGCATGCCCTGGACCAGGGCGGCCGGTTCGAGCTGCGCAGCTGGGGTGAAGCCGACGCTGGGGAGGGGGCCGTACTCGATGACATCGATCCGGCCGAACCGTTCGCGGATGGACTCGATCAGGCCGGGGATCTCCTCCGGTGCGGACAGGTCGGCGGTGAAGCCGGCCGCCTCGATGCCCTCGGCGCTGAGCTGGTCGACCAGCGCGTCGAGGCGGCCCTTGCGCCGGGCCACCAGGGCGACGCGGAAGCCCTCGCTGGCGAAACGACGGGCGACGGAAGCGCCGAGGCCGGGGCCGGCACCGAAGATCACGATCACTTTGGACATGGGTACTCCTCCACGTGCCGTCACAGTGACGGCGGATGACGGATGGGGGGGTTGGGTCAGCCCTTGGCGTTCCACACCAGAGGCGCCTTGCGGATCCAGGTGCCTTGCTCGACAGCGTCCAGGAGGAAGCCGGCGAGGTCGGCGCGGTTGACCCGGGGCCCCGGCTTGGCGGTGCCGGCCTCGGCTGCTTTTAGCGGCCCGCTGACGGGCTTGTCGGTCAGAGCGACGGCCCGGGCAAGGGTCCAGTCGGTGTCGGAGGCGCGGACAACCTCGTCGACCCCCGTGTGGTCGTCGAAGCCGGCCTTGATGTTCGACATCTTGATGAACGCCTTGACCAACGGGTTGAGCCTTGCCCAGTCGTCACCCGCGCCCTGTGAGGACGTCAGCACGATCCGGCGGATGCCTTGCTCGCTCATCACGGTCAGGGTGTCGCGAGCTGCGTCGGTCATGAAATGCGGCGGGCTGATCGGCTTGGCCCACGGGTTGTCCGAGGCGCGGGCGTTGTTGAGAACGCTGATCACCGCATCGGCGCCCCGGGCGGCCTTGCGGATGTCGTCGATGTCGGAGGGCGTGCCCCGGATCAGCTCGATCCCGGCCGGGGCCTGGACGGCATCGGGATTGCGCACCAGGGCGCGCACGCGGTGGCCGCGCTCGGCGGCCTGGCGCAGCACGTGGATGCCGGTGCGGCCGCTGCCGCCGAGCACGAGCAAGTCAGTCATGGTGATCACCTGGAGAGAGGAGAGGTCAGGCGGCACTCGGGGTGCCGAGCGTGGCGGCCAGACGGCGGGCCTGGTCGTGGGCGGCGGCCAAGGACGCCTCGTGCATGGGGATGAGCGAGGCCAGCACCGGGGCATGCGGGGCCATGGTCAGCTCCGGGATCACCGTGGTGACGTCCAGGCCCAGCATGTCGTCTCGGCCCAGCAGGGCCTCCAGCGCGGGCACGGCGTAGTCCAGGCCCTCCTTGGGCGCGCCGGGGCCGTACCCGCCCCCGCGGGCGGATATGACGACGGCCGGACGACCGGCGACGGGCGAGGACCCGGCGTGGTTCACGGTCCGGTCGGCGACGACGATCTGGTCCAGCCACGCCTTGAACACCGACGGCATCGTGAGGTTGTACATCGGCACGGTGAACAGATAGGCGTCGGCGCCCAGGAACTCCTCGATGAGTTCGTCCTGCACCGCGGCGGCCTTGGCCTGCTCCGGGGTGTGCTGGGCGGGGTCGGTGATACGGGTGGTGATACCGGCAGCGTCCAGATGGGGCACGGGCGAGGCGGCGAGGTCGCGGTGGACGACCGGCCCCTGCCAGGTATCGCGGAAGGACTGGGCGACCTGGCGGGAGACGGACGCCTCGCCGAGCGAGGAGGAGTCGATGTGCAACAGGTAGGACATGGTGGTGCCTTTGCTGGTGTGCGAGATGGTGGTGCGGCGGGTCAGGGGCGGGCGGGGACGGCGCAGCCGTCCGGGCCGCAGGCCGGGGCGTCGCCGCCCGCCGTCACGGTGACCGGGTGGGACTCGTTCCACGCCGTGCGCAGCAGGTCGAGCAGGCCGTCGCTGTCCTGCGCGCCGGGCACGCCGTAGCGTCCGTCGATGACGATGAACGGGGCGCCGGTCGCTCCGAGCCGCTGCGCCTGGCGTGCGTCGGCCTGCACCTGGCTGCGGTAGCGGTGCTCGCTGAGCGCCTGGCGCGTCTCGTCGCGGTCCAGGCCGAGCCTGTCGGAGAAGCCGAGCAGGTCATCGAGGGTGAAGATCGGCTCGGCCTGGCCGAAGTAGGCGCGGAAGAACAGGTCCCAGGCTTCGCGGTTCTTACCCTGCGCGGAGGCGTGGGCCAGGAACTCGTGGGCCAGGTCGGTGTTGCCGACCCGGTTGTCCAGGACCCGGTAGGGGCTCAGGCCCTCGGCGGCGGCCATGCCCTCGATGTCCGGGGCGCCGGCCTGCTCGGGGACGGCACCGTACTTGGCCATCACCGCCTCACGGACGCTGAGCGTACGGTCGGTGGGGAAACCGCTGCTCAGGGGAAAGGAGCGGTGAACCACCTCCACCTGGTCGCTGTGCTCGAAGCGGTCCACGGCCCGGTCCAGCCGGTGGCTGCCCAGCCCGCACCAGGGGCAGGTAATCTCAGACCAGATCTCTACCTTCACGGGGCTGACCTCCAATTCCTACTGTTTGTTCGTAACGCCATGGTGCGCCAGTATGGAAGTCGACACAAAAGGCACATCGGTGTGCGCGACGGAGAGGAATGGGCGCTATGCAGGACAGCGCGGACGTCGGGATGGCAGCCGCGGTCGGGCCGTGCGCGAGCATCCCCGCCGATCACATGGACTTCATCCGCCAGGTACTCGACCGCGTGGGCGACAAGTGGAGCATGTTGATCATCGCCGTCCTGGAGGGCGGCCCGATGCGTTACACCGACTTGCAACGCCAGATACCGGGCATCTCCCAGCGCATGCTGACCCACACCCTGCGCCAGCTCACCGAGGACGGGCTGATCAGCCGCACTGCCTACGCCGAGGTGCCACCGCGCGTCGAGTATGCCCTCGCACCCCTCGGCGACGGCCTCAACGAGATCGTCAAACAGCTCATCGGCTGGGCAGCCGACCACCACGACGAGATCCGCAGCAACCGCTCCCGCAACGGCGCCGCCGCCTCCCCGTCCCGGTCCTGAGCCGCGGCGCCCACCGGCGTTGCCGGGTCGCGCAGGGGCCGCAGCCCCGATCGAGCCGCCCACCAGCGAGGCCGGGCACTGATCTTCAGGATGCCCGGCCGGTCGCACCCTCTGTTGCCGGTTCGGGAGTTCGCTCGGGCCCAGTACGGGGTCCGGGCACCATGGACTCTGCCGCAGCGAGGTCGAGGTGGGAGTTCATGTCCAGCTCGAACCGGCCGTAGGGGTTCACGTGGGTCCAGAACAGCGGGGACAAGGCACGCCGGTCGGCGTCGGTGAGCCGCTTCTGCCACTTCTCCTCGCTCAGGATGTCCTGGAGCAGCAGGGTGTTGACGTGCACCAGCGCCGACTGGAGCAGGTGCAGGGCGAGCATCGAGACCTCCTGGGACTCCTTGTCGAAGCCGGTCAGGTCGCCGTCCTTGCCGTAGAACAGGTCGTGGTTGGCGGAGTTCCAGTTCTCCACGACCTGGAGCCCGTCGTTGATCTCGCGGCGCAGGTCGGCGTCGGCGAGGTAGTCGCAGATGAATGCCGTCCGCACCGCCCGCCCGAGTTCCTCGGTTGCCCGGTAGGTGGGGTGCTTGGGCCCGCCGCGGGTGAAGCGTCGCAGAACTTGCTCGGCCTCGGCGGTGCCCAGGCGCAGGGCGGTGGTGTACTTCACGACCTGGTCGTACTGCTGGCGGATCAGGTCCCAGTCGATCGTCTTGGGCGACAGCACCGGCGCCAGGTTCGGCCACTTCTCATCCTCGCCGGCCGCCGGCCGGTACAGCCGCGCTGAGCCGACGTTCTTCAACCTGGGCAGCAGGTTGAAGCCGAGCATGTGGGCGAAGGCGAACCCGACGATGGAGGCGCCGTGCGTGTCGGTGTACTGCCGGTCGATCTCCACGTCCGTGCAGTGCCGCAGCACGCCCTCGATCATCGCGGCGACCTCGGAGGCCGAGCAGGACTTGAGCTGGCTGTAGACGCACAGCGACTTCTTCTCGACGTGCCAGTAGATCATCACACCCGGGCCGCGGTAGCGCTGGTGCCATTCGGTCATGAAGTTGCTGGACCAGGAGCCGAACTTCTTGGAGTCGCTCGCGCAGGCGGTGCCCTCGCCCCACCACGCCTGATCGCGGGCGGCGAAGGTGGCGTTGACCAGCCGCACCAGCACGGCGCGCAGGTTGGTCCGGTTGACGAACAGGTGCCGCACCCGGCGCAGGACAGCCTCGCTCTCGCCGTGCTTGCCCGTGACCGCGACCCGCTTGATGCCCATGTTCGTGCCCAGCGCGAACAGCACCAGCAGCAACCGGCGCCGTAGCACCGCCTTCGGGACCGCCTCCCGTGTGGCGACCGAGGTGAACTCGGACGTGAAGCCGGTGGCGAACTCAGCCTCCTTGAGGATGTCGATCAGATCGATGGTGCCCCAGCGGCGTTCGATCTCCGCCTTCAGCGCGACGAGGTTCTCCGGCTCCTCCTGCCTGCCCAGCGGCGAGACCTTGATCCACGGCTCGCCGTGCTTCTTGACGATGTCCACCCCGCCCGTGGTGCCCAGCTCCAGCGCCGTGTCGAAGCGGGTCAGGGCCTCGCGCAGCCTCTTCTCCAGGGCCTCGATGAACTTCTCCGGGTCCTGCGGCTGGCGGATCGCGTCGTAGTGCACATCGCGGTTGTCCTCGAAGTCCGGCGGCAGATCGTCCTCCGGGTTCTGCCACCGGTTCGCGCCCGGCACCCAGATCTCCCGCCGCCGCAGCGCGTCCCGCAGCGCCACGAGCACGCAAGCTCGTACGGGATGCGCTCGACCCGGCCGCGCTCATCCACCACCGCCTTGCGCCACTCCTCGCGCACCACCCCGGCCAGCGGGACCTTCTCCGCCTCGTCGAAGAACGCGCCCTCCTTCGCGATGGGTTGGTCCAGGTACCGCTTGAGCAGGTCGATCGCGTCCATCACCGGCCGGTAGGCGGTGTTGTTGCACTTCAGCTCCAGCGCGTTCAGCAGCGGCGAGAGCATTCGGCGCCAGTGGTTGGAGTACGAGGAGCGCAGCACCGTACGCACCCGGGCCCGGTAACGGGCCTCGTTCGCCGCGGCCTCCGCTGCGAGGGCCTTCAGCGTGGACTCCCCGGCCACCGGATAGATCACCTTGCGGACCGTGCCGCCCGGCTCGGCGACCGCCGCCTCCGCCAGCCGCAGCAGGATGCCCTCCTTGCCGCGGACCCGCTTGAGCTCCTTGTTGAACTCGCCCTCGACCTTCTTCTCCGCCCGCGTGTTGATCTTCTGCACGAGCTGGATGAACAGCTCCACCAGCGAGTCGGTGATCTCCGTCTCCCGCACATGGCACAGCGTCGACAGCAGCGTGTACCGCACCGGCGCGGCCGCCGTCCGCAGGTCCGAGGGATACTCCTTCGCTGCCCGCGCCCGCCAGGCCGCCACCAACTTCCCCGACACGTCCCCGAACAGCTCCGGCGGAAGCTGAAGCCAGCGCACCCGCTGGAGCTTGTTCACCTCCGCCAGCAAGCTGTCCAGCCCCAGCGCACCTGGGTCCGCCTTCAGCTCGGTGAAGAGCGTGCCCCCGCCGCCCGCGCTCCCCTCGTCCGCGCCGGCGTTCTCGGCGATCAGGTCGTCCAGCCGGGACCGGGTCGCCGCCGACAGCCGGCCCACGGTGGCCGCGCAGAACCGCTCCTCGAAGGCGCTGACCGCCTTGCCTACCAGCCGGGCGATCTGCCCTGGAGCCGGCGGCTCCAGCCGGTCCTTGCGACAGCGGGCCACCACCGCCTCCGCCAGCCGGTCCCGGTTCAGCTCCACCCCGCACAGTTCCACCGCCAGCCACTCGGCGAGCTGGACCTGGTCCTCCTCCGTGCACTCACGGAAGCCGAACGCGCCCCGAATCTCCATCCGGTGCCGCTTGATCGCCCGCCCAGCCCAGTCGTACGCGGCCCACTCCTCCGCGGGCACCTTCACCTGCTGGGCGACGTACGACACCGCCGGCCCCGGGATCTCCCCCGCGTCCTCCGGGAGCCGGGCCTCCACCTCAAAGAACTTCAGCAACAGCGCGAACCCCAACCGGTTCGCCCCCGACTTGTTCCTCAGCCGCTCCTGATCTTCCTCCAGCAGCGTCCAGACCTCGATCAGGTCCTCCGGCTCCCACTCCTGCCGCACCCCGCGCTCCCTCCGGTCGTCATGGCCTGACCAACCTCGCCGAGCAGGTCCCCGGATGAGCCCAGAAGATCGAAACCACTGACAAGCGCATCCGGGATCCGTTACAGAGAGCTACTTGTCACTTCGCCGTAGCTTCGGGAGAACAGGGCCGTCCAGGTCGAACGGGCCCTAGCGGGCCGCCGGGCCGAGGTGGGCTAGGGTCTGTCGTCAAAGGGGGCGTCCGGGGCGTCGCCCAGGGCGTGGTGGATCGCGGCGAGCAGCGTCCGGTGCAGGGCGGACGGCCGCCGGTCCGCGCGCCGGACGGCGAACACCGGCAGCCGCGGCCGGGCGTCGGCGATCCGTATCTCGCGCAGCGAGCCGTCGGCCAGCTCGGCCGCGACCGAGGCGCGGAACAGCAGCGCGACCCCGAGCCCGGCCCGTACGGCATGTTTGATCGCCTCGGGGTGGCCCAGCTCGATGACCACGTTGCGGTCGATGACGCCGAGCTTCGCGAGTTCGATGTCCTCGATGTCCCGGCGGCGGGAGCCGCGCGGTGTGGAGGCGAAGGGCATCCGCGCGAGGTCGGTTACCTGGACCGGGGAGTCCGCCGTGCCCCCCGCCTCCGCCGCGCCGACCAGGACGAGGTCGTGATGTCCCACCAGCTCGCCGGACAGGCCCTGACCGGTCGGGATCCGGTGGGCGATGGTCACGGCCAGGTCGCACAGGCCCGAGGTGACGGCCTCCCAGATGTGGTTGGGGTCGAGCACATGCGCGGCGATACGGGCGGCCGGGTGGGCCGAAGCGAAGTCGACGAGGACGGGCGGCAGCAGATAGCTGCCCACCGTCATGCTGGTGGCCACCGCCACGGCGCCCGCGGTCCCGTCGGCCAGCCCGGCGAGTTCGCGCTCCAGCTCGGTGCCGCGGCGCAGCGTGTCGCGCGCCCAGCCGTACGCGGCCCGGCCGGCGTCGGTGAGCTCGAGGCGCTGTCCGGTCCGGTCGAAGAGCCGTACTCCCAGGCGCTGTTCCAGGGACCGTATATGGCCGCTGACCACCGGCTGGGAGACATAGAGCCGGCCGGCGGCGCGGCCGATCCCGCCCAGCTCGACGACCGTGCAGAAGACCTCCAGCTTGTGCAGCGAGATCCGGTTGTCCACCCGGGCTTGCCCCTTCCCTCGCACACGCCATAGCCATCTGGCTATGACTACCTCACCATAGTCGTCTTTGTTTGCCACGAAGTCGCCAATTAGCCTCGCAGGAGCGGCCATTCGGATCCGCGTATGAGACAGAGTGAGGCGAACCCATGATTCCGGTAGGCGAGTTCACCTTCCACGGCGGCGACGGCTGTCCGCTGTACGCCACCACGGCCGGCCGGCCCGACCACGCCGGCCCGCCGCTGGTGCTGCTGCACGGCGGGGGCCCGGACCACCACAGCCTGCTGCCCCTGGCCCGGCTGCTGGTCGACCGTGTGACGGTGGTCCTCCCCGACGTACGGGGCTACGGTCGCTCCGTCTGCTCCGATCCGTCCCGGCACACCTGGGCGCGGTACACCGACGACGTCATCGCGCTGCTCGACCACCTGGAGGCGCCCGGCGCCGTCCTGGGCGGCACCGGCCTCGGTGCCACGGTGGCCCTGCGCACCGCGCTCACACACCCCGACCGGGTGGCGGCCACCGTACTGATCAGCCTTGAGGAGATCGAGGACGACGAGGCCAAAGCGGCCGAGACCGCGTTCCTTGACGCGTTCGCCGCTCGCGTCCTGGCCGACGGGCTCGAGGCGGCATGGGCGCCGATCCTGGAGACGATGCCGCCGGTGATCGGCTCGATGGTGCGCGACGCGTTTCCGCGTACGGACCCGGCCAGCGTCGCCGCCGCCGCGCATATCGGCCACGACCGGGCCTTCCACGACATCGCCGAGCTGGCCGCGGTCCAGGCGCCCGCCCTGGTCGTGCCCGGCACCGACGCGCGCCACCCGACCGAGCTGGCGGCGCGCGCCGCCCGGATCATGCCCCGCGGCCGGCTCGCTCCGGTGGGCGTTTCGCCGGATCTGCGCACCGCCGCCGACCTCGCCGAGGCGGTGGCCCCGGCCGTCCGGCAGTTTTTGAGCTCCGTGCCACAGGTGCGCTGACCTGCGGCGCAGCCCACGATCTACAGCTGGTGTAGGGGTTTTGTTTCCATCCTCGTAAAGATCTGTATTCCGTCGTCCCGAACTATGCCCAGGGGATAGTCGACGGCTTCGCGCCGTGTGTAGGGACGGGGGAGTTCAAGATGTCCTTCGACGAGGAGTGGGCCCAGCTCAAGGCCGCCGCGCAGGAGGAGCACTCGGCGGCGGGGCGGTCCAGCGGTACGCGGCTCAACCAGCTCGACGGTGGCGGCGGTGGTGGGGTCACCCCGTTCGGCGGGGTGTGCACGTCTCCGGCGCAGAAGAAGACGGCGGCCGGGGTGATCGAGGACGAGCTGGAGCCGGGCCTGACCAAGGCGGGCGACGACGCGGACACCAAGTCCAACACCGCGATCAGCGAGTTCCACGGCTGGGACACGGCCCTGGGGCTCAAGCATGTCCTGACCGAGTGGCAGACGCAGGTGAAGGCCCTGACGAAGCGGATGGGCGGGGAGAAGGAGGCCCTGCGCGGCACCAACACCCTCTTCACGGGCACGGATCTGCGCACCGGTTCGAGCTTCTGCGGCATCTTCGGGACCCAGAACAACTCGTACGGCACGCCTGCGGGCGGCGGCACGCAGCCGTCGTTGCCCCTCCCCCTCACCTCCTCGCACCCCTGAGAGGGAACCAGATGGTCACCTATCGCCAGGTCATGGACACCGACCTCGCCAAGCTGACCGACGCCGCCCAGGCGTGGGACGACATGGCCGACCAGCTCCAGAAGCTGGAGACGACGTACCAGACCAAGGTCCAGAAGATCAGCGCCGGTATGTCCTGGAGGGGCCTCAGCGCCAACTCCGCCGCCAACACCGCCACCCAGACCCGCCACGAGTTCGACGCGGCCCAAGTGGAGGCGCGCGCCGTCGCGGATCTGCTGCGCGATGCCCACGGCCAGTTCGTACGGCTGGTGGGCCTGGTCAAGGGCGTGGTCAAGGAGGCCCAGCAGGCCGGGATGAAGGTCGACGCCGACGGCCGGTGCACCTTCGACTACGCCAAGGCCACCAAGGAGGCGGCCTTCGCCGCCCATCACGACCCCGACCTCGCGGAGACCGAGCGCTCCTGGACCAAGAAGATCGAGCAGGCCGTCCAGGCCGTCGACGACGCCGACTACGGCGTCAAACTCGCGCTGCGGGAGTCCGTGAAGGACACGGACGGCAAGGGCGACCCACACGGCTTCAACGGGGCCGCGCAGGGCGATGTCGAGGTGTACGAGGGGCGCCGGGCCACGGACCTCGGGGAGAAGCTCGTCGACGGGAAGCTGTCGCCCGCGGAGCTGAAGGAAATGCAGATACTGATGCGCAACAACGCGCACAGCAAGCCCTTCAGTCAGACGTTCCTCAGCGGCCTGGGCCCCGGGGACGCCATCAAGCTGAGCGACAAGCTCGTCGGGCTCTCGTACAACCGCGACGGCACGGTCAGCAACACCGAATATCTCTCCGTGGAGCAGGGGCTGGCCCATTCGGTGGCCACGGCCACCACGGTGCCGGGCACCCTCAAGGAGCGCCCGCCCGGCTCACCGCAGTTCAACGCCTGGCTGAACAGCCCGGACGGAAAGTTCTTCCGTGAGTGGACGGAAGGCGTCCGAAAGGTCGGCTTCGAGAAGTACGGCAGCAAGCAGGTGCCGCGGTACGGCTACCAGTCGTATCTGACCATGCTCCAGAACTACGACAAGTTCGACGACCAGTACCTCTACACGCTGGGCGACGACATCATCAAAGCGGAGAAGAAACAGCCTTCGGGCGTGTGGGACGAGTGGACCGGCGCCGACCCCAAATTCGTCAACGATCCGCTCGACACCGTCCTGGGCCTCATGAGCAAGGACCCCGACACCGCCACCGCGTTCCTCGACCCCGAGGGCAAGGGGGCGCTGAAGAACGACCACCTCACCTATCTCATCGAGCAGCGCGACTGGCCGAAGCAGGTGATGAATGGTGGCTACGGCCCGCCCCAGTCGATGGACGACACGTTCGGCAAGATGGGCTTCGGCGCCGCGCTCGAAGCGGCCGCCACCGGCCATGTCCCGGGCACCGACTACCCCCTGGGGAAGCACACCGAGGACCAGGCCCGGGTGATGTACCAGGCCATCGAATCGCTCAACAAGGCGGGCGCGGCCGAGAACCTGGACCCCATGCTGCGCCGGCCGATGGCGAACATCCTCGCCGACTACACCCCCGACCTGCACCAGACCCTCGCCCGCGACAACCCCCTCTACCGCGAGCACAACGGACTCTGGAACGACAACGGCGAACTCAGGGTCTCCGTCCCCGAGGAACACCTCGTCAAGATCATGCGCGGGGTCGCCAACGACCCCAGCGCGTTCGCGGATCTCTACAACGCCGAGCGGCACTACGCGGCGGGGACCTTCGCCGGCATGCCGGAGAAGATCTCCGAGCACACCCGGGTGCCGATCCAGGAGGCGTCCTCGGCCCTCGGCATGTACGACGGGGTGCGTGCGGACGTCCTCTTCGACGACCGCGACAAGAAGATCCAGTGGGAACGGGACTTCAACAACGCCCTCACCAGCGTCACCAGCATCGGCCCGAAGTTCGTGTCCAACAACGCCGCCGCGTTCGGCTCGGAGATCCTCTACCGGATCATCCGCACCGAATCCCACGGCATCATGTGGGATCGCATCAAAGAGGCCAACCTGGACGCGAGCGTGGAGAACGCCAAGCAGTTCACGGCGGGCCAGAAGGAGGTCGACTCCATGGTCGCCAACTGGGCGGAGACCCGCGGCCACGCCAAGGACAGCGACTACACCAAGGACCTCATCGGCATCGGCCAGACCAAGCACGCCGAGGGCCGCAACCAGGCCCTGATCCATCTGCGCGCCGACTACTGAGGCTCCTCCCGGAGGCCGGGGCGGGTCCCGCAGGCACGGCCGCGGGTCCCGCACCGGCCATACCTCCGTCAGGCGGGGCGGCGCGCCGCGATCAGCCGGACACCGAGCGCGGTGTCGTCCCATGCGGTCCGTACGTGGCCAAGACCCGCCGCCGTCAGCGCGCCCTCGACCTCGCCGTCCGCGGGCGTACGCCCGCCCGCGAGCGCGAGGTCCAGGCGCGCCGCCGCGGCCCCCAGGGGGCGCTTGGGCGGCAGCGGGCACGGCAGGACGAGCCAGCCGCCGGGCAGCAGCGCCTCCATGGCCGTGGCGACGGCCGCCCGCAGCTGCTCGGGGTCCGGCAGTCCGGCGGCGGGCAGCCAGGCGAGCGCGAGCCGGTCGCCCTCTTTGAAGTCCCCCGCCGCGAAGCCCGCCGTTGTGCTTCCCGTGCCGTCGTCGGTCCGGATCCGTACCTCACCGTCGCCCCCGGCCGTGCCCATGGCCACCGGCTCCGGCTCCAGCGCGAGCACCGGTACGAACGGGATATGACGCGCCAGTTCGACGGCGGACCGGCCGCCGTCCCCGGCCGCGCAGCCCACCTGCGCCCCGGGCCGGTCCAGCAGCTCGGGTAGCCCCTCCAGCCTGCCCAGCAGCGAGTTGACCAGCACATCCGCCAGCGCCGCCGCCTCGCCTCCGCACCCGGTCAGCGACTCCCGCCCGGCGACCGGCTTCCCGTCTGAGCGGCCTCGGGGAAGTGGGGTGCGTTCCCGCGTCGTCCGGTGCGGTGCATCGCAAGGCGGAGCGGCGCCCTCGTACTGGGCGCTGCGGTCGATATGCCGCTGGCGCGGCGTGGCGGGTGCTGCGACAACGCGGCCGGGGGCACCCCCAGCGGTAGCTGGGGGCGCCGTGCCGGGCGGCGTGGGGGCGTGCCTCACTTCCCCGAGGTCGCTCAGCAGCCGGGCCCCGCCGTCCAGCGCGCGCCGCAGCCGCGCCGTGAACGCCGAGGCGCGCGGACCGCCGATCAGCACCCGCTCCAGGCCCTCGTCGGCGACGTACCGGCCCTCGCCGTCCCGGCGCACCACCGAGGCGGCCACCAGGGCCTCCAACAGCCCCTCGGCGAGGGCGGGCGGCAGCAGATCCTCGGCGGCCTCCCGTACGGAGCACGGCTCCAGCAGCCGGGCCAGCAGCCCGGTCTCGTTCGCCACCCCGCACGCGAGCAGGCCCCACGCCCCCGCCGCCAGTTTCGCGAGCCGCCCCTCGAACAGGCCCTCCGGCCCCTGCGGCAGCGCCTCGGGCGGCCGTCCCGCCCGTACGGCCGCCAGCAGGGCGTGGGCCCGTTCGAGCAGCGCGGCCACCGCGCCGCGCCCATCTGTCTCAAAAGCGTCGAACGTGTTGGGAGCGTCGAGCCCGGCCGCCGAGACCACCGCCGCCACCGCGTCGGCGTACTCCTCGCCGCCCCCGTGCGCGGCGGCGTGCAGCGCCCACCACCCGTCGGCCAGTTTGGACACGGCGCGCTCGGCGGCCTCCTCCCGTACCCGCTTGCCCTCCAGGCCGACGATCGTGCGCTGCCCCAGTTGCAGCAGCAGCATCTCCTGGGAGCCCTGACCGGAGATCAGGCCCAGGATGTCGCGCATGAACCGCTCCCATGGGAACGCGGACATATACGCCTCGCCGCCCTGGAGGCTCATGACCAGCTGGCCGACGCGCAGCGCGCACTCCGACGCGTGGTGCTTGGCGACGGTCGCGTACTCGTCGAAGTACGGATCGCGGTCCGGCGACCTGGTGCCGTCCAGCGCCCGGTAGACGCTCGCGCGGGCCGACTGGAGCAGCATGCGCATCTCGCCCACCGAGCGCTCGACGTTGGGGTATTCGAGAACCCGACGCCCGCCGCGCTTACGGGGGTCAAGCGCGTCCACACAGTTCTCGACCACCCCGTCCAGCGCGCCAAGCACCCCGCATGCGCTCATGGTCCGGCGGATGCGCGCATAGGTGTTCAGCTCGCTGAGCGCGTCCGCGCGCCACACGAGCCGCGCCGCGGGCAGCCGTACGTCGTGCAGGATCACCTGGCCCAGGCCCATGGTGTGCATGCCCATGGTGTCCATGTGTACGGGTGTGACGCCCGGGTCGTCCTTCTCGACGAGAAACGCCAGCATGTCGTTGGACGCCTCGTCACGCAGAAACAGCACAAAGAGGTCGGCGAAGCGCGCCCCGGCAAGAAACCGCTTGGCGCCGTTCAGCACCCAAACGTCGCCTTCCAGCCGCGCCGTGGAGTGGTAGTCGTACGGGTCCCGGCTCTCGTACGCGCCCTGCACCCCGAACCGCCGGCCGGCCACCAGGTCCGGAACGTAGGTCTCGATCAGCTCCGGTGTGCCGCTGGACAGGATCAGTTCGGTGATCTCGACGCTGATGTCGAGGAGGACGGCGAAGCCGGGGTCGCGCGAGAGGCGGGCGATCTCCTCGACCACCACGCCCCACGCCAGCTTGTCCCGCCCCTCGCCGCCGATCTCGGTCGGCAGCGAGAATCCCATCAGCCCCAGCTCACCGGCCTGTTCGAAGACGCGGTTGTCGAGCGGCCGGCATTCCTTGTTGCGGAAGTGCGAGCCGGGGTTGGCGATATCCAGGACGAAGCTGCCGAACCGGCGTCGGGCCTCGCGGCGGATCCGCTCGATCTCGGCGTCGAGCGTGGGGTGTCCATTCCTTGGGGACAGGTCCCCCCGGTTCATCACATCGGCAGCGTGCGCCCGGCCCGTCATGCCCCGGTCCGTCATGCGCCGACCTCCTGGGCGTCGGCGTCCAGCTCGCGCACCAGGTCCGCAAGCGTCTCCTCGCCGAGGAACCGCTCCAGCGGGATGGTGGCGCCGGTGCGCTCCTCGACCTCGACGGAGAGCTGGGCCGCGGTGAGCGAGTCGATGCCGATCTCGCCCAGCGGCCGGTCGACGGGCAGCCGCTGCCCGTCGAGGCCCAGCAGCTCGCCGATCAGCGAGGGCAGCCAGGCGCCGGCGGACTCGGCGGTGCCGTCGCGGTGTTCGGTGGTCATGGCGTCGTCCTCCTACAAGCGGCCTGCGAGCTGCCTACGAGCGGCCTGAATGCGGCCTGAATGGGGCCTGGATGGGGCCTAGATGGGGCCTAGATGGGGCCCGGCGCGGACCCCCGGTACTGCGGGGCGAGCCGCAGCGGTACGAGGGAGAACGCCCGATCGTCGTCGTCAAGGTCTTCGAGCCGGCGCACCAGCCGGTCCTCGGCCTCCCGGTCCGGTTCGACCGGGAACCCCAGCCGTTCCACCACGCGGCGCAGCGCGGCCGAGAGCCAGGCCCGGTCGGCGGCCAGGCCGCCGAGCGCGTCCCGGCGCCGCAGCCAGGTGTGCAGACAGCAGGCGCCCGCATGCACCAGACAGTGCCGGCGGGCCGCCTCGTACGCCTCGGAGTCCCGCGCCGTGCCGAGCGCGCGCAGCGTCTCCCGCGTCTCGCCGCGCACCTTCAGCAGTGTGTGCCCGAGCGAGAGCAGCTCCTGGTCGTCGCCCAGCGCCGCCACCGCCTCGTCGAGGAGGTCGACCACCTCGTCGGCGGCCCCATAGGTGAGCGACGGGCGCTGGTCCCGGGGCGCCACCGGGGTCACCGGCTCGCCGAACCCGAACAGCAGCGGCAGGGGCACCTCGGCCCGCTGCGCCCCGGCGCGCCGCCGCGCCCCGCTGACCAGTTGGGCGCGGACCGTGTCCAGCTGCACCAGCTGGGTGCCCTCGAACACGGGGGTGATCGCCACATCGCGCACCAGCTTCTGGAACGCCCCGTCCGCGACCCCCTCACGCAGATAGGCCCGCGCGCTCAGCACCTCGCCGCACGCGTTCACCGCGTCCACGCAGAGCGCGGGCACCACGTACTTCGCCACCGCGGACCACAGCGCCATCCGCTGCCGCGCCACATCGAGGGCGCGCGCCGCGGCAAGACCGGTGCACTCCGCGATCAGCAGATCGGCGAAGGCGCGCGCCAGCAGGGAGCGCACCGGGGCCAGCGCCAGCGCCGGCTCGCCGTACAGCACCCGCCCGCGGGCATGCCGCAGCGCGATGCGCAGCGCCGTGTCGGCGGCGCCGAGGCTGCTCCCGCCCACCAGCGTCCGGGTGAACTGGAGCATGCCGGTGACCATTTCGATGCCGCGGCCCGGCCGCCCGATCACGGCGCCGGAGCCGATCCGGCAGTCGTCGAGGACGAAGCCGCTCAGGTCGTGGCCGCGCAGCCCGTGGGTGGGCACCTTCGGCAGCCGCCGTACCGCGTCGCCGCCGACGGCCTCGAAGTCGATCAGGAACAGCCCGAAGGACGGGTCGGAGGCGGCCAGTACGGTGGCGAATGAGGACCGCCTGCCATTGCCGACCAGCCACTTCTTGCCGTTCAGCACAAACCCGTCGCCCATGGGCGCCGCGCGGGTGGTGGTGGCGAGCAGATCGCTGCCCGCCGCCTCCTCGCTGATGCCGGCGGTGCCCCAGGCGCGGCCGAGCGCCAGCTCGGCGACCCGGCGCCGCTGGGCGTCGTCGCCCCAGGTCCACACCGGCGCGGTGGCCAGCAGCGTCGAGCCGAAGCCGACCGAGACCGCGAGCTCCCGGCGCGAGGCGGCGCGCACCACGGCCAGCAGCGATTCGAACGAGCCGAGCCGCCCGCCCTCGGCGACCGGCACCAGATGCTCATGCAGCCCGGCCGCCCAGGCCGCCTCGTACGCTGCGGTGGGCTCGGCCTCCAGATCGTCCGCGCGCACACCGCGCGCCAGCGACATACCGGTGTCCGGATCGAACGGGCAGCCCAGCGCCCGCTCCAGCTCCTCAGCCGCCGCAAACGCCGGAAAAGCCGGAAAAATGGCCAGCGATGCCCCGGTCATACGTGCTCCACCACGATCGCGTACGGCCCGCCGTCGAAGCCGTCGAAGCCATCGGCATCGTCGTCTTCGGCGAGCCCCAGCTCATGGACGAACGCGACCCGCCCGTCGTGGCGGTAGACCGTGGTGTGCACCCGCAGCTGATCCCACAGCTGACCGGCCCGCAGCCACGTCGCGTCGACCCGGCGGATCCCTTCGGCCAGCGCACGCCGCAGCTCGGGCGCCTTCCCGCCGTGCCGCATCACGCACTCCTCGCGCGCGCCGCCCGCGAACCCGAGGGATTCGACCCAGTACCACTGGTCGGCCACCTCGCAGTGGTGGCGGTGGACCCGGAACGTCGTGGTGTGGGAGGCGATGCGCTCGCCCTCGCGCTCGTACGCGCCCAACAGCGCGCGCACCGGCGACAGATAAGGGGAGCGCTCGACCTCGTCCTCGTGGAAGCCCGCCACGAACGAGTCCGGCAGCGTCGTCGGCGCGCCCGAGAGGGCCTGGTCGCCGCTGAGCCGCAGCGGTACCGAGGTGGCGCGGGTGCGCGCCGCCACGCCCGCCGGGCCCGAGACCGTCATCTCCATCTCCAGCTGCGACGAGCGCGGCCCGCGCACCCGGGCGCGCACCTCGACCTGCGCCTCGTCGGCGTCGAGGAACCGCAGGGGTTGCTCGTACTCCAGCTGCCAGGCCCACAGCACAAACCCCACCTGGTGCTCGGACACCAGCGTGCGATGGCTGCACACATGGTCGCGCAGCCAGCGGGTGCCGGCCTGGAACGCGAGCCGCCCGACGGCGGTGGGCTGGAGCTGGGCCGGGGTGAACAGGCTCGCGTCGAGCACGACCTCGTACGTGGAGCTGCGCGGCATCGGCGCTAGCCCCCGGATATCGCGGTGACGATGTCCACCCGGTCGTCCTCGGTGGCCTCCCGGTCCAGCTCGTCCAGGGTGAGCTTTTCGCCGTTGAGGGCGATCAGATGCGTGGCGCGTACGCTTCCCTCGCGGTCCATCAGCACCTCGGCCAGGTCCGGGTAGCGGTCGGTCAGCGCCGCCAGCCCGTCGCGCACGGTGTCGCCGCCGACCTCGATCTCGCTCTCGTAGTCGGTGAACCGGAGCAGGACGCCCCGCACTTTGACGATCACCAAGTCTCCTTCTCGTCGGTTAGGCTGTGCACTGTGCCGGTCGAGAACCAAGACGGCACAGTCGAGCTTTGCTCAACAAACCGGGCAGGTTCCGTCCCGGCTGGTGTTGAGGGAGTAAGACCTCTCAGACCGCTGGTCTGTGGGGCTTCCTGAGCCAGGAATCCCACAGCTTCAGCTGGGGGAGGGTTCAATTCAGTTCCCCCTCGTGGGTGTGGTGATGTCGCGCGCTGGCTGGCCAGGAGCCTGCCAGCGGGTGAGTTCGTCGAGCTCGCCGGCGAGGAATTGGCGGCGGGCCAGCCAGCGCTGCACCTTGCCGCTCGATGTCTTGGGGACGGTCCGGGGCCGCACCAGGACCACGGTGTACGGAGGGACGCTCAGCTCCATCGAGACCGTCCGCCGGATCCCTTCGACGGCCGCCGCGTACTGCTCCTCTTCTGCGGGATCCGCCTCGTAAACCAGCACCAGCCGCTCGGCCGCGCCCTCGTCGTCCTCGACCGCGAAGGCGGCGCCGCAGTTGCGGCGGATGCCGGTGACCTCGGCCTCGCAGACCCGCTCGATGTCGACGGGGTGGTAGTTGCGCCCGTTGACGACGATCAGGTCCTTCAGCCGCCCCGCCGGGAACAGCTCGCCGTCCAGGACGAACCCGAGGTCGCCGGTGCGCAGATAGGGGCCGTCGCCGGTGGTGGTCGTGGCGCCGAAGGTGGCGTCGGTGTCCTGCGGGCGACGCCAGTAGCCGTCGGCGACGCTCGGCGAGTCGATCCAGATCTCGCCCACCGCGCCCTCGCCCAGCGGTTCGCCGGTGGCCGGGTCGGCGATCAGCAGCCTGGTCCCCGGGCCGGGGGAGCCACAGCTCACGAGCGACCGGGAGCGCTCCCGCGACTCGGCCGGTCGGGCCGTACCGTGTGCTTCGAGCGCGTCGCGCGCGACCGACACCGAGCGCCAGCCGCCCAGAGGTTTACCGCCGGTCACGAACAGAGTCGCTTCCGCGAGTCCGTAACACGGATAGAACGACTCGGCTCTGAAGCCGCACGGCGCGAAACGTTCGGTGAAGCGCGCCATGGTGTCGGCGCGGACCGGCTCGGCGCCGGTGAAGACGAGCTCCACGCCCGACAGGTCGAGCCCTTCCAGGTCCGCGTCCTTCGCGCGCCGTACGCACAGGTCGTAGGCGAAGTTCGGGCCGCCGGTGACCGTCACGCCGTAGCGGGAGACCATGCGCAGCCAGGACAGCGGGCGGCGCAGAAACGTCACGGGCGACATGAGCGTCACCGGAATGCCGGTGGACAGCGGGGTGAGGATGCCGCCGATCAGCCCCATGTCGTGGTACGGGGGCAGCCAGACGCCGCCCGAACTGCCCTGGTGCAGCCCGAACCCGCGGGCGATCTCCAGGGAGTTGTCGAGCAACTGGGCGTGGCTGAGCATGACGCCGCGCGGCAGCGATGTCGACCCCGAGGTGTACTGGAGCAGCGCCAGCCGGTCCGGCCTGATCTCCGGCAGCGGACCCTCGTCGGTGGGGGCGTCGGCGGGGTCGGCCAGGTCGGTCGCGATCAGCCGGGGCGTGCGGCCGCCGAGCGCCGTGGTCAGCCAGTCGGCCAGCAGCGGCGCGATGTCCGAGGTGGTCAGGACGGTGTCCGAGCCGGTGTCCTCGATGATGGCGGCGAGCCGCGGCATCGTACGGGCCAGGCGCGCCGGGTCGGGCGGGAAGGCGGGCACCGCGGGCACCCCGGCGTAGAAGCAGCCGAACAGCCCCGCGAGATAGTCAAGGCCGGGCGCGAAGAGCAGCAGCACCGGGTCCGGCCGCCCGTCGGTGGCGGCCGACAGCCGGGCCGCGACGGCGCGGGCGCGCGCGTCGAGCTCGGTGTAGGTGATCTCGGCGGCCGACTCGTCGTCCGCCACGAACCGGTAGGCGAGGGCGTCGGGCTCGTACGCCGCCCGCTCACGCAGCAGCCGCGCGAAGCTTCCGGCACCGCGCCCATGTGGACCAGCCAACTGAGCTGTCTCCCCCCGTGATCGACCCCCGTGATCGATACGGCGAGCAAGTGTTACAGCAATGCTGACGAGTGGTCAATGATCTTATGGCGACGGATGGTTGAGGACTTACGGACGTGTTCCGTGGGGCCGCTGGGGGGATTGACACTCACGGGTAACAACGAGCATCGTGATCGGCTGAACCAGGGTGAAGGATCGGTGCTCAACGACCGCGTGCCTGTCCAGGAGAGGACACCCATGACCGACGTACCGGTCGCTCCCGAGGGAACGCGGGGCGCCGCGGCGGGCGATTCCGCCGCAGACCCACCCGCCAAACCACCCGTCAAACTGGTCCTGCTGTGCTGCCTCGGTGCCTTCGTGGCATTCCTGGACAGCACCATCGTGAACGTGGCGTTCCCCAACATCGCCGAGACCTTCGACACCACCGACCTGCCCACCCTGTCCTGGGTGCTCAACGGCTACAACGTGGTGATCGCCGCGCTCCTGATGCCCGCCGGCCGGGCGGCCGACCGGCTCGGCTGCCGGCGGTCCTTCGCGGTGGGGCTCACCACGTTCACCGTCGCGTCCGCGGTCTGCGGTATCGCCGACTCCGCCGCCGTCCTCATCGGCGCCCGGCTGGTGCAGGCGGTCGGCGCCGCGATCCTCGTCCCCACCTCACTCGCGCTGCTGCTGCCCATGTTCCCCATGGCCAAGCGCCTGGCGGCGATCACCCTCTGGAGCGCGTCCGCCGCGCTGGCCGCCGGGATCGGGCCCGGTCTCGGCGGGCTGCTCGCCGAGCACTGGAGCTGGCGGGCGGTGTTCCTGGTGAACATCCCGATCGGGATCGTCGCCGTATGGGCCGGCCGGCACCTCACCGAGCAGCGCGAACGAAGCGGCCCCACCCCCGACGTGCTGGGCTCGGCGCTGCTCGGCGCCTCGCTGGGCCTGCTCGCCCTGGGCCTGGTCAAGGCCCCCGACTGGGACTGGGCGAGCACGCGCACCATCGGCTGCCTGGTCGGCGGGGCGGTGCTGGCGGCGGCGGTGGTGGCGCGCAGCGCACGCCATCCGGCCCCGGTCGTCTCCCTCGATCTGCTGCGCTCGCGCAACGCCGTGGGCGGCAACATCGGCTCGATGCTGTTCTCGGTGACCTTCTACGCCGTCATCCTGAACAACATCCTGTTCCTGACCGGCCACTGGCACTGGTCCCTGCTCACCGCCGGCCTGGCCACCACGCCGCCGCCGCTCGCCAGCGCCCTGGTGGCCCGGCCGGCCGCCCGCCTCGCCGAGAAGTTCGGCGACCCGCTGGTCGTCATCGCGGGCTGTCTGATCTACATCTGCGGCACCCTGCTGCTGTTCTGGGGCGGCGGCCAGGACCCGGACTTCCTCACCCACTGGCTGCCCGGCGCGGCCGTCATGGGTCTTGGCGCCGGACTGGTCTGGCCGGTGCTGGGCGGGGTGGCCCTGGCCGGGGTCGAACCCAGCCGGCTGGCCACCGCCAGCGCGGCCAACGCGGCCTTCCGCCAGCTCGGCGCCGTTCTCGGCACGGCGCTCGCGGTGTCCATCGTCACCGCGTCCGCGAGCGACGCGCTCGGCGGAGCGCGCAACACCTGGTACCTCTCGATCGGCTTCGCCTCCGGGGTGGCGGTGCTCGCGGCCGTGACCGTACGCCGCACCACGGCCCCGGCGGCGGCCTGACACCGGAGACGAGAATGGCGACCAAGGCAAGCACGACCACAGCGGTTGACGTAACAGACGTGACCGAGGTGACCAAAGTGACCGAAGCGCCGTACGCGGCCGGGACGCCGCTGCTCGGCTCGATGGCCGATCTCCTGGGCGATCCGCTGGCGGCGTATCTGCGGGCCCGCCGCGACCACGGCGACGTCGTACGGTTCCGCGCCGGGCCGCCCGGTCTGCGGCGGGAGATCTACGGGGTGTTCTCGGCCGAGGGCATCCAGCAGGTCCTGGCCACGGAGGCGGCCAACTTCCGCAAGGACAACGCCATCTACGAAGAGCTGCGGCAGGCCCTCGGCAACGGCCTGCTCACCAGCCAGGACGAGGACTACCGACGCCAGCGCCGGCTGATCCAGCCGCTGTTCACCCGCCGCCGGGTCGAGGACTACGCCACCGCCGTCACCTCGGAGGCCACGGCGCTGGCCGCCCGCTGGCGGGAAACCCCCGGTGGCGCCGATGGGGCCGTCGAGCTGGTGGAGGAGATGCGCGGATACGCGCTGCGCGTCGTCGGCCGCGTTCTGTTCGGCTCCGATGTCGAGCAGAGCATCGAGGTCGTCCGGGACAGCCTGCCGATGCTCAACGAGCGCGCCCGGGCCCGCGCCCTGTCCCCGGTCAAGCTGCCCCGCGACTGGCCGACCCCCGCCAACCGCCGCGCCGCCCGCGCCCAGGCAGGGCTGTACGCGCTGTGCGACGCGATCATCAGCAGGCGCATGGACGCCCGGGAGCGCGAGGAACGCGAGCAGACACCCGGATCCGGACTCGGACCGGAGGACGGCGCCGCCGAGGATCTGCTCACCCTCCTCATCGGCGCCCACAACGCCGAGGACGGCAGCCTGACCCGCGCCGAACTGCGGGATCAGGTCCTGGTCTTCTTCCTCGCCGGACACGACACCACCGCCACGGCGCTCACCTTCGCCCTCCACCTCCTGGCCCGCCACCCGGCCGAGCAGCGCCGGGTGCACGAGGAGCTGGACCAGGCGCTCCCTGACGGCCGCACCCCCACCGCGGCGGATCTGGAGGCCCTGCCCCGACTCACCATGGTGCTGAAGGAGGCCATGCGGCTGTTTCCGCCGTCCCCGGCCGTCAGCCGGCTCGCCGTGGCCGAGACCGTCATCGGCGGCCGCCGCATCCCGGCCGGTGCCGCCGTGCTGGTCAGCCAGTGGGTCGCGCACCGCCACCCCGCCTACTGGGAGGATCCGGAGCGCTTCGATCCGGAGCGTTTCACCCCACAGGCCGAGGCCGATCGGCCGCGGTATGCGTACTTTCCGTTCGGCGGCGGGCCCAGGGCCTGCATCGGGCAGCACTTCTCGACGCTGCATTCGGTGCTGAGCCTGGCGACGCTGCTACGCGCGTACGAGGTGGAAGACGCGACGGGCGGCGGCGACATTCCGCTCGGCGCCGGGATCACACTCCTGACGAAGGGTCCGGTGCGAGTCCGTGTACGATCCCGCGTCTAATTGGCGACATTGCCGAGATTTCGCCGGACCAGTACATTCGGTATCTCGGATCGATGCCCTCCGTTTGTTCGGCTCGATTGGCATCAACTTGCCTGTTTCTCCGATCGCTTGGCCGCTGGAGCCGAAAGCCAGTACGCTTCTGATCCATGGTCACACCTGAAGTAGAGCCTTACATCCGGCAGAAATTCGCCGAGAACGCGGGCCTCACGGAGGAGCAGCTATTCACGGCCGACGCGACATTGGCCGACGTCATCGCCAGTAGCCCGCGGATGACCAACAGCATCGATCTCATGGAAGCGTTTGCACGCACCGCAAACGGATTGCGCAAGGACTACGGGGTGCGGGTGCGCCTCCCCGCGCTTCCCCTCGACACCCCGATTACGACGGTGCTGAAGACCTTCCTCGAGGAATTCGAGCGCGAGCAAAAGGAGGCGGCCGTATGAGTATCGCCGAGACGGGCCGCGCCTCCTCCCCGGTGATCCGCCGGTCGGCCGCCTCCGACGGGCCGCCCGCCATCATCACCGACCTCTATGACGCGCTGACCAAGCGCGGTATGTCCCTGGTCGACGTCACCTGGGAGCAGCAGCGGCTGCACGAGTCCCGGCGGTGGAGCGTCGTGGAGATGCTGGCGGCCGTCGATCTGGAGAGCCTCACCCCGCTCGACCGCAACCTGGTCTGGAACGCGGGCCGGGCCGAGCTGACCACCAAGCCGGGTGCGGACCGCCTCGAGCGGCAGTCGGAGGCCGAGGTCCGGCGCTGGCAGGACAAGAACCCCACGGTCGCCTCGATCATGGAGGCGTGCGGCACCTGGAGCCGCTACTGGAACGAAGAGGAAGCCCACCACGAGACGGTCTTCAACCGGCTGGCCGATCTCAGCGGGATGGAGCCGATCTCGGACGAGACCTTCATCCAGTTCCGCCAGGTCTTCCCCGACGACGACATGCTCCGCACGCTGGTGCTGCTCGCCATCTCGGAGATCACGGCCGCGGTCAACTACGGCCAGTGCCAGCACGTCATCGAGGACCCGGGGCTGCGCCGTATTTTCAAGCAGGTCGCCGCCGACGAGATTCAGCACCGCAACTACTTCGTCTCCTTCGCCAAGGCGCTGGTGGACAGCGGCGAATACCCGGCCAAGGACGCCTTCGCGGTGGCCCACCTCTTCCTCCGTGAGGACGGTGAGCTCCAGGGGAGCGCCCGAAAGCAGCTGGAGCAGCGCGGTTCGCATGTGAACTGGTGGGACCAGCTCGAAGTGGGCGACAACGACTTCCGTCCCGAGGCGCTGGAGAAGAAGGAGCAGCTGATCTGCGGCGCTCTGAAGAAGATCACCGGGATCGAGGTCCATTCCCGTGAAGAGGTCGAGGACACGTGGATGGATCTCGTCGGGAGCTGATCGGTCTGGGGCACGACCTCCAGCTGATCAGTGAACTGGAGGTCGCTTCCTCGCTCCGCGAACCCGATGTCTTCTTCACCCGCGGAGAACTGCGCCACTTCGAATCGAAGGTCTCTCCCCTGGAGAGCATGGCGGGGGCGTTCGCGGCCAAAGAAGCTCTTTTCAAGGCAATTCCGGCGGCGGATGAGACCTGGTTCTGGACCGATGCCGAGCTGGTCCACGACCACCATGGCGCACCGCGGTTCCAGACCCATGGAGCGCTGGCGGGCCATCTGGCCCGGCACCGGCTGCGGGCGAGCGTTTCGCTTTCGCACAGCGGTGGCTTTGTCTCCGCCGTGGTCATGGTGACCGGCCGGACCTCGGCACTGACGCGTTTCTTCGATACGACCAATCGGGCGGTACGACGTGTTTTTCGGCGAATCCCGGCTGACCCTGCCGGTGCGCCCCAATGACCTCGATGCGCTGGGGCATGTGAACAACGCGGTCGCGCTCGAATATCTGGAGGCCGGACGGTGGGACTGGCTCGGCCGCCAGGGTCTTGTGCACGGCGACCGCATGATCGCGGTGGTCGCCCGGACCGAGATCGACTACCTGGCTGAGATCCCCCGCGGCCAGGTCGAGGTGCGTACGTCGCTCGAGTCGCCGTCCGCGGAGGAGTTCGACGAGGACGACCTCACCTTCCGGGCCAGGTTCCGGCAGCGCCTCCACCTTCCGGAGGCGGCGCGCCCCGCGGTGGACGCCCTGGTCACCGTGGCCTTCCTGGACGCCGACCAGCGGTGCCTGGTCTCGATGCAGGACTTCCTCGCGGCCTCCGCCGTCCCGAACTGAACGGGCCTGAGCCGGGCTGAACGAGCAGGAATGGAGAGCGCGATGAGCACGGCAGACGATCCGGCGGGTGATCCGACCGCAGACGATCCGGCAGGCGATCCGACCGTTGACTGGGCCGAGACCGAACGCTGGGTGCCGACCTCCGACGGCCATGAGCTGCACCTCAGGCAGGTGCGGCCGGGGGCCGGCGACGGGGGAGCGCCCGGAGTGCTGTTCCTGCCCGGCCTGTTCGCGGACGGCGGGTTCTTCCTCGGCAGGTCCGGGCAGGGGCCCGCGAAGGCGTTCCTGGACGAGGGCTTCACCGCGTACGTGGCCTCGCTGCGCGGACACGGCCCCAGCCGCTGGCCCGAGCGGCGGGCGTACGACTGGAACTTCGACACCTATGTGCGCCACGACGTCCCGGATCTGATCCGGGCGGTGTCGGCGGCCCACGACGGGCCGCTGTTCGTCCTGGCGCACAGCATGGTCGGCTATGCGGCCCTGGCCGCCCTCGGCGTCGACCCCGACCTGCAGAAACGTCTCGCCGGGGTGGCCACCGTCTCCTCCGCGGTCAACGACTACAGCGACGGCGGACTGTCCAAACGGGCCCAGATGACGTTCTCCTCGGTGATCTCCCGGCTCGTCGGACGGTTCCCGGCCCGGGCCCTCAAACAGGGCCGGTGCGACGAACCGCCCGGACTGATGCGGCAGTTCGCCGCCTGGGCCCCCTCCGGCGCCTTCCGCAGCGCCGACGGAGCGACGGACTACTGGCAGGCGCTCGGCCAGGTGACGCTGCCGGTGCTGGTCGGGATCGGCGCGGGCGACACCTTCCACGCGTCCCCCGCCCGGGCCCGGAAGCTGGCCGACCACCTGGGCGGCGGCGCGGAGTTCACCCTCTTCGGCCGGGAGACGGGGCTGAGCTGGGACCCCGGCCATGTCGATGTGATCCGCGGCGCCCGCGCCCAGGAGCAGGTGCTGCCCAGGCTGGTGGCCTGGATGCGCGGGACATCCCCCGCCGGCGACGCCCGTGGCGGCGCCACTGACGACACGACCACCGACGACACGACCAAGGAGTAGGAGAGGCGCGGTGCTCGAGCACATTCAGCGCAACCAGGAGTGCCCGCCCGAACGGGGCCTGTACCTGTACGACAAGTTCATCGACCCGCCCGAGTTCTTCGGCTACCAGGACTTCCCGGAGCAGGCCGCCGCGTACGCCGACTACTTCCGCGACCAGGGCATCGAGCCGGGGACGCGGGTGCTGTTCCCGTTCGAGACCTCCAGCGCGGTGATCTTCGCCTTCCTGGGCCTCATGGAGCTCGGCGCCGTCCCGCTGTCGGTCAAACCGCTGGTCCTGGACACGCCGAAGGACTCCTATCTGGACTTCCTGGGCCGGGTCGCGCGGGACTACGAGGCGGTCCGCGTGCTGGAGACCCCGACCGTGGCCCCGCTCGATCTGCCCGTCCCCGGCCTGCCGCTGCCGCCGGCCGGGATCCGTAAGCCCGGCGCCCGGCTGCGCACCCCCGCGGCCGATGAGCTGGCGTTCGTCCAGTTCTCGTCCGGGTCGACGTCCTTCCCCAAGGGGATCCCGGTCCGGCAGGACATGCTCCGCGCCAACCTGGACATGATCACCCGTACGGACGGCCGTCAGCCCGAGGAGCGGGTCAGCAGCTGGCTGCCGCTCTACCACGACATGGGACTGGTCGGCGGGCTGCTGTCCTGCCTCGCCGCGGGGTGCGATCTGCTGCTCGCCGAGCCGGTGACCTTCCTGTTCGACGCCCCCGGCTGGTGGGAGCACATGGCCCGGGAGGGGGCCGCCGGCACGGTGATCCCCAACTTCGCGGTCGACTACTCGCTCAAGCTGATGCAGGACCTCGACGCAGAGGATCTGGCCGAGATCGATCTGTCCCGGGTGCGGTCGATCTACCTCGGCAGCGAACCCATCAACCTGCCCAACCTCAACGCCTTCCTGGACCTGATGGCCCCGGCGGGGCTGCGGCGCGATGTGTTCATGCCCTGCTACGGCATGGCCGAGGCCGTGCTGCTGGTCTCCAGCCGCCCCGTGAGCAGCGAGATCCGGTGCGTCGAGACCCCCTCGGGAGTGCCGGCCATCTCGGTGGGCCCCCCGATGCCGGAGTACACCGTGCGCCTCCGCGATGAGCGGGGGCGGGTGTGCGAGGACGGCCAGCTGGGCGAGATCGAGCTGGCCGGCGGCAGCCTGGCCGCCTCCTACCTCGACAAACAGGCCCCGCTGACCGGGGACGACGGCTACTACGCCACCGGCGACATCGGATTCCTCGACGGCGGCGAGCTGTTCATCACCGGCCGCATCAGCGACCGGATCAAGGTGGGCGGCCAGAGCTACTTCGCCTCCGACTTCGAGCAGGCGATAGAGCGGCTGGAGTTCGTACGCGACGGCCGCACCGCCGTGCTGCAGATCGGCGCGGACATCGTCGTCCTGACCGAGGTGGACCGCACCGCACGCGAGGACATCGAGGGCAGCCGGGCGACGATCGTCGACCATCTGGTGCGCACGGTCGGGGTGACGGTGCGGGCCACGGATGTGCACTACGTACGCCCCGGCCAGCTGGAGCGCACCAGCAGCGGCAAGCTGCGGCGGCGGGCGATCGCCGAGGCGTATGAGCAGGGGCGGCTGAAGGGGCTGACCTTCGACCTGCCCGCGCGCGACCTGCCCGCGGGCGACCTGCCCGCAGGCGACCTGCCCGCGGGCGCGTAGGACGCGACCGGGTGAACCTACACGGCTCCGCCGCGCCGGGCCCCGCCCCAGACCCCCGTCCGGGGGCGGAACCCAAGCCGCGCGGCGGAGCCGCATGCCGATGGCCCGGGGCTACTTCGCCCCGAGCACCAGGGCCAGTGGTGACTTCTTGTCGGGGTCGCTGGAGTCGGTCGACGGCTTCGAGGCGCTGGTGTTCCCGATGTAGAGCCGCCCACCTGCGTAGATGACCTGATGGTGCAGCGACACGCTCTCGATGAACGCGGTCTCCTCCGGGTTCTGCATCAGCTTCTTCTTCTCGTACGACTTGGTGTCGACGCGCCAGACCGCGCTGCCCTGGCTGAGCGTGGCCTCCTGGTAGGCGATGAGGGAGCCGTCCTTGTCGAGGCTGACCGGCACCAGCGGGCCGCCCTCGGCGCCGTCGGCCTTGGCGGTCACCTTGCCGGTCTTCAGATCGATGGCGACGATTTCGTTGGACGGGCCCGATGCGGCGCTCGCACGGTAGTCCGTGCCCAGGTAGAGCTTGTTGGCCGACTTGCTGACGGCGATCTCCGCGCAGCCGCCGACGTTGGTCGCCTCGCAGTCGGCCTCGTACTTGCCGCCCTGCATGCCGAATTTGCTCAGCAGCTTGCCCTCTTTGCCGCTGTCGTCGATCGCCAGGAAGTCGGAGACCCCCGCCCCCGACGAGTCACCCGCGTTGATCCCGATGACCAGCGGGTCGGTGGACACCACATGGGCGTACTCGATGCCCGAGGTCACCTTGTACGAGGACTTCACCGCCCGGGTCTTCGGGTCCACCGTCTGGACCTCCAGCTGCGGGCTGCCGGACACCTTGCATTCGCGCACCGCGATCAGCTTCGGCCCCTCGCCGACATAGCCGTTGTCCGAGCAGTCCTCGTCTGAGTCCGGCATCCACAGCGGCTTGCCGTCGATCGACCAGGCCGCGCCGCCGCTGATGCCGCCCGCGGCGACGGTGTCGCCGCCGATGGACACCTCGTCGAACATGATCGGGCTGTCGGATGCCAACTCACCGGTCTCCTTGCCCTCCTTCGTCCAGAGCAGCTTGCCCTTCTTCAGGTCCACCAGGCCGATCTGGGTGCAGACCGGGTTGTCCTGCGAATCGTCCTGGAACAGGACCGCGGTCAGGCCCGCCTCGGTGACCTGCGGCGATGCCCAGCAGAGCTCGCCCTTGAGCGGGATCTCCCACGCGGCGGTGCCCCCGGCGAGCGGATAGCCGACGATCTTGTTGACATCCGACTTGACCCAGTTCTTGTCGGTCACCCACATGCCGGGGGTGTTGACCAACTCGTCGACCTTCGGCATCGGGATCTTGTTCAGCAGCCGTGCCTCGACGGCCCCGGACGCCGAGTCGCCGCCCTTACCGCCCCCGCCGTCGTCGCCCGAGTCGCTGCCCACGGCGAGCCAGACGCCGCCGGCGACCAGCGCGAGCGCCACCACCGCGCCGACGATGACCCCGACAGGCGACTTCGACTGCTGCCGCCGACGGCTCGCCCGGCCCCCGCCGGGCGGCGGGCCGGGCAGAGGCCCTTGCTGGGGCATGTGCGGCTGCTGCGGCATGTGTGGCTGCTGTGACGCGTACGGCTGCTGCGGCATCTGCGGTGGGGCCGGCGGTCCCGGGGGGCCCGGCGGCGGATAGCCGTATCCGGACGGCGGGGGCGGCTGGGACATCCCATTTCTCCTTCTCGCAGGGGTGGTCGCACGGGTCACACGAATATGTGGACCGACAATGTGAACAGGCAGCGAGAAGGATTTCTATCAAACACGCGCCATTGATGCACGCCGCAGGGTCCGGATTTCCGGAAAACCGCAGTTCACGGGATTACTGATCTAAATTCCAGTGGAAATGTTCCGCGGATTATTTTCCGAATTCGGCCCGCCGGGGACCGAGTACCGTACGCACATAGTCCTCGACCGTCGCCTCGAGCCCCACGTCCCGGCCCGCCCGCTCGGACAACGACCAGCGGTGTTCGAGCAGTTCGTGGTAGATCTGCGCGGTATCGGTGGAACCCCGCAGCTCCAGGGGCACGGCCCGTACGGTGGGCCGGAAGACATCGCGGACCCAGCGGTGCGCGAGCACTTCCGGGCGCGCGCCGAGCGGATCGCCAGGAGCGTAGTCGTCCTGCGAGACCATCCACGTCTCCAGGTCGTTGAGGAGGCTGCGCGCCTGATTCTCCTCCGCGTCGAGACCCGTCAGCCGCAACAATTGCCGCTGATGGTGTCCGGCGTCCACGACTTTTGGCAGAAAAGTGACCGTATCCCCGTCCGGTGACCGCTGGATCTGCATTTCCGCGACGTCGAAACCGAGATCGTTCAGCCGCCGCACCCGCCGGTCGATGTAGTGCCGCTTGGCCAGCGGATAGACCGACTCGCGGGTCAGCTCGTGCCACAGCTCGTCGTACCGCTCGACGATCTCCCGGCCGAACAGCACCGGATCCACGGAGGGGTGCAGCGAACCGCCCGCCTCCAGGTCCATCAGCTCGCCCGCGATGTTCACCCGGGCGACCTCGAGGTCATAGCTGCGCTGCCCGCCCGACAGCCGCGGATGGAGCTGCCCGGTCTCCGCGTCCACCAGATACGCCGCGTACGCGCCCGCGTCCCGCCGGAACAGCGTGTTGGACAGCGAACAGTCGCCCCAGGCGAAGCCGCTCAGATGCAGCCGCACCAGCAGCACGGCGAGCGCGTCGAGCAGCCGCTTGATCGTGCCGGGCCGCATCGTCGTCTCGAACATCGACCGGTACGGCAGCGACCCCACCAGATGCCGGGTGATCAGCGCGGGCTCCAGCGGCTCCCCGCGCTCATCGGTCCGCCCCGTGACCACCGCGACCGCGTCCACGGCGGGCACGGCCAGCCGGTCCAGATCCCGCAGCAGCCCGTACTCCCGCACGGCCGCCCACTCGCCGACCTCCTTGACCGCCACCACCTCCCCGCCCGCCCGCGCGAACCGCACCACATGGCGCGAGATACCACGCGGCAGCGCGACCAGATGCTCATCCGGCCACTGCTCCAGCGGGACGCTCCACGGGAGGTCCAGGAGGGCGGCCGGGTGCTCGGGGGAGGTCGCGGTGATTTTGAGGTCCATGGAGAAACCAGTGACACACCCGCGCGCCGGAGTCCAGGTCTTGGCGCCCGGCAGCGACGGGCATCACACCTGGCCGAGGGCCGTTGTCAGACCCTCGCCGTACGGTTCTCCCAACGCCGTCCACACCGGAGGGGCCATGACCTTCGCCGCCCGTCTCGTCACCACGCTCGCCGCGCCCTTGGACCTGGCCTCGGCGGACGCTCCGTCGCCGCAGATCGGGCCGGAGGCGCGGCTGGTCGTGCAGCGCGGCGATGCCGAGGTGGTGGCGTACGACCTCGATGAGTACGCCGCCGGGGGCGAGGCCGCGGTGATCCGCTTCCCGGCGCCCTGGCCGCGCCGCTTCGGCACCGTCACCGTCTCCCCGCGCCTGGACCTCGCCGTCTTCGCCGGGGTGCACGCGATACGGGCCGTGGACGCGACGGGCGCGGTGCGGTGGGAGATCCGGCACGGCTGCTGGGACGGGAGCTGCCGCAAGCTGCACATGTCGTTCGACGAATACCCCGACTCCCACGGTCATCTGTACGCCGACAGCGGCTCGGCGGCCGTCGCGGCCGACGGCAAGCTGGTCTGGGCCCATATCCGCGGCCCGCTCGCTTCGGACGCCGACCCCGATCCGGGCGCGCTCGACGAATGGCTGGTGCTCGACGCCGCGGACGGCAAGGTGCTGGCCCGGGTGGACGCGCAGACCGCGGCCGCCGGATCGGACCATGTGCCGCACCCCGACCCCGGGCAGATGGGCCTGAGCGTCGGCGAGGGCCAGGACGGGGTGCCGCTGCTGTGGGGCCGCTGGGACGGCCGGACGCTCACCGTGGACCGGCTGGGCGACGACGACTGGGTGCTGCTGGCGGTCAGCCCGTCCGGCGACCGCTTTCTGACGGTCACGCACTACCAGGAGACGCTTGCCGTGCACCGCGCGGCGGACGGCTCGGTGCTCGCCGAGGCGGACGCCGCGACCACCGTGCCCCGCCACCCCGAGACGCCCCCGGACAACGACGAGGACGAGCCGTGCTGGGACTACTACGCCGGCTTCCTCGGCGAGGACACCGTCATCGTGGGCACGGCCGGGAGCGACGAGGAGTTCGGCGCCGAGCGCCACTGGCTGCTGGACGCTGCGGGGATGAGCCTCACCGGGCAGATCGACTATCCGTTCCCCATATCCGGCTGGCCCACGGCGCTCGGTGACGGCACCTGGCTCACCGGCTCCGAGGCCGGGGGCGCCCTGCACCTGTGGACCTTGTAGAACCCAGCTGATCAGGCCCGCTGATCAGGCACCGCTGATCAGGTCAGGGTGTCCAGCCAGCGGGTGAGACGGGCCCCCTCGCGGGTCATGATCTCCGGGTCGCGCAGGGCGTTGGAGAGCAGGGACATGCCCTGGTAGGCGCCGACGAGCGCGATGGAGAGCCCGTCGGGGTCGGCCACGCCCATCTCACGGAACTGCTTCTCCGCCCAGTCGAGCAGCTGCCGGAAGGCCCGGCCCGCCGCGAGGTCGAGGCCGCCCTCGGCGCGCTTGTCGACTTCGACGGCGAGGGTGCCCGTGGGGCAGCCGTAGCGGGCCGCGGTGTCGCGCCCGCCGACCCACGCGGCCACGAGCCTCTTGAGGCGTTCGCGCGGGTCGGGGAGCTGGTCCAACTGGTCGGTGAGGGACTTCAGATGGGAGCCGTGCTCGGCGAGGGCCGCCTCGACCAGCTCGTCCTTGGTCTTGAAGTAGTAGTACACATTGCCCGCCGGGACATCGG
Organism: Streptomyces sp. NPDC020845; assembly: GCF_044334165.1. Classification (NCBI taxonomy): domain Bacteria; kingdom Bacillati; phylum Actinomycetota; class Actinomycetes; order Kitasatosporales; family Streptomycetaceae; genus Streptomyces; species Streptomyces sp. NPDC020845. The sequence goes on along the minus strand of NZ_JBIRSJ010000007.1, from coordinate 86,287 downwards.
CGGCGCGGGCGATATCGGCGATGGTCGTGCGCTCCACGCCCTGCTCGTGCAGGACCCGTGCCGCGGCGGCGGTCAGCCGCTGCCGCTTGCCGACGGCCTTCTGCCGACGAGGTGGCGCATCCGCTGAGTCAGTCACCCGACTAACTATAGACAACCAACCGCGGTGGTCGAAGCGTGCTAAGACTTGTTCCGCAATTCACCAGTGGGTGAGTTGCGGTTCGCAGCCGGGGTGGCGTCCGGGCTTTCCGGCGTGGTCACGCGCGGGGCGTGTCTCATCCGGGGTCGCTCGGGGCCGCTTTTCGGCGGTTCGGTGAGCAGAGGTCTCCCGTTGCCGGGGGACTGCCACGCGTCCCGACCGGCGAACCGGTGTCGGGTTCGGTGTGGTTGACTCACGCAGGGCTTCTTCCAGCCCTTGTCCGTATGTGATCTGTGCGTGCCGGGACATGGCGGTGTCCAGGTGCGCGGTCTTGGGGTCGTCCACGTTGGTGAGGCGGACGAACGCGGCCAGGGCTGCGGACACGAGGTCGCGCTTGCCGACCAGGCCGCAGGCGATGCACTTGTGCTCGCGGTCGCGCAGTGTCTTGTTGATCCGCTGGCCGCACAGGCAGTGCTGGGAAAGGGCCGTGGACCAGGTGGAGGCGCGGACGAGGCGTCCGCCCGCTGCCTGGCATTCCCGGTCCAGGGCGGCGATCAGCATGCCGGGGGTGGTCTGGGAGAGGCGCTTGCCCCACAGCCGGTACCAGGCGCGGATGTCGCAGTCCTCCACCGTGAGGTTCACTCCGTGGGTGGCGATGATCTCCTGGGCCACCAGGCGGGCGCGGTGGCGGCGGTGCTTGGCGGCGCTGGCGGCGGCTTCGGCCTGGCGGGCGCGTAGCTGGCGGTAGCCCTCGGACAGCCGGTCACGGCGGAACGCCTGCTTGGGAACCCCGTCTGAACGGGCGGTGCGGGCACCGCCCGGCACCGTGACCGTCTTCTCCCGCAGGCCCTTCGCCGCCCTGTGCTCAGCGCGGCGGGTCTGCTTCTTCGACAGCCCATACTGGGCGGTGTTCGTGGCCCGGCGGGAGCGTTCCAGCGCACGGGCACGGCCGCGCCGCTTCTTGGCTTCCTTCTCCAGCCGTGTCTGCTCCTGCGCGCTCAGGGTGATCTCGGTGACCGCGGGGGCGTCCTCGGCGGGGTCCAGGCTGGCAGGGAAGGAGACGATCGAGAGGTTGGAGACGTTGCCGTCCACCCCGCCGATCCGGTCCAGGTCTGCGGCCTGCTGCCGCATCTGCTGTACGGCCGGGGCGGTGTAGCCAGGGCCGAGGATCATCAGGTGCGCCTCATAGGCCCAGCCGCCCGGCGTACCCGGCTTGCGGCGGCGGACAAGGTCTACCCTGTGCCAGCGGCCGGGGCCTGCGAGGAAGTGTTCCACCCGCGCCCGCTGCCCAGGCCCCTGCGGGATACGCACGGGCAACATCAAGTCGCCCTTGGTGCCGTCGGGGCCGCCCGCGAAGACGACGGCGAGCGGGCCGGTGTGGTCCCACCACGTCGCCTTCCGTATCCCCGGCTTGCCCGAGGCGGTCACCTTCCCCGTGGGCACGGTGCCGGCCGGGAGGGTCGGCTTCGGCATCCGCCGGGGCTGCTGCACCTCGTGCTGCTCGCCGTCGGTGTACGCCTTGGCGTGGCCGTGGAGGGTGCCGACGAGGCGGAAGGTCTCCCACTTGTTGGCGGTGGTGTGGGAGCGGGCGCGGCCGGGGATGCGGGTGAAGTCGTACCAGCGGCCGGTCTTCAGGCGCCCGAAGCGGTGGCCGGTGGCGTCGGGAAACAGGTGCCGTTGTACGCCGTTCCACACCTCGTCGGCCATGTGCATCGCCAGAGCCTTCGAGGCGTGGTGCTTGAGATGCCCCGAGTCCTGCAGATGCCGGTAGGCGCAGCGCTCCAACGCCTCACGGGACAGGCCGAGGCGCTGGCGTACGGCCTTCGCGCCCTGCTCGTTCCGCTCGTGGTACGCGGCCCAGTAGGCGTCCACCTTGTTGCGGGCGTCGCGCTGGAGGGCCCGTTTGATGTTCCACATCGCGCCGAACAGCTTGTTCAGCCGGTCCAGGTCGCCCGTGTCGGTGACGGTGAGCGGCAGCACCATCACCGACACCATCCCGTCGTCGGGCTTCTTCCACTTCGGGGCCTTGTTCTTCCCCCGGAACTTCCCCGCCGCCCGGGCAGCCTGCATAACCGTCACCCCCTCGGCATCACCACGGCTCCAGACCAACCTAGAGAACACCTCGCACACACACGCGAACTGCGCACACATTCACCAATCCCCGCGACGTCTCGTACGCACGTACGCATGTAGTGCCCGGCGGGTCGCGACACGACTCAAGGTGACCGCGCAGCACGTCTGCAACCTCAACAGCGGTCGCGCCGACTTCCCCACCCCGGTCTGCGTCACGAGCGCCCCGCTGTGGGGTGGACCTGTTGGACACATGGCAGGCAGCGCACCCGAAGCGCGGAGATCAATCGCCCTTTTCCCGAACAGGAAGTAAGTGACCTCATGTGTCGTTCTGTTCGACCGTGTCGAAGATCAACCTCATCAGCCTGCGCCCCCGCGCCCTGCCGCACTGGACCGGCCTGACCATCAAGGCGTTCATCGTCCTGGTCACTCGCGTCGCCGAAGTCGGGGCGCGGACGGCCATGGACGCTCCTGCTGGACAACCGCGTTCTGCCGGCCGCCATCGCATGGCGGACCAACCTCACCCACCAGCAGCTTGCCGACTTGTTCGGCGTCCGCCTGGCGACCGTGCACCGGACCATTTACCGTATGACGCCTCTGGCCGCCGGGCTCCTCGAATCACCCGAAGGAAGCCGCTCGGATCTGTGGGTTGTGGACGGCACCCTCGTTCCCGTCCACGACCGCACCACGGCGGCCTGCTCCAAGAACTACCGGCGCAGCGTCAACTTCCAGATTCCCGTACGAGCCCGCGACCGGCGTTATTGTCGCGGTCGGCGACGCCTGGCCCGGTAACCGCAACGACATCGTCGTCTACCGCGCCACCATGACCGACCAGGCCACGGGTCACCGCCTCATCATCGGCGACGGTGCATACCGCGCCGCACCCGAGGTCATCACCAGCAAGACCAAGAGCAAGGCGTTCGCCAAGCGGCGGGCCAGGGTGGAACACGCCATCGCCCGACTCAAGGACTTCCAGGTCCTACGCCAGCACCGCAGGCGCGGGAAGGTCTTCAACGACACCGCCTGCGTCGGCGCCGTTCTCCACAACATGAAGATCGACTATCGGCGAATACGGAACATCTGCTAGTGTCCGCCTCGGCGAAGTTAGTTAGTCGACTAACTCGTTTGTGAGCCTTTCGGAGTAGGGAGATCGACATGATCGTTGTGACCGGTGCGACCGGAAACGTCGGACGGGCGCTGGTGCGGACCCTCACCGAGGCCCAGGTGCCGGTGACGGCCGTGGCCCGGCACATCACCGACGCCGACGCGGCCCCGGAGGTGCGGGCGGTGGCCGCCGACCTGGCCGAACCGGCCGGTCTGCGGGGCGCGTTCGAGGGGGCGGAGGCGCTGTTCCTGCTGGTGGCGGGGGAGGACCCGCGGGGCATCCTGGGCGTGGCGAAGGCCGCCGGGATCCGCAGGGTGGTGCTGCTGTCCTCCCAGGGCGCCGGGACCCGCCCGGACGCGTACCGGCACGCGGGCCTGTTCGAGGCGGCCGTACGGGAGTCGGGTCTTGACTGGACGATCCTGCGGTCGGGCGGGCTGGACAGCAACGCCTTCGCCTGGGCCGAGCCGATCCGTACGGCGCGGCAGGCCGCGGCGCCGTTCGGCGACATCGGACTGCCGTTCGTCGACCCCGACGACGTGGCCGCGGTCGCCGCCGCCGTGCTGCGCGACCAGGCCCGCCACCAGGGCGCCGTCCACACCCTCACCGGCCCCGCCCCCACCACCCCGCGCGAGCGGGCCGCTGCCATCGCGGCGGCGCTGGGGGAGGCGGTGCGGTTCACCGAGCAGACCCGCGAGGAGGCCCATGAGCTGATGGCGCGGTTCATGCCGCTGCCCGTGGTCGAGGGCACCCTCGCCCTCCTTGGTGCACCGACCGAGGAGGAGCGGCAGGTCAGCCCCGACGTCGCGGAAATTCTGGGCCGGGCGCCGGGCACCTTCGCCGGCTGGGCCGAGCGCAACATCGCGGCCTTCCGGTGAGGGTGCCGGTGAGCGCGTCGGCCGAGGACTTCCTCGCCGAGCCGCACATGGCCACCCTGACCACCTTGCGCCCCGACGGCTCGCCCCACGTGGTCGCGGTGCGCTTCACCTGGGACGCTCCGGCGGGCCTCGCCCGCGTCCTGACCGTCGACACGACCCGCAAGGCCAGAAACCTCACCGCAGGGCCGGGCGGGCGCGTGGCGCTCTGCCAGGCGGTGGGGTTCCGGTGGGTGACGCTCGAAGGCTCTGCCACCGTGCACGACGCACCCGATCGGGTGGCCGAGGGCGCCCGCCGCTACACCGCGCGCTACGGGACGCCGCCGCCCGCCCCGCCCGGCCGCGTGGTCATCGAGATCTCGGTCGACCGCTTCACCCGCCTCAACCTCCCTTGAACTGAACTGAACTGAACTGAACTGAACGGATAAAGGAACCGAAATGCCCGTCCTCCCCATCCACGACTCGACCATCCACTACCGGGAGTCCGGCACCGGAGTGCCGATCGTCTTTCTGCACGGCAACCCGACATCCTCCTACCTGTGGCGGCACGTCATGCCGGCCGTAGGGCCCGGACGGCTGCTGGCCCCCGACCTGATCGGCATGGGCGATTCGGGCAAGCCCGATATCGACTACACCTTCGCCGACCACGCCCACTACCTGGACGCCTGGTTCGACGCGCTCGACCTTCAGGACGTGGTGCTCGTCGGCCATGACTGGGGCGGCGCGCTGGCCTTCGACTGGGCCGCGCGTCACCCGGACCGGGTGCGCGGCATCGCGTTCACCGAGACCATCGTCAAGCCGATGGCCTGGGAGGAGTTTCCCGAGGGCGGCCGGGAGCTGTTCCGGGCGATCAAGACCGACGGCGTCGGCGAGGCGATGATCCTCGACGAGAACGCCTTCATCGAACAGGCCCTGCCCGCCGCCGTGGCGACCCCCCTCAGCCAGGGCGACCACGACGTCTACCGCAAGCCCTACCCCACCCGGGAGAGCCGGCTGCCGCTTCTGCGGTGGCCGCGCTCGATGCCGCTGGGCGGCGAGCCCGCCGACGTCGTGGCCAGGATCGAGGCGTACGACCGGTGGCTGGCGGCCAGCCCCGAAGTGCCCAAACTGCTGCTCACGTATCAGCCCTGGCCGGGGGCCATGATGCATGCGGACATCATCGCGTGGTGCGCGGCCAACATCGCCGGTCTTGAGATCGAACACTCCGAGGCCGTCGCCAGCCATCACACCCCTGAGGACCAACCGGCGTTGATGGCCGAGGCCATCTCCGCCTGGGCGGACCGACTCGGCCTCCGCCACCCGTAACTCGGCACGGCCACGCCCCGCTGTGCGCTATACAGATTGTCACGAGAAGTGCACGCACAGCGGATGAGGGCGCGAGGGGGACGACGGCTGTGGCGGGTGGTGGCAAGGGCGCGGAGCTCCTGACCAAGGTCGGTCTGGCGGCGGCCAGTGTGGGGCCGCCGGCGGTGGTGGGCGCCAAGTTCTGGTCGTCCGTCGCCGCCCATCCGGTGGTGGCGCTGTTCCTGTTCCTGGCGTACGAGGCCGCGCTGGCCGCCATCGCGTTCGCGGCGAAGGTGTACGGCAAGGTGGCCGACCGGTGGGTGGACCGGGCCGCCGACGCCGTCGACCGGCGGCTGAAGTGGCGGATATCCCGCTTCGAACGGGACCACCGGGCCTATGTGCTGCGGCACCACCGGTTCATCGACCTCAAGGGGCTGGCGACGCGCGGGGACTACACCCCGGGCCTGGAGGAGGTGTTCGTCGACGTCAGCCTGGTGCCCCGGCCGACGCACGAGGCATCGCAGGAGTCGCTGGCGGGTCCGGTGCCCGGGCCGCCGCCGGGCGGCACGGACGGCGGCATACCCGTACGCCGGTCGATCCGCGAATTCCTCGGCCGGCCGGAGGGCGCGGCGCTCGCGGTGATCGGTGCCCCGGGCACCGGCAAGACCACGATGCTCAAGCACCTCGCGCTGGGCCTGGCCCGGGAGCGCGGCGGGCGGGGCCGCCGCGACCTGCCCGTACTGCTGCTTCTGCGGGACCACATCGGGGCGATCACCGCGAACCCCGCCATCACCCTCCCCGAGGTGATCGGGGCCTCGCTGCGGCGCCCGCCGGACGACGAGTTGCCCGGCTGGTTCGACCGGCAACTCCAGGACGGGCGCTGTGTGGTGCTGCTGGACGGCCTGGACGAGGTGGCCCGCGAGGAGGACCGGCGGAATGTGTCCAAGTGGGTCGAGGAACAGATCGAGCAGTACGAGCCGAACGACTTCGTGCTCACCTCGCGCCCCCACGGCTATGCGAGCGCCCCCGTCAACCGCGCCCGCGTACTGCAGGTCCGCCGCTTCACCGGGGAGCAGATCACCCGCTTCGTCCACGGCTGGTACCGCGCCATCGAGCGGCTGAGCACGGGCACGGACGACGCGGCCGTGGCGGACCGCGCGGAGGAGGGCGCCCGGGACCTCCTCGCGCGCCTCCATGCCCGCCCGGTCCTGTACGACCTCGCGGCCAACCCCCTGCTGCTCACGATGATCGCGAACGTCCACCGCTACCGGGGCGCGCTGCCGGGCAGCCGCGCGGAGCTGTACGGCGAGATCTGCGAGGTTTTGCTGTGGCGGCGGCAGGAGGCGAAGGGGGCCACGGCCGCGCCGGACGAGCTGAGCGGGGCCAAGAAGGAGCTGGTCGCGCGCGAGTTGGCGTATGTGATGATGGCCGACCGGCTGCGGGACATCCGGGGCGAGTACGCGTCCGAGGTGCTGCGGCCGGTCCTCCTGAGGGTCGCCGCGACCTTGTCCTCGCGGGAGTTCCTGGACGCGATGGTCTCCAGCGGGCTGCTGGTGGAGCGGGAGCGCGAGCTGTACGCGTTCGCCCATCTCACCCTCCAGGAGCATCTGGCCGCCCTGCACATCCAGCACCGGGGGCTGGCCGACGTCCTGGTCGCCGGCGTCGACGACGACTGGTGGCGTGAGACCACGCTGCTGTACGCGGCGCGGGTGGATCCGGCGCCGGTGGTGGAGGCCTGCCTCTCCGAGGGAGGACCCCTCACCATCAACAAACTCGCGCTCGCCTTCGACTGCGAGGAGGAGGCCACCGAGCTCGCCCCGGCCACGGCGGCCCGTCTCCGGGCGGTGCGCGAGCAGTTGATGGACGGGCCGGTGGACTCCCCCCAGCGCATGGTGATGACGGGGGTCACCTTGATGCGCTCGCTCCGGTCGGCCGTACGGCTCGGTGAGGACACCTTGGTCTGTGCGCGGCCGGTGACGAAGGAGGTCTACCGGCTCTTCGCGGCGGAGTGCGGTATCCCCGCGGCCCCGGGGCTCACCGAGGGTCCGGCCGATGACATCGCGGTCGGGATGACGAGAACAGAAGCGGTGGCCTTCGTGGAGTGGGTGAATGCCCGCGCGGGCGGTGAGTTCGGCTACCGGCTGCCTACCTGGGCGGAGGTGAAGGACGAGGCGTTCGGTCTGGTCCTTGGGCCGGGCAACCGGTCGGTGTGGTGCGAGGGGGGCGCGGAGGTGGGGCGGCACGCCCCTCCATTGTTGTGGGTGCCGGACGGGGCCGAGCAGCCGTGGGCGGTTCCGGCGGGCGCGGTGGACGGCGCGTGGCTCGGTTGGAGCATTAAGGACGACGTCGTCTTCTCCGAGGGGAGCCTCGGGCTCGCCAGCGCGATCACCCGCCACACCGGCGTGGACCGCGGTCGCTCTTCTGTCGTGGAAATCAACTTCGAAATTCGCGTACGTGGCGCCGTCCACGGGCGCAGCCAGCGGTTCGGCGCCGCAAGTGGCTCGGACCTCGCCGACTTGATGGCCCGAATCCACCGAGGCGAGGGTTGGATCACTCTCGACAGAGTCGAGGCGGGTCTACAACTCCTGGATGGCGAATTCGCCGATCTCGGGTTCCCGGCGCGAATCGAGTGGGCCACCCGGTGTGTGGCGCTGCTGTATTCGCTGGGCGAGCTGGGGGACGGGAACGACCGTTCCGCTTGGGGGACACAACCTCTCGCGGAACGCTGCAGACCGCTGCTGAACGGGCTGGGCCCCCTTGCCGTCGGCCACCGATCTCACTTCCCGGACTTGTGTCACTCCTATGCCGTCAGGTGCGCGGAGAGCCTCGACGAACTGCGCCCGGGCGACGCGCCGGAGCGGCTGAGGCCCACGATCCGCGAACTGGCCGAGTTCATCGCTTCTCGGGCCGGGGTGCTGGCCGACGCGCCGCACGCCATGGATCCCGCCGACGGCCCGTACCTGCGGATCGCCGCGCTCACCATGGCAGCGGTGATGGACCGGTTCTTCCACCAGCCCATGCTGGTGGGCCTCTACCGGGACGTCGCGGCCGGCTTTCTGGTGCTTCAGCGTCGCGCCGAAGGCACCATCGCGCCGACCGAGACGATCGTCCTGGTCCGTGCCTGACCGCGCCTGATCACGCGGAACGGACTCAGCTCAGCCCAGCGGACGCGGCTGCGGCCACCGCTGATCGGCGGCCCAGTCCGCGAAGGAGGTCCAGGCGATGCCCGGGAAGTCGTCGCGCAGCGCGGGGATGTCCACGGAATAGCCGGTCTCGGTGAGGAACGTGAACATGGCCCCCATGTCCGCGCTGGCCTGCCGGACCAGGTCCAGCGGCACATGGCGGTACTCGACCGGGCCGCCGGCCGCCGCGCTGATCGCCTGGGCCATCTGCCGCGGCGTGGGCGCGTCGCCCGCGACCTCCACCCGGTGGCCGATCCACCGCTCGGGGGCGGCGATCACGGCGGCCACGACCGCGCCCAGGTCGCGGCGGGCGATCTGCTGGAGCGGGGTGTCGGCGGGGACCGCGAGGGACAGGGTGCCCTGGGCGATCTCGTCCAGGCCGCCCATGGCGTTCTCGAAGAAGTACGTCGGCGCGACCACGGTCGCAGGCAGGCCCGCCTCGGCCAGCGCGCGCTCGATCCGCGCCTTGCTCTCGAAGTGGGGGATGCCGGTGGAGCGGTCCGCCGAGGCCACCGAGGCGAGGACCAGATGCTCCAGCCCGGCCCGCCCGGCGGCCTCGATGATCGCCTGGCCCTGCCGTACCTCCGCGTCCGTGCCCGACTCGAACGGCGTGGTCACCGCGAAGGCGGCGGACGAGCCTTCGAAGGCCGCCGTCAGCGACGCCGCGTCGGACAGGTTGCCGGGGACCACGTCCACCCCCTGGTCGGCGAGCCGGCGCGCCCGCGGTTCGGCGGGGTTGCGGACCACGGCGCGGATGGCCTGCCCCGACGCCAGCAACGCCTGTGCCACCGCGCCGCCCTGTCCACCGGTGGCTCCCAGCACTGTGATCATGAGTACTCCGTTACTTCGTAGAACAGCCGAGTAGAACAGCCGAGGCCGATGGCCTCGGAACTCGGTGGGCGCGCTTGTGCCCTGTGCGCCCCCATCGTCGTACATGATCAGCGAGCGGCCGGCAGCCGCGGTGGTGCCCAGCCGCCGTGTCGGAGGACGGCCCGGACGGTGACGCGGGACGGGGCCAGCCGGAGGGCCGTGTTGCGCGCGGCGATGGCCAGGGGGTGTGCCAGCCGCTGTCCCATCCGGCCGGCCTGGCGGGCGGCGCGGGCGACGGACTGGCTGCGCGGGCGGCGTTCGGCGTCGTAACGGGACAGTGCCGCGGGGACGGTGGGCTCGCCGGCGAGCGCGGCGGCGAGTGTGGCCGCGTCTTCGAGGGCCTGGCAGGCGCCCTGGCCCAGGTTCGGGGTCATGGCGTGGGCCGCGTCGCCGAGCAGGGCGATCCGGCCCGCGGTGAAGGTGGGCAGCGGGGTCGCCAGTTCGTGGATGTCGTGGTGCAGGACGGCGTCGGGCCGGGTGGCCTCCAACAGCGCGGGGATCGGGTCGTGCCAGCCGCCGAACCGGTGGCGCAGCGCGGCGAGGGCGTCGACGGGCCGCAGCCCCGGGGGTGAGTTGAGCACGGCGTGCCACTCGGCCCGGCCGTCGGTGAAGGCGATATGGCCGAACTCGGCGCCTTTGCCCCAGGTCAGTACGGAGTCGGTGCGCAGCGGGACGGGGCGTTCGGTGATGGCGCGCAGGACGGTCGATCCGCTGTAGGCGGGGCCGGGGTGCCGGGGGAACAGCTGGGTGCGCAGCCGGCTGCCCACCCCGTCGGCGGCCACGACCAGGTCCGCGTCCAGATACGCGTCCAGGTCCGCGTCCAGGACATTGCTGCCCACGGGCACCCGTACGCGAGTGGGGTGGGAGCGGTCGACGGATGACACCTCGGCGCCGACGAGCAGGCACTCGGGCGGCAGGGCGGCGCGCAGCAGGCGGTGGAGTTCGGCGCGGGGGATGCCGACGATCGGGGTGCCCAGCGCGCGTTCGAGCGCGGCCCCGTCCATCCGGGCCAGCCACCGGCCGCCGGGCGTACGGGTGCCTCCGGTGTACTGCGGCCGGGCCGCCGCCCGTACCGCCTCGCCGACGCCGAGGGCGTCCAGGGCGCGGAGGCCGTTGGCGTGCAGGGAGATGCCCGCGCCCACGTCGGCGAGTGCGCGGGCGCGTTCGACGACCGTCACCTCCCAGCCGATCAGCCGCAGGCCGATCGCGGCGGCCAGCCCTCCGATGCCTGCCCCGACCACCACGGCAGTACCGCCCATGCCCGCTCCTTCTTCTACAGATGTAGAAAGCAGATATGGGAGGAGCGTACTCCGCCTCCTCTACAGGTGTAGAAAGGGGTATGCCCGCCGACATGCCCACCGATGTATCCACCGACAAACCCACCGACAAGCCCACCGACGTGCCTGCCGGCCGACGCACCCTCCTCGCCGACACGGCCATCGACGTACTCGCCGAGGCCGGGATACGAGGACTGACCCATCGCGCGGTGGACCGGGCGGCGCAGCTGCCGCCCGGCACCACCTCCGCCTACTACCGCACCCGCCAGGCGCTGCTGACCGCCCTGGTCCGGCGCCTGGTCGCACGCGACCAGGCCGAGCTCCAGGAGCTCGGGAGCCGGACACCGCCGCCCCGCACCCCCGAGGACCTGGTGGCCGGGATCGCCGCACTCGCCGAGCTGCGGCTCACGGGAGAGGGCCGTCGGCGCACCCTCGCGCGCTACGCATGCGCCATCGAGAGCGTCCACCATCCCGAACTGCGGGAGATTCTGGTGCCGCGCGAGAACGCCGGGCGACAGCTCGTGCGCGACTTCCTGGCCGCGCACGGCGTCGCGGACCCGGGGGGCCGTACCGTCACGCTGCTGACCTGCGTGGACGGAATGGTCTTCGACCGCTTGGTGAACGGCGGAAGCGTATCCGGCGAAGAGATCCGCCAACTGGTGGCCGCGGCTCTGCGATAGCCCGCGCGGCGTCGAGTCACTTCGGAGCGCCCGCGTGCACCAGGGGCATGTCGACGTCGGCGACGGGGGCGACGTCCTTGCCGTCGAGGACCGCCTTGGCGCGTTCCAGGTCGAACTCGCCCTCCCATTTGGCGATGAAGATCGTGGCGACGGCGTTGCCGAGGACGGTGGTGAGGATGCGGCCCTCGTTGAGGAAGCGGTCGATGCCGACGATCAGGGCCAGGGCGGCCATCGGGACATGGCCGATGATGCTGACGCTGCTGGCCAGGACGACGAAGGCGCCGCCGGGGACACCGGCCGCCCCCTTGCTGGTGAGCATCATGATGCCGAGCATGGTGAGTTGCTCGCCCAGCGACAGGTGGATGTCCAGGGCCTGGGCGAGGAAGAGCGAGCTCATCGTGAGGTAGATGGCGGTGCCGTCGAGGTTGAAGGAGTAGCCCGCCGGAAGGGTCAGGCCGACGACCGGCCGCGAGGCGCCCAGGTGCTCCATCTTGCCGACCATCCGGGGGAGGACGGCTTCGCTGGAGCAGGTGGCGAGGATGATCAGGAGCTCTTCCTTCAGATAGCGGCAGAGCTTGAACAGGTTCAGTCTGGTGTAGCGCAGCAGTCCGCCGAAGACGACCAGGATGAACACCAGGCAGGTCACGGAGAAGATCGCGATCAAAATCAGCAGCTGGTGGAGGGTGCCGATGCCGTACTTGCCGACGGTCAGTGCCAGGCCTCCGAAGGCGCCCAGCGGGGCGGTGCGCATGACCCAGCCGACGACCTTGAAGACGACCTTGGAGAGGTTCTCCACGCCGCGCAGCAGCCCCTGGGCGGGCTCGCCCACGGCCTTGACGCCGATGCCGAACAGCACGGAGACGAGCATGACCGGCAGGATCTCGCCCTCGGTGAAGGCGCTGAACATGGTGGTCGGGATGATCGACAGCACGAAGTCGGGCAGGTCGATATGGGTGCTGGTCGTGCCCTCGGGCAGGTCCTCCGTGCTGAGGGACGACGCGTCGATGTGCATGCCCGCGCCCGGCTGGAACACATTGCCGACCACCAGGCCGACGGCCATGCACAGCCCCGTCAGAACGACGAAGTAGAGAAGTGACTTGGCGCCCACCCGGCCGACCCGGCCGATGCTGTCCACCTTGCCCACGCCGAGGACCACCGCGCAGAAGATCACCGGAGCGACGATCATCTTCATCAGGCCGACGAATCCGTCGCTGAACGGCTGCATGCGCACCGCGGCGCCCGGCCACACCGCGCCGACCACGATGCCTGCCGCCACGCCGATGAGGACCTGAACCCACAGCTGGCGCAGCCAGTATCCGATGCCGCGCGTCGTTGCTGCCGCGCTCGGAGTGCTGGACATTTCTCATCCCTTCTACGGGCCCTTCTAGGGGCCGGAGACCCGGAAACCCGGGAAAGCAGTCTCTGTATACAGCGCTGAATTCACTGCTGTATAGAGCTCTGTCGACACGATTTGGGGCGGTGCCCCCGCAACGCCGGAGGTCCCGTCCGCGCAGCCGCGCAGACGGGACCCCGGAAGAAACTCAGCAGGTCACACGGGTGGTTTACGGATGTGGCGCACGGGTGGCGGCAGGGATCAGCACCCCACCCAGTACGTACGGGCGTTGGTGAACTCGACGATGCCCGCGGCCGCCAGCTCCCGCCCGTATCCGCTCCGCTTGGTGCCGCCGAAGGGCAGCCGCGGATCGGAGGCGACGATCGCGTTGACGAAGGCCGCGCCGCTGGTGATGCGGCGGGCCAGGGCCACACCGCGGGCCGGGTCCGCCGTCCATACGCTCAGGCCGAGCCCGTACGCGGTGGCGTTCGCGAGCCGGACGGCGTCCTCGTCGTCCCGGGCGACGGCGAGGGCGGCCAGCGGGCCGAAGGTCTCCTCGTCGAAGGCGGCCATGCCCGGTCCGGTGTCCGCCAGGACGGTCGGCTCGTAGAAGTAGCCGTCGCCCGGCAGGGGGCGGCCTCCGGTGAGGAGGCGAGCCCCGGCCGCCACGGAGTCCTGGACCTGCCGGTGGATCGCCGCGCGCAGATCGTCCCGTGCCAGCGGGCCGACCTGGGTGTCCGGCTCCCGCGGGTCGCCGACCCGCAGCGCCTCGACACCGGCCACGAACGCGGAGGTGAAGGCGTCCGCCACCGACGCGCTGACGATGAACCGCTTCGCACAGACGCAGCTCTGGCCGGAGTTGGCGAAGCGCGCCTTCACGGCGGCCGCCGCGGCCGCCCCGACGTCGGCGTCGTCGAGGACCACGAAGGCGTCCGAACCACCCAGCTCCAGAACGGACTTCTTCGCCGCGCGCCCCGCCGCGGAGCCCACGGCCGCGCCCGCCCGGTCGCTGCCCGTCAAGGTCACGGCGGCGATGCGGTCGTCCTCGATGAGCCGGGCCGTGACCTCGGGCACCTCGCGGTCCGCGATCACCAGCGCGGTCACCAGGTGCTCGGGGAAACCCGCCGCCACGAACAGGTCCTGAAGGGCCAGCGCGCTCCCGGTCACGTTCGACGCGTGCTTCAGCAGCACGCCGTTGCCCGCCACCAGGGAGGGGATGGCGAAGCGCATGACCTGCCAGACGGGGAAGTTCCACGGCATGACCGCCAGCACAAGACCCAGGGGCTCATGGGACACCCAAGCCGCCTCGGCGGTGTCGACCTCGATGTGCCGGTCGGCGAGGATGGTCGGCCCCTGCCGCGCGTAGTACTCGGCGGTGAGCGCGGACTTCTCGACCTCGCCCTCCGCCTCCCGCACCGGTTTGCCCATCTCCGCAACGGCCAGGGAGGCGAGCGCGCCCCGGTGTTCGCGCAGCGTACGGGCGAGGCGGGCGGCGCGGGCCGACCGTTCGGCGACCGGGAGCAGCGCCCAGGCGCGGCTCGCCGTGTGCGCCCGTTCCACGGCCGCCTCGACGCGCTCCGCGTCCCACCCTTCGACGGCCGATATGAGCCGGCCCGTAGCGGGGTTGACGACCTTGATGGTGGTGTCGCTCATGCTGTGGGCGCCCCTCCCTTGTCGTGCTCGGAGAGGTGCACGAAGGTCTCGCCGGTGGCGGTGATGGTCCGGGTGACGTCCCGCCCGCCGTAGACCCAGTAGATCCGCATCACGCCCTCGCCCCGGTTGAAGAACCGGTGCGGCACGCCGGCCGGGACCCAGGTGGCCTGGCCGGGCTCCAGGTCGAAGAGCTCGCCGTCGATCTCCGCCGTCGCCTCGCCGGCGAGGATCAGCACCGACTCCTCGACGTTGTGGCTGTGCAGCGGAAGTCCGGTACCCGGCTGGAACACGGTCTGGCCGGTGGTGATGAGGGCCGTGTCGGAGTTCCACTTGCCGACGTAGGGGACGGTGGCGACACCTCCGCCGCGGTCGAAGCGTTCGACCTCGTCGGGGTGGATGAGCAGGTTCGGTGGGATGGGCTTGGCGCACATGGGGGTGGGGTTCCGTTCTGGGGATACGGGGTCAGGAGTGGTGGAACAGGCGGTGCGAGAGTGTGTTGACCTGGCTGCCGGGCACCACGTACTTCGCGGCGGCCTCGCGCCAGACCGCGTAGTGCGGGGCGGAGCGGTGGGCCGCGACGGCGGCCTCGTCGTCGTAGATCTCGTGGAAGACGAAGTGGTGGTCGTCGTCGAGATCGCAGACGACGTCGAAGAAGCGGCAGCCGGGTTCATCGTGGAAGGAGCGCTCGGCGTTCTCCTCGATGGCGGCCAGGAATTCCTTGCGGCTGCCGGGGACGACTTGCAGGGATACGGTCAGCGCGATCATGCGGAGAGCTCCTTGGACGTCATGGTTGGTGTGGGCAGGGGCGCGCCGGTGGCGGTGGCGACGCGGGTGAGGGAGCGCCAGGTGTCCTCGGCGACCGCGATGCCCCCGGTGCGCAGCCGCTCGGCGGTACGGGCCTCCGGCTCGCCGGGGACGAAGACCTCGGGCACGCCCGGAGCGGTGGGGGTGGCCTTGGTTTCCTCGATCAGCGTCTCCATCCGCCGCTCGAACTCGGCCGGTTCGGCCATCGCGCGGATGTCGAGGCAGATCAGCAGATGGCCCACGCCGCTGCGGTCCGTCGGCCGGTACGGACCGACCACCGAGGATCCGAACGCGCTGCCGGTCAGTACCCCGGCCAGCACGTCGAACATGAACGAGATGGCGTACCCCTTGTGGCCGGCCATCGGCAGGATCAGCCCCTCGACGGCCCGGCGCGGATCGGTGGTCGGCACGCCGTCGGCATCGGCCGCCCAGCCCTCGGGGATCGGCCGCCCGCGCTCCTTCGCGTAGTAGATCTTGCCGCGCGCCACGGCCGTGTTGGCGATGTCCATCACGACCGTGCCGTAGCGGCCGCCCGGGGCGGCGATCGACCAGGGGTTGGTGCCGACGCGCTTCTCCCGCCCGCCCCACGGGGCCATCGCCGGGCTGGCGTTGGTGGCGAGGAGCGCCACACAGCCCCGCTCGGCGGCCTTGCGGGTGAAGTACGCGGCGGTGCCGAAGTGACCGGAGTTGCGTACGGCCACCGCGCTGATCCCATGCTCCCGGGCCCGCTCGACGCCTTGGTCCACAGCCCGGTCGGCGAGCACCTGCCCCAGCCCGTCCCGGCCGTCCACCACGAGCACCGCTCCGCCGTCACTCACGGTCCGCGGGTCGGCGACCGGGGCCGTCGCGCCGGTGGCGAGGCGGTCCAGGTACCACGGCAGGCGCAGCATCCCGTGGGAGGGATGCCCCCATAGCTCCGCGGTCACCAGCGTGTCCGCGAGCAGGCGGGCGTCCGCGGGCGGTACGCCATGGGCTTCGGCGGCGGCGGTGGCGAACCGGAGCAGGTCGGCGGCGCCGACGGTATGCGGCATGAGGCTTGTCCTCGCGTCAGGGGTACATAGTTGTATCCGTTCCTGTATACAGCAGTGTGTGCAAGGAGGCCATGGGGGGGCGGGGTGGAGGTGGTCCCGTGTCGGCGGTTCTGTTGCGACCATGCTTCGGGATGTAGTACTTCTTATACATGGGCGAGCAGGTGCACAACAGATTGGCGATGGTGCGCGCCGAGCGGAAAGTGTCGCGTCAGAGCCTGGCCGAGTCGGTAGGGGTGCATTACCAGACCATCGGCTACATCGAGCGAGGGCAGTACAACCCAAGCCTCGACCTGGCGCTGAAGATCGCGAAGTTCTTCGGCCTGCCGGTGGAGGCGCTGTTCTCGCTCGAGCCGTTCCGGCCGCTCACGGACGAGGTCTACGGGAGGAAATAGCCATGCCGACGACTCGAATGACCAACTATGACCGGCGCATGGTGCGGCTGATGAACAACACCCAAGGGCGGCCGCTGTACGCCACGGCCGCACGCCGACGCCTGGTCGTCGCCGTACACATCACGCTCACCGCGGCCTTCGGGGCGCTGATGATCCACCTCTACCTCGCGGAGCCCGAGCCTATGTGGACCATCGTCGTGATGGCGGTGCTGCTGCCCTGGATGATCGCGACGGGGGTGATCAACGCCGCCACCCGCGGTCTGCTGGAACTGCGTGAACGCGCCCTGGACGAGCGGCAGTCGGCCGAGCGCAGCCGGGTCCTGGCCCGTGCCCACCGAGTGATGACCCTGCTGCTGGTCACGGCCGCGGCCGGGCTGCTGATGGCGGGTGCCGCCAGCGGCGACGCGCCCAAGGCCTATGTGGCGCCCGTGCTCATCGCCGCCCTCGTGGCCCACTGGCTGATGCCGCTGTGGGTGGCCGGCCTCATGGCCCAGGACGAGCCGGCCGACGACGAGGCACTTGTGATGACGACGGCCGCCACATGACGTGAGCCCGCGGGGCGTGTCCTACTTCGAGCGCATGAGCTGCACGAGAACCTCCGCCTCGCTGTGTTCGATGTCCTTTGTCGCGGTCAGCAACGTCACAGGACCGGTCCGGGCCTCGTCACGCAGATGGCGCAAGGCCTCGGCCCGGTCCGGTTCTGTCAGCTCGGTCTTGTAGCGGCGCTTGAACTCGGCGAACTTGGCGGGCTGATGGCCGTACCAACGGCGCAGCTCATCGGATGGCGCCACCGCCTTGAGCCATTCGTCCAGGTGGGCCTTTTCTTTGGACAGGCCGCGCGGCCACAGCCGGTCCACCAGTACGCGCCTGCCGTCGGACCGTTCGGCCTGCTCATAAACGCGGCGCGAGCGCACCTCCTGCATGGCATCGTCACCCCTTCTCGAGTTTCCGACGTCCGCACCGCCGGCTGACTCGGCCCGCCATGCGATGCGGTCCTACTACCATTGTTACCTTCAGAGCATCCACGCCATGTTGGAGGCATGGGCCGGGTAGACGAACTGCGTCTGCCGCAGGTCGTCGGCGCGCATGTTTGCAACCCGGCGCGCGGAGTACCAGCCGGAGGAGTCGCGTCTGCTTGACGGCGAAGTCGAGCCCCTTGGCCCGGGCCTGGTCCTCGGTCAGGCCGACCGCACCCAGCGGGGGGATGGAGTGCACGACGCTCGCCACGCCGGAAAGCTCGGCCGGGTGCTGGTTGCCCTCGATCACGTTACGGGCGGCCGGCTCGCCCTCGTACTCGGCGAAGGGCGCGGCCGCCGCTCCCGCCTCCCCGGTCCCGGTCACGACAACGTCGAATGACTTCTCCACGACTCCTCCATCCTGCGCCGACTGTGGGTGGGGAATCGCTCGCCCGGCCTGGTTCCGAGATTTCGGAGTGAAAGAGTGCGGCTCGCTGAGCCCGCTGCCGTTCATATCCGGGCGGCCTAGCCGTGAATCGTCCGCAATTCGTCCATTGTAGGCGGAATCGATACCCCTGCGCCGCCCTCCGGAGCGTCGGCCGAGACGGGGCACCTGCGGTTCAGCCCGGCCGGCCGGCCAGCCCGGCTGGTCGGGCAACCCGGCTGGCCGGGCTGGTCAGGCGGTCAGGCGGTCAGGCCGCCGTCGTGGTGCGGAAGTAGTGGCCCTTGTCGAGGTCGTCGATGAGCCCGGGGTGGGCCGGCTGCCACCCCAGAAGCTCACGGGTCAGCACGCTCGACGTCGGGCCGTCGGCCGCGAGGGCGCCGGCCAGCCAGCCGAAGTGCTCGGCCGACTCCTCGGGGGAGACGGAGGCGACGGGGAGGTCGAGATGGCGTCCGATCACTTCGGCGACGGCGCGGATCTGTACGCCCTCGTCCCCGGTGGCGTGCAGCACCGATCCCGCCGGGGCCTTCTCGACCGCCAGGCGGATGAGGTGCGCCGCGTCGAACCGGTGCACGGCGGGCCAGCGCTGGGTCCCGTCACCGATATAGCCGGAGACGCCACGGGTGCGGGCGATGTCGACCAGCATCGCGATGAAGCCGCGGTCCCCCTCGCCGTACACCGTCGGGGGGAGCCGCACGACCGACGAGCGGATGTCGCGGGACGCGAAGGACAGCGTCAGCTGTGCGTTGGCGTGCCGCCCGGCGCCCAGGGGGGTCGGGTCGTTGGAAGTGCCGTCCGCTTCGGTGGCCACGCGCCCAGGTGCGAGCCCGAGCGTCCCGGCGGCGATGACCAACGGCCGCCCGGAACCCGCGAGCGCGTCGCCGAATGTCTCGATGGCGCGGCGATCCGCCTCGGCGGCCTCCTCGTAGCCCCCCGAGAAGGCGATGTCGTGCTTGAAGGCGAGGTGGATCACGCCATCCGAGGCGGCGGCCGCGCTCCGCAGGCTGTCGAAGTCATCGAGGGTGCCGCGCTGCACCTCGGCGCCGGCCGCGGTGAGCGCGGCGGCCGAGACGTCCGAGCGGGCGAGCCCGACGACCTGATGGCCCGCGCCGATGAGCTCGGGTACGACGGCGGAGCCGATCCAGCCGGAAGCGCCGGTGACGAAAACGCGCATGAGAAGACCTCCAGTAAGGCCGACCGGTAGGTCGGCGGGTAAGTCGACCGGTAAGTCGGCCGGTGAATCAGGTGGTGAATCAGGTGGTGAATCGGGTGGTGCATCGGGTGGCAAGGCAGCCATCCCTGCCGCACGGCAGGGCGCGGCGACCAGGACGGACCGATAGGCGATGTCAGTCACTGTCATCGACCGTAGCACCTGATCCCATCTGATGTCATTCACTGTCATCGCGTAGGATCAGCGGCATGGGTCGATGGGAGCCGAACGCGCGCGGGCGACTCGAACAGGCGGCGCTGGAGCTCTACAGCGAGCGCGGGTTCGAGCAGACGACGGTGGCGGAGATCGCCAAGCGGGCGGGGCTCACCGAGCGGACCTTCTTCCGGCACTTCGCCGACAAGCGGGAGGTGCTGTTCGCGGGCGGCGGCCCGCTTCAGGAGCTCTTCGTGGGCATCGTTGCCGACCTACCCGCTGACGTGGCGCCGATCGACGCGGTGGCCGCGGCCCTCGAAGCCGTCGCCGCCGGGTTCCAGGGGCGCCACGCCCACGCCCGGAAGCGCCAGGCCGTCATCGCCGCCAACGCGGAGCTCCGGGAGCGTGAGTTGATCAAACTCGCGGCCTGGTCCGCGGCGCTGACCGACACCCTGCGTCAGCGCGGCGTCGGGGACCCGGCCGCGAGTCTGATCGCCGAGGCGGGCATCGCCGTTTTCAAGGTCGCGTTCGAATGCTGGGTCGAGGAGCCGGACCCGCGCGACCTGGCGCAACTCATCCGGGAAGCGCTCGACGAGCTCAAAGCCGCGACCGCGGGGAAGTGTCCGTCGGAGTAGGGTCCAGCGGCACAGTGGCTGAGGCCCTGAGGCCCTGAGGCCCTGAGGCCCTGAGGCCCTGAGGCCCTGAGGCCCTGAGGCTCAGTGGCTCTGAGGCTCAGCGGGCGATGTCCAACTGGATCTCCACACCGGGCGCCGCGCCTTCGCCGCTCGTCAGGCTGTCGATAAGCGCCTGAAGGGTCTGCGCCAGATGGTGCCGCGAGGCCGACTCGGCCGCCTGGGCATCCCCGTGTGTGATCGCCTTCAGCATCGCGCGATGCTCTTCCAGCGACGTCAGCATGCGCCGCGGGCCACTGTGCGACAGATGCCGCAGCCGTACGGTCTGGCTGCGCAGATCGCGGATCGTACGGGCGAGGTACGGGTTGCGGCACGCGGCGATGACCGCCTGGTCGTGGCGTTCGGCCAGCACGTAGAAGTCCTGATAGCCGCGCGTCTGCCCGGCGGCATCCAGTGCCCGGAATGACTCGTCGAACTCGTCCAGCCGCGCCAGCAGTTCATGGAACGGAGCCAGTACGCGCTCGTCAGCCGCCGCCGAGGTGGCGACCAGGGCCGCGGCCCGGGGCTCCAGCAGCATCCGGATCTCGAAGAGCGCCCGCACCCCGCCCAGCGAAATGGTGGCCACCCGCGCCACCTCGCCCGGTACGAAGTCCACCAGCCCCTCGGCGGCCAGTCGGCGGATGGCCTCGCGCACGGGGGTACGGGAGGCCCCCAGCTCCTCGCCGAGCTGGACCTCGCTCAGCTTCGCCCCGGGCTTCAGGCGCAGCGACTCGATGTCCCCCTTCAGCCGCTCGTAGACGGCCTCGCTCTTGCCGGTCGCCCGGGCCATCGTGGCTCTCCTTGTCGATCCACCTGCACACCTGCCTGTATACGCAGGTTACCGTCATGGCGGTGCTGGCTTGCGGCCCGGAATATCGGGCTGCCGTGGCCGACGAGTGTTCCGGGAAATCCCGTCCGGGACGGTGTTTCCGCAGGCAACGGCTCTTTTCATCCCTCCTTGTCCCGCAATCGTCCGCGACCCTGGCGCGGCCTTCGCCGGGGTGGCGAGCCTGGGGACCGCTCGGCCGCGAGACGGCGGCCGACGGCGATCCGAAGGAGCTCAACGCACATGAAGACGCAGATGACGCAGATGAAGGCGTCGAAGCACGGACCGTGGAAGGCGCTGGCCGTCGCCACCGCGGCGACGGCGGGGCTGCTCATGGCCCCCGGAACCTCCCTCGCCGCGTCGGGCCACGCCGACGAGGCCGCCCACACGATCGCCGCCGCCACGGGACGCAGTGACGCGTGCGGCTCGCGGGCCTGCGGAAGCGTGACCGTGACCTGGGGCGCGAAGAAGCTGACTCAGGTGAGCATGTCGGTGCGGGACACCAAGTGCGACGGCAAGCAGGTCGGCGTCCAGCTCCAAGTCCTGGGCGTCAGCGGGCAGACGTGGGGCGGCCCGGTGCACTGGAACCGGTACGACGGCGCCTGCCACAAGCCGGCTGACGCCTGGTACAACCTGCACTTCGAGGCCTCGTGGAAGATCCGGGCGATCAACGCCCAGGTCTACGTCAAGAACGGCAGTCACGGCCCGATCCTCTACCCGGGCAACAGCGCCGACAACCCGTACACATAGCGGTCAGGTGCGGCCCGGGGGTCCACGCGTTCCCCCGGGCCATGCCGGCACCGCTTCGGCGCCGACCTGTCCGTCTTGATCTCAACCTCACTTCGAGTCTTACGTTGCTCGGGTCAGTGATCACCACGCGTAGGGAGCGCCCTCATGGAGACCCAGCACCTCTCCGACGCCGAACTCGCCGCACAGCCCGCCGCGTACTGGACGGGGGTGGCCTACGAGTCCCTGATCGCCTTCACCCGAGCCCAGCTGGCCGAGTTCGGATTCACCCAGCCCCAGTACTGGCTGCTGCGCAATCTGTCGAAGAACGACATCTCACCCAACGGCCACGGCATGACCATCGCCGAGCTCCAGCAGGCCATGAGCAGCTACCTCAGGCCCGAGGACGATCTGGAGGCCGCAGCGGCAGTCCTGCTGGAGCGCGGCTGGCTCACCCGCGACGGCGAGGGGCGGCTGTGGATCACCGAGTCGGGCGACGAGGCCCGCGCCGGACTCAAGCAGCACGCCCCGGCGATCCGCGACCGTATCCACCACGGCATCGACGACGCCGACTACGTCGCCACCCTGAAGGTCCTTCAGCAGATGATCCGTAACACCGGCGGCACCCCGGTCTAGCGTCTGCCCCCGGACAAGTCCGTTGTCACAGGATGCGGTTATGGTCCCCGGCATGGATGTACGGGGGAAGCGGATCGTGCTCGTCGGCCGTTTCGGCGACTTGAGCAAGGGCGAGGCGAAGCGACTGCTGGAGGAGCTGGGCGCCCAGGTGTCCGCCAAGGTGTCCAGCAGGACGGACGTCGTCTTCGCCCACCGCGCGGAGGGGCGGGCCCTCGACGAAGCCTGGAAGCGGAACATTCCGATATTCGACGACCGGGCGCTGCGGGGCGTGCTCGGCTATCAGGAAGGTTTCGACGACGACGGGGGCGACGGGGGCGACGGGTCCGGGCGAGAGCAGGATCTGTTGGCCCTGCGGGCACGGCTGTTGGAGGTGGAGCGAGACCAGGGCGTCACGGAGGAGCACCGTGCCGCCACTCGCGAGGTCCGCGCCATGGACGGCGTACGGCTGCGGCATCCGTACGGACACCAGACGGAGCCGCTTGCCTCCGCGCTCAGCCCCTGCGGCCGGTATCTGGCCACCGGAAGCTGGGTCGGCGACGACTACGACGCCGGGGGCACGCTTCAGATCTGGGAATTGGCCGCCGGACGCTGCGTCAATGTCCTGGACCGCATCGACGGCGGCGTCGGCTGGCCGGACCACGAGCGCACCATCCAGTGGTCGGCCGACAGCCGGCGCGTCGGTCTCGCGTACTCCACGAACGTGGTCGGTGTCTTCGACCCGTTCAGCCCCCTCACCTACGGCGAGCCCGTCGCCGAGTGCTTGGTGACGAACGGCGCGTCGCGGCCGCCGGCCTGGGCGCTGGCGCCCGACGGCCGGCGCGCCTTTGTGGCGGCCGGGTCTCCCTGCGAGGTGAGCGGCTGTGTCGTTCCCCTGGAGCGGGGCGAGCTGATGTGGACATCCGGTGAGGCGACCGCCCCGCATCCGTTCCTGCTGGCCGAGCGGGTCCGGGAGGATCTGCGGACCGAGGAGATGGACAAGTACGACGAGGAGGCGATCCGGGTCTACGACTGGGTTCGCTGGTCGCGGGACGGAGCGAGGCTGCAGGCGGTCAACTCGTGGCGGGACAGGAACTGGGGGGACAACGGGCAGGCGTTCGCCATCGATGTCGACTCCGGGCAGCTGAGCTGGCTGGCCGAGATCGGCGGGCTCGCCGCGTGGTCCCCGGACGACCGTCTCCTCGCCCACGACGACAACGGATTGCGGTTCCTCGACGCGGCGACCGGCCTGCCGATCGGCGAGGACGCCAGGGGGCACGAAGGGGCGTCGGCGCTGCTGTGGGGCATGCGGGGGGACACCCCCCGATTGGCGGCCGTGGTGCGTGCGGACAACGACGCCGGAGTGGAGCCGGGCGTCCTCATTTACGACGACGGCCGGTACCGTTTCCGCCTCGACGTCACGCCCGTGGAACCGGGGCTCACCGACGTCGGCACCTGGGCCTGGGCGCCGTCCGGTGAGGCGGGCGCCTGCCTGACGGGCGAGGGGCGCGTCGAGGTGTGGTCGCTCGCGGACGACGAGCCGCTGCGGCTGCGCAACCTGGACGTACCGTCCGGCACCGCCGGGGTGGTGTGGGGCGCGGACGACGTCCTGGTCGCGCTGGGCGCCACCACCCTCAGGTTTGTGAAGGCCGGATCGGGCGAGGTCCTGGGCGACTTCACCTTCCTCCGCGAACCCCCGGCCCCCAGGCCGCTGGAGGGCGACGACCGGTTCGACGCGAACCATTGCGCGCTCGACGACGAGACGTGGTGTGCGACGTTCCCGTCGGGTGTCGTCATCGCTCCGGACGGCCGGCGGGAGGCGCTGGACGACATGCTCGCCTGGACGGTGGACCAGCGCCTGGCCTGGCCGGTCCGCTGGGGCGAGCTCGATGTCGTACCGGACGCGCGGACGGCGGGTGAGCGGCTGGGGGACCGGTACGACGGCTGGGCGGTGCGCGCCAGCGCGGAGCAGGCCGAGCCCGCGGAGCCCGCGGAGCCCGCCGAGTCCGCCGAGTCCGCCGAGCCCGCCGAGCCCGCCGAGGAGGAAGCCTCCCGGCCACCGAACGGCGCCGCGACCGTCGCGACCCGCGCCCGGCGAGAGGGAACCGCGCCATGACCGATCTCTTCGCTGTCTCCATCGACGCCGTCGACGGGTGCACCCTCCGCGGGAGGGTGCTGCTGGTGGACGCGTGGTGGCTGCTGGACGAGGGGTATCACGCCCTCCTCGGCAAGAAGATACGAGTCAGCGAAGACGGGTGTCTGCTGGCGGACGACGGCAAGACCGTGCTCACCCCCAGGCGCACCGCGAAAGCCGTATACGGGGAACAACTGACTGGTGGCGGCGGACAGGACCAGATCTCCCGCTATGTCATGACGGAAAGAAACCCCGAGGAGTTCTACCGGCGAACCGCCGAGATCGCGGACCTGGAGGGCGCGGCGGATCTGTCCGACTGGCGCACATGGGTGTTCGCGGGCACCCGCCCCTTTGAGGAGTCTCTCTACGCGGACTTCACGGCAACGGTGCGAGACCCGGCCTACTTGGAGCACATGGTCGGTGGCATGCGCTGGTCGACCGCTCACACCGGCCGCGTCTAGATCACCTTCGGTAAACGCTTGCATGCCTCTTGACGTGGACGCGTCGGCTGCGCATCACTGTTAGGAACCTTTCCTATCAGTCCATAAAGCGGGAGGACCCCTGTGCCACCCATCTCCCACAGACCGCGCCGAGCGGTCGGTGCCTTCCTCGCCGCGGCCACCGCGGCCTTAACCATCGCCCTGCCGAATCTCAGCGCGGCCCAGCCCGCCGGCGCCCACCCCGCCGGCGCCCACCCCGCCGGCGCCCACCCCTCCGGCGCCCACCCCTCCGTGGCCCAGCCCTCCGGAGCGAAGGCCGCCGGGGCGAAGGCCGCCGCCGCGCCCGTACGGTACGAGGCCGAGTCCGCGGTCATCTCCGAGGGCGCGGTCGAGTCCAACCACGACGGCTTCTCCGGCACCGGATTCGTCAACTTCGACAACAAGACAGGCAGCTACGTCGAGTTCACGGTGGACGCCCCGGCCGCGGGCAGCGCCACCCTCACCCTCGGCTACGCCAACGGCACCGACGCCAACCGCCCGCTGGGCATCGCCGTCAACGGCGACCAGACGGCGGACGACCCGACGTTCCCGTCCACCGGCGCCTGGACCACCTGGTCGTCGGTGACCACGACCGTCACCCTCAAGGCCGGTGCGAACACCATCCGCACCACCTCGGCGGCGGCCGAGGGCGGGCCCAACCTCGACTACGTCGACGTCACCGCCGCCGACGGACCGGCCGGCACGGACTACGAGGCCGAGTCCGCCCAGATCTCCCAGGGCGCGGCCGAGTCCAACCACGACGGCTACTCCGGCACCGGATTCGTCAACTTCGACGTCGTCACCGGCGCATACGTCGAGTTCAGCGTCGACGCGGCACAGGCCGGCCCCGCCCGGCTCGACTTCCGCTACGCCAGCGCCTCCGCCGACCGCCCGCTCGACATCGCCGTGGACGGCGCCACCGTCGCCGACGACCTCTCCTTCCCGGCGACCGGCGCCTGGACCACCTGGAAGACGGTCAGCGTGAACGCCACGCTCAAGGCCGGCAGCAACAAGATCCGCGCGACCACCTCCGGCGTCGACGGCCCCAACCTCGACAAGCTGACCGTCACCCCGACCGGCCCCGCCGACACCGAGCGGCCGACCGCCCCCGCGAACCTCCGCAAGGACAAGGAGCCGACGGCCACCACCGTCTCGCTGGCCTGGGACGCGGCCACCGACAACGTGGGCGTCACCGGCTATGACATCTATCAGCACGGCCAGTTGATGAAGAAGGTCGGCCCGGACGTCCTCGCGGCGACCGTCGAAAACCTCGACCCCGAGACCTCGTACGACTGGACCGTCTTCGCGCGCGACGCGGCCGGAAACGCCTCGGAGGCATCCAACGCCGTCACCATCGCGACCCTGCCCGCCCCGCCGGACACCGAGCCGCCGACCACCCCCGGCAACCTGACCTCCCCGTCGAAGACGGCCACGACCGTCGATCTGTCCTGGGCCGCGTCCAGCGACAACGTCAAGGTCACGGGCTACGAGATCTACCGCGACGGCGCCCTGTCCGGCACTTCCGAGACCACCTCCACCAGCGTCGCGGGCCTGACCCCGAACACCGCGTACGCCTTCAAGGTCAGGGCGTACGACCTCAAGGGCAACAAGTCCGCCTTCACGCCCGAGATCACGGTGACCACCTCCGGCACCCAGCCCGGCGGCACCCCCGACCCCGGCGCGGTCAGCACCATCGCGAGCGGGGTGGACGTCGCCTGGGGCCTCGGCTTCCTGCCCGACGGCACGGGCATCTTCACCGAGCGCAACACCTTCAACGTCTACAAGCTCACCAAGTCCGGTACGAAGACCCTGGTCGGCAAGGTGCCCAACTCCCAGACCACCGGCGGCGAGGGCGGTCTGCTGGGCCTCGAGGTCTCCCCGACCTTCGCCACGGACCACTACCTCTACTTCGTCCACACCGCCGGCGAGGGCAACCGCATCGCCCGTATGACCCTGGAGAACAACACCCTCAGCGGCTACAAGGTGCTGCTCCAGGGCATGGAGAAGAGCCGCTACCACAACGGCGGCCGGCTGCGCTTCGGCCCCGACGGCAAGCTGTACGCCACCATGGGCGACGCCCAGACCGAGTCGCGGGCCCAGGACCGCAACTCGCTCAACGGCAAGATCCTCCGGATCAACCCCGACGGCTCCATCCCGTCCGACAACCCCTTCGGCAACGCCGTCTGGTCCCTCGGCCACCGCAACCCGCAGGGCCTGGACTTCGACTCCAAGGGCCGCCTGTGGGAGTCCGAGTTCGGCAACAGCGTCATGGACGAGGTCAACCTCATCCAGAAGGGCGGCAACTACGGCTGGCCCAACTGCGAGGGCACCAGCGGCGACTGCTCCGGCTCCGGCTACATCGCCCCCAAGAAGACCTGGTCCACCTCCTCGGCCTCGCCCAGCGGGCTGACCATCATCAATGACCATGTCTTCGTCGCCACCACCGTGGGGAAGCGCGTCTACCGGATGCGGATCGACTCCTCGTCGAACCTCGTCGAGCAGAAGACGTACTTCCAGGGCACCTACGACCGGCTGCGTACGGTCGAGGTCGACCACGACGGCGACATCTGGCTCACCACCTCCACCGACAAGGACGGCACGGACGGCAACGACCGCATCCTGCGGATCGACATCGTCTACTCGGACGACGGCACGGCCGGCGACTTCAAGCTCAGCAGCAGCGCCTTCAACGACAACGCGACCATCCCCACACGCCACACCTGCGCCGGGGACGGAACGGCGGGCCAGGACCCCTCGCCCCCGCTGGCCTGGGGCGCCGGAACCACCGGCGGGCGCAGCTGGGCCATCGTCTTCGCGGATGTCGCCAACGGCGGCAACAAGCTCCACTGGGCGATCTGGGACATCCCGGCGACCAAGCTGTCACTGCCCGAGGCGCTGGGGTCCGGCTTCAACGTCCCCGGCCAGGACGGCGCCAAACAGAAGGCCATGGGCAGCGGCGCGAACGCCCAGCAGTACTTCGGGCCCTGCCCCGGCGGTTCGACACATCCGTACACCTTCACGCTGTACGCGGTGAACAGCTCGACCGTGCCCGGGATCAACTCCGGCTCGTCGATGGCCCAGATCGAAACGGCGATCAAGAACGCGAGCACGGCGAACGTGAAGCTGCGCGGTAACTCCAACGCGGGCACGTAGCCGTTGCGGTGAAGTAGGGGTGGCCGGAGGGGGTCCTCTCCGGTCACCCCTGCCGCCCACGACGTGCGCGCATCGTCAACAACTCTGCGCAGAATGACAAAGGGGACTGCTGCCGCACTCGTCATCCTGAATGCCCAGTACGCCACGATTCTCTAGGTGGGCACGTGACGGGGGAACAGCACGCGTGTTTGCAGGACATCCGCGCTCTGCTGGCTGAATATGGACCCGGGTCCGCTGGTGGTCCGGCGAAGCTCGCCGTGGAACGTCGAGCGGTGGTCATGTCGGTGGTGCTCCGGGTATCGAGCACGGTGGTGGGCACCGTGGTGGCGCTGATCGGGTCAACAGCGCCCGTAGACCGGGCCTGGATGCTTCCTGCCCTTGCGGGGCTGCTGATATGGACCGCGCTGTTCAGCCACCAGCTACTGCGCCGTGGGCTGTGTCGATGGCTGTTCCTGGCGGACAGCCTCGTGGCCGCCGTGCTCTGCACGCTGCACGGCCGACTGGTTCCAGGCGCGGTGCTGGCGGCGAGCGCGGGCACCGGCTGGGTGGATCTCATGGCCAGCACGGCCGTCTTCATCGCCCAGTTCGGTATGCGCCAGCCGTACGGGCTGATGGCGGCGCTCGGCATCACCGCGGCCTATATGGCGGGGGCCCCGGGGGCCAGGGAGGCTCCGGTCGTGCTCGTGGCACAGGGACTGCTCGCGGCGGCCCTGACGGCGCTCTTGCACAGGGCGGCCGATACGGCGGACGCGACGCTGGCCCGGCAGGCGGTGGCGCTGGCGGACGCCCGGGCCAGGGCGGCGGCCCGTGCCGATGAACTCGATCAGCAGCGCCGGCTGCACGACACTGCGCTCGCCACTCTCACCATGGTCGGCACCGGCGGCGTCAGCCGCGACTTCCGCAGCATTCGTCGGCGCGCGCGGGCGGATCTGCGGGTGATCGACGTTATGAGAACGCCGCCTGGTGCGCCGGGAGCAAGGACGGTGGGCACGGCGCGGCTGGATCTCGCGCTCCATACAGTGGTGCAGGCGCCGCGGCCCGGACTGCCGGTGGCTGCGATCGAGTTCGACGTACCGCCGATGCAACTGCCGCGCGCGGTGGTTGTGGAGATCGCACAGAGTGTCGCAGAGGCCTTGTCCAATGTGGCCAGACATGCGGGCAGTGGCGAGGCCAGGGTGACGGCCGGGGCGACCGGAGCCGGGGTCACCGTGGAGGTGCGTGACCTGGGCCGGGGCTTTGACACCCATGCCGTTCCCCTGCACCGCAGAGGGCTGCGCGAGTCGATCGCAGGCCGGATGGCGGCCGTGGGCGGCAGCGCGGAGATCGTGTCCCGCCCGGGGGCGGGCAGTCGGGTCCTGCTGCGGTGGCGGCCGTGACCGGCGGCTCGAGGACGGCGGAGGATCTGGTGGCGGTCCGGTACGCCCATGCGGTGAGCGTCGCGGTCGTGGTCATCGTCGCGGTATGGCATTTTGGCTATGACGTGCTGATCGTGTTGCGGGGCTGGGGGCAGTACGAGCCGCGGTGGGCGGCCGCGGGCGCCTGGCTGGCCCTCGCCGTGATCCAGGCAGTCGGCTCGGTGCTGCTGCTACGGTCCGCGCTCGGGAGGCGGATGGCCTGGGCGCTGTCCACTGCGGCGCTTTCGGCCGGAGCCGCCGCCACTGCCGCCTATCCCGCGGGGCAGGCGATCAGCGACATCAGCTGGGCGTGGAACACGGTGGGCTGGTTCGGGGTGCTGCTGCTGATGCGGCGTCCGCTGTCGGAACTGGCCGTCCTGCTGACCCTGAACACCGCTGTCACCGTAGTGGTTCTGGCCTTGGACGGCGATCTGGACGACTCGGTGACCTGGTCCCGGCTCATCACCGTCACCTATGCCACCGCGGGTATCCAGCTGATCTTCGCGCTGCTGGGCCGGCAACTGCACCAAGCCGCGCGGCACGCCACGCGTACAGTGGGTGCCCACGCGGAGAGCCTGGCCCGTGCCGTCTCCAACGAGACCGTGCACGCCGACCGGCGGCGTCGCTACATGTATCTACGGGAGCGGATCGAGCCCCTGCTGTACGGGCTGGCCGACGGCTGCCTCGATCCGTCCGATGACGCGGTGCGCCGCGCGACCGCGATCGAGGCGTCCCGGCTGCGCCGGCTGTTCGCCGAGACCGATGAGGTCCCACATCCACTCCTGCACGAGATCCGGGCGTGCGCGGATATCGCCGAGCGCCGCGATGTCGCCGTCACCCTGGCCGCCTGTGGCGACCTACCGTCGGTGCCGGTGTCGGTACGCCGAGCGTTGATCGAGACTCCCCTGCTCGTGCTGGCTTCCGCGCGGGCCCGGGCCAGGGTGACCGTGGTGGCCGACGTGGCGGGGGTCACGGTGAGCGTCGTCGCCGATGCTCCGTCCGGTAACCAACTCGATCCGCCGGGCTCTGGTATCCGGCTTGATCGGGCGGACCGGCTGGAGACCTCCGTGCTGTTCGACGAGGAGGAGAATCAGTTATGGGTAGAGACCCGGTGGAGCGCGCCACCCGACCGCTTGCGGTCGGCGTCATCGAAGACCACCCCGTCGTGATCGAAGGCATCCGGACCTGGCTGGCCGAGGAACCGTGGATCCAGATCGTGCACACGGCCGAGACTACGACGGGGCTGCGACCCGGGGCGGCGGATGTGCTGATCATGGACCTCAATCTGCATGGTCGGCTCGTCCTCGACGACATGGGCGAGCTCGCCGCCGCCGGCCAACGGGTCATCGCCTTCTCCCAGTTCACCGAGGAGGCGGTGGTCATGGGCGCGCTGAACGTGGGCGCTTGCGCGTTTGTCGCCAAGCACGAGGGCCGGGCGCATCTGCTGAACGCCGTACGCGAGGCGGCTGCGGACAGGCCGTACCTCACTCCGACGGTGGCAGGCGTCCTCGTGGGGGACCGCAGTCCACGGCGTCCCGCACTCTCCGAGCAGGAGCGCAGTGCGTTGCTGTGGTGGTTCCAGTCCATGTCGAAGGCGTCGGTGGCACGTCGTATGGGAGTGTCGGCGCACACCGTGGACATGTACATCAAGCGGGCCCGGGTGAAGTACGCGCAGGTCGGCAGGGCCGCGCCGACCAAGGCCGACATGCTGGCCAGGGCGATTGAGGACGGTCTGGTCAGTCCCCATGAGATCACCGGCTACCAGTCGGCGGCGGCCTTGGACCGCTAGCTGGACCACCCTAGCTCGCTCGGGAGAAGCGGCGGGCTGCGAGTGCGAGCGCCGCCAGACCGAGCGCGCACATCACGAGGAGTTCCAGCCCCAGCGGCGGAGCCCAGCCGGCCCATTCCGGGCCGGCTGTGACCATGTCCGCAGGGAGGCTGCGGGCGACGGTCTGCCGTAACGCGTCCACTGCGTAGGTCAGCGGATTGGCGAGGGTCAGCGCGGTCAGCCACACGGGCAGGCCCGTCACCGAGAAGAGTGCGCCGGAGAGGAAGAAGAGCGGCAGCATGGCCAGGCTGAGGGCGGACTGGAAGGTCTCGATCCGTTTGATCCAGACCGCTGCGAGCGCCACCAGTGCCGTCATGGTGAGGGATACCAGAGTCAGCTCCCCGAGCAGCGCGAGAAGCAGCACAGGCTCATAGGGAAGGCCTGCGAAACCGGCGAAGACCAACAAGGAAGCGCCTTGGAGGGCCGCCGCCGTGGCGCTTCCCAGGCACTTGCCGACCAACAGAGTGCTCCGGCCTACCGGGGCGACGAGCACAGCCCGTAGCAATCCGACCTCTCGGTCGCGAACGATCGACATCCCAGCGCTCAGGGCGGGCATTTGAACCGCCATCAGCAGAACTCCAGGGAAGAGATAGGCGCGATAGCCGTGGGTGCCGGACGTGGCTCCCAGCATCGTGCTCAGGCCGGTGCCCAGAACGAGAAGGAACAGCAAAGGGTTGAGCAGCATCAGTCCCACCTGGGACCGGTTGGCGGCCAACCGGATCACCTCGCGCCACCAAAGGGCGCGAAGAGCGCGGAACCCGCCGATGAGACGGAGGCCAGGTGCCGCACCGGATGACCGGGCGGGCTTCGAGTTCAGCATGTCAGCTCCTGATCCGCGGAAGCCGGTCCGACGGCTCCGCGCCCGCTGTGGCGCGTGCGGCACCCCGGATGGCGCGGCCCGTGTGGTGGAGGAAGACGTCGTCGAGGCTGGGCCGGGTCACCGTCACCGAGTGGATCCGGACCGTCAGCCCGGTGCACAGCCTGGGCACCCATGTGGCCCCGTCGGCGGCGTGGACGCGTACCCCGTCCGGTCCGGCGGCGGCATCCAGGCCGAAGATGTCGCGCACGGACCGGGCAGTCTCTTCGTCGTCATCGGTGCGGAGACGCACGACATCGGCGCCGACCCCGGACTTCAGCTGGTGTGGTGTCCCCTCGGCCATCACCCGTCCGCGGTCCATGATGGCGATCCGATCGCAGTGCTCGGCCTCTTCCAAGTAATGGGTGGTGAGGAAGATGCTGATCATCTGTTGTCGCTTGAGGTCGTTCAGGCTCTGCCAGACCTGGGCCCGGCTCTGCGGGTCGAGGCCGGTCGTGGGTTCGTCCAGAAACAGCACCCGGGGCTGGTGCATCAGTACTCTGGCGATCTCCAGCCGCCGTTGCATCCCGCCTGAGTAGGTGCTCACCAGCGAATCCCGTCGGTCGCCCAGCCCCAGGAGGTCCAGCAGGAACCGGGCCTTCGTACGGACATCGCGGCGCGGCATCCCGTAGAGCTCGGCATGGAAGCGGAGATTCTGCTCGGCGGTCAGGTCCCGGTCGCTTGTGGGCTCTTGGAAGACCACCCCGATCCTGCGTCGCACCTCGTCGGGGTGGCGCACCACATCGACGCCCGCCACTTCCGCGTGCCCCGCGGTGGGACGCAGCAGCGTGCACAGCATGGCGATCGTGGTCGACTTTCCGGCTCCGTTCGGACCGAGGAAGCCGAATGTCTCGCCTGCCGCCACCGTCAGATCGAGACCGTGGACCGCTTGGATGTTGCCGTAGGTCCGGCGAAGTCCTCTGGCGTACACGGCCGGCGCCTCGTTCCGGTGCGCCGGTCGATCCCTGCCGCCTGCCCGGGGCGCCGCCGTCGGCGTACCGCCGGCGCTCATCGGCCGGCCTTCACCACGATGACGGGATGGAACAGCCGTAGCGACTCGGCGTCTTCGCCGACGGGCTCGCCGTCGGCCGCCACCCACGCGTGGGCACGGAAGGGCTGGGTGCGCACCCCGGTGTACCAGTCGGGCCAGGACCCGCCTGCCCTGCACAACAGGGCGGTGGCGATCGACCGCTGGAGGCACCACGGGCCTGCGCACCGGACGCTGACGGCGACCACGGCGCCGCGTGCCCGCAGGGCCGCGGCATGGCCGGCCGGGCGGGCTCCCCGGCGCAGGAACTCCATCGTCACGCGCAGCCGTCGCGGCGACAGCCGGGCAAGTATTCGTGCGACACCGATGGCGCCTCGAGCGGCGATCCGGAGGTGAAGCGGGGGCGCCGGGGACGTCTCGGTGACGACGGCCCCGCTCATGAGCCCAGCTCCGCTGCGCGCAGGGCGTCGAGCAGCCGGTGCACGTCCTCCGTCACCCGGGTCCGCACGTCGGGCAGGTCGGGGAAGCTGTCGACCAGCTCGGATATCGCCGTCGCGGTGGTGCCGCCCTCGTGCAGGCAGCGCAGCACCACGGCGGCAGTGCGGTTCATCTGCCAGTACCGGCCGGTGTTCTCGTCCAGGAGTACGACGCCGTGCTCGGTGTCGGTGACGGTCACATGGGTGGCCAGGGAGAAGGTCATGGGTGTCTCCTAGCGGTGGTGAGCGTGGCCGTGGGCACGCTGCTCGCGGACAGCGACCGGAGCCAGGACTCACAGGCGAGCGTGGGGTCGAAGGCCATGAACGGTCGGGTGTCCGCGTGCAGTCCGGTCAGCAGGGACCGCAGCGCGGTGCCGTCCACCAGGCCCAGCCGTACCAGCCGCGAGTCCTCACAGAGTCCGAGCAGTTCGGCCCGGTTGTGCCGGAGCCCGGTGTACAGCTCCTCGCTGTAGTCGCCCTTGGTACCGCGGCCCAGCGTGTGGCCCGGAACGATGCCGCTCATCGCGGCGGTGAGCACGGGCTTGTAGCGACCGGCTGCGATCCGGTCCTCCAGGCGGATCGCCATGGTCGCCTCGATGACCCGGTCGTCCAGGAACGGAGCCTCGTAGCTGACTCCGGATTCCTCGGTGACGCGGGAGGCCCGTCGCGTCATCGTGCCGCACACCTGCGCGGCGCGCAGCATTTCATGGTGAACCGGTAATGGGGCCAGCGGGTCGGGGCCGAGTGATGCCGCCGCGCGTATCCGGCGGTGCACCGCTTCCACCGCGTCCGCGGTCGCCCAGGGCGGCATCGCGGGTGTCACTTCCCAGTCGGGCCCCGGGGCCGCGCGGGGAGCAGCCGAACTCGGCCCGCCCCCGGGGAGCCGGTTGACGCAGCCGGCCAACCAGGCGGGGTACGAGGATTCGCTCGCGAGATAGCGCAGGAGGGTGGCCGCGCTCCACCGATGCATGCTCTTGATGACCCGGGCGGGCCTGATGGACCGCAGCGGATGGGTGCGTGCGAGGGCGTGCACGCTTGCCGCGCGGGCGTGGAACAACTCATCCCCGCCGATGCCCTGAAGGTGACAGGTGGACCCCTGCTCCGACATCGCTCTGGCGAGATGTTCCAGCTTCGCCCGGGTCCGTATCAGTGGATAGGGCCCCTCGAGATCGGTGCTCGCGGTCAACGCCCCGGTGTACCAGGGCGGCGCCTCGTCGGGCGATTCGGTCACATGCCGGGCGTCGGGCAACTCGCTCTCACAGCGAGCGGCCCACGCGCGGTCGTCGTTCGACGGGTCGAGGGGCCGATGGTGATACGTCACCAGCCGAGCCCTCTGGGAGGCGGCGAGAAAGCACAGGCTTGTGGAGTCCATCCCTCCGGAGAGGTCCGCGCTGACCGTGCCCTGCCGGGATGTGCGGGCCCTGACCGCGGTCGTCAGCGCTTGGCGCAGGACATCGGCCCCTGAGGCGAGCGGACGGTCCGGCTCCGGCGGCGTCCACCAGCGCACCGGACGCGCCGTGCCGTCGCCCCGGATGTGCAGGTAGTGACCGGTCGTCAAAGCGGCGATCCTCTGCCACGGGCACTCGTCCGAGAGTGGCCACGGGGCACCGGGAGACAGCAACTGCAGGGCCAAGGACTCCTCGTCGATGCCGGAGCCGGTGAGAGCGGCCAGGCTCTGCGGCCGGGCAGCGGCCACCGTCACTCCACCCACCAGCCCGTGGAAGACCTGACGCACCGTCGCGAGAGTTCCCTGGACACGTACGTGACCGCCGACCGAAGCGATCAGATGGACGCAACCGGGCAGCGATCGGGCCAGCGGATCCAGGTCTCCTACCGTCCGCGCCCTTCGGATATAGCCGGAGAGTTCCGTGGTACTCAACGTGGTGCGGCCCAGCAGGACCACCTTGTCGCCGCCGGCTGAGGCCGACGTCAGATCCCCGTCGGACCAGCGGCCCACTATCCAGGGCCGTCCCGATGCGTGTGTGATCATCCTGCGGTGCGGATCCGGCGACAGCTCCGCGGCCACGGGGATTCCTGCGGAGTGATCCGGAAAGACCAAGAATTCCACGGCGAATTCTCCTGTGTCTGGGCAATGGCAGGCGATCGGCGCAGTATCCTTCCCTGCGCCGATCGCCTGGTCATTACAGAATTAGACCGTCAGTCGCTGACTTCGGTCAGAACCACCAGGCACCGAAGAAGTCGATCCAGTAGCCGTCCCGCACCGCCCGGGTGACCTCGGTGAAGTCACCGATCTCGATCAGCATCGGCGTCTGGTAATCCAGTTCAGCGTTCATGTGCGATTCATCTCCTTCGACAGGTCGGAATCAGTACCCGGAAACCCCGGGCACAAATGTTCCGGACGCCACGGCGGATATTCGTGCCCACGCTCAAGCTGCTACTTCCAGTGCGTTACCGGGCTTCTCCTGTGTCGTCCGGCGTCTTGCTGAGGAAAAAACTACGGAAAGCGCGTGCTGAAGGCATGACCCGCGTTCGGGGGACATGGCGATCCTTGACACGGCGACAACGGCGCTTCCCCGCGGCGGGCATACCGGGCCGGTGGTGGAGGCGGACAACGCGCCGGCTTCAGCAGCCGGATCGATATCCGATCGCGTGAGGTGGTCGCCCGCTGGCACGCTGCCCCCATGGATCACGCAGAAGTACTGCTCATCGGAGGACGAGCTGGTGTCGGCAAGACGACGGTGGGGTGGGAGGTTTCGGCGCTGCTGCGCTCCGAGGAGGTTGCTCACGCGATCATCGATGGTGACTTCATGGGGCAGGTACATCCGGCACCGGAGGGAGACCCTCACCGCGCGGAGATCACCGAGAGCAATCTGACTGCCGTGTGGGCGAACTTTGCCCAGCGCGGCTACCGACGCCTGATCTATACGAACACCCTGAGTGTGCTGCCGGAGACGACGGGCATGTTTGAGCGTGCCATGGGGGCTGGGGTG
Organism: Streptomyces sp. NPDC020845; assembly: GCF_044334165.1. Classification (NCBI taxonomy): domain Bacteria; kingdom Bacillati; phylum Actinomycetota; class Actinomycetes; order Kitasatosporales; family Streptomycetaceae; genus Streptomyces; species Streptomyces sp. NPDC020845. The sequence goes on along the minus strand of NZ_JBIRSJ010000007.1, from coordinate 49,743 downwards.
GGGATCATACGAGTCCTGCTCACCGCCTCCGACGCCACCGCCCGCGAGCGGCTCGTGGGACGAGAACTCGGCTCAGAGCTGGAGCAGGAGCTGGAAGGAAGTGTCCGCAAGGCACGGCTCCTGGACCAGCGGGCCCACGCAGGGACCGTGCGAGTGGCGACGGACGGACGGCTCGTCGTTGACATCGCGCGGGAGGTAGTGGCCGCCACCGGTTGGGCCGGGCCTCACTTCGCCCGCAGATCATGATCGTGTTGGCGGGCCGGATCGCGCCGCGGTTCGCGCGGATGGAACCGCGGCGCCGCCGGGCACGGGAGTTCGTCCTTGGCCTGTTGTCGGACCTGCCGCGCAAGAACTGCTGGACGCTCGCCGAGCACGCCGGGAACGCGACCCCGGACGGCTTGCGGCATCTGCCGTCCAGGGCCAGGTGGGATGCCGATGCAGTCCGCGACGACCTCCGCGGCTTCGTCATCGAGCAACTGGAGGACGACGACGCGGTGCTGGTCGTCGATGACTCGTGTCCTGGGTGGTCGGCGACGAGGTCTACGAGAGCAACCGATCTCAGCCATGCGCGCGGAGTAAGTGGCCCCCGGGGACCCCGTGGCCCCGGACGACGGCATGAATGAATCGGAGGCCGGATGAACTGCGCTTGTGCGGCCGTCAATGGCAAGCCTGTCGTCCGAGCGTCGACGCATCCGCGACGCATTCGCCGAGCAGTAGCGCAGCGACCGCCTCCGGGGCCTCATGCATCGCGTCGTGGCCGGTGGGGAGGTCGTGGACCTGCCATTCAGGATCGGCTTGGAGCCGGGTGCGGAGTTCAGCGAACGGCGTCCGGTCTTCCCACCCCGAGCAGTAGATGAACTCCCGACGGGGGACCTGGGCCAGCGTGCCTGTGAGCCGGATCGTTTGCAGGAACGAGGCGAGGGGATGGGGACGGCGGCGGGGATCGCCGCCGTCCGGCGGTCGGACGGCATAGCCGGTGGTCGCAGCGCCGGCAGCGAACACTTCTCGGTAGCGCTCGGTCGTTGACGACCAGCACGATTCGCCATCGCGTGGTACGTAGGCGTCGAGATGCACCAGTCGCGAGACCCGGCCACGGGCGCGATCGGCGGCGGCGGCGATCACCATCCCGCCGTAGCTGTGGCCGACCAGCGTCGCGCTGGTGATGTGAGCGCGATCGAGGAGCCGCAATACGTCGTCGGCGTGCGTGTCGAGGTTGGCGGTCGCGACCGTCGCGTTGTCGTCGTCCGGCCGCAGACCGGTCAGGGTCAGGGCGTGAACGGCATGACCGGCACGTTCCAACAGCGGAACCACCGCCTCGAACGACCAGGAGCCGTGCCAACCGCCGGGCACGAGGACGAACGTCGCCATGCGCTTCTTCTCCATCTCTCAAGCCGCGGCATCGAGGCACGCTGCCTCGATGACACTCCGCATGGAGGAAGTTTCACCAGATCAAGGCGTGGCTGGCTAACGATAGGATGCCAACTGATGCCTGTTCGCCGCCAACCTTCCCCGACCGCCGGTGTGACATCACATGTGTGGCCGTCCGGCGGACGCCACCTCTGGCCATCCGGCGAAACAAGCGCAGTGCAGTCGCACGCACGGGGACACCTGGTATACGCGGCCAGCGGCGTCTTGACGGTTCACACCGAGCGCGGCACGTCGATCGTTCCCGCCAACCGGGTCGCCTGGACCCCCGCCGGGTTCACGCACTATCACCGCGCCCACGGCGACACCGACATGCGGATCATCTTTCTCGCGCCATCCCTGGCCCGGCTCATACCCGACCATCCCGCCGTGTTCCTGGCCTCCGACCTCGCCCGCGAGGTCCTGCTCGCCCTGACCGGTCCCCGCAACTACGACGACGCCGCGCCTGACTACAGCCGCGCCGCGCGCTCTCGCCTCCTTCGAGTCCTCGTCGATGAACTCCGCGAAGCACACGAACAGCCACTGCACCTGCCGGAGCCACGGGACGACCGACTGCAAGCCATTGCCCGGATGCTGTACGAGACGCCGGCCGACAACGCCACGCTGGCCGAACTCGGGAAGACGATCGGAGCCAGCACCCGCACCCTCAGCCGACTGTTCCGCAACGAACTCGGCATGACCTTCTACGAGTGGCGCACACAGCTACGCATCTACCACGCACTCGTGCTCCTCGCCGACGGCCACGACATCACCCAAACCGCCTACGCCTGCGGATGGGCCAACCCCAGCGGCTTTATCGCGGCGTTCACCAACATCATCGGAACGACCCCGGGCCGCTACCGAACCGGTCGCCGGACCACCGCGGGGTGAGCCGGTTTACCTCGCGCTGTTCGGTATCCAGCGCAGCGTCAGGTCGGGCAGGTTCTCCATGATCTGCATACCGCTGTTGCGGCGCAGAGTTGGCTCAGGCCTGCCGAGCAGCGCTCCCTCCTGACGGCATCTACGGCTTCCGTGCCTCCTCTGGTCTTCGCCGATTACGACGCGGCGGCGGACTGGGCGGACCGCGAGCACACGACTCTGCTCCGGTTGGTTCCGGCCGCCGTATCAGCCGGGCTCGACCCTCTCGCCTGGCGCCTGGCCGAGGCGTTGTGGAGTGCCCGCTACCCGTCAGCGCCAGGCAGTGACTGGATCGAACCGATGCGTGCCGGTCTGGCAGCAGCCGAACGGGCGGGCGAACCGGGTGCCCAAATCCGATTGCTCAACTTCCTCGGTATGGCCTATCGAGAATACCGACGCCTCGACGAGGGCATGGAATGTCACCGACGAGCCAGGGAACTCGCACACAGGACGGCCATGCCCCTCGAAGAGGCGCGCGCGCTGAATCTCATCGGCCTGATTCACCTCGAGCTCCGCAAATTCGACCCCGCCGCCGAACACTTCGAGCGGGCCGCTGCGATCTTCCGCGACGCGGATGAACCCCGCAGAGCGGCCATGGCCCTGTCCAACATCGCCAGCACCCGTCTCGACGCGGGCCGCCTGTCCGAGGCAGAGGAGGCCGTCCAACAGGCGCTCGCCGCCCACCGAGCCCTGAGCAACGAGAGAAGCGTGGGCAATGCCCTGTATATCGTCGCCGAGCTCCGCCGCGAGCAAGGCGAACTCGCTGCGGCACGCCATGCGATTGACGAAGCCCTCGACATCGCGCTCAACCTCAGAAGTCACGTCCTGGAAGGCTTTTGGCTGCTCACTCTGGGCGATATCCAGCGGGTCGCTGGGCAATACGGCGATGCGCTGACCTCGTACCAGCGGTCCGCCAAGCTCCATCGCCGTCTCGGCGACCGCAGCCGAGAAGCCCTCGCCTGGCGGGGCACCGGGCAGACCTATGCGGCAATGGAGCGTTGTGACGAAGCCGCCGCGTTCCATCGCCGGGCCGCCGTCGTGCACGGTCAGCTCGGCGATGCGTGGCAGCACGCCTTGGAGCTCGACCACTTGGCCGCCGCCGTGGATATGGCGGACCCCCAAGCGGCCCGCGCTCACTGGGCCGAGGCCCTGTCCCACCTGGCCGCGTACACCGACCCCCGGGCCGTGGCCGTGCGGTCCCGCGTTGAGGGGCGTCTGGCCGATCCGGCGTAGGTAGCGTCATTCGGTGAGCGGGTCGCGCAGCTCGAACCAGATGTGCTTGCCGGTGGGCTGCGTGCCGCTCTCCCAGGTGACACCGCAGGCGTGGGCAAGTTGCTTCATGAGGAAGAGCCCGCGGCCCCCTTCCTCGTCGGCCTCCGCCCTGCGCGGGCGGGGGAGGTCGTCCGGGGAGCTGTCGCGTACGGCGATGGTGGCGATGCGGTCCCGTACGAGGGTGTCGATGTGGATGACGGGGGTGGCTGTGTGCTGGTGGACGTTGGTGACCGCCTCCGATACGAGGAGGCGGGCCGTGTCCGCGAGGACGTCCAGGCCGTTGGCCTGGAGGAGGGCGGCGATCGCGTCGCGGCAGGCTTTGGGGCTTCTGGGGGAGTTGGGGGCGCTGAGCCGGTAGGCGTAGGCGGGTTCGGCGACTTCGGGCATGGCGGGTTCTCCCAACGCGATGCGTGATGGTTCCGATGCGCTGTGCTATCCGAACCTTATTGCCTCGGGATGCACTCGTGCATCCATGTCGGATGAGCTTGTGCATCCGGATCTGAATTCGAGTAGTGTCGCTGGGACAGTGTGTGACGGAGTGGGTAAGGGGAGGGTCCGCACATGCCGCAGAAGGCAGCCCCAACCGCGCGACAGCGCCGCGTTGGCGCGGAGTTGCGCAAGATGCGCGAGCATGCCGGGATGAACGTGGCCCGCGCCGGTGAGCAATTGGGCGCGGACCGTACCCGTATCAGCAACATGGAGGCCGGTCGCCTCGGCGTGAGCGATGAGCGCATCAGGATGTTGGCCGGGATCTACGCATGCAGTGACCAGGCGTACGTTGATGCGCTTGCGGCCATGGCCTCAGAGCGTGGCCGAGGCTGGTGGGACGAGTACGAGGGAAAGATGGCCGCCACTGCACTGGACCTGGCCGAACTCGAACTCCGGGCCGTGAGTCTCCGCGCTGTGCAGATCATGCACATCCCGGGACTCCTGCAGACCGAGGACTACGCGAAGGCCGTGTTCTCGATCGCCGAGCCGGAGCCCACTCCCGCCCAGCTCCGAGTCAGTCTGTCCTTCCGGTTGCGGCGCCGCGATGTCCTGGATCGCGACGATCCGCCGTCGTGCACCTTCCTGATTCACGAGGCAGCCCTGAGGATGGAGTTCGGTGGGGCCAAGGTGGCCCGTGGCCAGCTGGAGAGCGTCCTTGAGGCATCGGAGCGGGACAATGTCACCGTGCGAGCCATCCCCTTCTCCGCTGGGGGATTTCCGCATGCGGGAGCCTCCGTGACGTACATGTACGGAGTGGTTCCGCAGTTGGATACGGTTCAGCTCGACGCGCCCACCGGTGTGATGTTCCTCGATGGCGAGACCCACCTCGTCAACTACCGGCGGATCCTCGACCGGACGGAAGAGCTGTCCCTCACGCCAGAAGACACGCGCGATTTCATTCTCGCCATCGCACAACGACTCTGAAGGCATGGAGATGTCCCACATACAGTGGCGGAAGTCCTCCTACTCGGCGGACGCCCCAGACAACGCCTGCGTCGAGCTGGCTCACACCTCTGGCGCCGCGATCCTGCTTCGAGAGAGCGACGACCCGCACGTGATCATCGCGGCCACGCCGGCCGCTCTCCGCGGGCTGATAAAGGGGATCAAGGCCGGTGAGTTTGATTTCGTGGCCAGCTGACGGTTGGCGGAAGTCCTCGTACTCGGCGGACGCCGAGGGCAATGCCTGCGTCGAGCTCGCTCGCACCCCGGACAGCATCCTCCTGCGGGAGAGCGACGAACCGCACACCGTGATCACAACCACCCCCGCCGCCCTCCGCGCCCTCACTCGCGCCGTGAAGGCCGGGCGGTTCGATCATGTGTCCCGCTGAGGGACAATAAGCGCCATGAGTCTGTTCCGCGACGACGGCATCGTGCTGCGCACCCAGAAGCTGGGCGAGGCGGACCGGATCATCACGCTGCTCACCCGTGGTCACGGCCGGGTGCGGGCCGTGGCCCGGGGGGTGCGGCGGACGAAGTCGAAGTTCGGGGCGCGGCTCGAGCCGTTCAGCCATGTCGATGTGCAGTTCTTCTCGCGCGGGGGCGGCGAGCTGGTCGGCCGCGGGCTGCCGCTGTGCACGCAGAGTGAGACCATCGCTCCGTACGGCAGCGCCATCGTGACCGACTACGCCCGCTACACCGCCGGTACGGCGATGCTGGAGACCGCCGAGCGGTTCACCGACCACGAGGGCGAGCCCGCCATGCAGCAGTACCTACTGCTGGTCGGCGCGCTGCGCACGCTCGCCTCGGGGGAGCATGAGCCGCATCTCATCCTGGACGCGTTTCTCCTCCGCTCCCTCGCCGTCAACGGCTACGCGCCGAGTTTCGACAACTGCGCGAAGTGCGGCATGCCCGGGCCGAACCGGTTCTTCTCGGTCGGCGCGGGCGGGGTGATCTGCGGGGAGTGCCGGGTGCCCGGAAGCGTCGTACCCTCGGCGGAGGCGCTGATGCTGCTGGGGGCGCTGCTGACCGGGGACTGGGAGACCGCGGACGCGTGTGAGGCTCGGCATGCCCGGGAGGGCAGTGGGCTCGTGGCGGCGTATTTGCACTGGCACCTGGAGCGGGGGCTCCGGTCGCTTCGGTATGTAGAGAAATAAAGCGCGGAAGCAGTTGAGAGAGGGAGACGGCAGGCACATGGCACGACGCGGGATTCTGGGCCGACAGCGGCGCGAGTACCGGGCCCCGGACCCGCACCCTTCGGGTGCCCGTCCGCCGAAGATCCCCGGTGAGCTGGTGCCCAAGCATGTGGCCGTCGTCATGGACGGCAATGGCCGCTGGGCCAAGGAGCGCGGGCTGCCGCGTACCGAGGGGCACAAGGTGGGCGAGGGCGTGGTCCTCGATGTGCTCAAGGGGTGTCTGGAGATCGGGGTGAAGAACCTCTCCCTCTACGCCTTCTCCACCGAGAACTGGAAGCGCTCGCCCGACGAGGTGCGCTTCCTGATGAACTTCAACCGGGACGTCATCCGCCGCCGCCGCGACGAGATGGACGAGATGGGTATCCGTATCCGCTGGGCGGGGCGGATGCCGAAGCTGTGGAAGTCCGTGGCGCAGGAACTCCAGGTCGCGCAGGAGCAGACCAAGGACAACGACGCCATGACCATGTACTTCTGCATGAACTACGGCGGCCGGGCGGAGATCGCGGACGCGGCGAAGGCGCTGGCGGAGGATGTCAGGGCGGGCCGTCTTGACCCGTCGAAGGTGAACGAGAAGACGTTCGCGAAGTACCTCTACTACCCCGATATGCCGGATGTGGATCTCTTCCTGCGGCCCTCGGGCGAGCAGCGCACGTCGAACTATCTGATCTGGCAGAGCGCCTACGCGGAGATGGTCTACCAGGACGTGCTGTGGCCGGACTTCGACCGCCGCGACCTGTGGCGGGCCTGCCTGGAGTATGCCTCGCGTGACCGCCGCTTCGGCGGCGCGATCCCGAACGAGGTGCAGCAGAAGGACGGTTCCCAGCCGGGTCCGCAGTAACGCCGACCGACCATCCTCTTCTCTGGCCGGTGCCGTCGCCTCAACTGGGCGCGGCACCGGCCTTCGCGCTCTCAGGGACCTGTGTCATGATCCGTTCCCGGTCCCTGGGTGTGGAGAAAAGGTGGAGTAACGATGGGGGAAGTGGTCAAGGGAGGCAATGCCTTCGTGCCGTCCGTCCCGCTGCGGATCGCCGTACGGAACGGGCTGGACGCCTCGGCGTGGCTGCTGACGGCCGACGGGCGGGTCCGGGGCGACGCGGACGTCGTGTTCCACGGCGCGCCCGCCCATCCGTCGGGCGCCGTGCGGCTGGCCGGGGGTGAGGACGGCACGGTGTGGCTGGAGGTCGGCCTCACCACGGTCGAGGAGGAGATCGTCCGCGTCCTCGTGGTCGGGTCGACGGACGGTGGCGCGATACGGGACGTGGCCGGGCCGTCGGTGGAGGCGTTCGCGCCGGACGGGACGTCGGTCGCCCGGTACGACGTGACCGACGGCGGCGGCGAGACGGCCATGGTGCTGGCGGAGCTGTACCGGCGGGCAGGGGGCTGGAAGTTCCGCGCGGTGGGCCAGGGGTATCTGGACGGGCTCACCGGGCTGGCCGGGGACCACGGTGTGGACGTGGCGGCGGAGGACGGCCCGCGCCCGGAGCCTTCCCCCGTACCGGTACCGGCCCCCGCAGCGGTACCGGCCCCCGCAGCGGTGCCGACGCCCACGGTCGCGGTGCCGCACCCCGTACCGGCGCCCCCCGTGGCCCAGCCGGTCGCGGACTGGTCGTTCGGCGCGGTCTTCGAGCCGTACGAGCAGCACGGCCGGGACAACGACGTGATCACCGTGGACGGGCTCCCGCCGGGACCGGTCATCGTCGAACTCACCCTCGAAGGCGGGGGATACACCGGCCTGTGGACCCTCGACAAGCGGAACAAGCAGAAGGACAACCTCGTCAACAGCACCGAGCACGCCTTCCGGGGACGGCTGCTCACGGTCGTCCCCGAGCGCGGGCCCCTGCGGCTGCGGTTGCAGGCCGATGGCCCCTGGCAGCTACGGGTGTTGCCGCTGGCGGCGGGCCGTCGGCTGACGGAGGAGTGGCTGGAGTGGGGCGGCCCCGACGTCCTGCTGCACACGGCGGGCACGGCCGACCTCGCCATCCGTTACCGAGGCGACGACAACCTCATCGTCCACCTCTATGAACTGGCGGGGCACGAGGACCCCACGACCCTGCCCAGCTACGAGAACGCCGTCAACGAGATCGGCAAGCGGCGGGAGACCGTGCCGCTGCCCGAGGGGCCGGTCATCGTGCATCTGGAGATGGCGGACGGGCCCTGGCAGGCGCGGCTGAAGGGGCTGCAGCCGCACAGCGCGCCGCCCACCACGCCCATGCCGGTCCCGGTGGCGTCGGCACCAGCAGTCGCGCCCGTCCCGGGTACGGCGCCCATCCCGGCCCCGGGCAAGGTGTCCGAGCCCCGCAAGGTGCGGGACTGGCTGCGCCGGGGCAGGCGGTGAGCTGTACATAGGTACACCCCTGCTCGGCAGCTACGTGCAAAGGCAGCGGGCTCCCCGACCGGCATCGTCGACGGCGACGAGATCCGGTTCGACCCGATCGGGGGCCTGGCGGTATGCACAAGTGGAACAAGTGGAAAGCGAAGGCAGGGGTGTTCCTCGCGGTCACGTTCGTGACGGCGGGGATATTGGGCGCGGCGCAGCCCGCGACGGGGATACCGACGGAGGTCATCCAGCTGACCCAGTTCGGGCCCGCGCTGGGGGTGGCGGCGGTGGCTCTGCTGTGGCCTTCGCCGGTACGGGCGCTGCTCGCCGGCGCGTGGCCGGGCGGCAGGGCGGCCGCCCCCTCGGCGCGGCCGGGGGGACGGCCGGGACGGGCGGGCCGTGCCCTGCCGCTGTTCGCCACGGCGCCGCTGTTCGCCACGGCGCTGCTGATCACCGCGCTCAGCGCGGGCACGTACGCCCTGGCGACCGGTGACGCCCACGCCACCGATCCACGCTCCCTGGACCACCCCTTCGCGTTGATCGTGGTGGCGCAGCTGATCGGCGCGTGCGGTGAGGAGATCGGCTGGCGCTGCTTCCTCCAGCCGCTCCTGCGGACCCGTTTCGGCCCGCTCGCCGTGTCGACCTCGATCGGCGCGGTGTGGGGGGTGTGGCATGTGCAGGTGTTCGCGCAGGCCCCGGCGTACGCGGCCGGGTTTCTGCTGGGCACGGTGGCGATGTCGGTGGTCCTGGGGCTCGGTCTTGAGCGCGTACGGGCCAACCGGCTGCTGCTCGCGGGCGGCTTCCACACCCTGATCAACCTGGGCATGCTGCTGTTCATGGACGAGGAGTCCGGTGCGGTGCTGCCCATGGTGCTCTTCGGGGCCGCGTGCCTGGTGGCGGCGGTGCCGTGGGTGTGGCGGACCCCCGTGGCTAGGATCCCCGCCATGGCGCACTCGGCGCGCTGATCCGGCGGGAGCGATGGGCGGCGGTCATGGGGGGATTGGGGGCCGGCGGTCTGCGCGCCCTCGTCAGGTGTCAGCTGCTCGGGCTGGTGGCCCTGGCGGTGGTCGCCGTCGGCGGGCTGGTGATCGGCGCGCTGCTGCTGCTCCCGATCGGGCTCGGGTTCCGGCTGCTGCCGCCCGCCGCGGGCGCCCTGCGCGGGCTCTCGGACCGGTACCGGTCATGGACCGCCCGCTGGACGGGTACGGCGATCAGCCCGCCGGACCCGCTCGCCCCGGACCGGGCCGAGCGCCCGCGCCGACGGGCGGCCGCGGTTCTCGGGGACGAGGGGTTCTGGCGCGATCTGCGGTGGGCCTGGCTGGAGCCGTGGTTCGGGGGGCTGCTGGTCGCGGTACCGCTCGCCCTCGTCGAGTACGGGGCGTTCGGCGCGCTGGTGCAGCCGTTCATCTGGCGGCTCCTCGACGACGGCAACTGGTACGCCTTCATCCCCGTACGCTCCACCCCGACGATGCTCGCCGCACTGGCCCTCGGCCTCGCGTTCATCGCGGCCGGGGTGCGGCTGGCCCCCGTCGTGCTCGGGTTGCACGGCCGCTGGAGCCGGCGCCTGCTGTCCGCGCCGCGCAGCACCGAACTCGCCCGCCGCGTCGAACGGCTCACCGACATCCGCGACGAGTCGCTGGACGCGCAGGCGGCCGAACTCCGCCGTATCGAACGGGATCTGCACGACGGCGCACAGGCCAGGCTGGTCGCCCTCGGCATGACGCTGGACGAGGCCACCCGGCTCCTCGACGTCGACCTGGACGCCGCTCGCGGGCTGCTGCTGGACGTGCGCGATACCTCCGCGCGGGCGCTCCAGGACCTGCGCGACCTGGTCCACGGTATCCAGCCCCCGGTGCTCGCCGACCGGGGGCTCGGCGACGCCGTACGGTCGCTGGCGCTCGACAGCTTCCTCGACGTCCATGTCGAGGTCCGGCTGCCCGGACGGCTCCCGGCGCCGGTCGAGTCCGCCGCCTACTTCGCGATCAGCGAAGCGCTCGCCAACGCGGCCAAGCACTCCGGCGCCCAGGAGGTGCGCATCACCCTGACATACGGGGACCTGACACACGAGGACCTGACACACGGGGACCTGACACACGAGGACAGCGCACGGCTGCGGGTCACGGTCACCGACGACGGCCGGGGCGGCGCGGACCTGGCGCGGGGGACCGGACTGCGCGGCGTACAGCGCCGGTTGGGTACCTTCGACGGCAGTCTCGCCCTGCACAGCCCCCTGGGCGGCCCGACCACCGTGACCTTGGAGATCCCGTGCGCGTCGTCCTCGCCGAAGACCTCTTCCTGCTCAGGGACGGGCTGATGCGCGCCCTGCGGGAGCACGGCTGCGAGGTGATCGCCTCCGTGGACAACGGCCCGGCCCTGCTGCGCGCGCTGCGCGAGGAGGATCTGGACGTCGCCGTGGTCGACATCCGGCTGCCGCCGACCCACACCGACGAGGGCCTTCAGGCGGCCCTGGAAGCCCGTCGCACCCGCCCCGCGCTGCCGGTGCTGATCCTGTCCCAGTACGTGGATCAGCTCTACGCCCATGAGCTGCTGGCCGGGGGCGAGGGCGGTATCGGCTATCTCCTCAAGGACCGGGTCACCCACACCGGGCAGTTCATCGACGCGGTGCGTACGGTCGCGGCCGGCGGTACGGTCATGGACCCGCAGGTCATCTCCAAGCTGCTGGCCCGCAGCGACGCCAGGGGGCGCACCGGCAGCCTCACCCCGCGCGAACACGACGTCCTCAAGCTGATGGCCGAGGGCCGGTCGAACGCCGCCATCGCGCACACCCTGCACTTCAGCGAGAGCGCGGTCGCCAAACACACCGCGAGCATCTTCGACAAGCTGCGGATCGAACCGTCCGCCGACGACAACCGCCGCGTCCTGGCCGTACTGGCCTACCTCAAGCGCTGAGGCGGCAGCGCTTGAGGCGGCCGTCAGCCCCGGGGGTTACGCCTCGGGCGCCGTCGCGCAGTCCCCGCAGGTGCCGAAGATCTCGATGGTATGGGCGACGTCCACGAAGCCGTGCTCCGCCGCGATCGCATCGGCCCACTTCTCCACGGCCGGGCCCTCGACCTCGACCGCCTTGCCGCAGGTGCGGCAGACCAGGTGGTGATGGTGCTCGCCACTGCTGCAGCGGCGGTAGACGGCCTCGCCGTCGGTGGTGCGCAGGACGTCGACCTCGCCCGCGTCGGCGAGGGACTGGAGGGTGCGGTAGACCGTGGTCAGGCCGACGGAGTCGCCGCGGTGCTTGAGCATGTCATGCAGCTCCTGCGCACTGCGGAACTCGTCAACCTCGTCCAGCGCCGCAGCCACCGCCGCCCGCTGCCTGGTGGACCGGCCGTGTACTGGGGGACCCGCGGTCACCACAGTTGCCTCCTCAACATCGCCTGCTCGTCGCCTGCTCGTACGTCGCGCATCCGCGTGGCCATTGTGCCAGGGAATGCTGAGCGAACGGGCTGGACAGCTGGACGCCCGATGAGACGCCCGGTCAGACGAGGACATCGTCCGCTTCGCCCGTTCCGGGGGAGCCCGCCCCCGGAACGGCGGCGCGGGCGCCGGGCAGCGGGAGGGTGCAGCGCTCCTCGGCCACGGCGGCTGCTCTGCGGGCGCGGCGTCTGGCCAACGGGGCGGCGAGCGCGGTGATCACGGCGAAGACGCCAATGGCGAGCACGACGATGCTCGCACCGGGCGGAACGTCCTCGTAGAAGGAGAAGACCGTGCCGGAGAGCGTCACCACGACGCCGATGGCGACGGCGAGCGCGAGTGTCATCGCGAAGCCGCGGGTGGCCTGTTGGGCGGCCGCGACCGGGACCACCATCAGGGCGCTGACCAGCAGCAGGCCCACGACGCGCATGGCGACGGTGACGGTGACGGCGGCGGTGATGGCCAGCAGCAGATTGAGGGTGCGCACCGGCAGGCCGGTCACCCGCGCGAACTCCTCGTCCTGGCACACCGCGAACAGCTGGCGGCGCAGCCCGAGGGTGATCAGCACGACGAAGGCCGCCAGACAGCTGATCACGGTCACGTCCTCGCGCGAGACGGTGGTGATCGAGCCGAAGAGATACGTGGTGAGGTTGGCGTTGGAGCCGGTCGGCGAGAGGTTGATCAGCAGCACACCGCCGGCCATACCGCCGTAGAAGAGCATCGCGAGGGCCAGGTCGCCGCGCGTCTTGCCGTACCAGCGGATCAGCTCCATGAGGATCGCACCGAGCGCGGAGACCGCGACGGCCGTCCACACCGGGTTGGTGCCGGTCAGAAAGCCGAGCGCGACGCCGGTGAGTGCGACGTGGCCGATGCCGTCGCCCATGATCGCCTGGCGGCGCTGGACGAGGTAGATACCGACGGCGGGGGCGGTGATGCCGACCAGGACGGCGGCGATCAGGGCCCGCTGCATAAACGCGTAGTCGAGGATTTCCAACATGTCAGGTCAGCAATCCCGTCCGGATCGGTTCGGCGTCGTGCGCCGCATGCGGATGTACGTGGTCGTGGCCGGGCAGCGCGTGCTGGCCCACGGCCTTGGGCGGCGGGCCGTCGTGGACCACGCAGCCGTCGCGCAGCACCACCGCGCGGTCGATCAGCGGCTCCAGCGGGCCCAGCTCATGCAGCACCAGCAGCACGGTGGCGCCCTGGGCGACCTGCTCGCGCAGCGTCTCGGCAAGGATCTCCTGGCTGGCCAGGTCGACCCCGGCCATCGGCTCGTCCATGATCAGCAGTTCGGGCTCACCGGCCAGCGCGCGGGCGATCAGCACCCGCTGGTGCTGGCCGCCGGACAGCGCGCTCACCGAGTCCTTGGCCCGGTCGGCCATCCCGACCAGCTCCAGCGCCCGGCGCACCGCCGCCCGGTCCGCCGCACGCGGCGGACCCAGCCGCCTGCGGGCCAGCCGCCCGGAGGAGACCACCTCGCGGACGGTGGCGGGCACGCCGCTGGCGGCGGTGGTGCGCTGCGGTACGTAGCCGATGCGGGCCCAGTCGCGGAAGCGGCGGCTGGGGGTGTCGAACAGCCTCAGCTCACCGCCGGACAGCGGCACCTGGCCGACGACGGAGCGCACCGCCGTGGACTTGCCGGAGCCGTTGGCGCCGAGCAGCGCGACGACCTCGCCGCGCCGTACGGTCAGGTCGACGCCGCGCAGGACGGGGCGGCCGCCGAGGGAGGCGGTGGCGCCGCGCAGCGATATGACGGCGGGGGCGTCGGTGGAGGTCTCGGCGGGGGACTCGTCGTCGTGGGTTTCCGCAGAGGTCTCGGCGGGGGTCGTGGCGGGGGTCTGGGCTGAGGTCTCGCCGGGGGCTGTGGCGGGGGCTGTGGCGGGTGGTTCCGGCTTCATGCGGCTTCCTCCGCTCGTCGTTTCGCGCCTCACTTGGCGCCCAGGGCCGTCTGGAGCGCCTTGAGGTTGGCGCGCATGACCCCGAAGTAGTCGTCGCCCTTGGACTGGTCGCTGATGCCCTCGATCGGGTCGAGCACATCGGTGCGCAGATGCAGATCGCCTGCCAGGGTCTTGGCGGTCTTGTCGCTCACCAGCGTCTCGAAGAAGACGGTGCCGACCTTCTCCTTCTTCGCGACCGAGTGCAGCGCCTTCATCCGGGCCGGGCTGGGCTCGGACTCCGGGTCGATGCCGGAGATGGCCTCCTGGCGCAGGCCGTAGCGCTCGGCGAGATAGCCGAAGGCGGCGTGGGTGGTGATGAAGGTGTCCGAGGTGCGGCTCTTCAGGCCCGTCTTGAAGTCGTCGTTCAGCGTGCCGAGCTGCTTGACCAGCACGGCGGTGTTCTTCTTGTAGGCGGCCGCGTTGTCGGGGTCGGCCTTCTGCAGCGCCTTGCCGACACCCTCGGCGACCTGGGCGTAACGCACCGGATCCAGCCAGATGTGCGGGTCGGAGCCCGCGTCCTCGCCGGAGTGCTCGTGCTCGTCGTCCCCGTGCTCGTGGTCGCCGTCCACCTCGGTACCGTGGTCTTCCAGGGTGGTGAACGAGGCCGCGTCGGCGATGTGCTTCGGCTCGGCCTGGCCGATGGCGGCATCGACGGCGGGCTGCAGACCCTTGAGGTAGACGACCAGTCCGGCCTTGCTGAGGTCGGCGGTCTGCCGGGCGCTGATGTCCAGGTCGTGTGGTTCCGCGCCGGCCTTGGTCAAACTGGACACATGGACGTGACCGCCGCCTATGCGCTCGGCGAGAAACTGCATGGGGTAGAACGACGCCACCACATCGAGTTTGCCGTCCGTACGGCCGTCTGTCGCATTGGCGGAGCAGGCTGTGAGCGTCGTGGCCAGACCGAGAACAGCGGCTCCGGCGACGGCGGCCGGGATGATGGAGCGGCGTATGTTCATGACTCTCATTTTCAACAAAGATGGAAACGATTGTCAACAACGGGCCTCTTCTTGATCGTTTTGTCGATCGTTTCGCATACCGATTTGATCCGAGGGGTGGAGCCGCCGGTAACCTGAAGCATTCGCTTTGTCGTCCGCACGCCGTCCGCAAAGCCGCCATCAGCGACACACAGTCGTCTCACACAGTCGTCATCAGCCGTCATCAATGAAGAGAGCACCGTGGCCGCCGACAAGATCGACACCATCGTCAGCCTGAGCAAGCGCCGTGGCTTCGTCTACCCGTCCAGCGAGATCTACGGCGGGCAGCGAGCTGCCTGGGACTACGGACCGCTCGGCGTTGAGCTGAAGGAGAACATCAAGCGCCAGTGGTGGCGCTCGATGGTCACCTCGCGCGACGACGTGGTCGGACTCGACTCATCGGTGATCCTCGCCCGCGAGGTCTGGGAGGCGTCCGGCCACGTCGCCACCTTCACCGACCCGCTCACCGAGTGCACCTCCTGCCACAAGCGGTTCCGCGCGGACCACCTGGAGGAGGCGTACGAGGCCAAGCACGGCCGGCTGCCCGAGAACGGGCTGGCGGACATCAACTGTCCGCACTGCGGCACCAAGGGCAGCTTCACCGAGCCCAAGCAGTTCTCCGGTCTGCTCTCCACCCACCTCGGCCCCACCCAGGACTCCGCCTCGGTCGCCTATCTGCGCCCCGAGACCGCCCAGGGCATCTTCACCAACTTCCTCGCCGTCCAGCAGACCTCGCGCCGGAAGCCGCCGTTCGGCATCGCCCAGATCGGCAAGTCGTTCCGTAACGAGATCACGCCGGGCAACTTCATCTTCCGCACCCGCGAATTCGAGCAGATGGAGATGGAGTTCTTCGTCAAGCCGGGCGAAGACGAGGAGTGGCACGAGTACTGGATGGAGCAGCGCTGGAACTGGTACCGCGACCTTGGCCTCCAGGAGGCCAACATCCGCTGGTACGAGCACGCCAAGGAGAAGCTCTCCCACTACTCCAAGCGCACCGCCGACATCGAGTACCGCTTCAACTTCGGCGGCTCGGAGTGGGGCGAGCTCGAGGGCGTGGCCAACCGCACCGACTACGACCTGAAGGCCCACTCCCAGGCCTCCGGCCAGGACCTGTCGTACTTCGACCAGGAGGCCGGCGAGCGCTGGACGCCGTACGTCATCGAGCCGGCGGCGGGCGTGGGCCGCACCATGCTGGCCTTCCTCCTCGACGCGTACATCGAGGACGAGGCGCCCAACGCCAAGGGCAAGATGGAGAAGCGCACCGTGCTGCGCCTCGACCCGCGCCTCGCGCCGGTCAAGGTCGCCGTGCTGCCGCTGTCCCGTAACCCGCAGCTCTCGCCGAAGGCCAAGGGGCTCGCGACGGACCTGCGCAAGCACTGGAACATCGAGTTCGACGACGCGGGCGCGATCGGCCGCCGCTACCGCCGCCAGGACGAGATCGGCACGCCCTTCTGTGTCACCGTCGACTTCGACACCCTCGAGGACAACGCGGTGACCGTGCGTGAGCGCGACACGATGAAGCAGGAGCGGGTCTCCCTCGACCAGATCCAGTCGTACCTGGGCGGCCGACTGATCGGCTGCTGATCGGCTGCTGATCAGGGCGTTTCATAAGGCGATCAGGCCAAGACGGGCCCTGGCGCCGCGGGTAGACTGCCGCGGCGCCAGGGCACAGCTTTGTGGCTCTGCGGAGAACCGGGGGGGTTCCGGAATCGTGCTGCGAGGTGTGACGCATCACATCACGGCCACCCGCGAGGACGGGACCGTCTTCGAGGTGAGCTACGGATACGGCGCCCGGCAGCGGCGGATGCTCGGCTGCCTCCACTGCGACTGGGAAGAACAGATCACCTACGGCGGCGCCCGGCACAAGGGCCTCGATCACCTCGCGCAGGCACACGGCGCGGTCGGCAGCCCGACCATGACGGCCGACGCGCGGGCGCGGCGGCAGGTGCTGTGGGCGATGACGGTCTGCTTTCTGATCGCCGCGGTCATCCTGTGGTGGGCCACGTCCCGGACGTGAGGTCGGCGTGGTTCGTGGTGTCTTCATGGTCCGTCTCGCGGGCCGTCTTCAGGGCCAGCACGGCACACAGCGCCGCCAGCGGCAGCTCCGCGCCCACGGCCATGGCGAGGGCCGCGGCCAGTTCGGCGCCCGGGGCCGCCGTGACGGTGTCGAACCAGGCGTCCACCACCAGCAGCGCGGAGGTCGCCGCCGCGGTGAGCCGGTGGCGGTCGTCGCCCCGCCGCAGCAGACCGGTGGCCACCAGCCCAACCGCCTCCAGCGCGTCCAGGCCCACCCACGCGACGTTCCAGTGACCGACCTGGGCGGTGGGCGGCAGCGTCGTCGCCAGGACGACGAGCCAGGGGACGAGCGCGACGCCACTGCCGAGCAGCACGCACTCCACGGCCCGGGGGCCCCGGCGGCTGCGGCGGGCGGGGCCGCCGAGCCCGGCCCGGGTCGCGCGGGCGGCCCGGGTGGTCCGGACGGCCCGTACAGAGCGGGCAGGGCGGGCAGTCCGTGCGGGGCGGGCCGTGGGGGCGTACAGGGCGCTCATCGGGGCTGATCTCCTTCCGGCCCGACTCGGCTCGGCTGCTCCTCGGGCACGTTCACCAGCCTCCCCGGCACGATCGCGCCTGTCGGTAACGCGAGTTGCCGAATGGGGGTGGCACTAGTTGCACCCCCGATCCGGGTACGGGCGTCAGCGACCGGCCCCGAGGCGGCGGTCTAAGGTCGGCGCATGAGACTCCCCACCGCGCCGCGAGCAGCGCTCACCCGGCTGCGGCGCGACGCGGTATTCGGGCTCGCGGGCATATCCGTGCAGTTCCTGGCCCTGTTGGTGTTGAGCGTGCCGTGGCTGGTCGACGACCAGATCTCGTCCCTGCCGGGCGTCCTGGTCGCCGTCGCCCTCCCGGTCGCCGCCCTGGCCGCCGTCAGCCCGGTGTTCACCCGCATGCAGCGGCGCCGTTTCAAGGGCCTGCTGAACGTCGACATCCCCGGCCCGGCCCGCTGGGGGCGGGAACTGCGTTACAACCTGTTGGTCGCCCCTGCGATCGCCTGCGGCGGGGTGCTGGTCTGGGGCTTCGCTCTGCTGATGGGGCTGGCGGCCTCGACCGTATTCGTCTGGAGCGCGCCGGCCGGGCGGCTGAAGTTCCTGCCCACCGCCATGGCGACCACGTATGTCACCGCGGTCGGCCTGGCTCTGCTGGCCCTCGCGTACTGGCTGACCGGCGCCCTCGTACGGCTCGACGTCCGCGCCGCCACCGCGCTGCTGGGCCCCGACCCGGCGAAGGAGTTGAAGCGCCGGGTCGAGGACCTGACCGAGCGCCGCGCGGGCACCGTCGACGCGGCCGACGCCGAACGCCGCCGCATCGAACGCGACTTGCACGACGGCGCCCAGCAGCGGCTCGTCTCCATGGCGGTCAACCTCGGCCTGGCCAAGGCCACGCTCGGAGATCTGCCCGAGGAGGCCCGCAAGGTCATCGACGAGGCGCACCGGGAGGCTAAGGAGGCCATCGAAGAGCTGAACAACCTGGTGCGTGGCCTGCACCCGGCCGTCCTCGACGACCGCGGCCTGGACGCCGCCCTCTCCGGCATCGCCGCCCGCGCCCCACTGCCGGTACGGCTGCACATCGACATCCCCGAGCGCCCGGCGCCCACCGTCGAGGCCGTCGCCTACTTCGTCGTCTCCGAGTCCCTGGCCAACACCACCAAACACGCACAGGCCACGGGGGCCGATGTCACGGTCGTCAGAACGGGCGACATACTGCGCGTGGTGATCGCCGACGACGGGGTCGGCGGCGCCGACCCCGCCCAGGGCAGCGGCCTCACGGGGCTCGTGGGGCGCGTGGGCTCCGTGGACGGGACCTTCGACCTCAGCAGCCCCCGCGGGGGCCCGACCGTCATCACCGTGGAGCTGCCGTGCGTGCTGTGATCGCCGAGGACTCGATCCTGCTGCGGATCGGCCTGGTGAAGGTCCTCCAGACCGCGGGCTTCGAGGTCACGGCGGAGGCGGACGACGCGGACGGTCTGCTCGCGGCGGTCGAGGAACACCGCCCGGACATCGCCGTGGTCGACGTCCGGATGCCCCCGGGCTTCACCGACGAGGGTGTACGGGCCGCGCTGCTGATCCGCCGCCAGTGGCCGGACACGGCGGTGCTGCTGCTGTCCCAGTACGTGGAGGAGCGCTACGCCGCGGACCTGCTCACCACGCACACCAGCGGGATCGGCTACCTCCTCAAGCAACGCGTCGCGGACGTCGAGGACTTCATCGCCGCCCTCCACCGCGTCGCGTCCGGCGGCACCGCCCTCGACCCCCAGGTCGTCGCCCAACTCCTCGTCCGCCGCCACCGCGACCCCCTGGACCGACTCACGGCGCGCGAGCGGGAGGTATTGGAGCTGATGGCCCAGGGGCGGTCGAACGCGGGGATCGCGGAGGGGTTGGTGATCAGCGAGTCGGCGGTGGCCAAGCACATCAACAGCATCTTCGCGAAGCTGGACCTGCCGGTCGCGGACGGCGACCACCGGCGGGTCCTGGCGGTCCTGCGCTTCCTCGGCGTGGGCTGACTTCCCCCCATCCCGTCCCATGGCTTCCCAACCCCTGCCCATGTGCGGCTCCGCCGCATGGGGGCTCCGCCCGGGGCTTCGCCCCGCGCCGTGCCCGGGGGCCGCAGCCGGGCCCCGCAGGGGGCATCCGGGCTGCCTCGTCGCCCGGTTGGAGTGAAGGCCGCTCACCCCAGCATCCGCGGCAACCGCAGGCTCAGCAGCCCGGTCACCACGATGCCCGCGAGCTGGAGGGCCAGGGTTCGGACCATCGCGTCGCCCATGCCCATGGAGGGGGTCAGGGTCAGGAAGAGGGTGCCGAGGGTGGCCACGCCCAGGGCCAGGGCGGATTGTTGGGTGGTGACCATGACGCCGCTGCCGACCCCCGCCCGTTCCGCGGGGACCTCGGCGAGGATGCCGCGGATCAGGACGGGCAGTTGCAGGCCCTGGCCGAAGCCGGCGATCGCGATGCCGGGGAGCAGGTCGGCGAGGGTGAGGTCGGTCCAGCTTTGGTGGACGGTCAGGATCAGCAGGGCGATGCCGACGGCCTGGATCACCGAGCCCGTGGTCACGACGCGGTTGCCGTAGCGGCTGACCAGGCGTGGGCCCATCAGGGAGGCGATGAAGAAGGTCGTGGCCATGGGCGTCAGGGCCAGGCCGGCTTCGACGGGGCCGTAGCGGAGGCCCTGCTGGAGGGCGACCGCGATGACGAACATGAAGCCGCCGAAGCCCGCGCTGAACGGGAGGAGCATCAGCAGGCCCCGGCGCAGGCCGGGCAGGGCGAACAGGCTCGGCGGGAGCAGCGGGGTGCGGCCGGAGGACTCCAGTCGGCGTTCGATGGCGTAGAAGGCGACGGCGGCGAGGGGGAAGGCGGCCAGCAGCAGCCAGGTCCACAGCGGCCAGCCGGCCGCGCGGCCCTCGGTCAGCGGGAGCAGCAGCGCGATCAGGGCGAGGGCCAGCAGCGCGGTGCCGGGGACGTCGACGGGCGCGGGGCGGTCGGAGCGGGTCTCCGGGATGGCGCGGGCGGCGAGGGCCAGGCCGGCCAGCGCGACCGGGACGTTGACCAGGAAAACCGCGCGCCAGCCGGTGCCCGCGAGGTCCGCGGCCACCAGTACGCCGCCGAGGATCTGCCCCGCCACCATGGCAAGGCCGGCCGTGGCGCCGTACAGGCTCACCGCGCGGGCGCGGCGCGGCCCGGAGGTGGTGGCGTGGATGGTGGCGAGCACCTGGGGGAGCAGCAGGGCCGCCGAGGCGCCCTGCGCCACGCGGCCCGCGACCAGGCTCCAGGCGTTCGGTGCGAGACCGCAGGCCAGGGACGTCAGCCCGAAGGCCGCCATACCGGCGAGGAAGAGCCTGCGCCGCCCGAAGGTGTCGCCCAGCCGGCCGCCGAGGACGAGCAGTACGGCGTACGCGACGCCGTACCCGGCGACGACCAGCTCCAGCAGGGCGGGGCCCGCGTTCAGATCGCGGTCCATGGCGGGCAGGGCGACGTTGACGATGAAGAAGTCGATGAGAGGGAGGGCCGCGCCGAGCAGCACGGTGAACAGGCCGAGGGCGTTCAGGGCCCCGTCGGCCTCGTCGGCGTCGTGCGCGGCCCCGGCGGGACCGGAAGCCCCGGCCGCCCTGGCGGCCGGTGTCTGGGTACGGATGGTTGTCTGGCTCACGGATATGACCCTCGCGCCCGGCTCAGCCGGGTACCAGAGTCTTCTTATCCTGGTACAAGAACTACCTGGAAACCGGCTGAGCCCTCAGGCACCCTGGTCCCATGACCACCATGGCCCAGGAGAGCGCGACGGCCGCTACCGCAGCCACCGCCGCCACCGCAGCCACCGCCGCGACCGACGGCATACGCCGCGACGAGCTCGCCGCGTTCCTGCGCAGCCGGCGCGAGCGGATCACCCCCGAGCAGGTAGGTCTGCCGCGTGGGCGGCGCCGGCGTACGCCGGGGCTGCGCCGCGAGGAGGTCGCCCAGCTCGCCGCGGTCGGGGTCACCTGGTACACCTGGCTCGAACCGTACACCCGTCGGGATACACGTCAACAGACATGCGCTTGAGCAGCACAGAACCCCGCTCGGAGTCATCATCCGAACGGGGCCCAATGCCAACCTCGGGGCTAGCCGTCGCTCTGCCAGCCGCGCATCTGGCGCTTAACCTCGCTCCTCATGGCGTCCATTACCGGGTCCGTGACTTTCCACGAGTGGTCGCCAGGGTGCTGCCGGAAGAAGTGGCACACGTCATCTCCGTCGGGCGCGTCAGCCACACACGCGGGAAGGTACTCGAACCTGTGCCCGCCGTTGTCGTCCCACAGGAACCACAGATACTCGCCGTTGACGTCTTCTTCGCTGATCAGGTCAGCGTGTTTCCCGTCGCTGTGCTCTCCGAGCTCACACCATACGTACAGGCATGCCCCTGTGTACGTGCGGAATTGCTCTACCGGCTGATGTCCGGCGGCCAGTAACTCGGCGGCCAGTTCGCCTACGGGCAGTGTTGATACCCGAGTGCATTGCAGCATGTTCAGTGCTCCTAGAAGTTAAGAGCCCCCGTCCGGTGCCACGGGGGGAGCACGCGACGGGGGCTCATCCGATCCGCTGAGCCTTGTTTGCCGCCCTCAGCGGACCGGGGTCATTCGTCTCGCGTCACGCGGGCATGATCCGTAGTGACACGACGGAAGAGATCATGACCAGTCCGGCCAGTGTGGCGAAGGCACCAGTTCTGAGCCGATTCCTGTTCTTCCTGCGGTCCGGATTCCTCACTACATCCGACCGTGACGCAGAAGGCTTCGAAGGTCACTCCGCCCGCTGGCTCGTGCCGGATCGTGTGCGGAACGAAGCGCATGACGCTGCGACTCATGTGGGAGTCTCAGCGGCCGGTGCGGGACTTTTCGTGTCATCTTCGGTGTCTGACACCGGTAGCCGCATTCCGCGCGACTCAGCGATCCTGAGTGCGTCACTGAGGCATTCAGCGAGACGGGTCCCGACGTACCTCAACTCTCCGTGGGCTGCCTTCGTGTCCTTCAGTACTTCACGGGCATGCTCAAGGACTTCCGCCCCAATACCAAGCTGCACGGCTTCCATCCGGTCGGCGAGTCGAGACATGTACCCGCCCTCATCATCCGTACTCAGCAAGCACGCTTTGCCGTCGTCCGTCGTCCAGGGGAGTAACCGGGGTGCGTGTCCCGTCGCAATGTCGGCAAGATTATGCCGTCGCTGTCGGTCGCCTTCCGTCCTCTGCATGGATTCGGCCCCCTTATCCGTCTGTCGGTAAGGGGGACCGTAGGTCCAGGCAGTCCATCAATCCACACGTGCAGCACAGTAGTTCAGCAGAAACGCGCGCAGAACTACCTCGCTCCGCAGTAGCTAGCCAGCGATACCAAGATGAGCCGCCATGCTCCGCATCTCTTCCGTCAGCGTCCGCTTGCGGGTCTCGAGGATGTCTTTCATCACGCGCCGAGCCATGGGCTGATGAGTAATCCACACATCGCCGGTTTCGCGAAGACCGACAAGCTCATCCATGGCGTCTTGGTGGGACCCAAGTAGGACGTGAGCGTGGGCAACGTCCAGCCGATGGCGACCCCAGTTGTTCGTACTCAAGCGACCGAAGTTCTTCACCGCTTTGGGGCTGAGCGGACCTTCGTCAGCGCGCCGGATAACACCACGGGCATCACCCGCAAGGGCAAGATCCTCAACAGCCTTTGCTTCAGCGGTCACAGGGCCGAATGCTCCCCAATGCGAGGGGAATTCGGTGTGTTCCCGCTCAAGTGCGCCACCAGCGGTAGCCGCCATTCGGCGGGCATGCTTGGCCTCATCCAGTCGGTTGTTCCTCCGGGCAGCAGCAGCGACCCTGAGCCACAGTTCGCCCCAGACAGCAAGCTGCGCGGGTGTCGCCTCAGACATGCGCGGTTCGATTTCCGCTGCTGTTTGCGCGGCAAGCTGCTCGCTTTCGTCAAATCGGTCTTGTCGGAGCAGCAACCAGCACAGCCCCGCAACTCCAGTTGCGGCCAATTGGGTTTGGCCAGTCTCACGGGCAAGCCGTATGGCCTCAGCGAGTGCGTGATAAGCCAAGTCGTATTGCCGAACCTGCGTCAGATACTTCCCCGTGAGCAACAGCGCATGAGCCCGCGCGATCATTGCGTGTTGCCGCTCTTCACCCTCAAGAGTGGACACGGCAGCCTCAGAGGAACGCAGCAGGCTGGGGAGCTTCCGCGCAACGGACGTGTACCGGTCAGCCTGGTAGAGCGCGTGACTGTCTTGGACGCGCTGTCGGATGCTGGACGGCTCCGCAGCCTCACCAGGCTCCGACAGGGGCGCAGCAAGCCCAATAGGGGGCATGAGAGCACGCCTCAACTCAGCCAGGGAGCGACGGTTCGCCTCATCCTGCGGACCAACAACCGGCTTGGGTGCCTCGCTGGCGAACAGGGCGGAAGTCGAGAGCCCCAGCGCGCCAGCAAGAGCGGCAAGGGTGTCCATGCTGACGTGTCCGCCTTGCTCGACCTTGCGGACCGTGCTGAGGGACAGATCAGCCGCTTCGGCCAACCCTTCTTGGCTCAGTCCGGCCGTGCGCCGGTACTTCCTGACGTTGTCTGCCAACCCCGTAGACATCGGCATCACCTCACCATCAAGGGTATGCCCACGCCCTAGCTGCACAACGCGGGTTCGTCAAGGAGGTGTCCACGCAGATGACTTGACGGCCCGTAAGGGTAATGATCAACTAGCCAGAACGGAATCAAGTGTTCCGGATATACGAAAAGCCCCGTACCGACCACCAGACGGTCAGCGCGTGTGGGACCTAAGCTTGCGCACTGTGCCCTTGCTTCAGGAAGTCCTCAGCGGCTATGACGCCACGCACACCCGGGAAATGGCCCTGTATCTCTCTTGGCTGCCCGTGGCGCTGGTGGACGCCAATGAACCCGAAGAGGCAGCAGGCGTAGCCGAGCGGGTGATTTCCTTGGGCATCTGATACCCCGTCAGAAAGAGTGGTGCAACGGGTGCGCATCATTCTGGGCAGGTTGCAGGAGTACGCAGACGTGCCGGAAGTCGCCGCCCTACTCACTGAGCACCCGGCGGCTTAGCCAGGTTCGCAGCAGTGCACGCGAGCGCAAAGGCGTCAGTCAAGGAACTCGCAGGTCAAGGCATCAGGTACCCGCAGCCGGCGAAAGGTGCACATTTTCAGCCGCCAACAGCGAAAGTCAGCACCCTGGCAGCGGGTAACATGCGGGCATGGCGAAATGCGTTGAGTGTGGAACAACATTCGAGGTCGCAGACGCGCGAAAGGAGTACAACGCCGAGTTCGACGGAGACCCTGACTACTACGATGAAAGGTACGGTGCAGGCGAATTCTGCGGGAGCTGCGCCGCAGCGGAGACCAGCTCGCTCATCAATCAGGGCAATGCAATCCTCAGTGGCGAAGACTACTACTAGGGCGTTGGCTTAGCGCATCGTAAGTAGCTGGGTGTAATAGGCCCAGGGAAACACCGAAAGCCCCGTACCGGCCACCAAGAAGGCAGCGGGTACGGGGCCGACAGTCACTCATTCCTTGCGAGGTTGAAAATGGGCGTCTCCGAGAAGACCCGAAAGATCCTGTGGGTTCAGGCTGGCGGCCTCTGTGCCATCTGTAAAGAGCAGGTGATCACATCTGGGACCGCATCGGATGACCCCTCTGTATTTGGCGAGGAAGCGCACATAGTTGCACGCTCGGAGGGGGGCCCCAGGGCAGGAGGAATCGCAGAGGAACTGATTAACCACCATTCGAATCTGATTCTCCTGTGCAGCAAGGATCACAAGCGGGTGGATGATCAGCCGAACCACTTCACGGTGGAGCGGCTCCGGTTAATCAAATCGGAACACGAAACGTGGGTGCGGTCCAGGGTGGAAGCCGAAGAAACCCGATTGAGGCTGGTTCCTGATCCGTTGTTCCCTCAGTCCAAGGTGTTGCAACTAATTACGCGTGGAAACCCGCTCTGGAATATGGTCAAAGAAAGCGTCACGTTTGAGTACGCCATGCCGGATCATCTGAATGATGACGACGAAGACTTGATCATCGAATTCATGGATCTGCTGCGTGATTACCTTGACATTGCCGGGGAAATAGTAAGCGTCCGAGAGAATCGGGACGCAGAGAAGACCGTTCAGCAGTACATTAGCCGCCTAGCTGAGCGCGAATTCTTGGTGGGTGCCTTCGTCCGCCACATGCTTTTGACGGGTGGGAGCGCTGAGAGTCCAACCCCATGGCCCATGCTCAGAGTCGAAGTGCAGCCCGCATCGTTGGCAGAGGTCACAGACGAGAATGGCACCCCTTATCCCCGCGAGGCCGGGACCTAAGTGCAGGGTTCGCCCCCCGCGCAAACGCTCCAAGCTGCGGCGCTAGCTTTTTCCCTCCCTGCCGACCGTTTTCAGGGCCGGGTGGGGGTCATCCCCCGGGTGGGCACCCTTGACCCTCTGCCTTGTAGGCCGGGAAGGTTGGCGGCATGGATGCAGGATTGGCCGCAGTGCTCGGGGCGCTGGCAGGTTCGATAGCGACGATTGGCGCAGCGCTGGCAACAGGTTGGGCTCAGCGGGAAGGCGCTCGCATTACAGCTCGATCAGAGCATCGCCGAGAAAGACGGGAGCCGCGACACGCGATATACAAGGAATTTATATCGGAGGCTTCTAGAATGCGTGATCTGACTGGCCTATTCTCCCTTGACTTCGACCTGGCTCCGACAGATCATATCAACGAAGCGTTAGTCAGCCGCTGCCTTGAAGTGGCCGATACAGTCAGACAGAAGGCCATAGACGCTGCGCTTGCCGGACCGAAGGAAATCTCAGAAAACGCCAGCAAGATTGAGCATTTGAGCCATGAACTCGCTTACACGATTGGGGCATATCACAGGGTGCTCACGGAGGAATGGGGACCCACAGACATGAATGCTCTCCGCGATGATATTCGCCGAAAGCTACTTGAAGAGTCTAGGGAATTTGGACAATCTTTGAATGATTTTGTAATTCGGGCACAAGTTGCTCTAGACGATGACGGCAGTCGAAAGTAGGCGCCCCGTGCGGGTGAGACACAGGGCGCTTCCTACTATTGCGGCGGAATTACGGGCGGGTTGACCGGGTTCCCTTCACTGTCGCGCGGAGTCATGTCAATGAGCACCGATTCACCGGACTGACTGTTGCGCTGACGCTTAAGCCCACGGGGCATAGGCGCGCCATTTACCGGCGTACGTCCGTCGCCCTGCCAGCAAGGGAAACCTTGAGCATCGCGCGGGAATTGCGGGTAATCCCCGCTAGGTCCGGGGTCAAGTGCGTCACTCGCCATCGGGCACCATCCACTCAGCTTCAAGTGCGCCTACTAGGTCAGCGGCATGCATACCGGCAGCGCGAGTAATCGCCTCTTCGAGCCGGTCAGCGATCATCATGTCTCGCTGCGTCAGCTCCATTGCAGAACGGTCTTCCGGGTGCTCACCATGCAGCCGGAAATATGCTGCCCGCGCATGTGCCCGAACAGCATTGCGCTTCGCACGCTGAATATGAAAGAGGGCGACAGCCTGAATCACGTCTCCGCCTTCGTAGATGATTTCAGCGGCAGACTTCGAGCCGACTGCCTGTAGGTCGGCGTCTAGCTTCTCCCACTGAGCCAGAAACGCCGTGTCCTTCTCTTGCTGCCTCTCGGCGCGCTCAGCCGCCTTCTGGGCGGCCTTCTCGGCTTCCTGCGCCTCAAGGGCGGCTAGTTCCTCAGCGGCCTTCTGTGCGGCAGCACGGGCGTTCTCAAGGGCACTCATGCTCAGGCTCCGTATCCGCGCGCAATGCGCTGTTCGGGGGTCAGGTCAGCGGCAGATGCCGAAGGGGCAGAATCGGACGGCAGTGCGTCAAGCTGAGCGGCAGCCTTGCGGGCATTTGCGGAATAGCCCATAGAGATACGCGACTCAGCCGGAATGGCCACGCCCTTAGCCTCAAGGCTCCGAAGGTGGGAAGCCACGGAATCCGCCTCTTCGCTGGCTAGCTCAGCAAGAGACTCAAGGTGTCGCCGGTTGCGCTCCGGGCTTCCCTTATCGGTGCAAGTGGTATCCGTGCTGCGCATGTACCAGGGGGTGTTGTCAGTCATCAGTGATGTTCCTTTCAGGATGGGTCACATACCAAAACTGGTAGGTGGTCACCAGTACCAAACCCGGTTGTTCCATGCCGGGTCTTTCGGGCAGATTTCTCTCAATCGGTTGCCGTAGCGTCGCTCAGCGCGCTTGTAGCCCGTGGCGCGTAGAAGCCGGTCGAAGGTACCCAAAGGAATGAAGCTAAGGCCGGTGACTTCTTTGCATGCATCGAAAAGCAGCCCGAGACTTGCATCCGCCCCCAGCGACTCTTCGAGGGCTTCGCCCACAACGGCTACAAACACAGCGACATGCGCCCGGTCAGCCTCACTCAGTCTCGGCATCGTCACCATCCAGAGCCAGAAGGCGGAGCGCTGAGAAAGCAGCAAACAGCTCAGCGCGCGGAAACTCATCCGCTGGCACGATTGCGTGTTCTTCGAGAATGGCTATGGCCTGCGAGGCCCCGATAGCGTCCATTGGAATTACTCCGAATTTCGTGGGTAAGGGGGTCAGTCGGCTGGGATTTGGTGGATTTTCAATAAGGGGAGGGCAGGGGGTTGCGCATGGCTCAATCACAGCCCCCTGCCCTGGTCTTTATGCCGGGTGGTCACCAGCCCAGCGCACCCAGGAAGCCCGTAGTTCCTCCGGGGAAATCCCAGACGGCCGCTTCGCGTAGGCCCGGCTCATCAATTCCCCAGCGATCTTCGCTGCGGCAGTCTCGGCGGCGGAGCGCCGTTCTTTGCGACCAGCTATCGCGCGTTCGTAGGCACGCCATGCGGAATCGGCTGTGGCTTCAAAAGCCTTGCGGCGCCCTTCGTAGAACTCCCCAGCGGCTTCACGTAGGGCCTCAGCGACAGCAGGAAGAGCCGTCTTGCCGTGCTTTCGAAATGCGCGGTCATAAGCCCTGTGGCAGCGCACGCAGAGGGGCCGGTAATGCGCCGTACTTTCACTCCACAGGAAGCCATCACGGAATATCTCTGCCGGGTCCTGGTGGTCGTAGGCATGCTCAGTTGCACCCCGCCCGCAGAAGTCGCAGGGATGGAGTATGGCTGGCCCATGGGCATCAACCACGCGTGCGTGTGCTGCCTTGTATTCAGAACGTGCAGAAGTCATGGTGGAAGTCTTTCTATGTGGCTGCCCGCGTCTCTGCGCGCGGATACGAAAAAAGCCCCCAGACACGGGGAGCAATCGAAGAGGCAGCCACGCGTCTTCTGATTACTCAACCCATGCCCGGGGGCTGGTTGTGCTACGGAATTAGACCCCCGTAGCCGGGTGCTCATGTTTGCGGGTCTGGTGGTGGCTGCCACCCGCTAAGGA
Source organism: Streptomyces sp. NPDC020845 (assembly GCF_044334165.1). Taxonomy (NCBI): domain Bacteria; kingdom Bacillati; phylum Actinomycetota; class Actinomycetes; order Kitasatosporales; family Streptomycetaceae; genus Streptomyces; species Streptomyces sp. NPDC020845. The sequence continues at coordinate 20,965 of NZ_JBIRSJ010000007.1, read as the reverse complement.
CGTTTCCCGCCCTCAGAATTTATCTAGGGAGTGGAGTGCCCGCAAAGCATTGCAATTCAGACATGGCGGACAAGGGAATTTATGTGACGTGTGTCACGCGTGGAATCATGCGGATTTCGCAATCCCCGACGGCTGGAAATCGCGAGAAATGCAGTTTCATGGGGCAGGCGGCAGGGGGAGGGGCTTCGGATCCCTCCCTGACCTGCGAGAATGCAGAAGTGCAGATTTGAGGGCTGGTCCGGGTATCTCTGCTATATATCGCGAGAAGTATTGAAGGTGGGGGTCACTTCTACACTTCTACATTTAGGCAGGTCAGGCGGGGTTTCTGGCGATGTGTCAGAAACCTACCTACACTGGAACTGGTTTTTCGCCCGTTCTGCGCTGACCGCGCCACGGGGCGACCGGAGAGTGTGACCAATCCGACGGGGTGTCAGGTGCGCTACCGGCTAAAGCGGAAGGGTGTGTTCCGAAGCTTCCGCATGCCCCTGTGAGGGTATGAGAAAGCCCCGCCGGGCCGGGGGTCCAACGGGGCTAGAAGGCTCTCAGGCGGCCACTCAGTGCGTTACTGGCCCCTGCCTCCCTGTACAGCTCTAGAACGTCCAACCTGCGTTCTTCGGATGGCAGTAGTCCGGAACAGTTGCAGCACTCGTAGTAGTGCTCGCAGTGTCCGGCGGCACGGCACCCGGCAGCGTCCGTCGGAAGGTGGTCCGTGTGGAACCGGTATGCCCGTAGCGCGAATTCCCCCGCCGCTTCCTTTGCCGCTTCATGTTGGTCGGTCTCATGACTTGTCATACCGCACGTGGCGCATGGTGCTCCCCTGCCATGGCTCAAAGGCTGTTCACTCATGCCGCACTCCCCTTCGACTGGCCGTCGGTGGACCTTACCGGCTCACTGTCGTGCCAGCGCACCAGGGAAGCCCTCGGCGGCCCTGTGAGGGCATGCGAAAGCCCCGCCGGACCACTGGGGCAGACGGGGCTAGAAGGCGCTCAGGGGGGGGCGCTCAGGGTTTCCCTGGCGCTCTATCCGGCAAGAGACTCAGGGAATCCCATGAGTGCCTGTTGCAGCGCCTCAAGGCGTCCCATGTGCTGCCGGAGTAGGATCGACTCCCCTTCGGTTGTCTGACGGACGTACAGGGCTTCCAGCATGCGCGTGATGCGTCGCCACTCGCACTCTCGATACCAGGCAAGCTCTTCGGCATCGCTCATGACTCGGCACCTTCCAGAACCATGCGCAGTGCCTCACGCAGCGAACCAACGGCGGCAGCCATGGCGTGTGTGTCGGTGAAGTCCAGCGGGTCAGCCTTCGCCAGCGCTGCCCGCGCAGTCACCACAGCAGGGCTTTCGGTGGTAGCCGCCCATTCCTGCCCCAGCGCGTCACGGTGCGCGTCCTGGTGGCCCTTCAGGCGTACGCACGGGATGCGGTGACGACCGATCGCGGGACCGTTCTCCCATCCGGGCTTACGTGCGCCGCAAGTCTCGTTGCTCATATGCTGTTCTCTCCTCTGTTGAGGACACCGGTCCGGTCTCTTCCGCCAAGTCGTGGCCGGACCGGTGTCATGGATTTCTACGGCAATCAGCCGTAGAGGTTCGGGGGCTATGCCGCTGCTTCGTAGTCGGCAGGCTCAGGCTTCGCGGCCCATTCGATGACCACGCGTCCGCCCTGGTGACCCTTCGGGTAGACCGTGATCTTGCACCCGCGCTGAGTGAGCAGAACGCGCTGTTCGTCCTCATCCTGGCTGTCCCACACTTCCCAGAGCTCCGTATTCGTCGCCGTCCGTGTCTCGGTAACTTCAGGGTCGTGTTCGGCGCTCAGGCGGGCGTATGTGGCCTTGAGGTCTGCAACCAGGGCGCGCAACTCTCCGGCGTCTTCCGGGTCCATCAGAAGGAGGTTCGCGGAACCGCGCTTGATCTTGGCCTCAAGGTCTGCCATTTCCCCGCTGTGGTCGATACCGCCCGAGTAGGTCACTGCGTACAAGGGCTCATGGCCGAACTTCTCTCGGAACTCCTCGAACACCAGAGGCTCAATGCGGTCAGCCATGACGGAGCCGTGCCCGTTCTCGCACTTGTACAGGGGACGTTTACGGGACGAAAGCCCACCGTTGTACTTGCAGCCCTGATCGCAGACAACCATTCCGGCCAGCCACGGGGCGTCACGCCGTTCTGCGCGTTCGCCCGCTTCAAGTTCCTTCAACCGGTCCTGTAGCCGCTTGTAGGTGGCAGCGTCGACCACTTCCGGGCCGAACTGCACGGGGGTCACTCCGTCGTCTTCGGTGACCAACTCCCCGTTGTGCTCACGCCACCCGCGCAGAACTGCGCCACGAAGCAGCTTGCGCCACTGGTAACGGCCAATCGGCAGGGGCTCAGCCGTAGCGGCAAGGCTTCCACCCTTCCCGCCCTTGAGGAGTGCGGCAATCTGCTTCCGCACCAGGGCAAAGGCTTCGCCATCCTCGGCGAGATAGGCCTTACCGTCGCGTCGCTCTATCGTGTACGGGAACGGAGCCTTCCCGCTGATCCATCGGCCCTGTGTCCGGCGCTCTTCGTGGGCTGCCTCGCTGCGGTCCGTGATGATGCCCAGTTCCCATTCCGCAACGGCAGCAATGATCGTTGCGATAAGGCGCCCGGTACCGGACTTGTCGGCGGAGTCCAAAAGGCCATCGGACGTGATCAGCCGCACGCCCTTTTCGTCAGCCCAATCCATAAGCTTGCGGAACTCACGCACGCTGCGAGCAAACCGGTCCAGCTTCCAGGCGATCACGCATATCGGACGGTCAGCCATGATTCGCGCCATGCCCTTTTTCCGGGTCTCCAGCGCGCTGCCGCCGCTGACTCCGTCGTCAATGTAGGCGTTGGCTTCTGCCGCAGCGATCGTCTCAGCGTCAAAGCCGAGTGCTTCCGCCTTGAGTCGGCAGGCTCGAAGCTGCACGTCAAGCGAGGATGATTCGTCGGACGAGCGGGACAGCCGGAGACTGAAAGCCAACTCCGGGCGAGTGCTCTTCGTGGGTGTCATGGCGCTGCCTCCCTGGTTCGTGGGGGAGGTAGCGAGTCGATTGCTCGGCTTGCTGACCAGCGAAGATGCTGACACCAGGGCTCCCAGGGAACGGGCCTAGGTGTGACCTGAGTCATGTCCTAGGCGGTGAACTGTTCCCTCGAACAGGCCCGGGACATCCATGTCTCCACCCAGGTCCTCGACGCCATCGCCCGCGCGCTGCTCCTCGACCGCAGCGAGCGGCAGCACCTGTTCGCGCTCTCAGGGGCCGTCGACCCGAACCCCGGCAGCCAGTGCACGGGGGTGACCCCGGCGCTGCGGCTGATGCTCGAGCAGCTGGAGCCGTTCCCGGCCTGCCTGCAGAACTCGCGGTTCGACATCCTCGCGTACAACCGCACCTACGGGCGGCTGCTGTGCGACCTGGAGGCGGTGCCGCCGGAGGACCGCAACTGCCTGTGGCTGTCCCTCACCCACGACGACTGGCGCGCCGGCATGGTCGAGCGGGAGGAGGCGATCCGGGTGATGGCCGCCAAGCTCCGGGCCGCGATGGCCGAGCATCTGGCCGAGCCGACGTGGAAGGCGCTGCTGAAGCGGTGCCAGGACGCCTCGCCCGAGTTCCGCGAGGTCTGGGCCCGGCATGAGGTGCTGCGGCCCGGCGACAAGGTCAAGGTCTTCCGGCAGGCGCAGGTGGGCATGCTCCGGGTCACCGGCACCAACCTGTGGACCGGCCCGCGCTCGGGGCCCAAGCTGCACGTCTACACCCCGGCGGACGCCGAGACCCACGAGCGCCTGGAGCGGCTTCACGCGCTGGTGCTCGCCGAGGTCTGAGCGGCACCGCGCTTTCCGGAGAGGGTCGTAGCGCCGCCTTTGCTCAGTCCTCGCCCACCACCGTCAGGTCGTCGCCCAGGGCCGCGGCGATCTGGGCGGCCCGGGAGTGATCGTCCAGCCGGCGCGTCAGATAGGCACAGGCATGCTGGTGCCGGAGCGACCACCAGGCGGCCGAGCCGCCGATCCCGCCCTTGGCGATCTTGCCCTTGTCGCGTACGAACCCCAGCGTCCAGGTGATGTCGGTGCCGAAGACCTCGTCGAAGCCAGTGATTTGGGAGGTGAGCAGCTCGGTGTGCAGCTGTGGCCCCAGCAGTTCGCGCACCGGGCCGTCCTCGCTGGTGAGCCGGGAGAAGAACGCCGCCATGGCGGTCGCGGTCGTGTGCAGGTTGGCCGCCCCGAAGACCGACTGCCGCCAGGCCCGGGAGTTCGTCCGCGCCGTGTCCAGGGCCCCGGCGGGGATCTGGAGCCACGGTGCCGCGTGGAGCTGCCGCGGCCAGTTGGGGTCCGCGTACTCGAGTTCGGCGACGCGGTCCAGTGCGTGATCCGGTACCCCGAACCAGGCGTCGAGCCCCAGCGCGGGCCGCACCACATCGTTGAACATCTCTCCCAGGGTCGTGCCGGCGCCCGCGCGCAGAATGCCGTCGACCAGGTGGCCGTAGGTCAGGGCATGCTCCCCGAGCGATGTCCCGGGCTCGTACTCCGGCGCCGCCTGCGCCAGGCTCTTCCGTAGTCCGTCCTCGTCCAGCAGGTCGAGACCCGCGGCTTCGGCCGGGAAGCGCGGCTGGCCGGCCCGGTGGGTGAGCACCTGGCGGAGCGTGGTCCGCTCCTTGCCCCGGACCCCGTACTCGCCCCAGTGCCTGGCGATCGGCTCGTCCAGCGCCAGCGCGCCGTCGCGGACCGCCACCAGGGCGGCGAGCGTGACGAACGACTTCGACAGCGAGTAGGGCTGGACCAGCGTATCGCCGCGCCAGGAACGGCTCCGTCCGGCGTCGGACCACCCCCCGTGCAACCGGACGACCTCGCGGCCCTGCCGCCAGACCGACAGCCCGGCCCCTGTTTCCGAGCCGCTGTCCACCAGCCGCTCGAAGACCCGACGCACCTCGTCGTAGCCGTCCGCGGCGAACCCTTCGACGTTCATGTCCGCGCTTCCCCCGCCCGATCCTCATACCCCCTAGGGGTGTCCCAGAGACCATGGAGAAGATACCGGGGTGGGGTATGTGGGGCAACTGGTTCGGCCGGTATGCGACACAACGGGTCCGGATTACGCCTTGGTGGTGGCCGAGGCCTGAGCGGGCGCGCGCTCGTCGCCGAAGAGCGCGGCAGCGCGCTTGGCGGTGCCGGCCGCCCAGCGGCCGGTGGTGAGGACCCCGAGCAGCAGCACCGAGCCCCCGCATCCGGCGATGATCCACCAGGCGGGGCGGGCAGCGTCCACGAAGGCCGTGGCCGAGGCGGCGCTGTGCGCCCCGCCCGCCGCGCTCGCCGCGCCCGAGGCGAGCACCGCGCCGATGACCGCGACGCCGAGCGACTGGCCCACCTGGCGGCTGGTGGAGGCCACGGCCGCCGCGACCCCGGCCTGGGCGCGGGGCATCCCGGACACCGCGGTGTTGGTGATGGGCGCGTTGACCAGGCCGAAGCCGATGCCGAACAGCACATAGCCGATCAGCAGCAGGGCGTCGGTCGCCTGGGCGTCGAACGCCGCGAACAGCACCCCGCTCGCCGCCATCGCCGTCCCGGCCAGCAGCAGCGAGAGCCGCGGGCCGCGGCTGCCCACCAGCCGCCCGGACAGCGGCGCGAAGACGAAGCACATGGCCGCCATCGGCAGCATCCACAGCCCGGCGTGCAGCGCCCCGAGCCCGCGTACGTCCTGCAGATACAGCGTGTTCAGGAACAGGAACCCGCCCAGCGCCGCGAAGGCGCTCACCGCTATCACCGTCGCCCCGCTGAAGGGCGCGCTGTGGAAGAAGCGCAGTTCGATCAGCGGCTCGGTGCGGCGCCGCTCGTACGCCACGAGCGCGACCAGCGCGAGGGCGGAGACCGTGGTGCACACGGCGATCAGCGGGGAGCCCCAGCCCCGGTCGGGCGCCTCGATGATCGCGTACGTGAGCGTGCCGAGCAGCGCGGCGATCAGCACCTGGCCCACCGGATCGGGCCGGCGCGGCTTCGGGGCGCGCGACTCGGGCACGTACCGGGCGGTCAGCACCAGGGCCGCCAGCCCCACCGGCACATTGAGCCAGAAGATCGAGCGCCAGCCGACCGACTCCACCAGCACCCCGCCCACCAGCGGCCCGGCCGCCATGCTGATGCCGACGACGCCGCCCCACACCCCGATCGCGCGGGCCCGCTCCCTGGGCTCGGTGAAGGTGTTGGTGATGATCGACATGGCGACGGGGTTGAGCATCGAACCGCCGACCGCCTGCACCATACGGAAGGCCACCAGCGCCTCCAGGTTCGGCGCGAGGCTGCACAGCGCCGAGCCGAGGGAGAAGACCACCAGGCCGGTCTGGAAGGTGCGCTTACGCCCCACCCGGTCGGCCGTCGAGCCCGCCAGCATCAGCAGCGCGGCGAGCACCAGCGTGTACGCGTCAATCGTCCACTGCATCCCGGAGACGGAAGCGTGCAGCTCACGCCGCATCGAGGGCAGCGCCACATTGAGGACGGTGTTGTCGAGGCTGACGAGCAACAAGCTCATGCAACAGATCGCCAGCACGAGCAGGCGCCGCCGTTGGCTCAGCTCAGGCATGGTTGAACGCTACATCGATAAGTCGGGTCGGGCCGCCGAACGGTCGGGACGATCCCCCGTGGCGTACGCGGAACGCCACGTGCGGGACAATGAGAGCTGGCCTCCCTCCTGACCCCGTACCCGAGTCCCGTACCCGAGCCCATACCCGAGGACACCTCTTCCATGACCGCCACGCAGCTGCAGATCGGACCGCACACGGTGACCCCGCCGGTGGTGCTCGCGCCCATGGCCGGGATCACCAATGCGCCGTTCCGCACCCTCTGCCGCGAGTTCAGCGGAGGCAAGGGGCTGTTCGTGAGCGAGATGATCACGACCCGGGCGCTGGTCGAGCGCGACGCCAAGACCATGCGGCTGATCCACTTCGACGGGACCGAGAAGCCCCGCTCCATCCAGCTGTACGGGGTGGACCCGGTGACCGTCGGCAAGGCCGTACGGATGATCGTCGAGGAGGACCTGGCCGACCACATCGACCTCAACTTCGGCTGCCCGGTGCCCAAGGTCACCCGCAAGGGCGGCGGCTCGGCGCTCCCGTACAAGCGCCACCTGCTGCGCTCGATCCTGCGCGAGGCCGTGACCGGCGCGGGCCCGCTGCCGGTGACGATGAAGATGCGCAAGGGCATCGACGACGACCACATCACCTACCTCGACGCGGGCCGTATCGCGGTCGAGGAGGGCGTGACCGCCATCGCGCTGCACGGCCGTACGGCGGCGCAGCACTACGGCGGCACCGCCGACTGGGACGCCATCGCCCGGCTGAAGGAGGCCGTCCCCGAGATCCCGGTGCTGGGCAACGGCGACATCTGGTCGGCGGACGACGCGGTGCGGATGATGCGCGAGACGGGCTGCGACGGCGTGGTCGTGGGGCGCGGCTGCCTGGGGCGGCCGTGGCTGTTCGGTGACCTGGTGGCGGCCTTCGAGGGCGGCGGCGCCCCGGCTCGGCCGACCCTCAAGGAGGTCGCGGCGGTCATGCGCCGCCATGCCGAGCTGCTGGCCCAGTGGCTGGAGGACGAGGAGCGGGGCGTCATCGACTTCCGCAAGCACGTCGCCTGGTACACCAAGGGCTTCTCGGTCGGCTCCGAGATGCGCAAGCGGCTGGCGATCACCTCGTCCCTGGCCGAGCTGGACGCGCTGCTCGGCGAGCTGGACCTGGACCAGGAGTGGCCGACGGGCGCGGACGGCCCGCGCGGGCGCACCTCCGGCCGCAACCGCGTGGTGCTGCCGGACGGCTGGCTGGACGACCCGTACGACTGCGCGGGCGTCAGCGCCGACGCGGAGCTGGACACCTCCGGCGGCTGACCTGGGGCGCGGTTCTCGCGGACGCGGCCCGTGGCGCTGCGGCAGCCCGCGGTCCGCGTAGTCAGTCCGCTTCGGTCGCCATCTCCCGCTCGGACGCCACCAGGTCCGCGTCTGCCTCGCCCGAGGTGACCAGCAGGTCAAGCGCCAGCGCCGCCGTCCAGCCGAAGTCGCGGGTGCCGCGTGCCTCGCCGGTGTACGGGTCGACGTACTCGGCGAAACCGGAAGAGACGGCCACGTCGAGGGCGGTGGAGCGCAGCGCGTCGGCCCGGTCCACCGCGCCGTGCTGCCGCAGGCCGCGCTCCATCAGCCAGTTGACGTTGAACCAGGCGGGGCCGCGCCAGTAGCGGTACGGGTCGAAGGCGTGCCCCAGCAGGTCGTAGCTGGGCACGAGACGCACCGAGGTGCCCAGGCCGAAGTGGGGGCCCGACGCGGTGCGGATCAGGGCGGCGGCGATCTCGCGCGGGAGGTCGGGCACGATCAGCGGCAGCAGGCCCGCGGCGCTGAGCTCGGGGATCAGCGCGCCGCCTGCGTTCGCGCCGCCTGCGTTCGCGCCACCTACGTTCGTCCCGCCTGCGTTCGTTCCGCCGGGTATGTCCGCACCGCTGCCTACGTCGGCTCCGCCGCGCAGGTCACGGCACAGGAACAGCCCGGCGGCCGGGTCCCACAGGCGCTCGACCAGGGCGGCGGTGAGCCGCCGTGCCTGTGCTCGGTGGGGCGCCGGGTCGGCGCCGATGACGGCGGCGATCTCGGCCAGGGCGTGCTCGGAGGCGATCAGCAGCGCGTTGACCCCGGGGTCCTCCACGGCGAAGGCGGGCGCCTTCGCAGCCGTAGGGCCGTCGTCGCGGTAGCCGCGGTCCCGGTAGTCGGCGGCGAGCCGCACATAGCGGCCGTAGTCCAGGTCGGTGGGCCGGTCGGCGGCCGCGCCGTGGTCGAGGTCGGCGCGGCGGAAGGTGCCGGGCGAGGCTGGCTCGACCCGCGCCAGCGGGGCGTCCCAGCAGGGGCTGTTGTCCATGCCGGGCTCCCAGGGGTGGACCACGGACACCAGCCCGTGGCCGCCCAGGTCCCGGGACTCGGCGAGGTAGCGGTGCCAGGCCGCGAGCCGTGGGTACATTCGGGCCAGGAAGCCGCGGCGGGCCGAGGCCCGAGGGTCGGTCAGGTGCACCAACCGGCAGGCGAGCGCGTGGACCGGTGGCTGGACGATGCCGGAGGTCTCGATGCCCGAGGGGGCGCCGAGCGCCGCGCCCGCGCTGGAGGAGCGCCAGAAGTCGGGGCTCGGGAAGTACGCGTCCAGCGGCACCGCCGGGTTGAAGACGATGTGCGGGATCCTGCCGTCGCCCCATTGGGCGGCCAGCAGGGTCTCCAGCTCGCGCTGGGCGCGGCGCACCGACAGATGGCGCAGCCCGATGGCGATGAACGCCGAGTCCCAGCTCCACTGGTGCGGGTACAGTCCGCGCGAGGGGACCGTGGAGGTGCCGGTCCAGTTCTCCAGGAGCACCCGCCGGGCGCCGCGCAGCAGTCGCATCGGCGCGGGTTGGAAGAGCTCGCCGCTTTCCACGAAGGACTCCGTCCGAGGGGTCGTGGCTTCGCCGTTACTGGACTTCGCCGTTACTGGACTTCGCCTTGCTGGGCTTCGTCATTGCTGTTACGGCGAAGATATCTCAGGCTTATGTCTTGTCAATACGCAAAACTGATGCTGTGATGCGTTGCTCACAAGCATAAGTGGCGCGTGAGGACTGAGATGCGACTGTGGACCCGGCGGTCGAAGGCGACCGCAGCCGGGATAGCCGCGGCACTGGGCATCGGCCTGCTGGCCGGGTGCTCGAGCGGCGCGACGGACAAGCCCGACAACAAGCTCACGGTGTGGTCACTGGAGAGCCTGCCGCCGCGGATGGCGGCCACCCAGAAGATCGTCGACCGGTTCGAGGAGAAGACCGGCATCAGCGTCAAGCTGGTGGGGGTGAGCGAGGCCCAGCTGCCCCAGATGATCATGTCCGCGGCGGCCGCTGGACGGCTCCCCGATGCGATTGCCGCCCTCCCGCTGGGCCAGATGTGGCAGATGTACAGCAACGGCCTGGTCGACACCCGCGTCCCGGGCGAGGTGATCAAGCGGCTCGGCCCCGGCACCTTCGACGCCAACGCCCTCCGCCTCGCCTCCGACCGGGGCACCCGGCTCGGCGTACCGTCTGACGCCTGGCTGCAGCTGCTCGTCTACCGCAAGGACCTGTTCCAGCGGGACGGTCTGCCGGCCCCCGACAGCTACCGCGACCTGCTGCGCGCCGCCGACCGGCTGGACGTCCGCGGCCGGGACGGGATCTCCGCCGCCACCGACCCGGCGGACGTCTTCACCCAGCAGAGCTTCGAGAGCCTGGCCCTCGCCAACGGCTGCCGGCTCATCGACGACGCGGAAGACGGCGAGGGAGACGTAGCGCTGGCCTCCCCTGCCTGCCGCACCGCCTTCACCACGTACGACACCCTGGCCCGGCGGCACGGCGCGCCCGGCACCCAGACCGTCGACTCCACCCGCGCCACCTACTTCTCCGGGAAGTCGGCGATGGTCGTCTGGTCGTCGTTCCTTCTGGACGAGCTCGCGGGGCTGCGCAAGGACGCCCTGCCCAGCTGTCCCCAGTGCGCGGGCGACCGCTCGTTCCTCGCCGACAACAGCGGGATCGTCACGGCGCTGAAGGGCCCCGACGGCCGGGAGGCCGCTCAGTTCGGCGATGTCACCTCCTGGACCGTGACCAGGACCGCCGAGACCGAGGCGACGAAGACCTTCCTCACGTACATGATGACCTCGGGCTACGAGGACTGGTTCGGCATGGCGCCCGAGGGCAAGATCCCCGTCCGCACCGGCACCGTCGCCTCCCCCGACCGCTACCGGCGCGCCTGGCGCGCCAGCGACATGGGCGTCGATGTCAGGAAGCCGATGAACGAGGTCTTTCCCGACACGCTGCTCGACGAGCTCGCGGCGGGCGTCGGCAGGATCAAGCGCTGGGGGATCGAGCAGGGCGAGGGCGCCCTGGTCGGCGCGCTCAACGGCGAACTGCCCATCCCCAAAATCATCTCCGCCATGACCGGCGGCCAACTCCCGCCCGACCGGGCCGCGCACGACGCGGCCGAGGAAGTCACCGCCCTGCGGAGGTCCCTGCGATGACCGTTACCCGCCCCGCTTCCGACTCCAGTCCCGCCCCCGCCGCCCGCCGCGCACCGGCCCCCGGCCCCCGACGCCTCACCGCCGCCCGGCGCGAGAACCGCGCGGGCCTCGCCTTTGTCACCCCCACCTTCGTGGTGGTGCTGGTCGTGGTCGTGCTGCCCATCCTGTGGACCGTGCTGCTGGCCTTCCAGCGCGCCCGGCTCATCGACATCCAGGGCATGGGCCTGTTCGGCCACTGGACCCTGGACAACTTCGCGTCCGTCTTCGACTCGCCCGGCTTCTGGTCCTCCCTGTGGACCACCCTCCTGTACACCGTGGGGGCCACCTTCGGCTCGATCGCCCTCGGCCTGGTCGCCGCCCTCGCGCTGCGCCGGCCGTTCCGCGGCCGGGGGCTGCTGCGCGGGGCCATGCTGCTGCCGTATGTCGCCCCGGTCGTCGCCGTCGCCTTCGTCTGGCAGGTCGCGCTCAGCCCGCAGTACGGCATCGTCAACGCGTGGGGCGCGAAGCTCTTCGGCTGGGACGACCCGATCGCCTTCCTGTCCACTCGCCAGTACACCGTGCACCTGCTGGGGGTGGGCTTCGACGTGCCGCTGGCCCTGCTCACCGTCATCGCCTTCGAGATCTGGCGCTACTTCCCCTTCGCCTTCCTGTTCCTGCTGGCCCGGCTGCAGGCGGTGCCGCCCGGCCTGGAGGAGGCGGCCAAAGTGGACGGCGCCACGCCCAGCCAGCGGCTGAGGCACATTCTGCTGCCGCAGCTGATGCCGGTGATCGCGCTGCTGAGCGTGTTGCGCTTCATCATGACCTTCAACAAGTTCGACGACGTCTATCTGCTCACCGGCGGCGGCGCCGGGACGGATGTGGTCGCGGTGCGGGTCTACGACTTCCTCACCTCGCGCTACGACGTCGGGGCGGCCTCCGCCCAGGCGCTCGTCCTCGCCGCGGTGCTGATGGCCCTGCTCGGCGTCTACTTCGTCTTCTTCGCCCGTAAGACCCAGGAGGAGGCAGCCAAATGAGCCGCCCGAAGACCCCTCCGACCAGCCCGCCGAGCCCGCCGGCGAGCCGCTGGGAGGGCCGCCCGATGAGCCGTGCGCAGTTCGAGGAGCGCTTCTTCGCCGTGGCCCGCTGGGTGGTGATCGCCTTTCTCGGGCTGATCACCATCGTGCCGTTCGGCTACATGCTGCTGCTGTCGGTGAAGCCGATCGACGCGCTGCTGCTGGACCCCGGCAGCCTGTGGGTGTCCGCGAAGGACTTCACCCTCGACACCTACCGCAGCGTCCTCAAACCGGCCGACGAGGGCGGCCAGGGCTTTCTGCGGATGCTGCTGAACTCCGCGCTGGTCTCGCTCGGCACGGTCGCGCTGACCCTGCTGGCGGCGGTGCCCGGCGCGTATGCCGTCAGCAGGCTGAGGTTCTTCGGCAGCCGCCAGGTCGGGGCGCTGTTTCTCGCGGTGTATCTGTTCCCCGCGACGCTGCTGGCCGTGCCGTTGTTCGTCATGTTCGCCAAGCTGGGACTACAGGGCAGCCTGGTGGGGCTCGCGATCGTCTACGTCGCGCAGACCGTGCCGGTATCGGTGTACATGATGAAGAACTACTTCGCCACCGTCCCGTACAGCGTCGAGGAGGCCGCGGTGCTGGACGGCTGCTCGCGGCTGCAGACGGTCCGCAAGGTCGTCCTGCCGCTCGTGCTGCCCTCCCTTATGGCGACCGGCCTGTACATCTTTATGATCGCCTGGAACGAATTCCTCTTCGCGCTGCTCTTCCTCGCTGCCGAACCCGACCGGTGGACCGTCTCCCTGGGCCTCCAGCAGCTCGCGGGCGGTGTCGAGGTCTCCAAGACGGTCCTGATGGCCGGATCGGTGGTGCTCACCCTCCCGGTGGTGCTGCTGTTCTTCGCCGCCGAGCGACTGTTGACCGAGGGCCTGACCAGCGGCGCGGACAAGGGTTAGGCATACGGCCGACCACAGACGACCGCGAGGAGCGAGATGGCGGGCAGCACCGGGACCCAGGCCAGTGCGGGCCACCTGCTTCAGCTGATCCGCAGCGGGCGGGCCACCACGCGCGGCGAGCTGCAGGTCGCCACCGGGCTGTCCAGGTCCACCGTCGGGCACCGCCTGGACCAGCTCTTCCGGGCGGGCTGGGTGCGCGGCAGCGCGGGCTCCACCTCCACCGGGGGGCGCCCCTCCGCCCGGCTGGAGTTCGACCCCGGCCACGCCGTGGTGCTGGCCGTCAATCTGGAGACCCGGCACGGGCGGGCCGCCGTCCTGGACCTGGCGGGCACCCCGATGGCCGAGCACACCGCGCCGCTGGACATAGCGGACGGCCCCGAGCGGGTGCTGGACGAGGTGGGCGGGTGGTTCGGGCCGCTGCTGGAGCGGGCCGGGAGCGACCCGGGGCGGGTCTGCGGCATCGGTCTCTCCGTCCCGGGCCCGGTGGACTGGGAGAGCGGGCAGGCCGTGCAGCCGCCGATCATGCCGGGCTGGGACCGCTACCCGATCGGGGAGCGGGCCCGGCGCGCCTTCACCGAGAAGGTCGCGGGGGCCACCCCGGTGCCCGTGCTGGTCGACAACGACGCCAATTTGATGGCGTACGGGGAGCAGCGCGCCGGCTACCCCGACTGCTCGGCGTTCGTCCTGGTCAAGGTCTCCACCGGGATAGGCGCCGGGGTGGTCGTCGGCGGCGAGATCTACCGCGGCATCGACGGCGGGGCCGGGGACATCGGCCACATCCGGCTGCACGACCGCCCCGACGCGCTGTGCATGTGCGGCTCGTACGGCTGTCTGGCGGCGGTGGCCAGCGGGCGGGCGCTGGCCCGGGACCTGAGCGCGGCGGGGCGGCCCGCCACCTCCGGCTCGGATGTGCGCGGGCTGCTGGCGGAAGGCGACCCGACGGCGGTGCGGATGGCGCGGGATGCCGGGCGGCGGGTCGGGGAGGTGCTGGTCACCGTGGTCACGCTGCTGAACCCGGGGGTGCTGATGGTGGGCGGGGACCTGGCCGGGGTGCCGTTTCTGACCGGCGTGCGGGAACTGCTGTATCAGCGGGCGCTGCCGCGCACCACGGCCAATCTCCAGGTGGTCACCTCCCGGCTCGGCGACCGCGCGAGCCTGGTCGGGGCCGCCGCGATGGTCGTGGAGTCGCTGTACTCCCCGGAGCGGGCGGACGCCCGGCTCACGGCGCTCGCCTGAAGCCGCCCCGACCCGCCACGGCCCGCCGCCCTGACCCGTCGCGCCGACCCGCCGTCCCGGCCTGCCCCGACTCTGCTCATCTGGGCGTGCTCATTTGAGCAGACCCCCACTCGTTGTATCCAAAAGGCGAGATGAGGGACCGTCAGGGCGCGTGATTCTCGCCACTCTGATAGCCTCCTCGCTCATATGAGCGGACACCTCGGGGTGATCCGGCGATCGGGGGCCGTGCTCACCTCTCCAAGTCATGGCACTCCGTGCCATCTGTTGATGTTCGACACCTCGAACCAATGATTACGCACAGCGACATGCATCGCCTTCCGGGTGCGCGCAGCGTGGGCGTGTGTTCGGTTCTTGAAGTAGCTGAGAAGCGGGCTGTTTCGTACGAGTGACTTTCGAACTCGTGGCAGGCGGGTGGTTACGGCCGAATGACGGGGGAGTGCACATGCTCAGAAGCCTTTGATCTGGGTACGCTCCCCGCCGTCAGGGCAGCCGAGCCGAGGAGATCGAGTCCCGTGCCGGAAACACAAGATCAGCAGAAGTTCGTTTACGACTTCACCGAGGGCAACAAGGATCTCAAGGACTTGCTCGGCGGGAAGGGCGCCAACCTCGCCGAGATGACCAATCTCGGTCTCCCCGTGCCACCGGGTTTCACCATCACCACGGAGGCATGCAAGGTCTACCTCGCCAGTGGTGAGGAGCCGGCCGCCCTGCGCGACGAGGTGAGTGCGCACCTCGACGCCCTCGAGAACAAGATGGGCAAGAAGCTCGGCCAGGCGGACGACCCGCTGCTGGTCTCCGTACGCTCCGGGGCGAAGTTCTCGATGCCCGGCATGATGGACACCGTCCTGAACATCGGGCTCTCCGACGACTCGGTGGCCGGCCTGGCAGCCCAGGCGGGCGACGAGCGGTTCGCATGGGACTCCTACCGCCGCCTGATCCAGATGTTCGGCAAGACGGTGCTCGGCGTGGACGGCGACCTCTTCGAGGAGGCGCTGGAGGAGACCAAGCGTGCCAAGGGCGTGACCGTCGACGTCGACCTGGACGCCGGTGACCTCAAGCGGCTGGTCGGCGAGTTCAAGGACATCGTCGCCAAGGAGACGGGACACAGCTTCCCGCAGGAGCCGCGCGAGCAGATGGACCTCGCGGTGCGGGCGGTCTTCGACTCGTGGAACGGCGACCGCGCCAAGCTCTACCGCCGCCAGGAGCGCATCCCGCACGACCTGGGCACCGCGGTCAACATCTGCTCCATGGTCTTCGGCAACCTCGGCCCCGACTCGGGCACCGGCGTCGCCTTCACCCGCGACCCGGCCAGCGGCCAGCAGGGCGTCTACGGCGACTACCTGCAGAACGCGCAGGGCGAGGACGTCGTGGCCGGTATCCGTAACACCGTTCCGCTCGCCGACCTCGAACAGATCGACAAGGGCTCGTACGACGAGCTCATGCGGATCATGGAGACCCTCGAGAACCACTACCTGGACCTGTGCGACATCGAGTTCACCATCGAGCGCGGCAAGCTGTGGATGCTCCAGACCCGCGTCGGCAAGCGCACCGCCGGGGCCGCCTTCCGGATCGCCACCCAGCTGGTCGACCAGGGCCTGATCGACGAGGCCGAGGCGCTGCGCCGGGTCAACGGCGCGCAGCTCGCCCAGCTGATGTTCCCGCGCTTCGACGAGGAGGCGGCGAACGGCGGCACGGTGCGCAAGCTGGGGCGGGGCATCGCCGCCTCGCCGGGCGCGGCCGTCGGAAAGGCCGTCTTCGACTCGTACACCGCCATCAAGTGGTCCCGGTCCGGCGAGAAGGTCATCCTCATCCGCCGTGAGACCAACCCCGACGACCTCGACGGCATGATCGCCGCCGAGGGCATCCTGACCTCCCGGGGCGGCAAGACCTCGCACGCCGCCGTGGTCGCCCGCGGCATGGGCAAGACCTGTGTCTGCGGCGCCGAGGAGCTCGAAGTCGACACCAAGCGGCGCCGGATGACGGTGCCCGGCCTCGACGGCAAGGACGGGCTGGTGATCGAGGAGGGCGACGTCATCTCGATCGACGGCTCCTCCGGCAAGGTCTACCTCGGCGAGGTGCCGGTCGTCCCGTCCCCGGTCGTCGAGTACTTCGAGGGCCGGATGCACGCGGGCGCCGACGACGCCGACGAACTGGTCGGCGCCGTACACCGGATCATGGCGTACGCCGACCGAGTACGCCGGCTGCGGGTGCGGGCCAACGCCGACAACGCCGAGGACGCCAACCGCGCCCGGCGGTTCGGGGCCCAGGGCATCGGCCTGTGCCGCACCGAGCACATGTTCCTCGGCGAGCGGCGCGAACTGGTCGAGCGGCTGATCCTCGCCCACACCGACGAGGAGCGCGAGACCGCCCTCGGCGCGCTGCTGCCGCTCCAGAAGGACGACTTCGTCGAGCTCTTCGAGTCGATGGACGGCCTGCCCGTCACCGTACGGCTGCTCGACCCGCCGCTCCACGAGTTCCTGCCCGACATCACCGAGCTGTCGGTGCGCGTCGCGCTCGCCGAATCCCGCAAGGACCACAACGAGAACGACCTGCGGCTGCTCCAGGCCGTGCACCGCCTGCACGAGCAGAACCCGATGCTCGGCCTGCGCGGGGTGCGCCTCGGGCTCGTCATCCCGGGCCTGTTCGCCATGCAGGTACGGGCCATCGCGGAGGCCGCCGCCGAGCGCCGCAACGCCAAGGCCGATCCGCGCGTCGAGATCATGATTCCGCTGGTCGGCACGGTCCAGGAGCTGGAGATCGTCCGCGAGGAGGCCGAGCGGGTCATCGAGGAGGTGGAGCGGGCCCGGGGTGTGGACCTCAAGCTCACCCTCGGCACCATGATCGAGCTGCCGCGCGCCGCGCTGACCGCCGCTCAGATCGCCGAGTCCGCCGACTTCTTCTCCTTCGGCACCAACGACCTCACCCAGACCGTCTGGGGCTTCTCCCGCGACGACGTCGAGGGGAGTTTCTTCACCGCCTACCTGGAGAAGGGCATCTTCGGCGTCAGCCCCTTCGAGACCATCGACAAGGACGGCGTCGGCTCCCTCGTCCGCAGCGCCGCCGAGGCCGGCCGCGCCACCCGCCCCGACCTCAAGCTCGGCGTCTGCGGGGAGCACGGCGGCGACCCGGAGTCCGTCCACTTCTTCCACGAGGTGGGCCTGGACTACGTCTCCTGCTCGCCGTTCCGCATCCCGGTCGCCCGCCTGGAAGCCGGCCGCGCGGCGGTCATGGAGCGGTAACCGGCCAGCCAGACCACCGGAGTCGGCCCGGGGCACCCTACCCTCAGCCCCATCGCCGACTCCGGACCGCGAAGGGGGCGGCACCTGTGCGGAGGTGCCGCCCCCTCCTTCGCTGATCGGGTCAGCGGGTCGTGTACGTGTACGCGAGCAGCGCTATCGGCATCGCGGCGCACACGGCCAGGCAGATCCGCCACGCGGGAACGCCGAAGAAGCGGGTGCCCTCGCCGTCCGGGCACACCTCATCGCCGTCCCGGACGACCCGATGAGTCCTGATCTTCATGTCCAGCTCCGGCGGATCAAGACGCGGCGGCCAGAAGTAAGACGGCCACCGGCGCCACGACCATACGGCCGCTCGACGTCGGCGGCGGTCCAGGCGCGCACGCCCGCTGGCTGACCGAGGATGGCCACCACGTCCACCTTGTCGACCCCGTCCCCCGCCACATCGAGCAGGCGAAGCGCATCAAGGGCCGCACGGTCGAACTGGGCGATGCCCGGGAGCTCACAGCAGGGAGGGAGTCCTACGACGTTGTCCTCTTGCTCGGCCCCCTCTACCACCTCCTGGAGCGCGACCAGCGGGATCGGGCCCTGGCTGAGGCATACCGTGTCCTGCGCCCCGGAGGACTGCTTGCTGCCGCCGGGATCAACCGCTATGCGAGCCTCTTTGAGCACACGGCGTTCGCGCATCTGTACAAGGAGCGGATGCAGGAGAGCATCGGGAACATCCTCCGGACTCAGGTGCACGATGGGAAGAAGGCATTCACGGCGGCCTACTTCCACACCGGCGAGCAACTGCTCGAAGAGGTGAAGGACGCGGGGTTCGACGCTCAGGTCTTTGGCATCGAGGGCCCAACGTGGGGGATGTTGAAGGCGGCAGAGCAGTACACCGGTGAATCGGTGGTCGATACGCCGCTGTTCAAGTCGGCCCCGACCGCTGCGCGCATGGCCGAGCCGTACCCGGAACTGCTGGCCGCGAGCTCGCATCTCTTGGCAGTCGGGCGCCGCCCGTCTTGACCTCGGGACGTCCAGGCATGACGGAAGCGCCTTGTCCGGCCGGGCCGCGTGAGATGACTTCTAAGCCCGGGAGGAGGCGACCAGCGCCTCGGCTTCCTCGCGAACCGGATCATCCGGGAGGGGCGGGCGGAACTTGCGTAGCGTGGCTTCGTAACGCTTCGCATGGGAGTGGAACGTCCAGGTGTGGATCCAGAGAGCCAGGAAACCCCAGGAAGTCCCGGCCCAGACGAAGAACCCGTCCAGCGCTGTCCACGTGGCGTGGGCCGCCGTCAGGTTCGCGATGAGCCAGCCTTCGGCGGCCGTCTGGAGGACCACGGCGACGATCCACCAACCGAGCAGGCTGCAGAGGGCACGGAGCTCGTGGACGATGTCGAGCTTGACGATGCGCAGGTCCTCTGCCGCGGGATCCGCTCCTCCGCGCTTCGCCGCGACGGCACGTCGAGCGACTGCGAGCTGCATCTGGGGCAAGTTGATCACTCTGTGCCTGCAGTGGTAGCGGCACTGCGTCACCGGGTGGCCCCCTCGCGTGGGCCGTGCGCCTCGCGCGTCGCGATCTTCAGCGCGGCGAGCACCGGTTCGCGCACGCCATCGAGTTACCGCGGTGCGAGGCCGCCGACCCGCGCCGGGAGCGGATGGGCGGTAGGCCGCACCAGAGGTCGCCGCGCCCGCCAACGCATCAGCGTCCTGTTCGCCATGCTCCGAGACGGCACCTTCTGCGTATCCCGCGTACGCAAGGACGCCGTGCTCGCCACATGACCCCAACAAGCCCGAACCACCCTTAGCCCGCGCCCCTCACGGAGGGAAACTCGTTTCAGGAAAGGCCTGTTGCACCTGTGGCCGTCGTGGACACGTAAGGGCAGAAGCTACGGAAGGAAGCCATGCCCATCGAGACCGAGGCCCAGTTCACGGACGTGTATCGGGCTCACTACGAAGACGTGCTGAGGTTCGTGCGCCGGCGCGCTCACCCGATGAACGTCGACGACATCGTCGGGGAGACGTTCCTCACCGCGTGGCGCCGACGCGGTGAGCTGCCCGACGACCCGCGGCCCTGGCTGTTCGGCACTGCCCGCAAGGCGATGCTCAACTCCCAGCGGGGGATGCGCCGGCAGTCCGCGCTCGCGGTGCGCGTCCAGCGGGCCGGTGAGGCCTTCGGCGCGCGGCCGCAGGCGGTCGACCCGACGGCCCACGCGGACGACCGTATGGACCTCGCGGCGGCCTGGCAGTCACTTGCCGCCGCGGATCAGGAAGTCCTCGCGCTGCTCGTCTGGGAGCACCTGTCCGCCAAGGACGCCGCGAGGGTCCTCGGGTGCAGCCGCGCCGCCTACGCGATGCGGCTCACCAGGGCCAGGCGGCGGCTGGCCGCCCGCCTGGGCTCCGCCACCGCTGTTTCTCCCGTGCTCGCCGCGAACCACTGACAGGAGTCCGTGACCACCATGAACAACAACGACCTGCTCTCCCGCCTCACCGCACTCGACGCCGCCCCGCGCACCGAGCCGACCGCCGACGAGATTGACCGTGAGGAGACCCTGCTGCGGACGATCCTCGGCGACACCGGCCGGCCCGCCCGCTCGGCCGGCGCCGTCTTCCGCCGCCCGCTCGTGCGCCGGGTGACCTTCACCCTGGCCAGCGCGTGCGCCGCGGGCGCGGCCTTCACCTTCGTCACCGGGGGGCTGCCGGACCAGGGCGACAACGGACCGGTGTCCTCGGCGGAGCTGGTCAGTTGGACCGGCACGCCCAAGGCGCTCGACACCGCCGAGGGCAAGGGCTCCGCCGCCGCGGACCAGTGCCTCGACCTGACGGCCGGACAGGGTACCGGCACCGCCCGGATCAGCAACGCGGATATCCGTGGCGACGTGGCCTCAATGGTCGTCACCCGGTCCGGCGACGCGTCGTACTGCCTGGCCGGTTCGGACGGGACGGGCTTCGCGATGGCGATCTCCCCGGTGGTGAAGCTGCCCGCCGACGGGCTCGATCTGGACACCTACGGCGCCCGGGGCAGCGGCGACAGCGAGTTCAACTACGTGGTCGGGGCGGTGGGCGCCGACGTGCAGGAGGTCGTCGTACGCGACTACGGGAAGACCGTCCGGGCCACGGTCGAGGATGGCCGCATGACCGCCTGGTGGCCCGGCGGCAAGCCCGACGGCCTGCTCACCGGCACCTTCACCATCACCCTGAAGGACGGCACGAGCCGTACGGTCCCCGCGAATTCGCTGATGGCCCATTAGGGGCCTTGGGCGGTAGGCAGGTGACGTTGCAGGAAGGAGAAAGAGGATGAAGGGGGCCGGGGAGGCGAGGTCCCCCCGGCTCCCTCGCTCCGTTGTGTTTTCCGTGGTCCTGCGAGAGAGTCGCCGGCCTCGACCCGCCTGGGCCGTCAGGCGTCCAAGAATCCGGGTGGCGCCCACTCGCGGTCACTCCCAACCGCGAAGCTCTCAGTGGGCAGTTCGTAAGGCTATGTCCGTTTCCGGCTGGGGGTGGGCGCAAGGTCGCTGGTGGAGGTTCCGTCGGCTATTGCTTCCGGGTGAAGTTGCCGGTGT